>CAYZQO010000013.1:32496-102296 GCA_964480725.1 uncultured Polyangiaceae bacterium | reverse complement strand
GCGGTGGCGGCACCACGGGCGGTGGGACGACGACCGGTGGCGGCACCACGGGCGGTGGCGGCACCACGGGCGGTGGGACGACGACCGGTGGCGGCACCACGGGCGGCGGCGGCACCACGGGCGGCGGGACGACGACCGGTGGGACTGGGGGCGAGGGTGGTGCCGTCCCCACCGTGATGACGCGAGAGCTCAGAGTGCTTGACAGGGGTTGGGTCGTCGCGGGCCCGCTCTCCGGCTGCGCCTACACCGGCGCGTTCGACAACGCTGAGGAGGGGCTCACCTCCACCGTGGTTCCGACCGACTTCGCGGAGCTCGAGACGGGTGACCCCCTGTGTGCCAGCGGCACTGTGGCAGCGGACTACGGGAGCGGCGCGTTTCTGGGCTTCAACTTCGCCGAGGTGCCCTGGACCGGGGATCGCGAAACCTGGGCCGCCGAGGGAGAGGGCCTGTTCGTGAACCTGAGCAACCCTGGCGGTTCACCCTTGCGCGTGCAGATCCAGGGGCCGGGCTCGGCCGACGATCCGAGCGTCCGCTGGTGCACCAACGTTACCGTCTTCGACGAGCTCACGTTCATCCCCTGGAGCGACTTCGTCACCGAGTGCTGGCCAGAGGGCGCGCACGATCCCTACCTCGGCGAGCCGCTCGAGAGCCTGATCGTTCTCGTCAGCGGTGACCTGGGAGAGGAAATCCCGTTCGACTTCTGTCTGGACGACGTGCGTGTTGGCGGGCTGGAACAGGTGACGACCTGCGTCGCGGACGTGGTGCGGCCCTGCCTCGGGGACGGGGCCTGCTTGGGCACCGACACCTGCAACACGACCGGGAGCTGGGGCGGCTGCGACTGCGGGCCCGGCGCCTGGCACTGGTCCTGCCCGGGAAGCAGGCCCGCGAACGGCGCCGCCTGCGAAGCGGTGTTCGACGTCACGGGGATCGACACCTTCTGCCCCTACGCCGCCGGCGGCTGCGTCTGCGGTGACGCTCTCGCGTGGGACTGCCCGGATGGCGCCGCCTCGTTCGCGTACAACGGCTACTGGGACGACGGGACGTGGCACGGGTACGTGTACGCCTTCGTGGGGGGCGGAACCATCGAGCCGCTCTGCAACGAGGACGGCTCGGCGCCCTGCTTCACGAACGCGGGACCCGTCCTCTGTGCCAGCGGACAGCTTGAAGGGACAGCGACGTTCGACAGCTATGCAGCGCTGGGCTTCGGCCTGAATCAGGCCCGGCTTCCCCCGAATCCCAACGAGCCAGTGACGCTCACCGGGACCGGCATCCGGCTCGACGCCCTCGGGGCCGATCGCGTCTACCTCATCGCGGACTCCCTGCAATGGTGCGCTCGCCTCGAGGACTACTCGGACGGGCTGGTGCCGTGGTCCGCGTTCAACACGACCTGCTGGGACGGCCTGGGCGATCCGTATCAGGGCGAGGCCATCCACAGCATCTCCATCATGGTGGTGGAAGCCGGCATCGACAGGCCCTTCGACATGTGCCTCCGACACGTCGAGGTGTACTGACGCGGGGCGCCCCGGGACCGACCGCTCGTGCGAGTTTCGCGGTGGTCATGGCGTCGCTCGCGGGAGCGCTGAAGGCGTGGTTCGCGCTACGCATGCCCGTCACGCCACGCCGGCGAGAACGCCACTTTTGGGAGGGCTCCCGCGGGCCGCGCAGGGGGTTCAAGACGGTCGTCCAGTCGCTCTTGGCGATCCCCGCTCAGTTCGTTCGAAGCGGCCGACCCCTGGCCTATCGATGGTTCGAGGACTAGCTGCCCCCAGGGGTGAGAGAGGCGGTCGGCAGCGCCGCCGATCGATCCTCTCGCGTGGCGCAGCCCACTGGGAGGCTTCCGGATGCCTCTCCTCGCCCTGCTCCGGGTCGGCGGATGGTGCAGCGTGGTCGTACGCAGGCGCGAGCCGGCGGGCGGCGAGCGCGGTCAACCCGCAAAGATGCCCGTGATGCAGTAGTCAAAGGCCACCTCGGTCTGACGCGAGGGGACGCGCAGCGCGAACGAATCGACCGTAGCGAAGCTCGTGAGTGGCTCGCCGCCGTCGCGCCAGCAATCGACGCGCAGCATCCCGGGAGTGACCGTCGTGCCGGAGGGGTAGTCGGTCAGGCAGTACTGCCGCTCCAACGGGTCGCCGCTGACGTGCGCCGTCAGCCAGAGCCCGGTGGCCCCCTGGACCGTGAAGGAGATCTCCTGGGTCGCGGCGGCCCCCCAGGCCCCGTGCTCCACGGTGGGGTTCACGCCGATCATGGCGCCCCAGTTCTCCGACCAGTTACAGCTCGTCGGGTTGGTACACGACAGGGGTGGGATGGTGCCCTTCGAGCAGAGCTTGCCGCCGGTGCCGCGAAAGCAGCCGCTCGCGTCGCAGGGGCGGGGGCTCTCGATCGTCGTCGAGGCGGAGCCCGCCACCCAGGCGTAGCCCGACAGGGGGCCGCTGAGCTTGCCGTGGTCGCCAATGAGCACGCGGCCGGGCTCCGAGGGTAGATCGAGGGTGACGTCGGTGACGCAGAAGTCGAACGGTACCGGCGTCTTGGCGGACGTGAGCAGCAGGCCGAGGCTATCGATGACGGCGAAGCTCGGCAGCGGCTCCCCCGCGCCCGACCAGCACTCGGAGCGCAGCCGGCTCGCCTCCACGGGCAGGCCGGAGGCGTACCCCTCGAGGCAGTAGGCCTTCGCTGGCGGGTCGCCGGCCACGTGGGCGGTGAGCCGGTAATTGCCGAGACCGCCGCCGAAGCGGAGGGCCACCGTCTGCGGCGCCGCGCTGCCCCAGGCGACCCCCTCCGCCGCTGGGGTGAAGCCCACCATCACGCCCCAGTTTTCCGAGTAATTGCAGTCCCAGGAGCCTGGGCTCGTGCAGGTCAACGCGGGCAAGGAGCCGCGAGTGCAGAGACTCCCATCGACCTCGCGGAAGCAGCCCTCACGGTTGCAGGGATGCGGCGACTCGACCGTCGCGGCGCCGCCCGCCGCGACCCAGGCGTAGCCCTCCATCCCACCGCTCAGCTTGCCGTCCGCGGCGAAGGCCACCTGGGTCCCCCCCGCGGGCAGGGTGATGGGCGCTCGCGTGGTGGCCACGACGGCGTCGTCGCCGGCGCAGGCCGCGCTCACCAGGGAGGCGCCGACCAGGCCCGTGAAGGCAAGCAGCCCAGGGCCTCGGCGGTGACGCGTGACAATGGGATGCTGGATCGTCATGGAGTGCTCCTCTCGGCGACCGGGCGCGACGAGCCGGCTCCATGCCGACTCTGGTGACGCCCGGGTACGCACCCCCGCAAGATGGGAACAGCCACCGGAATCGATCGACCCTTTCTCGCCCGTCGGCCCGCTATTCACCGCCCTCATGGGACAGGAACGTGACGTCGTCGAGCCAGAAGTCGAACGGTGTGTCGGCGGCC
Organism: uncultured Polyangiaceae bacterium; assembly: GCA_964480725.1. Lineage (GTDB taxonomy): Bacteria > Myxococcota_A > Polyangia > Polyangiales > Polyangiaceae > JAFGBI01. Next base: position 98,912 of record CAYZQO010000013.1, on the reverse strand, counting down.
TGCACCATGACCTGAAGGCTGTGCAGACGCGTCGGATCGACCGGCGGCAGGTCGTAGCCGCGCTGGCGCATCGCGGACCACGGGATCGCATAGTGCTCCCAGCGCGCAGTGAGGTTGATGACCCGCGCGTGAGAGTTGTAGCAGTCCGCCGTGCAGGAACCGCCCCACACGGTCGGGACCACGCGGTTCTCGCGCACCCCGACCACGAGCCTCCCGGGCCCGCGCGCCCAGAACGCCAGCCCCCCGTAGGCGGAGGCGTCGTAGCAGTAGTGCGGGGAGAACGCGAGCTCGAGCACCGCCCCCCAGTCGTTGAGCTCAGGGCCGGTCAGGTGCAGGGCCCGTCGGCTGTGGCTGCCCGGACGACGCACCAGCTCGGGGACGAGCCGCCGGGAGGGCTGCCCCGGTGGCTCGAAATCGTGGAAGAGGAACCAGTGTCGATCCCGACCCTCGCTCGGCAGCGCGATTCCGTCGCCGTCCTCGAAGTCGTCGATCAGCGGCGCGCCGCCTGGCGCGCGGTACCGCTGCGCGCAGGGAACGGGGCCGGTGGTGACGGCGCTCGGGGCAGCGGAGTGCGCCAGCCGCTCGGGCTGCACGGACACCACCTCCGCTCGCAGGTCCTCGTCGGTGCCGTTGCGGCCGAGCAGGACGCCGACGCCGACCCCGAGCAGGGCGACGGCGGCGGCGAGCGCGAGCCACCCCGCGGTCGGCAGGCCCCGCAGCTTGCCGCCCGGCCGCTCCGCGCGCGGGGCGCGAGCGGCGATGCGCGCCGCCAGATCGCTGGCGGGGTGATCGAGCTCGGCGGCGGCCTGGAGCAGCTCGTGCCGGAAGGCGGCCTCCTCGGCGGTGAGCACGATGGGCGAGGGGACCTCGCGCGAAGCGTCGTCGTGCGTCATCCAGTCCTCCGCCGTTCTCGTCGGTGCAGGCGCCGTACCGCCACGTCGAAGACCTCACGGGCCTTGCGGAGCCGGGACGCCACGGTGCCGAGCGGTACGGCGAGCTCGGCGGCCACCTCGGGCGCCGCCCAGCCCTCCAGCTCGACCAGCACGAAGACCGCGCGCTGCTCGGGGTTGAGGGCCTCGAGGGCCTCGTCGAGCGTCTCCCGCGCGCGGCGCAGCGCCAACAGCTCGTCGGGCGGCAGCTCGGGGCTCACCGGATCCGCCGTGAGCTCCACGGTGGCGCGGCTCGCCAGCTGACGGCGCCGGTCGGAGGCGATCCGCAGGGCAGTCCCGACCAGAAACGCGCGCTCGGCCGGCACGGGGACGTCCGCCCCGCGGCGAGAGAGCACCAGGAACACGTCCTGGGCCGCCTCGTCGGCGTCCTGGGCCGGGAGCCCGAGGCGCCGGAGCAGGCGCCAGACCAACCCGAGGTGCTGGCGCATCGCCCGCTGCAGCCGCTGCGCTTCAGGCGCCACGGACCGCTCCTCGGCAGCCGTCAGCGCTGTCTCCCAACCCCGGGGGAATGGGGCGACCAGGGTCACATCGTCTCCATGGGTCGCGCACCGCCAATCGATCGAGCAATCGGCGAGCCCCGAGCCGCGGCGCGCGCGGCACGGGCGCCCCGAAGGACATTTTGCTCGATCGAATCGCCACGCCGCCCCCATCTTGCCAGAGAACAGCGCCGATGACCCCGCTCGGAACCGCCCGGCCGCCACCCTTGGACTCAGCCATCGAGCGGTGATGCCCGGTGGACCCGGGCCGCGGCGCGCTACCCTGGAGCACCCCCGTATGATGACGCCTGCATCGCTTCGCTTCCCCCTGGTAACCCTGACGCTCCCGGCCCTACTGGCCGCCACGGCCTGCGACGGCTCGACGACGGGAGCAGGTGGGCCGGACTGTCCGGAGGACACCGCGGGAGCCGCCGGCGCCGCGGGAGCCGCGGGCGCCGGGGGCAAGGCCGGGTCCTACGGGGCTGGGGGCGCCGCGGGCTCATCCGGGGGCGACGCGGGCAGCGCGACGGGACGGTGCGGTGAGCTCGATCCGACACTGGCCGACCGCGACGCCGCGGAGCTCTTCGACGCCCCACACGTGCCGACCTTCGACCTCTACCTCCCGCCCGCAACGTGGGACACGCTGCGCGCGACGGCCGTGGAGGAGGTCTACGCCGAGGCCGAGGCCTGTTTCGACGGGCGCGGCCTCGGGCGCGTGGGGCTGCGCTTCAAGGGCAGCTACGGCTCCCTCTACGAGTGCGCCGATTCGCTGGGGGAGGGCGAGTGCCGCAAGCTCAGCATGAAGGTCAAGTTCAACGAGTACGTCGAGGAGCAGCGCTTCTTCGGTCTGAAACGGCTCAATTTCAACGCCAACCGGTTCGACGACTCGCGCATCAAGGAGCGGCTCGCCTACGATCTGTTCCGGGCCATGGGGATCGTGGCGCCGCGGGCGGCCTGGGCGGTGCTGCGCGTCAACGACGAGTCGCTGGGGCTCTTCGGCATGGTGGAGCAGGTGGACGGGCGCTTCACCGCCGATCGGTGGCCCGACAACCCGGACGGCAACCTCTTCAAGGAGGCCTGGCCAACCGAGACGAGCGAGGCGTACCTCGCCGAACAGCTCCGGACCAACGAGGAGATCGCCGACGTCAGCGCCTTCTTCGCGTTCGCGGAGGCGATGTCCGCTGCCCCCACGGACGAGCTCCGGAGCACGCTCGCCGGCTTCGTCGATCTCGACCAGCTGGCGCGGTTCCTGGCGGTGGAGGACGCCGTCGCGAGCTACGACGGCATCACGTACTTCTGGACCGACGGGTCCTCCGTCGGCAACCACAACTACTACTTCTACGAAGAGGCCCCCGACCGCTTCACGCTCATCCCGTGGGACGTGGAGTCGACGTTCTGGATCAACCCCGAGCACGCCGCCCCCCACTGGACCGAGCCGCAGGAGGACTGCTCGCTCACCTACCCGTACTGGGGCGCCCTCGCGCGCGCGCCCGGATGCGACCGCGTGATGCAGGCCCTGGCGGCCGATCTCACTGGCTGGCGCGCCGCGGCGCAGGAGCTCCTGGACGGACCGTTCTCCGAGGCCACCATGCTCGCCGCGATCGACGCCCACGCGAACCTCATCCGCCCCGAGGCCCAGGCCGACCCGACCCCACCGAGCTACGACGGCTTCGAGGCGGGGCTCGATGGGCTCCGTGGCTCGATCCCCGCCCTCCGCGAGCGCCTCGCTGCACTCACCGCCGAGCCGTGACCCGCCGCGCGGCCCCGAGGCCGCGGGCGGCCGCGCTCACTCTAGGCGAGCCAGGAGCGCGCGCCGCACGATGTGCTCGGCGCGGCGCAGATCGCCGAGGCGGAAGGCGTGGCCCGGCCGGGAGAGCTCGAGCATGGCGGTGAGCTGGCCCCCGGAATGGAACGGGACCATGACCGCGGCGCCGACGCCCCACTGGCTGGACGCGAAGCGCTTGGCGAGCTCGTCCTCCACGGGGCCGTAGGGCGGACCCTGGACCGGGAGCCCCTGGCTCGCGCAGCGGAGCACGAGGTCGTTCTCGGGGAGCAGGCAGCCGTGCCGCTCCTGCGAGACGGTGCCGAGCACCGCGCGCGTGACCAGCCCCAGCGAGCGCGGTCCGCGGTAGTGGAACATCGCGCTCTCCGCGCCAGTCGCAGCCATCGCGAGCCAAGCCGCTCGGTGCGCGAACTCCTCCTCGTCGCGCACCTGCTCGACGCTCCCGCACCAGTGGGCCACCAGCTCCGCGCTCGGCTCGCTCGTCGGCTTGCCCCACATCGCCGAGATCTCCCGCACGCCGAGCAGATGGCGCCATTTGCCCCGGTAGGCCCGCACGTGGCAGGTCACGGGGACGCGACCCCGCTCGACGCCACGCAGCAGGAGCGACGTGTTCACCGGCCCGACGGTGTTGTCACCGTTGGTGACGAACCAGAGCGGCGGGGGTTGGGGCTTGAAGACGCTGGGGGTGGGGTTGATCTGAAGCATAGACCTTCTACCTCGACGGGTGACGGGATCTTCGCCAACGGCTCGCGGCCGGGCCAAGAAGAGCGCAGCGGGAAAGGCGGCGTGCCGCAGGCCTCCGGGCCCGCACGGGCCCCCGCGCGAACATTCGGCTCCACGAGGTGTCCGAGTCTCCGTGGCCCGGCTCTCCGTCCCCCTCTGGTTCCTGATCGCTACCCTCACCGCCTGCCATGACCAGCCGGTGGCGGAACCGGCGGCCCCATGGACCGCGAGGGTGGCGGACGTTCAGGGTGGCGGAGCGCCCGAGGCGCTGCGGCGCTGCGGCCTCGACGGCGGGGACTGTCGCTCGATCACCGCCGGGGAGGCGCTGGCGCCGCCGGCCCGCCTGGTGACGTCGCCCGCGGCTCGGGCCGCCCTCCGCCTCGACGCGAGCACCTCACTCTCGCTGGGACCGGACGCGGTGGTGCTGCTGCCCGACTCGCTCGCCCGCACGATCGTGGTGGAGCGCGGGCGCTGCTCGCTCGAGCAGGCGAGCGGCGGAGCGGCGCTCGAGCTCGTCACCGCCGGCTCGCAGGTGGAGCTCGCGGGGACCGAGCCGGCCATGGTCGCGGTCCACGCGACCGGCGCCCGGGAGGCGACCGTCACGATGCACCGGGGTCGGGCGGAGCTGGTCACCGACGGGCAAGATCCGGCGACGGTGGAGCCTGGAAGGACCGTCGCCCTCACCGCCGGGGAGCCGCCCGATCTCGTCGCCACCCTCGCCGGACGCGCGGCGCCGGTGCCGCGGGTCCGCGTCGAGGAGCGCGCCCGGCCCGACGCGTCGCCCGAGCCCCGGGGGTTCGGGCGAGTGACCGCGCGCGTCCCCGGCACCGAGCAGGTCGTCGCGGGGGTGCGGCTCGCCACCCACCACGTCCGCACCACGATCCGCGACGGCTTGGCGCGCACCGAGGTGGAGGAGGAGCTCGCCAACGACACGGCGCGGGTCCTCGAGGGGCGTTACGTGTTCGCCTTGCCCCCGGGGGCCAGCCTGTCGCGACTCGCGCTCTGGGTCGGTGATGAGCTCGTCGAGGGAGAGCTCGTGGAGCGCGGGCGCGCCGCCCGGATCTTCCGCGGCATCGTCGACGACACGGTGCGCCCGCGCGATCCGGCGCTGCTCGAGTGGGTCGGCGGCGGCGAGCTCTCCCTCAAGATATTCCCGATCGAGCCGCGGCTCCGCCGGCGCGTGGTCCTCGCCTACGATGAGGCGCTGCCGATCGAGGGGCGCCGGCTGCGCTACCGATACCCCCTCTCGCTGGGGCGCGATCGCACCACGCCCATCGACGAGTTCTCGCTGACGATCACGGTCGCCGATGCCCGCGGCGAGCCACGAGAGTTCGTCACCCCCGGCACCCCGGCGAGGGTGTCCCTGCGCGACGGGGGGGCCACCGTCGAGCTCGTGGCCCGCGCCTTCGCACCGGAAGCGGACTTCGTCCTCGAGTACCGGGTCCCGGACGGCGACGCGCCCGCCGTCCTGCACACCCCTGCGGTCGCGACGGCGGCACGCGGGACGGCGTCGCCCGCCGCGCGCAGCGAGGACACCGACTACTTCGCGCTCCCGCTCACCGTGGGGCCGTCACCGGACGAAACGCTGCCGGCGCTGACGGAGCGTGACCGGGTGATCGTGCTCGATCGTTCCTTCAGCCAAGGAGCGGAGTCGCTCGCGGCCGAGCTCGAGATCACCGGTGCCCTGCTCGAGGATCTCGGCCCCGACGAGCGCTTCGCCGTCCTCGCCTGCGACACGGCGTGCGCGGCGCACCCGGAGCGGGGGCTGGCGGTGGCCAGCGCGGCCAACGTCGCCGCGGCGAGGGCCTGGCTCGGCGGCGTGGGAAAGCCTGGGGGCGCCTCGGATCTCGCAGGCACGATCCTCGCGGGGGCCGCACGCCTCGAGGCGAACGGTCGGGGGCAGCTCGTGGTCCTCGGCGACGGCCGGGTCACGGCCGGAGAGCTCGGGGCGGCCGCCATCGCCGCGCGGATCCGACCGGTCGTCGCCGAGCGGCGCGCCGATCTACGCCTGCTCGGTGTGGGCCGCACGCTCGACGAGGTGGTGCTCGCGCACGTCGCCTCGTCGGCGGGCGCCGCCTACGAGCGGATCGCGACGGCGACCTCCCTCGAGGAGCGGATCGAGGCCCTCGTCCTCGAGCTCCGGACGCCGGTGGTCGAGGCGCCCGCGCTCGAGCTCTTCGCGGGCGCGACGGACGTGCAGCCCGCGCGCCTCCCGCACCTCCGCCTCGGGCAGCAATTGCTGGTCACCGGCAAGCTCGCCCGCGGGTCGACCGGCCCCGTCGCCCTGCGCGGCACGCTCGCCGGGAAGCCCTTCCGCCTAGCGCGGGACATCGACGACCGGAGCCGCTCCCGAGACAACCCGGTCGTGCCGCGCCTCTGGGCCGAGCGCCGGATCGCCGAGCTCGAAGCCCAAGGCACCGCAGCGGCGACCGCGGAGACGGTCGCGCTCTCCCGCCAGCATCACGTCCTCTCGCGGCGCACGTCGCTCCTGGTGCTGGAGAACGATCGGATGTTCGCCGAATTCGGGATCCAGCGGAGTCAGCCGGCGGCTCCGAGCGGCGCGCCCTCCGTCGACCCCGCGACCGCGAACCTCTGGGGAGGGGAGATCGGCGACAGCTTCGGCGCCGGCGGGCTCGGCCTCACGGGCGTCGGCACCGGCGCGGGGAGCGCCGGGATCGGGCTCGGCGCCATCGACGTCCCGGGCCGCGCCGCGGGCCCCGGCTCCGGCAGCGGCGGCGGCTTCGGCAGCGGGCACGGGCGGCTCGGCGGCTCGCACCGGACCCGCGCGCCCCAGCTGCGCATGGGGGCCACGACGGTGAGCGGCCGCCTCCCCCCCGAGGTCATCCAGCGCATCGTGCGCCAGAACTACGGGCGATTCCGCCAGTGCTACGAGCAGGGCCTCGGCCGCGATCCCGAGCTCGAGGGGCGCATCGCGGTGCGCTTCGTCATCGGCCGCGACGGCACCGTCGTCCACGCCGCGGACGGCGGCAGCGATCTGCCGGACCCAAACGTCGTCGCCTGCGTCACCCGGGCCTACCAGTCCCTGTCGTTCCCGGAGCCGGAGGGGGGGATCGTCACCGTGGTCTACCCCATCGTCTTCTCCCCGGACGGCGGATCGGGGGAGCGGGTGAAGCACGCGGCCCCTCCGGCTTCGCTCCCGATGCCGGCTCCCCGACAGGCCCCGGCACCGTCGCGGGCGACCCTGGCCCAGCGCGCGCTCGAATCACGCCCGACCTCTGCCGCGTGGCCGCCGCGCTCCCGGGCCCACGTGCTCCACAGCCCGGCGACCGAGGCCTGGCGAGCGCTCGGCGAGGCAGATATCGTACGCGCCCGCGCCGCCACGGTCGAGCACCCGGAGAGCCGCCGTGCCTTCAGCGAGCTGATGGCGACGCTGCTCCGGTTCGGCCGCTTCGACGACGCGCACCGGGAAGGGCTCGAGCTGATGCGCCGCGATCCCGACGACGCCGCGGCGCACGAGCGCCTGGCGTGGGCGGCCGCCGCGCGCGGCGCTGGCGCGGAGGCCGCCGCCGCGCTCGCCAGCGCCGTCGAGGTGAGCCCCGGGCGCGCCGCCGCACAGCTCGCGGCCGCCCGCGCCTTCGAGGCCGCCGGCGACGAGGTGCGCGCCTGTGCTCACTGGCGCGCCGCGGCCACCCTCGAGCGCGAGCCCGGGCGCGCCCACCGCGAGGTCCTGCGCTGCCTCGCGGTGGGCCAGGCGCCGGCCCACGACCCCGCCGACGACGCGCCCGGCTGGTTCGAGGCGCAGGTCGAGTGCAGCGCGGGACCGGTGCGTTGCCCGGTCCCGGCCGTCGTCACCCCGCTCGGGCGCGTGGTGAGCCCCTGGACCCCCGAGCCGGCGAGGGCAAACGCGACGCGAGTGGCCCTCACCTTCCGGAACACGGGTCGCTATCGGACGCTCCTCGTCGGCGGCGAGCGCGGCTCCCAGGGCAAGCTCACCGTGCTCGTGGATGGCACCCCTTACGTCCGCGCGTTCACGCACGACGGCGCGGTGACCACCCTGGTGCAGACCGACGTGAGCGACTGGCAAGCCCTGGTCCGGTACTGAGCGAGGGCTCGTCGTCGGGAGTGGCGATGGCGTCGCCATCCAGCAGCGAGTGGGGGCCGTTCGCCGCGGCGGCCGAACGCGCCCTGACGGGAAACCACGCCTGCGCTACCCTTCCGCCATGAGCACGGCTCGACGGCTGCACCACAGCTACCAGCAGTATCTCGACCTGCTCCAGCGGAACGACACCAAGCTCGAGTACTGCGACGGCGAGATCTTCGCCATGGCCGGTGGCACGCTGGCGCACGCCGAGCTCGGGGGTGCCATGCTCGCCTGGCTCCGGACGGAGCTCCTCGGACGCTGCAGGGTCTATAGCTCGGACGCGAAGGTGAGGATCGAGGCCACCGACCTCAGCACCTTTCCTGACGGCTCGGTCGTGTGCGGGGAGCCGCAGACCTCCGCCGTGGACAAGAACGCCATCACCAACCCGTCCGTCCTGTTCGAGGTCACCTCGCGGTCGACGGAAGACTACGATCGCGGCGAGAAGCTGAGCCACTACAAGCAGCTCCCGTCCCTCCAGGCGGTGCTCGTCCTCTCGCACCGGCGACCCCAAATCACGGTCGTGTCGCGCCGCGAAGGCGGCTGGGAGGTCCGCGAGTTTCGCGCGGGGGAAGCGCTCACGCTCAGCCGACCCAAGCTCACCGTCGCGGTGGACGAGATCTACCGAGGCATCGCGCTCGACCCGGAGTGAGGCGCGACGCCGGGCTCCCTGCTGCGCCCTCACGCCGGCGCGACGCTGGGGTGGGCGGACGGTGGCGCTGCGCGGGCGCCAGCGCTGACGGCGTCGATGGCGCAGGTGACGTCGGTGGCGCAAACGGCGATAGGGGCGACGGCAGCGACGGTGGCCTCGATCTCCGACGGCCGGAAGGGCTTGTGCACGACCCGACCGCCGTGCTGCTCGAGGAAGACGCGGACGGCCTCGGAGGTGGCACCGCCCGTGATGAAAACCACCCGCGCAGCCTGCTCGGGCAGAGATCGCTCGAGCGCACGGTAGAGCTCGATCCCCGTCATCTCGGGCATCAAGAGGTCGCAGAGGATAACGTCGTAGCGCTCACCGGCCGAGAGGCGCTGCCAGGCCTCGGCGCCGTTGGCCGCGAGCGTCACGGTGTGCCACCGTCCCACGATGCGCCGCAGGGCGCGCCGGATCTGGGGCTCGTCGTCGACGACGAGCACGTTCGCGCGAGCCGCCACCTCGCCCGCGACCGCGGGGACCGAGCGGCGCACGACGCCGCTCGTCGGCAACTCCGGCGTGGACGGTAGGCGCACCGTGACCGTAGTCCCCAGACCGAGCTCGCTGTCGATGCGGAGCGTGCCGCCCAGGGACTCCACGATCGCGGACGAGAGGAAGAGCCCGAGCCCCGTCCCCTGACCCGGGTCTTTGGTGGTGAAGAAGGGCTCGAGGGCCCGAACCCGGGTGGCCTCATCCATGCCGGGTCCGTTGTCCTCGACCTCGAGCACCACCTCCGCGTCGTCTCCGCGAACCCGTACCCAGATCGCGTTGTAGCTCGCACGGTTGTCGGTGAAGGCCTGGCCGGCGTTGACCACCAGGTTCATCACCACCTCCACGAGCTTGGTGCGGTGCGCGCGCGCGGCGGGCACGTCGCCGGGGCTCCAGTGGATCGTCGCGCGGTGCCTCACCTGCGCCCGCACCAGAGCGAGCGCGGCGTCGATCGCCTCCGGGACGGAAACCGCCTCGACCGCGTCGCGGCCGTGCGTCGTGGTGTCGAGGATGTTGCGCACGATGTCCCGGACGCGCCAGCAGCCGTCGAGCACCGAGTCGACCTCCGCCGCGTCGATCCGCTCACCCGCCTGGAGCGAGGAGCGGATCGCGGAGACGCCGGTGACGACGTAGGTGAGGGGGTTGTTGATCTCGTGCGCGAGGCCGGCCGCCAGGGTTCCCAGCGAGGCGAGATTCTCGGCGGCGGTGACCCGCCGCAGGAGCCGGCGCTGCTCGGAGACGTCGCGCAAGAGGACGAGCACCGAGCCACCGGCGGTCGGGAGGCAGCGGACGTCGTGGGCGACCGCGCCGGGGAGCTCGAGCGAGGTCGCCTCCTCCGCACCGGTCGCGCGGACGCGCTCGACCATCTGGACGACGACACCCCGACGGTCAGCAGCGACGCCGCGTCCCAGCCCGAGCTCCAGGACCTCATCGAGGGCGCCGGCGACGCTCACGCCCCGCAACCGGCAGGAACCGTCGGGGCCCACGTGGACCATGACGTCGGGGATGGCCGCCAGCGTCTCCTTCTCCCGTGCGCGGAGCTCCTCGTTGCGCGCTAGCTGCACGCCCAAGCGGCGGGAGAGGTCGCGCTGGTTGCCGACCGCCGCCCCGATGCCGAGAAAGACGAGGAGGGAGAGCAAGGACGACCCGGTGAATTCCTGGGGCGGGTCGATGACGTAGCTCATGACCAAGGCGTTGAGCGCTGCCTGCACGGCTGTGGCCATCACCCCGCCCCACAGGCCGAAGCCCCAGGCGCCGGCGAGCACCGCCAGGAGGCCGAAGACCCCGGCCGTCTGCCCGAGGGTCGGGAAGAGCCGAGCCAGGGCGACCGTCGCCGCGACGTGCACCCCCGCCACCAGGAGCAGGCGCCGGTGGGGCAAGGGCATGGCACGCAGAGAACCGGAGAGGGAGCTCACCAAGCTACCAATAGTACTCCGCATCAGCCCCACGCCGCCAGCGCGAGCGTGGGCTCCCCATTGCCCCGAGCCGTCCAAGGCGCCGACGGCCGTGCCGGTTCCGGCTTTCTGCTAGGCTCCCGCGCGTCCGTGCCATGCCTGAGTCCGACGGCAATCTGGTGGGGAGCGCTTCTCGCGCGCGGGGGCTCGTCACGCGGGCGTCGGCGGCCATCCTAGTGGTTGCGGGTTGCTCGCTGGGTCGCGCGGCGCCGCCACCGGAAGCGGGCCCGGCCGAGAACGCCCCGAACCCATCCGTCGCAACCCCGGCCCCGGTCGTCTCCGCCGCGCTGGTCGCCGAGACGCCGCCGCCCGAGCCGGAGAGCCCGGGCCAGTGCGCTCCGATGCCGCACCACCCGGTGCTGTCCCCCGACCTCGTGGAGCTGCGCCGCCGCGCCCTGGTGCGCGTGCTCGGACCGAGCTGTCCGGAGCTGGGCTACGCCCCCTTCGATGAGGAGGCCGGGGCCCCGCCGGTTTGCGAGCCGTCGGCGCGCTGCACCGTCGCCAGCGAGGCGCTGGGCCATTTCGTCCCCGTGGTGAACGAGGCGGCGCTCGACCATTTCCACCGCGCTCTGGCGCGCCTCGCCGCTCGCGGTGAAGGTGCTGCTCGCGGTGAGGGGGCCGCCGGTGGGGAAGGCGCCGACAGGGTGCGCATCCTGGCCTACGGCGCATCCCACACGCAGGGCGACTTCATCACCGGCTACCTGCGGCGATACCTGCAGAGCCGCTTCGGCGACGGGGGACAGGGGTTCGTGCTGCTCGGTGCCGTGAACGCCTGGTACCGCACCCTCGACTCGACCGCCGAGCATCGCCACCTGTCGGTGCGTCACGCGCGATTCCAGGAAAAGGTCGTCGATGAGCCGCTGGGGCTCCTGGGGGCGGCCTTCGTCGGCAACCGCGCCGACGGCTACGGCGAGGTCGTGACCGCCGAGGGCTCGTCGAACACGCGGTTCGAGGTGCAGTACCTCGAGCAGCCACGGGGCGGCAGCTTCACGCTGTCGCTCGACGAGCGAACGGTCGCGCGCGTCGAGACGCGGGCGGAGGCGTCGCGGCTCGGCCGGTACCCCTTCGAGGCCCCACCGGGGCGTCACCGTATCCGGGCTCGCCTCGGCGGCGACGGACCGGTGCGGCTCTTCGGCGTCGTGGCGGAAACCGGTGGGCCCGGCGTCGTCGTGGACACGCTCGGGATCGGCGGCGCGCGCCTCACCGATCTTCGCCGCTGGGAGCCCGCGCTCTGGCGTGAAGCCCTCCAGCAGCGACAGCCCGATCTGGTGATGCTCGCCTACGGGACCAACGAGGCCACCAGCATCCCCTTCGCCGCGCAGACCTACGAGCGCGACGCTCGGGAGGTCCTGACTCGGCTGCGGCAGGCCCTGCCGGAGGTCAGCTGCCTCTTCCTGTCTCCCTTCGACGTGGGCCGGGGTGCGAGCGGGGTCACTCCCTCGGGCCTGCTCCAGGCGATCGCGGTGCAGCGGCGCCTCGCCGAGGAGTTCGGCTGCGGCTTCTGGGACGGGATCGCCTTCATGGGCGGCGAAGGCTCGATGCCCCGGTGGGCGGCCGCGAAGCCGCAGCTCGCGTCGGGGGACGGCGTGCACTTGACCCGGCTCGGCTACGCGTACGCGGGGCTCGCGATCGGCGACGCTTTGATGCGAGCCTACGACGCCGACCCTGGACACGCGAGGGGCGAAGCTGGCGCGACTCCGTGAGCCGAGGCGCGGTCACTCCGGCGCGCGCGGCGCCGCGGCGCGCCGCGTGTCGAGCTCGGGCAGGGGCTTGCCGGCCATGCGCGCGCGGTACTCCTCGTAGCCGTACAGCAGCGCATCGGTGAGAAGGCCGGAGATCACGTCGTAACCGAAGACGGTGGGGTGCCCCAGATCCGGCGAGAGCAGCCGCGGGTTGGCGCGGGCCCAGCGGCCCGCCGAGCCCTCGCCCCCCATCGCCAGGTAGGTGTCGAAGAAGCCGCAGCCGTTCTGCCGGGCCACCTCGCCTTGCGCGCGGGAGAGGGTCTTGGCGAACGGCCGTGACACCACCCAGTCGCCCGCGGTGCGCTTGCCATGATCCATCACGCTCATGATGAGGCACGGCAGGCCCGACTTTCCGGCGCGGAAATGCCGCAGGACGTCGCCAAACTCGTCGTAGTAGAGCTGCATCGACTCCTTCAGGTCGACGTAGTTTCGCTCCATGTCGTTGCCGCCGAAGAGGAACACCAGCAGATCGGGGTCCCGGTGGCGGACCTGGCTCGCGATGTGGTCGGGATCCTGCGTGCGCAGGCCACGCGTGGAGCCCCCGATGAGGGCCATGCCGTCCCAGACCACGCCGGGTCCGTCGTTCTCGAGGACCACCCCGTAGGCGTGCACCGCGCCGCGGCCGAGGGCCCGCAGGCGGAAGCTGTGGGGCCCCCGCGTCACCCGCACCTCGTGCCAGCCGTCCTCCAGGTCCGGACCGCGGGTGTCGACGACGTGCGCGTCCTTGCCGTCGACCAGGATCTCGAACTGCCCACCCTTCTCGCGGCGCGAGAACCAGAGCTCGAACCGGGAGACGGCGCTCCCGAAGCCCTCCCGGGTCGTACCGAAGGTGGAGATGCCGCCGCCCGGCGAGTTGACCGCGAGGCCGCCGTAGCCAAAGTGATACTGCGTGGTCTTGCAACCGCGCACGACAAAGCAATGAAACCAGCCCCCGGCGGGATCGAAGGTCACGTCCTGCTGCTGGTAGGAGGGGTTGTACCGATCGACGAGGTGGAAGCCGTGGCCCGCGTCACCGAAGCGGGCCTGCAGGCGGCGGCGGATCCGCGAGGTGATGCCGTCCAAGCCGAGCACGGAGTCACCCCAGTGGCTGGCGCGGGCGACGGCGCCTTCGACGCCGAGATCGACCAGGGTGAGCCGGCGATAGTACGGATCGAGCGCCTCTGATGGCTCGATCCGGATTTCGGGCGCGGGCACCCGGATCGCCGGCGAGTAGGGGGGGAACACCGCCCGGTCGACGGGCGCCGTGGCGGCGGGGCGCGGGGCCGCGCTCGCCGGCGGGGCGGCGGGGACGGCGGTCAACCGGCTGAGCTTGGCCAACTCGGCCTGCTCGCGCTCGAGCAGCGCACCCTCCCCCAGCCACTCGCGACCGACCAGATTCCAGAAGGGCACGTAGCTCCCCCCGGGCACCCAGGGGCGGAGCGAGAAGAGGGCCGGGATCGCGTAGGTCGCTCCAATCGCGAGCAGGAGCCCCAGGGCCAGCCCCGAGAGGCGGAGCAGCGCGCGCCGGTCCAGGGCGCGCTCCGCGCCGAGGGCGCTCGCTTCGCGCTCGCCCGTGGGGGCGGGCGGCGGCGGGCTGGCGGTGGTTTCGACCTCGCGAGACATGGTGGAGCGGACGACGCTGGTGGCTCGGGGGCTTGGTCAGAACGCGAAGTAGATGTTCGCTCGCGGTCCGGAGAGCAAGAGGCTCGTCACGCCGAGCAGCACGGCGAAGCTCATGCCGATGACCACCGCCGGGACCTTGGGGAGCAGCCGCCCGCGGAGGGTCACCAGGGCGGACTGCGGGACGTAGTGCAGGGCGAAGCCTCCGATCAACAGGAGCAGGATCCCATACCCCGCCAGCGGTTCCGCCCAGGCGAGCGCGGGGAACTGCTTCAGCCAGGTCATCAGCCCCTGGATCTCGAACAGCCGGTCGCGGACGCCGAGCCCGTCCCACTCGATCACCTTGCGAGCCATGGCTCGGGCGAGCGTCAGATCGTCGGCGCGGAAGAAGACCCGCGACAGCACGGAGAAGTGCACCGTGAGCAGGACGTGCAGCGGGCGGAGGACCGGGCGCGCCTTGGCGGAGGGCAAGGCGCTGATCCCGAGGGCCAGGACGCCGGAGGCCAACCCGAAGGTCCAGGGGTCCGGGAGCTTCAAGCCGACGGTGCCCAACAGCGTCGCCAGCGCCGACACCACGGCCGCGAGCCCGACACGTTGGGCCCAGCGCCCCGCCCCCGCTCCCTCCACGCGCGAGTGGAAGCGGTTATAGACCATCGCGCAGGCCTGGAGGCTCGAGTAGATGACGAAGTTCCAGCTCGCGCCGTGCCACATCCCGATCAGGAACATGGTGAGCCACAGGTTGACGTAGGTACGACCTGCGCCGCGACGGCTCCCGCCGAGCGGGTAGTAGAGGTAGTCGCGGAGCCAGGTGGACAGCGTCATGTGCCAGCGCCGCCAGAAGTCGGCCACGTCGACCGCCTGATAGGGCCGGTCGAAGTTCTCCGGGATGCGGAAGCCGAGCAGGCGAGCGGTGCCGATGGCCAGATCCGAGTAACCCGAGAAATCCGCGTAGATCTGGAGCGTGAAGGCGTAGAGGGCGAGGAGGTTCTCGAGCGACGTGTACGTCTCGGGAGCGGCGAAGACGAGATCCGCGAATGATGCCGCGATGAAGTCCCCCAGCACCACCTTCTTGAAGAGGCCCTTGGTGATCCGGAAGATGGCAAAGTCCACGTCCTCCCGGTTGAGCCGGGGGCGGTGGGCGAGCTGGGGCAAGAACTCGCTGGCGCGGACGATCGGGCCCGCGACGAGCTGCGGGAAGAAGGCGACGAAGTACGTGAAGCGGAGCAGGCTGCGCTCGGCCGGGATGTTCCCCCGGTAGACGTCGATCGTGTAGCTGAGGCTCTGGAAGGTGTAGAAGCTGATGCCGATGGGGAGGAGCAGCCGGAGGCTCGGAAGGCCCGCCTCGAGGCCAAGCGCGGCCGCAATGTCGTTGACGACCTCGCCGAGGAAGCCCGTGTACTTGAAGTAGCCGAGCAACCCCAGGTTGCCGACGAGGCTGAGCAGCAGCCATGGGCGCCCCGCCCGTCCGTCCGCCGGGGTCGCCGAACGCCGCCGCGCGGCCGCGATGCCGAGGCCCGAGCAGTAGTCCAGCACGGTGGACAGGAGCAGCAGCCCGACGAAGTACCAGGGGGTCGGCAAGGGCCCACCGGTGGGCTTGGCGCTCGCCATGTAGAAGAAGTAGCTCGCTGCCACCACCCAGAGAGCGCGCGCGGTCGGACGCTTCCCGAGCGCCCAGTAGCCGAGGAAGGCCAAGGGGAAGAAGAGCAGGAAGTCGAAGCTCGCGAACAGCATCCGGCGGGGGCGCAGGCTAGAGCGGTGCGGTCCTTTCCGGAAGCCTCGTCCCGGACCGCCGCCCCCTGGTACGCGTCGGGCACGGCGACGCTGCCCCGGGGTGGAGCTGACACCGAGGTGCTAGCCTTCCGGGCCATGAAGCCTGCGCTCCTCGTCCTCCTGGCCGCTGGGTGCGCCTCGCCGCCGCCCCCTCCGGTCGCGGCGAACCCGGCCCCGGTGGTCGCCGTGTCCGCCGAGGCCCCCACCGTCGCCGCCGCGAGCGAGGCGGACGCCGTTGCGCTCGAGAGCGTCCCCGCCCCCATCGAACCCTCGCCCCCGCCGGCGAACGCGCCCCCCGTGGCCCCGCCGCCGCTCCCTGCCGGCACCGTGGTGCTCGTGGTGGGCTCCTCGACGGCGGGCGCGCTCGGACCGCCCCTGAAGAAGGAGCTCGAGGCGCGCGGGATCAAGTGCATCGTGAAGAACCAGGACGGCAGCTACATCCCGGAGTGGGCGGGCGGGCGGATGGGGCTCGGGCGCTTCGTCGCCCAGTACGACCCGGACCTGGTGATCGTCAGCTTGGGCGGCAACGAGGTCGAGATCGCGGACCCGGGCTCGCGGGCGGAGCCGATCCGGCGGATCGTGCGGACCATCGGGGACCGACCGTGCCTCTGGGTCGGGACGCCCCGGTGGAAGGCGCTCCGGCACAACGCCATCCTCGAGGTCATCGAGGAGAACGCTGCCCCCTGCCGCTTCGTCGACTCGGACGAGATCGTCCCGAACATGAAGACGTTCGGCGACGGGGTCCACCCCACCATGGCGGAGCGAGGCCGCTGGGCCCGGGTGCTGGTCGAGTGGCTGCAGCAGAACCGCGATCCCGAGGGCGCGGTGCCCTGGGCCTTCCGGGCGACGCTCGGCTTCGTCCCCGAGGAGGAAGGCGTGACGACGCCGTGAGCGGACGTCGTCCCTGAGCTCGGGAGGCAGCGAGGGTCGCTGAGCACTGGGGGGTGGGTCTACCAGCGGCCGCGGCCCCGCGGCGTCAGTCGACGGGGACGTTGGCCATGGAGGCGTCGTGCAGGCGCCCGCAGAGCGGCTGCACGACCGCCGCGCCGACCAGGGCCAGGAGCATGTCCCACTGCGCGTCCCACGGGTCGCCCTGAGATCCGAGGAAGGCGTCACCGACGTCGGCGGCCACGAGCAGTGTCGTCCACCACTCGAGCAGCTCCCAGAACGCGCCGATGGCGAGCACCACGCAGCACACCAGGAAATAGAGCCACCCGCCGCGGCGCAACGGGGTGAGCCGGAGCAAGAGCTCGCGGACCACGAACGCCGGGAACACGCCGAGCGCCAGGTGACCGACGCGATCGTAGTGGTTGCGCGCGAGCCCGAAGGCGTCGCGCGCCCAGTTGCCGAGGGGCGTCAGCGCGTAGGTGTAGTAGCCGCCGTAGACCAGCACCAGGAGGTGGAAGAAGACGCAGCCGTACACCCAGTGCGAGAACCGGAAGCGGCGGTAGGTCAACAGGAGGATCGCGACGCCGATGAGCCCCGGGCCCACTTCCAGCAGCCACGACGCGTGCCCCGCCACCGGCGCGGTGCCGGTGGCGACGCACACCAGCGCGGTCAATCCGAGCAGGAGCGAGGGGAAGCGATCGTGCGGCGCCATGGGGGCTCTCCCGGGAGCGCCGTCCTCGGCGCTCCCGAACCGGCATCGTACCCGCCCCTGCGTCCGCCTGGGTGCCCGCCGCGCCCGCCACGCCGACCCAGACCCGACCCGCCGAGGGGGTCGAGTGGCACGTCCTGTGCTACCAGGGGGACCGATGCCCAGCGAGCCGCGCCGCAGCCTCGTCGATCGTCTCTTCGTCGCCTACACGCTGGCGGCCGTTCGCCGCCCGTGGCGCGTGATCGCGATCACCGGCGTGGTCCTCCTCGGATGCGTCCTGCTCGCGTCCCGGCTCGAGATCCACGGGAGCTTCGTGCACCTGCTGCCGACCTGGGATCCGACGGCGCAGCGCTACAACGGGGCGCTCGCGCGCAAGGGCGGCAGCGGCGCCTCGCTCGAGGTGGTCGTCGAGTCACCCGACCCCGCGCAGAACCGCCGGTTCATCGACGCCCTCGAGGCGCGGGTGCGGTCGCTGCCCCCCACACAGGTGACCCGGGTCGATCACGGCCCAGAGGAGATCCGCGCCTTTTACCAGCAGTGGCGCTGGCTCTTCGTGCCCGAGCGCGAGCTCGCGCTGGTCGAGTGCGAGCTCGCCAAGGCGCGGGCGTCCGCCGGACCGGCGAGCCTCGACATCGACGACCCCTGCGAGGTGCAGATCGAGGAGGACTACGGTCCCGCCCAGCCGAGCGCCCTGCCCGGGGCGGCGGCCCGCAGCGCCCCGCCCGCGGCCACCGCGGCGCCGCCCCGCGACGAGCCCCCGCTCCGGCGCTTCGAGCGCGAGGCGAAGGCCCGAGCCGCGGAGGTGGACCGCTTCCCCTCCGGCTACTACCAGAACCCGGAGGGGACCCGCGCGCTCTTGATGGTGTCCGCCCCCGGCGCGGGGATGGGGGAGTTCAGCAACGACGCGCTGGTGCAGCGCCTCGACGCGATCATCGCCGAGCTTGACCCGTCCGCGTTCCATCCGGAGATGAAGGTGGGGCTGTCGGGCAACATCCCCAACGCGATCGCCGAGCGCGAGGCGCTGATCCAAGACGTCTGGATGGTCGCGGTGCTCGGCGTCACGCTCGTCCTCACGTCGATCATCGTCTACTTCCGCTCGGCCACCTCACTCCTTCACCTCGGCTTCAGCACGGCGACCGGGACGGCGCTCGCCTTCGCCGTCGCCCAGCTGGCCTACGGCCACCTCAACGCCGCCACCAGCTTCCTCATCTCGATCGTGGCCGGAAACGGGATCAACTACGGGATCATGCTCCTGGCGCGGTACCGCGAGCGGCGCGCCGCGGGAGACGACCTCGAGGCGGCCATCGTGGAGGCCGCGCTAGCGGTGCGCGACGGGACTTGGCTGGCCTCGCTGGCGGCGAGCGGCGCCTACGGCTGCCTGCTCGTCACCAGCTTCCGCGGCTTCAGCGAGTTCGGCCTCATCGGCGGGCTCGGGATGTTGGCGAGCTGGGTCGCGGCGTTCTTGGTCATGCCGGCGACCATCTCGGCGGTGGATCGGTTCGAGGTGCGTCGGCGCCGCGGCGCCACGGCCGCTGCCCCCCGGCGCAACGCCGGGTTCGGCGGCGACGTCGCGGCCCGGATCGGCCGCGCCGCACCCGGGGCGGTCCTCGCGGTCGCCGCCGCGCTAGCGATCGCGGCCGCCGTCCGACTGCCGAGCTACCTCCAGGATCCCTGGGAGTACAACTTCTCGCGCCTCACCAGCCAGGCGAGCAAGCGCTCAGGAGCGGGCGCCTGGAGCGACAAGGCGACCGCGGTGACGGGCGTGCGTGGCGCCCCCGTCCTGCTTCTGGCGGACGACATGTCGCAGGCGCTCGCCATCGCCGAACAGGTAGAGAAGGCCGACGTCGAGCTCGGCGGCGACCGCTACGTCGAGCGGGTAGAAACCATCCACGACTACCTCGGCGGAGCCCCGGACACGGTCACCAAGAAGCTCGCGCTGCTGGCGGACATCCGCGGCCACCTCGACGCCGTCCGCCAGCGCCTGGAGGGCGACGAGGCGCGCATCGCCGACGAGTGGCGGCCGCCGGAGCGCCTGCGCGCGCTCACGCCGGACGATCTGCCGCCACTCCTGCGCGAGCTCTGGGGTGAGCGAGACGGGCGCGTCGGCACCCCGGTCCTCGCGTACCTGACGCGCGGGGTTTCCCAGAGCAACGGCGCGAACATCCTCGCCATCACCTCGATCCTCGAGGCGGTCCAATTGCCGGACGGCCGCGTCGTCCCCAACGCGAGCCGCGCCACCATCTTCGCCGCCGTCATCCGCAGCATCTCGCGCGACGCGCCGCGCGCGACCCTGGCCGCGTTCCTGCTCATCGTCACCCTCACCGTCCTGGTCACCCGCCGCGTGGTCGCCTCCCTGAGCGTGCTCGGGGCGGTGCTCCTGGCCACGCTGCTCACGGTGGGGGGGGCGGCGTGGCTCGGCGTCCGGCTCAACTTCCTCAACTTCATCGCCATCCCGCTGACGCTGGGGCTCGGCGTCGAGTACGCCATCAACGTCTTCGAGCGGATCCGCGTGCAGTCCGGGGACGTCGCGGCCGGGGTGGAGTCGGCGGGCGGCGCGGTCTTCCTCTGCAGCCTCTGCACCATCATCGGCTATGCCGCCTTGCTCATCGCGGACAGCCCCGCCCTGCAGTCCTTCGGCAAGTACGCAATCGCTGGCGAGCTCGCCACCACCTCCACCGCCGTAATGGTCATGCCCGCCGTGCTCCACGCCTTCCGCCGCCGGTGGGGCCGGAGACGCGCGTGACGCAGCGGCGACGCGCGCGGCGCGCGATCGAGGCCGACCCGGGCCGCCCCGATCCCGGGAGCTACGGCAGGGAAACGTCCCAGCCGATCGAGCCGGTGTCGTAGCGGCAGTCGCCGGCGTCGGCGCAGGGCAGCGCGAGGCGCGCCGCCGCTTCATGCTGCACGGCCGGGGTGAGGGCGGCAGACGTGGACGCTTTCTCCACCCTTTGCGACCCGGCCGGCCAGGATGGCCGCGTCCAAGTGGCGGGGGATCTCCAGGACCAGCTCACTCAGCGGCTCACCCACGCGACGCTCGCCGAAGTCGGGCTCGGCATGGCGTCAGCGACGGGGAGCACCGTCCCGCCGCCGCCGGATCCGAGCGAGCTCGGCCCGATCTCGCTTGCGTTTGCGGACGGTGATCTGGCCCCCGAGGGTGCGGACATCGTCGCCGCGGACGCCGACCTGGTCGGTAACGGGGATCCTCGGCATGGGCGGGATGGGCATCGTCTACCTCGCCCAGCAGCGCACGCTCGGGCGCGAGGTCGCGGTCGAGCTCGCACGCGAGGGCGATCTCGAGCCCGGCCTGCAGGCTGCGCTCGTCGTGGAGGCGAGGCTGGTCGGGTCCCTCGAGCACCCCAACATCATCCCCGCCCACGCCGTCGGTCGTGACCACCGGGGGCTCCCCGTGCTGGTGATGAAGCGCGTCGAGGGGGTAGCCTGGTCCGAGCTTCTCGACGATCGCGGGAGCTAGAGCTGGAGAACGCTTCGGCGGCGCGGTCGCTCTACGCGGAGCTGGATCGTCCGAACGCAGTGCTGGCGGCGCGCATCGACGACCTCGAGACCCGGGTGCGCGGCGCGCGACAGCGGGCGGACGCCGCCGACCGGCTCGCGCGGGAGATGGATCCGGGCGTGTGGCGCGGGCCAAGAGCGATTGCGCTGGCGGCGATGCTCGTGATCGCAGTGGTCGTCAACGTCGTCGGCACGGCGAGCGAGGTCATGACCGGGATCGAGACGCCCATGACCTCGGCGATCCTGATGGATCGTCGGGCAGGTCCTGGCCTTGTTCATCGGGGTCGCCGTGGTCGGCCTCAAGGTGCTCACGAGCCGCTACAATCGCCGCTTCTTCGCGGCGGCTCTGGTCGCCACCGGCTCGGCCCTGGTCCTGGATTCGGCGGCCTGGCTCCGCGGGCTCGACACCGGTACGGCCAATCTCTTCGATGCCATCCTGGGAACGGCCATCCTCACCGTCGCCGCTCACACGCTCGAGCCGAAGGCATGGGCAGCGGTTGCCGTCTGGGCAGGCGCGACCCTCCTCTCCGTCACCGTTCCGACGCTGACCAACGTCGCCACGACGTCCGCGACCGTGATGACCATCCCCATCGCCATCTGGTTCACGCAGACCAGCGCGACCCGAAAGCCCGAGGCCTGGTGAACCGTCGGGCGCGACGCACGGGCGGCTTCGACGGCCCGCGCCATTTCTACCGGCTCACCCACCAGGCACCAAGCCGGCTCCGCTCCGTCCTCCACCGTACCGATGACGCCAAGCTCCTCAGCCTGGCGGCGAGCCCGCATCGCTGGCATCGCACAGCACGTGGAGCCCGAGCGCCAGCCCGGTGTGACGTGCGACGGCGGGGCACTTCACCTTGAACAGGAACACCACGTTTCCCGCGACGCCGCTCAAGCTCTCGTAATTGCCTTGCCCCTTCGACACGACGAGATCCGCCGCGCGGAAGCGGTCCCGAAGGTCTGCGCTGCAGTCCTCCAGGATGGTGCCCGGCGCGTCGGAGCCGTTGTCGATGACGTTGACCAGCTCGTGGAGGCCCGCCGCGCGGGCGTCCTCCACGGTCGCGTCGTTGATCACGGGTTGGCCGCGGACGACCAGCGTCACCCGCTCAGGCCCGAGCTGCTCGATGAGCAAGCGATCGATCACGATCTCACCCGCGTTGTCAGCCAAATAGAGGATCCGGCGCGCCGCGCGGGCTCGTCGCCTGAACCCCTCGAGGTTGCCGTGCACCTCGGTGCTGCACGCCGCAAGCAGCACTCCCCGCGCCTCTTCCACGCCCAGACTGCTCTTGGCCCCCAGATCGATCACGTTGGCCGCGATCGCCACCTGAACCGCCGCACCCAGAGGATCCGGGGCGCGCTGGACGCTCGCTCGGAGCTCCGGCAGCAGAGCCAGGGCCATGCCATTGAAGCGATCCTTCTGGGCTCGATAGGGGTCGTCCACGCCCGTCAGCTCGCGCAGCCGGCGATGAATCCGCTGAGCGACCCAGGGAGGTGGCCGAGCGAGATCGAGCTCCGCCGCCAGCAGGAGGACCTCCCGAACGATCCGCTCGTGCACGTCACCGTCATCGGTGGTAGCGCGAGCGGCATCGAGCGCCTGGCGAAGGAAGCAGGGGACGCAATCGAGATAGACGTTCACCCGCTCATCGCTCCCGTGTGAACGGCCAGGCCGCGATGCCGCCTTCCATCACCTTGACGTTGGTCCAGCCGTGGCCCATTAGGATCCGCGCGGCCTCGTAGCCGCGTAGCGATATCTTGCAATAGCAGACGACCGGGGCGCTCTTGTCGCTCGGCAGCTCACCGAGACGGCCGCGCAGCGCGCCCAGCGGGATGAGGTGCTCTCCAATCCCGAGTCGAACTTGCTCGTACTCGTCGGGTCCCCGGGTGTCGAGGATGAAGGGCGACTCCCCCGCGTCGAGCTGCGCCTTCAGCTCGACCGCAGAGATCCCGTGCATGCGGCCCTCGAGCTTGTTCTGCATGATGTGGGCGGTGGCGATGCTGTGATCGATGGCCAGTGAGAAGGGGGGCGCATACGGCAGATCCGCGTTGACCACGTCATCGACCGTGAGGCGTCCCTTGATGGCCATGGCCCAGATCGCCAGCTGCTTGCTGGCGTCGCCGGGCCCGATGCACTGGGCGCCGACGATGCGCCTCCCTTTCCGCTCCACGACGAGCTTGGTCACGAGGAGGTTCCCCTTCATGAAGCCAGGCTTGTCCGTGCTCGCGTTGACCACGGTCTCGACGCCATCGGGGTAGGCGGCGCGCGCCGCCGCCTCGGAGAGCCCCGTGGAGCCAGCGGTGTAGTCGAAGATCTTGCAGATGCCGGTCTGCGTCATCCCAGGGAAGGTGGCACTGTTGCCCAAGACCGCGTTCTCCCCCGCGACACGGCCCTCGAGGTTCGCCAGATCACCCAGGGGGGCATACGCCTTCTGGCCGGTGACGAGGTGCGTGACCTCCACGCAGTCCCCAGCCGCATAGACGTCCGGATCCGAGGTCTGCATGTGCTCGTTGACCGTGATAGCGCCGGTGACGCCCAGCTCCAGCCCGGCCGCCTTGGCCAGGCGGGAATTGGGGACCACGCCGATGGCGACCACGGCGAGCTGGCACTCGAGCTCGGTCCCGTTCTTCAGCTTGACGCCGACGAGGCGCCCCTCCCGGCCGAGGAACTCGCTGACGCCGTTGCCGAGGATGACGTTGGCACCCTTGTCCCGAACGTGGTTCTCGACCAGCTTTGCGAATTGCCAGTCCAAGAAGGTGAGCAGCTGTGGCAATAGCTCGACGACCGTAATGTCGATGCCCGCCAGGTGCAGGGCCTCGCAGGTTTCGATGCCGATCAGGCCGCCGCCGATGATGACCGCCTTCTTGACCTTCTCCTCGTCGCAGATCTTGCGCAGGAAGTCCGCGTCCTGCATGGACTGCAACGTGGTGACCCCCTCCAGGTCGATCCCCGGGATGGGTGGCAACCTGGGCGTGGCCCCGGTGGCCAGGATGAGCTTGTCGTAGGCGAGCTCTTCCTCTTCTCCCGTCTTGAGCGACCGCGCCGTGACGGTCTTCTTCGCCCGATCGATGGCGACCACCTCGGTCTCGGTCCTGGCGGCGATCCCCTTGGCCTTCAGGAAGAAGCCGGGCGAGCGCACCACGCCGGCCGGCGTGCACAGCAGCAGGTTGCGGTCGTCGAAGAAGCCGCCCACGTAGTACGGATAGCCACAGGATGCCATCGATAGGTCGGGGGACTTTTGCAGGATGGTGATCTCGGCGTGCTCGTCGAGGCGCCGCGCCCTCGCCGCAGCCTTGGGTCCCGCGGCCGATCCGCCGACCACGATGATTCGCTTCTTCTCCGTCCCGCCGGTCGCGTCGCTCATGGTTCTCGTCCTCTCTGTGGCTCTGAGTGTTGGGGTGCGCGGGGGGCTCAACGAGCACCCTCGGTCGGCTCTGGCTCGTGTCCTCTTAGCGGATGGCGCCCGCTCCGACCCGAGCGGCCCTGCACCTGGTAGTCGCCGCGTCGGCTCCTGGCATTCGGAGCAAACACGCGCGGTCGATCGAGTGGACGCCGCTCGAGCAGCACATCTCGTAACGAACCTTCACCGTATCGAGGCCCTGCAGCGTCTGTCCGTAGGTCCGGCCCCGTTCGTCGGCACCGCGCCGTCGGGTTTCGTGCATTTGCACAGATGGGGAGTGGAGTCCAGGCGACCCGGCGGTCAGCGCGCGGCACGGCGATCCTGGCCGCCCGTTGGGGCCCCCTTTCACCCGAGCCGCAGGCGGCGCTCCCGCGGTGTCGCCGCTGGCCGACGGCGGTACGAGGGGGGACCCGTGACGGGCTCCGTCCGGCACCAAGCCGAGAGCGGAGCGCGGTCGAGATGACCGTGGGTTAACGCTGCGGGGGAGCCGAGGAGCTCTCGACGCCGCCGGTGAGTCCTCGATTCGCTTCCCCGCTGTGCCAGGTTCGAGCCGCGACCGCGGGGGATGCGTCAGGACGCTGGCGCCCGCGCGTTCGCGGCCCGTCGGGGCGCCGCTGCCGCCCGCTGCCTTCGTTGCGTCCCCCGTCTCGAGCAGGGAGCGACGCACGACGCCGCCCACTCCGCCAGCAGCACCGCCGTGAGCGCCCCCCGCCCGCATCGCCAGAGTGCGCCACGCGCTCCCGCGGTGGGCTTAGCCCCGGCAACGAACGGCAACCCGAAGCAGCGTGCTTCGGCCGGCGCCGGCGCCGCGGCGCTCAGACGCATTCGTCTTCCCGCCCCACGTCAATCACGGCGTTGTCGGAGTAGACGACGCCCACGCTGGTGAGGTTCGCCCCGCAGGAGAGCCACACGCCGAGGCCGGAGCTGCTCCGGATCGTGCTGTCCACGAGCTCGATGTTCGACGGCCATCCGGAGGAGTCGATGAGGAAGTCGCCCCAGACGTCCTGGGCGTCGCGGTTCTGGAACACGAAAGCTCCCCCATACTCGACCACCACGTGCTCGAACCGGCTGCGCGCCTCGGTATCCCCGTATTCGTTCAGATTGGTGAAGTACAGGCCGTTCCAGGCGCCGGGCTCCGGCGTGACTCCGGTGAACACGATGGGCTCCTCCGCGGTGCCGACCGCGGTGACGCCCGCGAGCTGGTTGATGACTCGCAGCCCGGACTGGTCCGTGAACTCGAGCCGCGTCCCCGCCTCCAGGGTGAGGTGCGTGTACAGGATGAAGACCCCGTCGACGCGGTAGGGGACGTCGAGCCGCTCCCAGGCGCGCGGCTCGTCCCCGAACTCGTAGGCGCCGTTGACGAACACGAAGTCTTGGTCGTTGCCGACGTAGGAACTCTGGGCGGTGAGGTTGTGGACCTCGGCCGCGTAGACGTAGACGGGACCGGACGCGTGGGCCGTGATCTCGTTGCCGGAGAACTCCGGCAGGACGGACTCACCCCCGAGGTAAAGGCCGTAGCCCGAGCCGTGCCGCAGCGTGGTGTTGCGGATGGCGGCCCTCACCTCGAAGCCGCTCGACTCGAGGAACAGGCTCGCCCGGAGCGGCGCGGCCCCCGCGTCGAGGATCTCCTCCGACCCCGCGTATTCGATGGTGACGTGATCGAGGACGTTCGCGTCGCTCGCGCTATTGACGAGCGCAACCCCGTCCCAGTGCCCCCGGACGGCCTCGGTGCCGGTCATCAGGATCGGCTCGGCGTCGGTCCCCGCCGCGGTCAGGGCACCGTCGGCAAGGACGCGCAGCCCGACCTCGGCCTCGAACCTCAGCGTCACGCCCGGCAGGAGCACCAGCGTGGCGCCGGAGGAGACGAACACCGTCTCCGGCACGACGTAGCAGCCCGCGGGGATCTCGGTGTCCGCCTCGACCGAGAAGCTCGACAGGATCGTCGCGAGGGAGGGGCAGTCGTCGGCTCCCGCCCCAGCGGCGCCAGCCGCACCGGCAGCCCCGCTCGCGCCGGCGGCGCCGCTCGCGCCGGCCAAGCTGCTCGCGCCGGCCAAGCTGCTCGCGCCGGCCAAGCTGCTCGCGCCGGCCAGGCCGCTCGCGCCGGCCAGGCCGCTCGCGCCGGCTGCGGCGCTCTCTCCACCCGCGCCTCCGGCCGTGTTCCCGACGCCCGCATTGGCGGCGCCCCCGAGGCTCGTTTCCCCGCCCGCGCCCGCGTCACCGGGTGCGCCGCCATTGCCGCCGCCACCGGTCGTAGCCTGCTCCCCGCCCTCCGCCTCGGCGCCAGCGGCAGCTCCTTCCCCCGGGGACCCCGCCGTGCCGTCGGCTCCGGCCTGCCCGGCGGATCCGCCAGCGGGGACCTCGTCGTCGTCGTCGTTGCACATCGTGCAAGACAGCCCGATAGCGGCCACGATGGCAGAGAGCGTCGTGCGGTATCTGCGGTCGTTCATCGATCGTCCTCCCCTTTGATCATCGGTCTTCTATCCCCCCGCTTTTCGTCATACGCCGGGGCGCGTCGGAGTCTACCCTCGCCCGCGGCTACTCCACTGGACCGCTGAGCAGCGCCTGGATCTCGGTGGGGGCGAGCGCCCGCAGCCAGACTGCGACCTCGTCGATGCGACCCTCGAGGAGGCTCCCCCCGCTGACGAGGTTGCCGATGAGCAGATCGGCCGAGCTCGGCGCGATCGAGGTTTCCTCGGCGTAGGCCACCGTGTCCAGCGCCCCGTCGATGTAGAGCCGCACCCGCTCGGTCGCTTCCGCGCCACCGTCGTAGACGAACGCGAGGTGTCTCCACTCGGCCTTACCGAGGAACTGGGCGGATACGAACCGATCGGATTCCTCGCCGACGTCGACCGTGACCTCACCGTTCGTCCCCATGTGCAGTGAGAACGCGGTCTGGTCCTCGTAGGCGAGCCGCTTGCTGACGATCCCGGGCCAGTAGTCGGGGCCGATCTTGTCGAGCCACACCCACGCCGACACCGTGAGCGCCGAGGTGACCTGGAGGGAAGGAGCGTCGTCCACCTCGATCCAACCGTTGCCGTCGAAAGCGGCCGCGCCGCCGAAGCGGCCGCCCGCGGTGGGCGTGACTCCGTCGAGGGCGGTGCCGTGGTTGCCCTGTCCGGACGCGTCTCGCACCGTGTCGGGTCCGGTCGACCAGTCCGCCTCATCCAAATGCAGCAGCAGGACGCAGTTGTCGCGCAGCGACCCGCCGACGCCTCCGGTCCCGCTGCCCGCCGAGCCGCCATTGCCCCCGGTGCCGCCGAGTCCCCCGACGCCGCCGCTCGCCGCGCTCCCGCCGGTGCCACCGAACTCGCCCCCCGCCTCTCCCCCGTCGCCTCCGGTGCCGCCCGTCCCCCCGGCACCACCGCTCGCCTCGCCCCCGCCGCTGCCGCCGAGCTCGCTCCCACCGGTCCCACCGCTCGCCTCGCTCCCGCCGGTGCCGCCGAGCTCGCTCCCGCCGGTGCCGCCGAGCTCGTTCCCGCCAGCGCCGCCGAGCTCACCGCCCACGGCACCCCCAGCGCCCCCCGTGCCACCGCCCGCCGCGCTCCCACCCGCAGCGCCGGAGCCGGTGACGCCGGCTCCCGCTCCCGCCGACTCGCCGCCGTACGAGTCGCCGCCGCCGGCGTCGGCGCCCGCCCCACCACCATCGGGCGACCGTCCGCCGGTCGAACCGCCGCCGCTCGCGACCTCTCCGCCACCACCCCCCGCGCTCCCACCGCATTGGCAGGGCCCGAAGACCCGGTCGGTGCCGCACTCACGAACCGAGGCCGAACCGTCGGGGCAGAGGCAAGCCGCGACGCCTCTCGGCGTGCACCCGCCGTCCTCGCTCTTGGTCGTCGAGGAGCACCCCGACACAGTGGCGCCGAGCGCCAGCGCTCCCAACCAGGCCCAACTCCCGAGACGCGGCCACATGGGACGGGAGGCTAGCACGCCGCGCCTCGGCTGCCGATCCGGGAGGACCCACGGGCGGCCCGCTTCAGCCGCCCGCGGCTCCGGAGGGAGGCGAGGCCGCGCCGCACCGCAGGCGGGTGGTGACGATCTCTCGCAGGAGCTCGTGCAGACTCCCGTCCATCGCTCCGATCGCGAACGCGCAGAAACCAACCAGGCGACCGTGGTCCACGATCGGGTGCACGACGACGCCGCTCGCGACGCTGTCGGGCTCCTCCCCGGGCCACAGGCGTTCGGCCGGGAAAACCTGCGGGGGCTTCGCTCCGGAGCGATCGTAGTGGATCACGGTGCTCGCCAAGCCCCGGTCGACATCGAGGCTGGCAACGAGCCCGGCGTCGCAGCCGAGCGCGCGGACCCGGCGGACGAACTCGGCGGTCGCGTCCTCGGCATCGGGCGGCGCGCGAAGCAGCCGGGCGAGGGAAACCAGATTCTGCATCCCGAAGGTGAGCTCCGCGCGCTCGTGGATACGCCGGCGCAGGACCTGGTCGCTCAGCGTGCGCCGGGCGTTGTGAAAGGCGTCCTCGATCTGGCGAGACGCCGCGCCAGGCTCGAGCACAGCGTTGACCTCGGCGCGGAGCGTCGACAGGACGTCGTCGAGCACGCTCGGATCGGTGCCGGCACGGGTCAGGCGCGAGAGGATGTCGTCCGTGGCCCCGACCAGGTGGGCGCCGCCCCCACGCGCGTCCTCGACCGTCGCCAGCAGCAAGCGCTGCTCCCAGCCGCTGCCGGCGCCCACCATGCGCCCCCGCGCCGCGCGCGCGAGCACGGCGGTGATCTGCTCGCGGTGGGCGAGGGCCGCGACCTCCGACGCGCTGCGGAGGCCGCCGCTGGTCGCCCCCACCGGGGCGGTGCTGACCAGACAGCCGCAGGACCGCCGGACCACGAGCTCGGTGTCGAGGACCCCGCCCGGTTCCGGCGTCCCCCGCACCGCGCCGAGCACGGCGCGGATGGAGGCGGCCGCGAGGCGCTCGATGGGCTGTCGCACACTGGTGAGGGGCGGGGGGCCCACGCGCGCGATCATGACGTCGTCGAAGCCGATCACCGCCACCTGCCCAGGAACCTCGACGCCTCGCCGATGGAGCTCGTCGATCACGCCGAAGGCCATCGCGTCGTTCGCGGTGAGGATCGCGTTCAGCGTCCCCGGGCGAACCCGATCCTGATCGAACCAGCGTGCGACCGCGGCCTGCCCGGCGACCACGGTGTAGTCCCCCGGGGCGATCAGCCGCGGATCGAGCTCGAGCCCCGCCTCGAGCAGGCCGCGCTCGTAGCCGCGGCGGCGTGCCTCAGCCTCACGGCTCCCGGCCGCCCCCTCCACGAAGGCGATCCGCCGATAGCCGTGGTGCTGGGCGAGGTGCAAGGTCGCCCGGAGGGTCCCGGCCTCGTTCTCCACCAAGAAACTCGGCCGCCCCGGCACGTCGATCCCGATGCTGGCGACCGGGAGCGGATCGAACCGGTGGGCCCACTCCGCCAGCCCCTCGGGTCCGAGCGCGTGCCCCATCGTGCTCGACACCAGCACGACCGCGTCGAGCGAAGCCGGGGTCACCAGATCGAACAGGGCGTTCTCGGCGAGTGCACCCGCACCCGGGGGCGCCACGACGCCCGCCGCGAGAACGTATAGCCGCGCGCCCGAGCTCTCCGCCGCGGCCAGTGCGGCCTCCACCATCCCCCACTGGTACTCGGCCTCAACGCCGTTGATGACGAGCCCGATGCGTGGGCGGCTGGGCCCCCCCTCGCCGTGGGCTGAAGCGGGGCTCGGGTGGGCGGCTCCCATGGCGGGATTCAAGCACAGGTCGAGCGGCTCGTACTACGGATTGGTGGACGCAGACACCGCGACCAACACCATCGATGCCATCGCCGTGGCGCCCCCGTACGCCAGGCGACGCCGGAAACCAGACGAGCCCGGGAAACCGGCGATTCCGCAGCACCAGCGGTTGCGTCCCGCGTCGCGCGCTCCTCACGCCACCAAAAATTTCCGCATCGCGCCCGCGCCTGCGGAGCGCCGCGTCCGGCTCACGGGTGGCTCACCGCGTGCCCGGATCGTGCTAGCCTCGCTGGCCTTCCCCGGTGGGTGGTCGATGTGGCAGAGCCCCATCTCGGGGGAAGGGGAGGAGAGGAGGCAGCCATGGCTCGGGACCAGCGAGATCGCGACGGGATGATCCCGGACGCGGCGGGCGCAGCGCTGCGGGAGGCCGATCTCGAGTGGCGCCAGACCTTCGACGGGATCAACGACGGCATCCTCATCCTGCGAGAGGACCACACCATCGTCCGGTGCAACCGGTCGATGACGGAGCTCCTCGGCAGGCCGTGCACCGGGCTCGTCGGCCGCCCCTGCTACGAGGTCATCCACGGCACCAGCGCGCCGGTCCCGGATTGCCCCGTCGAGCGGATGAAGCGGTCCCGCAAGCGAGAGAGCATGGAGCTCGAGATCGGCTCCCGGTGGCTGGAGGTGACCGCGGATCCGCTCTTGGACGACCAGGGAGAGCTCCTCGCGGTGCTGCACATCATCCGCGACATCACCGGACGCAAGCGGATGGAGGAGTCCCTGCGCGAGAGCGAGGAGCGTTACCGTATCCTGGCCGAGTCATCGCCGGAGATGATCTACCTCATCGACCCGCGCGGGGTGGTGCAGTACGTCAACCCGGCCGCGCTCGCGCGCTTCGGCCGCGCACGGGAGGAGGTGGTCGGCAAGCACCTCACCGAGCTCTACCCGCCGGAGATGGCCGACCGCCACCTCCACGCGGTGGGCGGCGTCGTCGCCACCGGTCGGACGTTGACCGCGGAGCTGGTGGAGCAGTTCCCCACCGGTCCCTGCTGGATCGACGCCCGTCTCTCGCCGGTGCGGGACGCCGCGGGCTCCATCGTCAGCGTCCTGGGGCTGTCGGAGGACATCACGCGGCGCAAGAAGCTGGAGGAGGAGCTCCTGCAGAAGCAGAAGCTCGAGGCGCTCGGCGTGCTGGCGGGCGGCATCGCCCACGACTTCAACAACCTGCTGGGAGCGGTGTTCGGCTTCGTGGACCTCGCGCGGGAGTCCCTCCCGCCGGAGCACCCCGCGCGCGCCCACCTCGGCAGCGCATTCCTCGCCTTCGACCGCGCCAAAAACCTCTCACGGCAGCTGCTGACGTTCGCCAAAGGCGGCACCCCGATCAAGCGGCCCCTCGACGCGGCCTCCCTCCTGCGGGAATGCGGCACCTTCTCCCTGTCGGGATCCAACGTGCGCTGCAACGTCTCCCTGGTCGGGGAGCTGCCCGTCATCCACGCCGACGAGGATCAGCTCTCCCAGGTGTTCTCCAACATCATGATCAATGCGCGCCAGGCCATGCCACTGGGCGGAGTGCTCTCGGTCCGGGCCGAGCGCCGGTCCCTCGCCGGCCCCTCCGCCCTCCCCCTGCCCGCGGGAGACTACCTCACGATCGCCTTCCAGGACGGCGGCGTGGGCATCCCGGGCAGCATCGTCGATCGGATTTTCGACCCGTTCTTCACCACCAAGCAGCAGGGCTCGGGGCTGGGTCTCGCGATCAGCTACTCCATCGTCGAACGCCACGGCGGCCACATAGAGGTGGCCTCCACCCCGGGCCAGGGGACGACCTTCACGATCTGGCTGCCGGTCACGGACGGCGCTGCGCCACCGGCCGCGGCCGAGGTCGTCCACACCCCGACCCGCGGCACGGCCCGGGTCCTGGTGATGGACGACGATCCGGGGATCCGGTCGCTCGCCGAGCAGATGCTCACCCGGGCTGGGTACGACGTGGTCACGGCCACCGACGGCGAGGAGGCGGTGGCGCGGTTCGAGGAGCATCGCTCCGGCGGCAGGCCGTTCGATCTCGTCATCCTCGATCTCACGGTGCCGGGCGGCATGGGCGGCGCCGAAGCCGTTGTCGCGCTGCGGCGAATCGATCCCGGGCTCGTCGCCTGCGTCAGCAGCGGCTACGCCGACGACGCCATCCTCGCCGACCACGCCGGACACGGGTTTCAGGCCGCGATCGCCAAGCCCTACCGGAGCTCGGAGCTGCTTCGCGCCGTGGAAAACGCCCTCGGAACGCGGCGTGGTTGAGGGCGAGGTTTCCGGAAGGTGCGGCGGCCCGCTCCCGATCCACCGGCTCCCGGACCGGTCCGTGCACCTCCAGGATAGCCCACTATGCTGGAAGATTCTGCCTGCGATAGAGCCCCGGCCGCGACGATACTGGATCGACGGGTTCGGCCCTCAGCGACCCCTAACCGGAAGTCTCAAGGAGAAACTCGATGAGGAAGCTCGGTTCGTTGGCGCTCGGTGTGCTCGTGACCTGGGGGGCGCTGGCCTGCGGCTCGGACGAAGAGGGGAAGGAGAACGAGCTCTCGGCCAGCGAGGCTTCCGGCAGCGGCGGGACGGGCGACACCGGATCGGTCCTGACGACGGGCTCGACCGGCACGGTGCAGGACGGGGGGAGCGTCGATCTGACGCCCGAGCAGGTGACCGCGATCCAGACCGGCTCCTGCGCGGGCTGGGCGGGCGAGGGAGAGATCGTCCCGGCGGTCCTCGAACTGGTCGTGGACGTGAGCGGTTCGATGGAGGACGCCGCGCCAGGCAGCCGCAGTTCAAAGTGGTCCGTCACGCGCGAGGCCCTGCTCGACGCGATCGACAACCTCGGCCCTGCCACCGCCGCAGGGATGCTGCTCTTCCCGAACCGCGACAGCACCGGGGAGAGCAGCCGGGCGAGGCCAATCACGGACTGCGTCCGCACCTCGGCCCTCCTGCCCATCGAAGTGCTCGGCGAGCCCGGCTCCGCGCAGCGCGACGCCGTGCAGGAGACGCTCGATGACGCCAACACCGGCGGCGGGACCCCCACGCACGACGCCTATCGGTACGCACTCGAGGAGGGCCTCATCCCGTACGAGACACCCTTCGAGAAGTTCATGCTCCTCATCACCGACGGGCAGCCAACCTATTCGCTCGAGTGCACGGGGACCGGCATGGCGGTGGACGCGGTCGACCCGCAGCCGATCATCGACGAGATCCAGCGAGCCCGCGACACGGAGGGGATCCGCACCTTCGTCATCGGGTCGCCCGGGAGTGAGCGTGCGGTCGAAACCAACGAGGACACCAGACCTTGGCTCTCGGAAGCCGCCTCCGTCGGCGGGACCGCAGCCCCGGGCTGCTCGATCGCCGGCCCCGACTACTGCCACCTGGACATGTCCGAAGCGCCGGACTTCTCCGCCGCGCTCCGGGCTGGGCTCGCCCAGGTCATCGGCCAGATCGGCCAGTGCACCTACAACATCCCCGAGCCGCCCGAGGGACAGTCGCTCGACCTGACCGAGGTGAACCTCATCCTCGAGACGAGCGAGGGCGCCAGACTCCTCCTCCCCGACACGATCGGCGATTGCAGCGAGGGCTGGCGGTTCAACGATCGGGATCAGGTCGTGCTCTGCACCGACACCTGTGACGCGGTGAAGAGCGACCTCACGGCGAGGGTGCAGCTGCTCTTCGGCTGCATCTCCGGTGAAGTGCCCGAGATCCGCTGACTCGTCGCGCCCACCGGGTGCCCCGCAGGCGCCGACCACAGCCGCACCTCCCCGTTGCTGCTATGCTCGACGCGATGCGGCGGCAGCGACGAGCCCCCTTCGAACGCGGCGTGCGCCACGCGCGTCGCGCCGTAGCAGCCGGGCGCGCGACCGCGTCGACCGCCGTGCTCCTCCTCCTCGGACTCGCCGTAGGCGCCTGCGCCTCCAGGGCGAGCGGTGGAGCGACGGGGAGCAACGCGAACGGGGACGGCGGGGCGCTGCGCTGTCCCCAACCCCTGCCGGCGACCCTCTCCGTGCCCCAAGCGCTGGAGGCGCCCATGCACCAACCCCTCTTGGTCGCTGGGGCGCTGTGTGACGATCTCACCAAGATCCCCTGCCCCCCCTGCCCGGAGGGAGCCGACTGCGCGCCCTGCCTGGATCCCGACTGGGTCTTCTGCGACACGCCCCCGATCGTGGACTACGCCCAGACGCTGTCCGTCCCGAGCCTACCGGGGATCGAGCTCGTGTTGGGCCGGCGCTACCTCGTCAGCGGCGAACGGACCGCCCCCCGCGGGCTCTCCGCGCAGGCGGTGTGTGAGCTCGGCCGGTAGCGTGGCGAGCGCGTCGGTCCGACGGTCAGTAGACGTGCTCCGCCTCGAAGAAGATCTCGGGCGGTCGCAGCGGGAACTCGAAGCCCGCGGGGCCGGGATCCGGCCCGCGCTCTACGAGGATATTGCGCGCGCGCAGCGCGAACCGCGTCTCATGGCGGCGCGCGAGGAAGACTTCACGTGTCGCCAGCGACACGTCGAGCATCAGGTACGGGTCGAACGTCAGGTCTTCCCCCTGCTCCACGATGCTCGCGTCCGCAGCGCGGCGCGGCCCGACCACCATCGCTTCGGCGCCGAGCTCCAGCGGGACGGTCGGGAGCGAGGGTACCGCGACCAGCACCCCTCCGCGGCCGATCCAGGGCGGATAGACTACGTTCTTGGTACCGACCAGCTCGGCGACGTACCCCTCGCTCCCGAGGTCGCGCTGGGCGGCCACGACCTCTACGGACAAGTACGCCCGATAGTCCTCACGGTGTCGCAGGTCCGCGCGTGACTCCCAGGAGAGGCTCCGTTGCGTGGCGACGTTTCGCGCTGTCTGGTTGATCCCCTGCGGGGTGAACTCGGCCTTGTTCGAGAGCCAGCTGTAGGCCAAACCCGAGGTGACGCCGAAGGCTCGACCGGGAACGACCGAGAGCTGGTACTCCACCGTGCGGACCAGCTGCGGTTCGAGATCCGCATTCCCGACGACGTCGCCCACGCGCAGCGGAAACGCGTAGAGCAGGTACGGGGACGGGGCTTTGAAGGCGCTGCCGAAGAGGAGCTTCGAAACCACCGCCGGGGACCACCGCGACACGGCGCCCACCCGGCCGCTGATCTGGTCCCCGTAGTGGCTGTGCCGGTCGTACCGAGCGCCGCCCGTGAGTTTCAGCCACGGATCCCAGAGTCGCGCGTTCACGCTCAGGAAGGCGCCCACGTTGGTGAGGTCCACGCCCTCGGCGGCGCCACCGGCCTCGCCGACCGCCACCACGTCCCCGGTGCTCCGGTTGATGCGACGCGGCGCGCCGATCTCCTCGTGATCATAGACGGCCTCGACGCCCACGATCGCGTTCAGTCGCTTCCCGGGGGTCCAGCGCGCCTCGACGGTCGAGTCGACCCCTCGGTAGGACTCGTCGCGCTCGCCGTAGAAGAAGTCGCTTCCGATCTCGATCCGATCGGCGTCGAGCAACCCGCCCTGAAAGTACGTACTGCCTAGCGCGAACTCCAACTGCGGGGTCGCGCGCACGCTCCCGTCGAGGTTCAGCCGCAGCTGCTGGAGCCCGATCTGGGTCCCCACCGCGCGTCCCTGGTCGTCGGTCTCGTTGGTGAGCTGCACCCAGTGCGCGAAGTCGCCGCCTCGCCGCACGGTTGAGCCGTAGGCGCTGAGGACGAGCGCCCCGGCGTCCTTCACCCGATAGCCCACTCGCCCCTGGAGTACCGTGGAGCGGCGCTCCAGGTCCAGCGCCACGCGCCGCGTGCCGATATCGCTCGGCAAGTCCGGCGCGGGCGACTCGGCCGGGAGCACCAGACCACTCCGATCGGTGCGCTCGACCGCCGCACCCAGCAGCACGTCGAAACGACCGAGCCGGTGCCCCGCCACCAGGTCGAGGCGGCCACCGGGGTTCGACTCGGTGACCGCGGCCGCGCCTCGCACCCGAATCGGGCGCAGTTTCTCGGGCGGAACCGTGATGATGTTGACCACGCCGAGGAAGGCGTCAGCGCCATAGAGGGCCGAGGCCGGACCGCGAAGGATCTCGATCTGCTCGATCGAGCCGAGCGGGATCAGCTCCACACCGAGCCAGTTGCCCGACGTCGTCCGGTAGGCGACCGAACGCCCGTCGATCATGACCTTAATGGCACCGCTCTCGGCGCCGAGCCCGCCGCTCATCCCGCGCACCCCAGCGTCAGGCAGGACATGATCGTCGACGAGGTAGAACCCGACCGTGTGCTGGAGGACCTCCGCCACGCTCTGGTAGCCCCAGCGCGCGATGTCGGCGCGCGTCACCACGGTGATCATGGCGGGCGCCTCCTCGAGCCCCTCGGCGGTCTTGGTCGCGGTGGAAACCTCGACGTTCAACACCTTGACCAGGTCGACGTCCGCGACCGAGTCGGACTCCGCGGGCGGCTCCTCGGCAAGGACCGGGGTGCTAGCAAGGACCGGAGCGCTGGCGAGGACCAGCGCGACGACGACGTGCGATGATCTGGATGGCATCGGATCGCTCTTGGTGGGCGGGGCCCGTGGCACCGCACCGTGCGCACCACACCGAGCCAGGGTGAGCCCAGTCGAGGCAGTGTACGTCGAGCATACAGACGCTAGCGAGACTAGTCCATGCCAGCAGCGCGCGAGCGCACGCAAGCCACGTGGGATCGACTGACGATAATCGTCACCCCCCAATCCAGAAGAGAGACTCACCAGGATTCGCCACAGCAATAACGCCATGAGCAACGCCGATCCCGAGCCGAGCAACTGCTCGGTCAGCGAGCCTCGGTGAGCGAGCCTCGTCCAGCCCCCCGTGCGACGAGCAGAACAAACCGGCGGAATAAACCGGCAGAATGAACCGGCAGAATCGACGAAAGGACCGAGCGCTCACCGATTGGCCTCCGATCACCCACCTGCGCCTACCGAATCGATGTCCATGCCGCAATCGGAGCCTTGCGAGTCTCCGTGGTGAAGGGTTACACTCAGACGTTGATGTCGCGTGAGCTTTCGAACGTCGCGACCTCGCCTCCCATGCCCCGTCAACCCAAGACCCCGTCGTCCGCGCCCCCGTCGGCGCTGCCAGTCGCGCCCTCCGGGTTCGGGAACGGGCCGTCGCGCTCGCGGCTCTACGCGATGGGCGCGGCCGCAGTAACGCTGGCCTCGATGCTCCTGCCGCGCTCCGCCCGGGCCGGCACGCCGCGCCTGCTGGTGTTCCTCCACGTGCCCCAGACCCAGCGCGCGCTGCAGACCGAGCTGGGAGCGGTCCTTCCCGGAGTCACGGTGACGGCGGTGGGGCGCATCGCCGACGTGGACCGCGCGCTGGCCAGCGGCCAGGACGCGATCCTGAGCCTGCCGCTCGTGCTCGCTGCCAAGGGGCTCGCCCCATCGCTGCAGGGGCTGCGCGCCGGCAAGGCGGACGAGCCCTACGCGCTGGTCGGCGCCGGCGCCACCCCGGATCCGGCGCAGGTGAAGACCGTCGGGGCCCTCGATCTGCTCGGTCGCAGCGACACCACCGCCTTCGTTCACCGCGTCGTCGGCGCCACGCCAGCGGTCGAGCGCGTGAGCAAGGTGGAGGATCTGCTCGCCCTGCTGCAGATGCAGCGCGCTGACGCCGTTGTGCTGCCGCTTCGGCTGGTGGCGGAGGTCAAGACCATGACACGACTGACCCTTGCGCACCGCGAGCTCGGCACGCGGATCGGGCTGCCCGCCGCCAGTCCGATCGGCGCCGGCGGCGCCCAGGTGCTGGCCGCGATCGACCGGCTACCGGCTGGCGTCTCGCGCACGCTCGGAGTCGACGAATGGCGGTAACACGGCGTCAGTTCCTCGTCCTCGCCTCGGCGAGCGCCGCTGCCGTCGGCTGCGGCGGCGCGAGTCGGGCCTCAGCCTCGGGAAGCCGGTACGCGGAGCTCCGCCAGGATGCCGGCCGCCCGGGCGCAGGCAAGGTGTTGGTCTTCATGCCGGACACCCCGCAGACGCGCGAGGTGTGGACGGGATTGAGCGACGAGCTCGGCGGCGAATTCGGTCTGGTCGCCGTCCGGGTCCAGGGCCCGGAGGACGCCTCCGCCATCGCCGAGGGCATTCGGCGCCACAACCCGTCCGCCCTCGTGCTCATGAACAACCCGACGGTGTCCGCGTACCGGGACTCGTTGCTTCGCGACCAGACCGCCCGCCACCTCCCCGCGGTGGTGGTCATGACCTCCTTCCTGGAGTCGAGCGAACTGGCGGGGCTCGGGGCCATCGGGATCGCCTACGAGGTGCCGCTGATCACCGCCGTCACCAGCCTGCGCCGCATCGTGGCGTCGCCGGTGGACCGCGTGGGCGTCGTCTTCCGCGCCCCCCTCGCGGGGTTCGTCGCGCGCCAGCGCACCCTGGCCGAGCGCGAACAGATCACGATCGTCGAGCAGCGCGTCAGCGCCAAACCCAACATCTCCGAGCTGCGGCGCGCCATCCGTCTCGCCAAGGTCCACGCCGACGCGCTGTGGCTCCTCAACGACGACCGCCTGCTCACCCCCGACCTCATCACCGAAGGGTGGTTGCCCGGGTTGGAGGAGCGCCCCTGGCGGCCCACCATCGTCGGGGCCGCCTCGCTCGTGTCGGCGCAGCAGTCGTTCGGCACCTTCGCGGTGCTGCCCGACCACACCGCGCTCGGCGTG
Organism: uncultured Polyangiaceae bacterium; assembly: GCA_964480725.1. Taxonomy (GTDB): domain Bacteria; phylum Myxococcota_A; class Polyangia; order Polyangiales; family Polyangiaceae; genus JAFGBI01. The sequence goes on along the minus strand of CAYZQO010000013.1, from coordinate 60,280 downwards.
CAGGCGGCGAATCTCGTCTTCGAGATCGCCGACGGTGGGTGGACGCTGCCGTCCGGCGCCGCCGCCCAGCTGCCGCTGTCCACCACCATCACCATCGACTCCACCCAGGCCCGAAATCGCCTCCGACTGCAGGAAGGAGCGCTGGCGCAGGTTGACCGAATCGTCGAATAGCCGCGCGTCGCGCCCCCCGCGTCCCGCTGGCTCTACTGGCTCGGGTGCCTGGCCGGCTTCGCTCCTTCGATGCGCTTCCCACCCCGACCATGGCTGAGCAAATCCGCGTACTGGTCATCGACGATGACGACGTGGCGCGCGAACTCCTGATGAGCACCCTCGAGCGCGGCGGCCACACCGTGTTCGATTTGCCATCTGCGATCGGCGCGACCCGGATGATCGCCGAGCACCAGATCGACGTCGTGGTCGTAGACGTGATGCTGCCCGACATCAGCGGGGACAAGCTCGCCCGTTTGCTGCGGCAGAACCCGCGCGGTTCCAAGCTCGGGATCGTGCTCGTGTCGAGCCGGCCGCTGCACGAGCTCACGCCCCTGGCCGCGGCCGCGGACGCGGACGCCGTCGTACAGAAGGGTCAGATCCGCACCCACCTGGTCACCACCGTCACCTCGGCCTTCCTGCGCCGCAAGGGCGCATTCCACGGCCCCCCACCCTCCCGCAACCGAGCCGGCAGCCCATGACAGCCCAAGGAAGAACCCGCTCCCTCCGCGGAAAGCTCCAGGCGATCGTCGTCGCGGCCCTCTGCCTCGTCGGGATCACCACCCTCGTCGGCGTCGCCTGGGTGAACGCCCAGACGGAGCAGCAGCGACTGACCGAAATCGAAGCGCAGGTGCGGACCGGCATCGCCGACAAGGCCCGAGTCACCGCGGACAGCCATGCCCTCGCGTTGCGCGGGCTCGTCGCCGAGAACGCCTTCACCGACGTCCAGCAGGTCGTCCAGCAGACGGTCGTCGGCGACTCGGAGGTCATCTACGGAGTCTTCGTCTCCGCCGAGGGGACGCCCTGGGCGTACGCATCGCCGAGCACGCGGCAGCTGGATCCGGACGACACACGCGCGATCCTGGCGCAATGGCAGGAGATCTCGCTGCCCGCGGGGAGCTGGAGCAGCAGCGAGCCGAGCCAACGGGAGGTGATCCAGTTCGGACAGCCGGTGCTCGAGGTTTCCCGGCCGGTGACCGACGGCACCGAGGTCGTCGGCATGCTCCGCTACGGGTTCAGCACGGCGCCCCTGCAGGCGGCGCTGGCGCAGGTCCGCGAGGAGTCGCGCGCGACCCTCCGCAACACCCTGCTCTGGATCGCGCTGGACGTGATCCTGGTCACCCTGGTGGGCTCCTTCCTGGTCAGTCGTGCGGCGTCCCGCATCGTTCGACCGCTGCAGAGCCTGACCGAGGCGTCGCAGCGAATCGCAGCGGGCGAGGCCGGGGTGCGGGTCGACGTGGACACCACGGATGAGCTCCAGGTCCTGGCTGACGCGTTCAACCAGATGCAGGTGGCCAACGAGGAGGCCATGCGCCGGTTGAGCGAGGCGATGGAGGCGGCCCTCGAAGCGTCCCGGCTGAAGAGCGAGTTCGTGGCCAACATGAGCCACGAGATCCGGACGCCGATGAACGGCATCACCGGGATCATCCGGCTCATTTTGCGCATGCCGCTGGAGAGCAAGCTCCGGCGCTATGCGGAGACCATCGACGCATCCGCCGGCGCCCTGCTCACCATCATCAACGACGTCCTCGATTTCTCCAAGATGGAGGCGGGCAAGTACACCCTCCAATCGGTTCCCTTCGACCCCATGAGCGTCGTGCAGGAGGTCGCCGAGCTACAGGCCGGACGCGCGCACGACAAGGGCATCGAGCTCGTCTATCGCTGCGATCCGGAGATCCCGCACGCGGTCACCGGCGACCCCGACCGTTACCGCCAGATCCTCAACAATCTGGTGGGGAATTCGGTCAAGTTCTCGGACGACGGCGAGATCTTCGTCGATGTCTCCGTCGACTCGCGGGGTGCCGACGGGATCGTGGTGCGCACCGTGGTCCAGGACGCCGGAGTCGGGATCAGCGAGGCGGATCAGCAGCGTCTGTTCGAGGCGTTCTCCCAGGTGGATGGCTCCTTGGTGCGGCGCCACGGCGGCACGGGCCTCGGACTGGTCATCTCGAAGCGCCTGGTGGAGATGATGGGCGGCCAGATCGGCGTGAAGAGCGAGCGAGGCGTGGGCAGCACCTTCTGGTTCACGATGAAGGTTTCCGCGTCGAACGCGCCCGGGCGACCGTCGCTGCTGGCCTTTCCGACCGGGCATCGGGCGCTCGTCGTCGAGGCGAGCCGACGCTGGTGCCGCATCATCGAGGAGCACATGACGGCGTGGGGCCTGACCTGCAGCGTCCACCACGACGGGCTCCCCGCCCTCGACGAGATGCGGAAGGCGACGGGCGACCGAGCGTTCGACCTGGTCGTGGTCGGCGCCCGCTTGCGGGACGTCGCCATCGAGTCCTTCGTCAAGCAACTGCGCCAGATCCCCGCCGCGCGCAAGCTTCCGCTCATCGTGCTGACGCAGCTCGGCGAGACGGCGACCCTGACCGAGGTCGAGAAGGAGGTCGCCGCCCAGGTGACCAAGCCGCTCCGACTCTCCGAGCTGTACGAGTGCATCCTGCACGCCTTCACCGGTGATCCGCGCGCGCAAGCGCGGACTCCGGGCCCACAGGCCCGCGGGCGAAGGCGGGCCCGGGGACGTATTCTCATCGTCGATGACAACGAGACGAACCAGTTCGTCGCCCTCGAGCAGGTAGAGTTCGCGGGCTACGAGGCCGACGTCGCCGGGGACGGCAGCGAGGCCGTGCGGATGGTGAAGCAGCGGCAGTACGCGGCGGTCCTGATGGACTGTCAGATGCCGGTGATGGATGGGTACACCGCTACCCGAGAGATCAGGGCCTGGGAGGGCGACCGCCACCACACGCCGATCATCGCGCTGACGGCGCACGCGATGGCGGGCGAGCGCGACAAGGTCCTCAGTGCCGGCATGGACGACTATCTCTCCAAGCCGCTCAAGCCCCACTCGCTCGAGAAGATGCTGGAGCGGTACGCGACGACCAGCGGCGACTCCACGCCGCCCAGCGAGCCGGCCGAGGTCGTCCCTCCGCCCGAGGAGGAGGCGCCGTCGCACGCGCCGGTGGAGCTCGATCTCGAGCTCGAGCGGTCCCCGCGCCTCTCCAGCCTCTTTCTGGCGCGCACTCCGGAGATCTTGGTCGAGCTCGACGCGGCCGTCGCGGCCGCGGACTCCACGCGAATCCGGGATCGCGCCCACAAACTGAAGGGGAGCTGCCTCGCCGTTGGCGCCGAGGTGCTCGCGAAACTGGCGGAGGCCATGCAGTTCGCGGCGGAGGGGGGCGACGGGGCGAGAATGGAGGAGCGAGCCAAGGAAATCCACGAGCACTTCGAGCGGGTGTCCATCCTGCTGCACCGCGAGCTCGACTCCTCGGAGCCGCACCGCTCGGATCGCTCCTCGGGCACTGGCAGCGACTCGGTGTCGCCTCCGCGAGTGAAAGGGTAGCGTGATGACGGCGCGCAATCGGGACACCACGGCTGGAGGGCGCAGGGGCGGCGCGCGGCCCCCCGAGCCGCGATCCGACTGGACGCGGCACCGCCGCCGCTTGGGCGCCCTCATCGCAACGGCCGCCGCGGCGCTCGCCTGCGCCTCGCCAGATGAGGAGGTCGACCCGGACGCGATCGTGGTCGGAGCGGCCCTGCCGTTCACGGGCGAGGGAGCGACCATCGGGCAGAACCTGGAGCAGGCGTTGCTGCTCGCCGTCGAGGACGTGAACCGGGCGGGCGGCGTCAACGGCCGGCGGCTGCGGTTGGCCAGCCGCGACAGCAATTCCGGCACGGCGCGCGGGCTCGATTCGGTCCTCGAGCTGCTCTACCTCGACGAGGTTCGCTACCTCGTCGGACCCGAGGAGAACGAGCTCGCCAGTGAGATCGTCCCGGATCTGAAGGGGCTCGACGTCTACGACATCCTACCGGGATACGCGTCCCCCTCGGTGCAGCGCGAGGAGACTCGCGGTCGGCGGCTGCGGCTGCCCCCGTCGCCGCTGGCCTTCGGCTGCGGGATCAGCGAGCTGGCCCGCCAGCTCGGGGTTTCGGCGGCAAACACCATCGCCGCCCAGGACGACTTCAACCAGAGCGTCGCCTCGGAGTTCTCCACCGAGTTCAACGGCATCGATGGCAAGGTCTTGCCATCCATCACGGTGCGCGCCGGAGCGAGCTCCTACGCCGAACGGATCGATCCCATGCTCGCCCAGGGCGCCGACCGGACGCTGTTGATCGTGAACCCGACGACCGCCTCCACCTTGCTCACCGAGTGGGCCGTCGCCGACAAGGCCGGCGCGTGGATCCTCGGGCCCATGCTGCACACCCCCGGGTTCCTCCAGAACCTCCCCTTCTCGTCCCTGGAGAACACCTTCGTCCTCACCCCCACGCTCAGCCTGGCGAGCGAGTGCGACGAGAAGCCGAGCGACTTCCGCGGGCGCGTGTCGTGTCGCCGCGACAACGCGGACGCTTTTGGCGACTACTACGCCCGGCGCTGGGCGGGGAACCGCCCCTTCCCAGCCGCGCACTTCTACTACGACGCCGTGGTCTTGCTAGCGATGGGGCTGGAGCGCGTCGCCGCGGACGGCATCGAGGAGCCATCGTCCCTGGAGCTGCACGACGCCATCCTCGAGATGGCCGCGACGGCCCCGGAACGCGCTAGCTGGCGTGAGCTTCCGGCCGCGATGGACGCGCTGCGCGACGGCGAGTCGGTCGCCTACGCTGGGGCAGCGGCCGAGTACGAATTCGACCAGTTTGGCGCCGCGAAGCACCTGGTCTTCGATACCTGGCGCGTTCGACGCCAGACCTATGTCAGTGACGGACTGCTGCAGGCTCGGTGTCTGCGGCAACCCAAGTAACCGGATGGGCCCCGAATACGGGCCACAAGAGAGGAAGGGTCAGTCTCATGAAGGCGACGTACCAGTGGGCGCTCAGCGCGGCAGCGGCGAGCGTCCTCGCGATGGGTTGTGGTGGCAGTGACGATGAGAGCGTGGAGAAGAAGCAGATCGACCGGGTCGAGGTGGCCGACAGCGACTTCAAGCCGAGCAGTCTCGAGGCGACCATCGACGATCTGGTCGACGCACTCACCGATACCGAGGCTGACGACTTCGAGATGACCGTGGTCACCAAGCCGTTCGGCGGCTACTGGGAGCCGGTGAAGGTCGGGGCGAATCGCGCCATGGCGGAGCTCGAGCTGACAGGTCAGGTCGAGGCGCCTACTGACGATGACAACCCTGACGTGACGACCGAGGAACAGATCGAGATCGTGAAGAACCGGCGCGAGGAGGGGTACGGGGGTCTCGGGATCGCCCCGATGCGCGAGGCGCTCACCGAGGAGATGGATGCCTTCGTCGAGGCCGGAGCCCCCGTGGTCACCATCGACAGCGACCTCCCCGACTCCGATCGCCATCTGTACATCGGCACCAACAACGGCGAGTCCGGTCGCTCCGCGGGCGAAACCCTGGCGGGTTTGCTCACCGAGGGCGCCGGAACCGTCATCATCCTCGGCTACCCGGACGAGGACTGGCCGGACGGTTACGCGCGTTCGATGGGCGCCAGTGAGGTCCTCGAGGAGGCGGGCTACGACGTCATCGTCCACCGCGTGGGCTGGTCCGAAAGCGAGGTGGCCACCGACATGGAGGTCCTGCCGGAAATGGTAGAAACCGCCGACCCGCCGGTGGTCGGCATGCTCGGCGTCTTCTCCAACGCCTACCGCTGCGCACAGATCGTCGAGGACCTCGGCTACGAGCCAGGCGAGATCAAGATCGCGGCGTTCGACTTCGAGCCCGACACCCTCAGCTACATGGAGAGCGGGTACATCCAGGCCACCCACGTGCAGCGCCAGTACTACATGGGCTACCTCGTCCCGTACGCGATCTACTCGATCCGAGTGCTCGGCCTGGACGCGACGGTGGACCTCTTGGCAGACCAGATGCTCGACGACGAGCGACTCGACACTGGCGTCGACGTGGTCGAGGCCGATCAGGTCGACGAGTACAACGACTTCCTCGACACGCTCGGCATCGGCGGCTGACCCCGAGCGGTGGTGGCGCGAAGGTGCGGTGAGCGAGCGCCCGCCCGCGGGGCTGGCGCTCGACCCCACGCCGGCCCCCGCGCCACCCGCGCGCTCACGCCGTCAGCGCCGGCGACCGCGACGGCGCTCGACTCGAGCCCCCGCGCAGCGCGTGCTGGCAGCGGGGGCGGGCCTCGGACTCCCTGCGCCTACCCTTCGACCATCGGTTCCCGGAGGCGGTCGAGCACCTCGACGACCTCCCAGAGAGAGGCGTAGCGGTCCTGCGGGTGCTTCGCCATCATGCGCAGGATCACCGCCTCGAGCTCCTCCGGCACCTCGGGATTGAGCGCCCGCGGGGCCGTCGGCGTCCGCTCGATGTGCATCATCAGGATCTCCATCATCTGCTCGCTGGCAAAGGGGACGGTGCCGGTGAACATCTGATAGGCGACGCAGCCGAGCGCGTACTGGTCCGCGGCGGGACCGACCAAGGAGAAGTTGTTGATCTGCTCGGGCGCCATGTACTCGGGGGTGCCAGCGAGCGTCCCGACCTGCGTGCGACCTTGCTGGCTCGTGCTCTTGGCGATGCCGAAGTCCATCACCTTGACGATCCCCTCCTCCGTCACGAAGAGGTTCTCTGGCTTCACGTCGCGGTGGATGACTCCCTCCTCGTGAGCCGCGTGCAGGCCGCTCGCCGCCTGGATCAGGCACTCGATCCCCCAAGGCACGTCGACCGGCTCACCGAGGAGGCGGTCGAGGCCGTAGCCCTGCAGGAGCTCCATCGTGTAGTACCTGCGTCCGGAGAAGACACCGATATCGTAAACCTGAATGATGTTGGGGTGTCGGAGCCGCCGACAGACCTTGAGCTCCAGCCGGAAGCGTTCCACTGCGTCCTGCTGCCAGCTCGCCGTGATGAGCTGGCCGGCGAAGACCTTGAGGGCCACTTGCTCGTCGAGCTCCAGATCCCGGGCGCTGAAGACCGTGGCCATCCCCCCCTGCCCGATCTGCGCGTCGATGCGGAAGCGATTCGCCACCGTCATCCCGACCCGCAGGTCGTCCTCCGGCGGGGCCGGCGGCGGCGCGTCCTTGGCGGCCGCGGCCAGCACGGCCGAGGGGGCGGACACGGTGTGAGACTCGGCCAGCGCGCGCAGGCGACGGAGTCGAGCCGCAGCCTCCTCGTGCGAAGGGAGCCGTCGCAGGATCGCGCTCAGCACCGCCTCGGCAGGCTTGGGGCCGCTGGTGCTCTCCACCAGCTCGGCGAAGCGGAGGAATAACTCCGCCTGCTCGTCGTCCGTGGGCCCGGCAGCGGTCCAGTCGCGCAGAAAGTGCAGTTGCCGAACGTCGCAGGTGCCGTGCCGACACAGCACGCGAACGACGGTCCGCGCTGCGATCGGGTACTGTGGGTCGTCCACGGGCACCTGCGTGAGGTAGTCCAGCGCGCCGGACAGGTCGCCCGCCTTGATCAGGCACGCCCCCGCCTCGTAGCAGAGGCCGTGGGCGCCCAGATGGGCGGCCGCTGCGTTGGCGTCGCCCCCCCCCATCAGCGAGCGCGCCTCGTCGAGCACCTGAGAACGCGGCGGCGGAGGCGCGGACGCGGCCGGCCTCCCTCCGAGCTGGGAGCCGGCCGTGGTTTCGCGGGGGAGGCCGACCAGGGGCTCGACGTTGCAGCGAAGCGTGGGCGGCTCCTGGTCGTCCTCGCTCCGAGGGGAGGTCGAGAACCCCACGCCCTCCCCACCTCGCCGCAGGATCGACCGCGACGTGAGGGAGGTCGCGGCGCGCTCCTCTTCCCCCAGGGCGTGGAAGAGCGCCGCCGCCCGGGCGTGCTCGCCGGCCTTCTCCAGGTACGTCGCGGCAATGCTCGCGAGGCGCCTGGCCTCGGGGTCGAGCACGGGCACCGCGGCCGATCCGGCGTCAAGATCGTCGAGGATCACCTGCGCCGCCTGCGCGTGGCGCCCCTGCATGGCCAGCATCAGCGCGCGGTGGCGAAGCTGACCCAAGCTGCGCTCGTGCGTCCGCCGCGGGGGTGCCCCCCCCACCTCACCGGGCTTCGGGGTCTCTCTCGTGCCGCGCGTCATCGCCTCGGGGCTCGTCGAATTCGCCAGGGTAGCACAGATGCACGGCCCGCCGTCGGGTCCGGTATACTCCCCGCCCCGTGCGCCGAGTCGAGTCGGGGCGCGGGCCGAGATCCATGAACGACGACGAAGCTTGGCTCGCAGCGGTGACCGAGGTATTCGAGTCGGGGCGACGCCTCGCGGCGGAGGTCCACGCCGAGAATCGGCGGCTCCGCGCGCTCGTCACCGAGCTCCAGACGGGACGTCTCTCGGGCACCGACGGCGGCACCGCCGCCACCGACGACGCGGCCGAGCGGGCCGACCGCCCCCCCCAGGGGCCGGCCTCCGAGGGGGGAGGCATTGCGCGCCACCACCGTGACGACGAGACGGCGCGGCAGCTCACCGAGCTCGAGGCCCACCACCAGGAGCTCCTCCAGGATTACGCCGACCTCGAGCGGCAGAACTCGAACTTCCTCAGCCTCTACGTCGCGTCGTCCCAGATCCATGCCACCCTGGTGTTCGACGAGGTGCTCCGCAACATCAAGGAGATCCTCATCAACCTGGTCGGCACCGACGTCTTCTCCATCTACGTCTACGAGGAGTCGGGCCGGCAGTTTCGCCGCGCGGCATACGAGGGCAACCTCGATCCCGCCGACGAGATCGTGCCCTTCAGCGACAACCTGATCTCCCAGGTGGTGCGCTCGGGGTCCTTCAAGGTGGAGGTTCAGGAAGCAGACCTACCGAGCGGCCAGCAGCCGATCGCGATCCTACCCCTCTTGATCGGGAGCAACCCCGTCGGCGTCGTGGTCATCTTCCGCTTGCTGGTGCAGAAGGAAGCCTTCGACGCCTTCGACCTCGAGCTCTTCGACCTGCTCGCAGCGCACGCCGCGACGGCGCTCATGTCGAGCTTCCGGTACCAGCGACTCGAACGCAAGGTCCTCACGCTGCAGGGCCTCCTGGATCTCTTCAAGACCGGGGTCACGGATGACCACGGCTGAGCCGAGCCCCATCCGCGGGCTAATCGCCGACGTCCCCTTGGTCGACGTCCTGCAGGTCCTGCGCGTCACCGAGCGAACCGGGCTCCTGGCCATCGAGCGCGGCGAGGAGCGGGCGTCGATCACCTACGTCGCCGGTCGCATCGTGGTCGCTCAGCTCTACCCGCCGCGTCACCATCTCGCGAGCTACTTCCTCGACCGTCGCTGGATCGACTTCGACACCTTGCACGAGGCCCTGCGCCGCCAGCTGGACGACTCGGAGCGCCGGCTGATCGGACAGATCTTGGTCGAGATGGGCGCGCTCACCCCGGAGAGGCTGGGGGTCGGCCTCGGTCTCCAGGTCCGCGCCGTGCTCGCCGAGGTTCTCGGGTGGAGCTTCGGCGCCTTCGAGCTGCAGGAGGTCAGCCCCGAGGTCGTCACCAAGCTCGAGGGCCCGAGCGTCGTCGTCGAAACCGCGGAGCTGCGTCGCCTGGCCGCCGAGGCCACCGAGGTCGCCAGCGCTGCCTCGGAGGAGGCCAGTCTTGACCCCACGGCGGGGCCGCCACGGCTCGGCGACGCATCCTGGCTGGCTCAGCCCCGACTGGCTCTGATCGCCACCGCTGATCTCCTGATCCGTCACGGGCTCGGGCTGCGGCTGCGCTCGAGCGGGATCGCCCTCGTCACGGTACCCGGGCTCGATGGGATCGGTCCAGTGCTGCTGGCAAGCGGGGACCCGGAACCGACTCTGATCGTCGATCTCGATCTGCTCGCCCGCACGCGCACGCTGGCCCTGCGCACGTTCCATCGCCTGCGGCGCCTGCGACGCCTGTGGCCCAACCTGCAGGTCGTCACCTTTGGTCGCCAGGTCCCCGACAGCTTCTTCCAGTTCCTGCTCCGTTCGCCCATCGCCTTCCACGTTCCCCGCGCCAGCCTCCGCGCCGAGAGCGACATCCACGTCTTGCGCGACTTCATCGAGGTGCTGGCGCGAACCCTCGGCGATGAGGTGACGAACACCCAGCTCAGCGGGGCGCCTCCACGAGTCTCGCGCGCGCCCGGCCGCGCCGAGTGAGGCGCGGCGCGCGCGGGGAGGCCGAGGGCACGTCCTCGGCGGGCGCCGGCCGCCGCGCTACCGCGCGCGCTGGCCGCGGCCGTCCCGCTCGGGCGGCTCGATGCCGAGGCGTTGGATCTTGCGGTAGAGCGTGCTCGGATCGATGCCGAGCTCGGCGGCGGCCCGGGCCCGGTTGCCCTGATGCTTGGTGAGCGCGGCGCGGACCAGGCGCTCCTCGACGACCTCGAGGTTCATGGTGCCGTCGGGGCCGACCGGCTCGCGGGCGGTGCCGCGCGTCAGCTCGGGCGGCAGGTGCCGGGCTTCGACGAGCCCGCTGCCGCAGAGCACGAAGGCGTGCTCCAGCACGTTCTGTAGCTCCCGCACGTTGCCCGGGAAATCGTGCCTAACCAGAATCGCCATCGCCTCGCGCGAAACCCCAGGGACCCGCCGGTCCTGCAGGAGGTTGTGGCTAGCGATGAAGTGATCCACCAGCAGGGGGATGTCCTCGCGCCGCTCCTTCAGGGGCGGGACCTCGAGCTTCACGACGTGGATCCGGTAATAGAGGTCCTCGCGGAATCTGCCCGCACGAACCAGTTCACCGAGATCCTTGTGGGTGGCGGCCACGACACGCACCTCGGCCCGCACGGACGCCACCGAGCCCAGCGGCTCGTAGGTCCGCTCCTGGAGCACCCGGAGCAGGCGCACCTGCATCGCGGGCGAGATATCGCCAATCTCGTCCAGGAAAAGCGTCCCCCCCTCGGCCAGAGCGAACCGCCCGGCCTTGTCACGCCGCGCATCCGTGAAGGCCCCCGCCTTGTACCCGAACAGCTCCGACTCGAGCAACGCGTCCGGAAGCGCGCCGCAGCTCACCGCCACGAAGCGCCCCTGCCGCCGCGGTGAGAGCGCGTGGATGGCCCGCGCGACGAGCTCCTTGCCGGTGCCGCTGGCGCCGTGGACGAGCACGGTCGTGTCGCTATCGGCGACCTGAGGCAACAGCTCGAAGAGCTGGGTGATGGCGGGGCTCTTGCCGACGATGTCGGCGAAGCTGTGCTTTCCCTCGAGCCGCTTGCGAAGCTCCTCGACGCGTCGAAGATCCTGAAAAGTCTCCACGCCGCCGACGACCCGCCCATCCTCGTCGTGCAGGACGGCGGCGGACACCTCGATGGGGATCTGCGCGCCCCAGGCGTCGACGACGAAGACGGAGGCGTTGCGGACCGGCGCTCCGTCAGCCAGAACGCGCCGCAGCACGCAGGCGTCCGCGCAGACGTTCGCCCGGAGCACCTCGCTGCACCGGTGCCCGATGGCGTCCTGCCGTCGGATGCCCGTGATCGTCTCCGCGGCACGGTTGAAGGAGGTGATGCGCCAGTCCAGGTCCACCGTGAAGACGCCCTCGTTGATGGACTCGAGGATGGGATCCCGGTGACGGGCCACGTCGAGCACGGTGCGGGGCTCGGATCGCTGCCGCGCGACCGAGCGCGAGCCCGAGGACGATCGCCGCGGCTTGGCAGGGGTCACCGGGTAAACGTGCCATTTGCAAGAGTAACATGCATCCTGCACGAGTCAGGCGATCCGGCCCCGGGGACGGTGGCGAGTATTTTGCCGCATTTCTTCGGCCATCGCGGCAGATGGGTGCTGGCGTGCTCCTTGCTATATCGCTGGTGTCGTGAAGGTCGTGCTCGCCGTGGACCAAGGCCGGATCGCGCCGCTGCTCGACGCGGCGCGATGCTTCGTCCTGGTCACCGCGAGCCCGGACGGCTCGCTGAGCCGCCGAGACTTGGTCATCGCCGACGCCGATCCGATCACCAAGGCCAGGAGCCTGGCCGCGCTGGACGCGACAGTCCTCGTCTGCGGAGCGATCTCGTGGCCGCTGGAGGCCACGCTCAACGCCGCCGGCGTACGGGTCGTCTTCAACACCTGCGGCCCGATCGACGAGGTGCTCTCCGCGTTCTTCGCGGGCCACCTCACCGAGCACGCCTTCTTGATGCCGGGCTGTCCCGGACGGCGAAACCGGCACCGCCACCGCCATGGACGGCGGGGGCGGTGCCCCTGACGAAACGTCGAGCCATCTACACGAGAGGAGCTCATTCATGCCAAGAGGAGACAGGACGGGTCCTGCCGGCGCGGGCCCGATGACGGGCCGCGGCGCTGGACTCTGCGCGGGATACCCCGGCGCAGGGACCATGAACCCCACGCGAGGCGGCGGCGGTGGCCGCGGTCCCGGCGGCGGTTGGGGCGGCGGTCGTGGTCGTGGCGGCGGGAGCGGCGGTGGCCGCGGTTGGGGGGCCGGCGGGGGCGGCGGCTGGCGCCATCGCCACTGGTTTCACGCCACCGGACTCACGGGCTGGCAGCGCTCGGCGCTAGCTGGCGGAGGTGACACGCCCCCCTCACGGATGGATCTCGGTCCACCAATGGCCCCCGAGCAAGAGCTCGAGGTGCTGAGGCGCCAGGCCCGCTCGCTCGAGCAGGCGCTGGATGACCTGCGGGGGCGGATCGGTCGGATCGAGACGGCCGCGGAGGAATCGAGGACGAAGTAGCCCTCAGGGCCCAGGCCGGCACTGGCGCCGAGACGTCGAGAGGCCACCAGAGCGGCAATCGGGTTGATTGCCGCGGAAGAGCAACGTTCTTTAGCCACGAGCGAGCAGCAGATCTCGCCCAAGGCGCCCGGAAGAACGCCCCCTCGCCACGCAGGGGGGCGTTCCTCCCGGTGCCGACGCCGCTGGACAACCCATCGGTGCTTTGGCTTCACGTCCCGGCGAGCGTCAATGGAGAGACGAGAAGAGACATGCACGGACGCGGACAGGGTGGAGGTGGCGGCGGCAGGGGATGGGGACAGGGCCAAGGCAGGGGACGATGCCGCGGCAACGGACCTGGGCTCGGCCGTGGCCAGCGCCTCGGACGATGCGCTGACCCGGGAACGGGCCGAGGCGCCGCGATGACGCCGATGGTCGGCCCCACCCGCGATTCGATCGGGGACCGTACCGCTTCCTCCGGACTGGCTGGGGGGCTCCGGGGGCGCGCGCGTGAGCTGTTGAGTCAGCTCGGCGCCATCACCCGACGGATCGCGCAGCTCGAGGCGAGCGACGCCGCCGCGCCGGCACCGAGCGAGCCGCGGCCGCCGGCGCCCGCCCTGGAGGGCGGCTTCGTGTGGAGGGTGGCGACAATCGATCCGGAGCGCTGCACCAGCTGTGGCCACTGCGTTGACGTGTGCCCGCAGCAAGCGATCCGGCTGCAGGACACCGTGACCATCGACGCCACCCGGTGCACGGCCTGCGGAGGCTGCGTCTTCGATTGCCCGAATGGGGCCATCACGCTGGCCGTCGCGACGCCGTAGCGGGGCGGCGCGGAGACGCCGACCCGGTGGAACCAAGCGCTCACCCGCGCCGCAGCGAACGGACGATATCCAAGATGAACGCGCGCGTCTCGGGGGGCGCGCTCGCCTTGATGGCGGCGATCACCAGGCAGTCACCCCGTGGCCGAGGGACGATCGCGGCGAAGAGCTCGGCCCCCTCACCGTCGAGGGTCCCGGTCCCCTTCGAGACGCGCGCAGGCCAGTGCTCGATGCCGAGCGTCCCGGCCTCCCAGTCCCCGTAGCTCGCCCCGCGCACGCTCATGCTCTCGGTCCAGAGCTTGCGTCCGGGATCGCCGACCTTGCCCAGTCCCGAGTTGATGAGGACGCTGGCCTCCTTGTCGGGAGCCTCGGCGATCAACAGATCGTCGTACCGCTCCTGCTCGAAGGTCTTCCAGCCGGGAGGAGCCCAGACCAGCAGATCCCGCGGCAGGGCGCGGTTGAGCGGCACCAGCCGTTGGAGGGTGCGCCCTTGGGGGGGACCATCGAAGAGCATCCCGAGCGCTGGCGCGGGGGGCGGCGCGGCGCTCGGCGGGGGAGCGGGCGTGGGCGCGGTGACGGGCGGCGGCGACGCCAGCGGCGCGGGCGCGACCGGGAAGCAGCGCTCCGCGCGACAGGTGAGCCCGTTGCGGCAGTCGGCGTCCGCGCTACAGGCGCTGCCCTCGCGCCCATCGGCGTCGCGCCCCTGCTTGCAGGCGAGCAGCGCCGCCAACACCATCACGAAACCGAGCCCATCCGTTGACCTCATTCGCGCAGGGTAACGTCGGGGCAAGTCCCCAGCAATCTCACGACCGCCGACCGCGCCGACACCGGAGACGCGACCGAGCGTTGCCGGGATCGGTGATGCCGCGGATACTCCCCCGAGCGCCGCGCGAGGCGGCGCGCCGCGCGGGGTCATCGACGGTGAGCAGGTGGGCGCAATGGTGTGGGGCCGCCGCAGCCGTCGCCCTGGTCGGCGCCGCGAGCAGCACCAGGGCCGAGCCGCGCCCGGCGCCCGCGACCCCGCTGGTGCTCAGCTGGTCGGCGCCCGCCGGCTGTCCGCCGGCTCGGGCGGTGGAGGCCGAGGTGCTCGCGATCCTCGGCGCCGCCCCGCACCCTGGCCCCGAGCTGCTGGCGACCGTGGTGGTCGTGGAGAGCGGCGACGGCCGGTACGAGGCCATGCTCGGCACTCGGCGTGGTGGCGCCGCAGGGGAGCGCCACCTGACGGGCGAGGACTGCGCGGAGCTCGCCCACGCCGCGGCGCTGGTGCTGGCGCTGATGCTCACGCCGGGCTCCGAGCCCGCGACGCGGGCGCCGGTGCCCGCTCCCGCCCAGGCTCCCACCCCTGGACCCTCGACCGAGCCACCACCCGCGCCGTCCGCCCCACCAGCGCCGGCGTCTGGCTGGCCCGCGCTAGCGCGGGGCACCGTGGTCGTCGGTGCCGGGGCGCTCCCGGGCACGGCGGTTGGTGGGGGGCTTCACCTCGGGGTGGCGCATGGCACAGGATCGGTGGAGCTTCGCCTGGAAGCCTGGCTGCCGAAGACCGTGACCAGCGTGGAGCAGCCGCGGATGGGTGCCGACCTCTGGATGCTCACCGCGGCGCCCGCGCTGTGCCTGCGCGGACGACCAGGAGGCGGGGTCGTGCGCCTCGACGGCTGCGCCGCGCTCGAGACCACCCACCTCCGGGCGCGGGGCTTCGGCATGTCCAACCCGGGGCGCGCCGTGGCTTCCTGGGGCGCGCTCGTGGCGGAGGCCGGCGTGGCGCTGCGCCTGTCCGGCCGCGTGGGGCTGCGCGGCGCCGCGGAGGTGTCTCGGCCCCTGGTTCGGCCGCGGTTCGCCATCGAGAACGTGGGCGAGCTGCACCGGCCCGCGTGCTTCGGCGTCGGGGGCGGGCTCGCGGTCGAGCTAGGATTCTAGGCCCCAGGTCCCCCGGCGCGCGGCGCGCCGCGCCACGGGACCGCGCTCGCTCGGCCATTCATGGACGTGATCCCGGCACCCCAGCCAGAGGCCGCGCCCGCCGATCCGCGGAACGGGCCCGCTCGCGGCCTGACGCGGGAGCAGCAGCGTGCCCTGTACGAGCGCCACTTCGGCCTCGTCTGGCGCAGCTTACGGCGTCTGGGCGTCCCCGAGGCGGTCGCCGAGGACGCCGCCCAGGACGTCTTTCTCGTCGTGCACCGGCGGCAGAGCTCCTACGACGCCCGCTGGTCGCGGGTGGAGACGTGGCTCTTCGGGATCGTGCTGCGGGTCGCCAAAGACCACCGGCGCCGGCTGCGTCGCTGGCGTTTCCGCTTCGACGAGACCAGCGACGCCACGGAGCTGGCCGAGCGCCGGACGGCGGGCGGCGACTCGCCCGACGAGGCGATGGTGCGACGGGAAGCCGTCGCCGAGCTCGAGAGCGCGCTCGACGCGCTCGACGATCGGAAGCGCGCCGTGCTGGTGATGGTCGACATCGAGGGCTTCACCGTGCCGGAGGCCGCGGAGGCGCTCGGCGTCAACGTGAACACCGCCTACTGGCGGCTGCGCGTGGGGCGGACAGACTTCGAGCGGGCGCTGACGCGACGGCGGGCGACCCCGACAGCGAGAGGAGGCGCATCGTGAGCCAGGCCGAGCTCGGTGAGCAGGCACGCGCGCTGATCGAGGCAACCCGCGGCGCGTACGAGCCGACGGCGTCGAACCGGGCGCAGGTGCGGTGGCGCGTGGAGAGCGCGCTCGCCACCGCGGCGAGGGCCGGCGGTACGCCGCGCTGGCGAAGGCGGGTCGCGGCGCTGCTCGCGGCCGCGGGGGTGCTCGGCGGGGTCGGCGCGGCGGCCGCGCTCGTCTGGCGCGCCGAGCGCGCCACCCCGAGCGCGCCGGTGGCGTCACCGGCGGCGCCCGGCGCCGCGCGGGCGACGGCACCAGCCGGCCTGGCCGCGCCCGCTAGCCACGGCGCGCCCCCCCCGAGCGCGGCGGTCCCGGAGAGCGCCGCGCCGTCGACGTCGGCGCGCCCGGCGCCGCGCGGTCGCGCGCACGGCGACCTCTCGGCAGAGACGGCGCTGATCGCCAGCGCGCAGGCGGCGACCAACCGGGGCCAGGCCGCGCGAGCCCTGGAGCTGCTCGACGAGTACGACCGGCGGTTCGAGCGGGGCGCGCTCGGCGAGGAGCGCGCAGCCGCCCGTGTCTTCGCCCTCTGCTCGGCAGGGCGTCACGCCGCAGCGCGCACCGAGGCCGCGCGCTTCCTCGAGCGCTGGCCACGCTCGCCGCAGGCGCCGCGAGTGGGACAAGCCTGTGCCCCGGAGGTGAGATCTCCGTGAGGAGCGGACGCGCCCGTCGTCGCGCACGCGCGCGCGATGTGTGGGCGCTCCTCGGCACGAGCCTCGCGCTCCTGCCGGGCTGCGACGGCGGGCGCACGGTCTACGTCGGCGCGGATCGCCGTGCCGACGCGGACGGCGGCGCGGGGGCGGCGAGCGGCTCGACCCGCTGCCTCCGGGCGGGCGAGCAGGGCTACCTCACTCTGGAGTCGAGCGGTCGGGTCCGGCGCTATTTCGTCGCCGTCCCGTCGACCTACGACGCCACGCGCGCCGTCCCCCTGGTGATGGGCCTGCACGCCCGCGACGGGACCGGAGCGCAAATCCGCGACGACCTCGGCCTCGAAGCGGCGGCTACGCCGGGCGCAGCCGTCTTCGTCTACCCCGACGCGCTGGTGCGCGAGTGGACCGACGGCTCCGTCGCCGCGGGCTGGCAGAACGGGCCCACCACCGACTATTACGGGGGCACGGAGGATCTCGGCTTCGTGCGCGAACTCGTCGAGGACCTGGAGGAGCAGCGCTGCCTGCACGCGTCGCACCGCGCTGCGGTCGGCTGGGGCTGGGGCGGGGAGTTTGCCGCCGTGCTCGGCTGTTACGCGAGCGATCTGTTCGACGCGGTCATCCCGGTGCACGCGAACACCCCCTACTACCTCCCGGTGTCGGACGACGATGCGCCCCGCTGCACTGGAACCGTCGCCGAGTGGTCGTTCCACGGGCGCGGCGACCCCGAATTCCCGCTCGAGTTCGGCCTCGAACAGCGAGACTTCTGGCGCGCCCAGAACGGCTGCGGCCCCGACCCCGACCCGCTCACGGCCGCGGGGATGGTGGCCGACGACGACTGCGCCGAGTACGACTGCGACGGCCCGCGCACGCGCTTCTGCGCCTTCACGGCGTCCGTCGGTCGCGCCCTCCCGACCGGCTACTTCGCGCCCGCCGCCATGGAGTTCCTGGAGCGGCTCGCCGCCACCGCGCGCTGACGGGATCGCGCCGCACGGGGGCGGTCCTCAAGGTGCCAACACCGTCGGCGAACCGATGGGCGCTCTGAGGAGGGGCCAGGCTCCCTCACGACTCGCGACCGTTGCCCGTTGGGCCGCGGCGCCTCCCGGTCGGTCCGCGGTCAGGGGACGAAGGGCGTGGCCCTGAGCCCAAACCCCTCCGCGACGGCCTCACTGGTGAGGCGGCCGGCGTGGACGTTCACCGCGTCCACGAACCCTCGTTCGCGCCGGGCGGCCCCGGCGAGGCCGCCGTTCGCCAGGGCCAGGACGTAGGGTAGGGTCGCGTTGCAGAGCGCGTAGGTGCTGGTCCGCCCCACCGCGCCGGGGATGTTGGTCACGCAGTAGTGCACGACACCGTCCACCACATAGGTGGGCGCGTCGTGACAGGTGGGCCGCGACGTCTCGGCGCACCCGCCCTGGTCGATCGCCACGTCAACGATGACCGACCCCGGTTGCATCCGCCCGAGGTCCGCGCGCTCGATGAGGCGCGGTGACAGCGCGCCGGGGATGAGCGCGGCGCCGATCACGAGGTCGGCGCGCGCGAGCGCGTCGCGGATGGTGTGCCGATCGCTGAAGAGCGTGGTGACGTTGCCGGGCATGATCTCGTCGAGGCTGCGGAGCCGGTCGAGGTTGACGTCGAACACGGTGACGCTGGCGCCGAAGCCCGCCGCCATCCGGGCCGCGTTCGAACCCACCACGCCGCCGCCGAGGATCACCACCACGGCGGGCGCCACCCCGGGCACGCCGCCGAGGAGGATCCCGCGGCCGGACTGCGGGCGCTCGAGGCACTTGGCCCCCTCCTGGATGCTCATGCGCCCGGCCACCTCGCTCATCGGCGTCAGGAGCGGGAGCTTGCCGTTGGCGTCGCGCAGCGTCTCGTAGGTGATCGCGGTCGCACCCGACGCGAGCACCGCCTCGGTGAGCGCGCGGTCCGACGCAAAATGGAAGTAAGTGAAGACCAGCTGCCCGGGGCGGAGCTGGGGGAGCTCCGCGGCCTGCGGTTCCTTCACCTTCACCACGAGCTCGGCCTCGCCGTAGACGCGGGCAGCGCTCTCGACCAGCTCGGCGCCCACCTCGGCGTAGGCCTCGTCGGCGATACCGCTGCCGAGCCCCGCGCCGGCCTCGACGAGCACGGTGTGCCCGGAGCGCCGCAGCTCCTCCACTCCCACCGGCAACATGCCAACCCGGTACTCGTGTCGCTTAGTCTCCCGAGGCACGCCAACGATCATCGGTCCGCTTCTCCTGGCTTGGGCCCGGGGGGGTTCGGCCCCCGCGGGGCGGGGAGGATCCCACGTGACCCCGGGGACCGGAAGCCCCCGATGCGCTCGAGATCGCCGGCGGGCGCCGCCTCGGCTCACTGCCGCACGCAGCTCTTGAGCCTCGCCTCGGTCGCGCCGCACTGGGCCGTCGCTGCCTCGGACGCCTTGCGGTAGCCCTCCGGGCAGCGCGCCTCGCAGGTGGTGAGCGAGGCGCCCTCGCTCCGCCGACAGAAGAGCACCGACGCCGCGCGATCCCCGCAGGGCGCCCCCACCGAGCGGGTGGCCACGTGGTAGCCCGCGGGGCAGGCGCCCTCGCAGCTGTAGAAGGAGGGCCCACAGTCCGGCACGCAGTAGCTGCGCAGCCCGCCCGGACAGTCCGCGCTCGGTGCGCGGGAGGCCGCGTGATAGCCCGCGCCGCACCCGGTGCCGCAAGCGTGGATGGGGCTCGGCCGCTGGTGGGCGACGCCCGTCCGCGGATCGCAGCTGTCGAAGGTGCAGTCGTCCCGATCGTCGAGGTCCACGGGGTCGTGGGTGACGGCGCCGGTGCGCGGATCGCACGCATCCCGGGTGCAGGCGTCTCCGTCGTCGACCGGCACCGGCGCGTGCACGACGCCGCGCAAAGGATCGCATTCGTCCAGCGTGCAAGGGTCGCCGTCGTCGATGACCGGCCCGGGGCCCGCGACGCAGCGCCCGCGTCCGTCGCAGACCCGGGACGCCTCGCACGGCGAGGGCTCCGAACAGGGCTCCCCCGCGGACACCGGCGTGCTCTCGCAGCGTCCCCCGACGCAGTCCTCCTCAGTGCAGGGCTCGTCGTCGGCGCAGTCCTCCGCCGCCTCGCACTCGGGGCGGACCTGGTGGGGGACCGGCGGGCGTCGGCGCGCCGAGCGCTGGCAACCCTTGCAGCCCGTCTGCGCGAGCGGCCCGAACGAGAGCAGCGGTAGGAGCGCCCACCCGACGGCGCGGCGCCAGCTCATGGGCTCACGGTACCCCCGCCCGAGAGCGACGCCAACTCGCTCGGTGTAGCGGCAGACGCAGGGGGGCCGCTCAGTTCGCCAACTGCGTCGCGTCCCGAGAAACGCGCCCCTGGCACCGCTGCTTGCCAGGGGCGCGGAAACCTCCCCGGGACGCCCCCGGCGAGTTCGGATCGCTCGCTGCGCTAGGTCGTCACCGGGACGAAACGGCGCGTCAGCACCGCGAAGCGGTGACCGAGCGCCGCCGCCACGACGAGCAACCCGCCGGTGAGCCCCCACCAGAGCCCCTCCGCGCCGAGGCCGAGGGGCCACGCGAGCAGGCACCCGAGCGGCAGCCCGATCCCGAAATGGCCCGCGACGGTGGCCAGCGCCGTGAACCGCGTGTCGCCGGCACCGCGGAGCGCGCCGACCAGCGTGACCTGCACGCCGTCCACCACGACGAACGCGGCCGCGACGCGCAGCAGCGGCGTGACGGCGCCGAGCACGCGAGGGTCGTCGGTGAAGGGCGCCGCGAGCGCGCCCGGCGCCGCCAGGCAGAGCCCCGCCACGACCGCCATCAGCGCCGTGACCCCGCCGACCGCCGCCAACCCGGCGCGCCGCACGCCCGGCGCGTCGCCGCGTCCCACCGCGATCCCCGCGCGGACCGCCGCGGCCGCGCCGATGGCGAGCGGTACCATGAAGACGCCGCCGACGTAGGTCATGGCGATCTGGTGCGCCGCCAAGGTGGACGCCGCGAGGCCTCCCACCAGCACGGTGACGAGGGTGAAGATCCCCTGCTCGGCGAGCATCCCCAGCGCCACCGGGACACCGAGTCGCAGGGCGGTCCATGGCGGCTCGCCGTCGAGGGCGCGCCGCGACCGCGCCACCGGCGCCGCCGTCGGCGCCACGACGAGACCGAGGACGGCGACCGCGCTCGCCATGGCGCTCGCCGCCGCAGCCCCGACGAGCCCGAGGGCGGGCAGCAGCGGCGCGCGGAGCGGGAGCCCCACGGCCACGAACGCCTCGTCCCCGAGCACGAGCAGGATCGTGAGCGGCAGGTGGAGGACGGCAGCCACGGCGGTCGCGCGGAGCACCGCCGGAGCGCGACCGACCGCCTGCGCGTGGAGTCGCGCAGCGACGAACGCGAGGTGTGGCCAGAGCCCAAGCAGCCGAACGAGGAGGTAGCCGCGCGCGAGATCGGCCGTGTGGGCTGGGATCCCGAGCCCCTGGAGCCGGGAGGCCACGACGAGCCCCACCAGCGCAAGGGGCAGGCTCGAGAGCGTCGCCAGGCCGAGAGCGGTTCGGACCAGACGCCGCGCCCGTGCAGCGTCCCCAGCGCCGACCGCCTGCGCGATGAGCGGCTCGAAGCCGAGCAGGAGGCCCGCCGCTGGGACCGCGATGGTGAAAAAGAGGGTCGAGCCGAGTCCCAGTGCCCCGAGCTCCGGCGCCCCCAGACGCCCGACCACGGCGGCCTCGACCATCCCGAGCCAGAGCTGCGCCAGGTTCGCGGAGACGAGCGGGGCGGCGACCGCCCCCAGCGCTCCGAGCTCCCGCACCAACAGCGCGGGGCCGACGTCGGCCCGCAAGCGCGGGGGCGTCGTCGCATGAAAGCCGGGAGCGACCGTGTCCAACGGAGGGGAAACGCCGGAGCGCCGCGGGCCCTTCCGCCCTCCCACGGGCAGCCCCGTTCCGGCGCCAGAGTTGCCCCCTCGGTGCGGCCGGCAGCGTGCCGGGCTACGCTGGACAGCGTGGTTCGTGCGGTCCTCATCGTGGCGGCGGTGCTCGTCGCGCTCGTCGCCGACGGCTGCGCGCGCGATCCCACGCTG
Organism: uncultured Polyangiaceae bacterium; assembly: GCA_964480725.1. Classification (GTDB taxonomy): domain Bacteria; phylum Myxococcota_A; class Polyangia; order Polyangiales; family Polyangiaceae; genus JAFGBI01. The sequence continues at coordinate 38,477 of CAYZQO010000013.1, read as the reverse complement.
CCCGCCACCGCGGCCGTCGCCACCGGAGCGAGCGCGAGCGCGTCCCCGGTCGTGAGCCCGCCGCGGAGCGGCGACCCCGCGTCCAGCGCCATCGCGTCGGTGACGGAGGACGCGGGAGCTCCCCCGGACGCCACGGCCCAGCGCGGCGCCGACGCCAGCGAGCCCCTCACCCTCTGGGTGCAGCCGCTCGGCGAGGAGCTCCCCGAGGTCGACGTCGCCTTCGTCGAGCGCTCGCTGGCGGCCTTCTACCCGTTCGCCCTGCGTCGCCTCCCACGGATCCCGCTCCCCGACTCGACGCGCAACCCGGCCGGCACCCGGTACCGCGCGGAGAAGCTGCTCGAGTTGCTCGCCGAGCGCCTCCCACCGGACGGACACCGCATCCTCGGGCTCACCGGCGCGGACATCTCGACGACGAAGGGGGACGTCGCCGACTGGGGGATCCTCGGTCTGGCTACCATCGACGGTAGCGCGTGCGTGATCAGCAAGTTTCGGACGGGGCGCGGCACGCGCACGCCGGAGCAGGCGCGGGCGCGACTCGGCAAGGTCGCCGTGCATGAAATCGGCCACACCCTCGGTCTCGAGCACTGCCCGAACCTCGGCTGCCTGATGGAGGACGCGCGCGGGACGGTCCTCACCTGCGATCGCGAGCACGATCTGTGCCCCCGATGCCGAGCGCTGCTCGCGGCGCGCGGAATCGTGGTCGTGGCCGACGATGACACCATCCCCTGGCCCTAGGACGGCAATCGGTTTGCTTGCCCCGAAGAATCAATGACCCCAAGCCCCGTGCGAGCAGCAGACTCCGCCGAAGGCGCCCTGGGGACCCCCCTCGCCCCTGGCAACCAGTGGTGCCAGGGGGTCCTTCTTCAGGGCGCCGACGCCGTTGGCAAACCGATCGGTGCTCTAGAGCCCGCCCACTGGCTCACCCGGTGAACCAGCGCCGCCACCAAGGCGCGTTTCTCGGCGGCGGCAGCGGGACGGTGGAGGTGGCGCGCGCGCGCTCGGCCGCCGAGCGGCGCGGCGGCGGGGGCGCGACGGGCCCCGCCGGCGGTGGCGCGGGAGAGTCGGACACGGGCGGCGCCGCCACGCGAGACCGCGGCGCCGCCACGCGAGACCGCGGGCGGGGCTCCGCGAAGAGATCGCCGAATTCCTCGTCCAGACCCCATGCCGTCGGATCCACGAAATCCCCCGCTCCGGGCTCCACGCCCGCGGCACCCAGCGACGTGGGCTGCTCCCCGGCGTCCTCGCTGGAGAAGGTGTGCAGCGCGTCGAGGACGATGTCACCGACCAGATCGCTCGGCGACCGCTGGTGCCCGCGTCCACGCCGACGACGTGCCTCGGCGGCGGCGGACACGAGCTCCGCCAGGTCGAGGTAGGTCACCGGCTGCCCGATCCGGCCGAGGGTGACGCCGAGGTCCCGCGCCATCTCGTGCGCCGTCGCGTAGCGACCCGACGGCTCCGGCGCCAGCGCGCGCGCCAGGACATGGGCAACCTCCGCGGTCACTTCGGGACGCAGCTCGCGGATGTCCGGCACCCGCGCGACCTGCACCAGGCGAAACGTCTCGACGTCGTTCTCTCCCTGGAAGAGCCGTCGCCCGGCGAGCAGCTCCCAGAGGATGATGCCCGCGGCGAAGATGTCGACGCGACGATCCGCGCCCCGGCCCAGCGTCACCTCGGGCGCGAGGTACCCGAACTTGCCTTTGACGATGTCCTCGTCCTCCTGGGTCAGGTGCGAGCTGGCCTTGGCGAGCCCGAAGTCGACCAGCTTCACCTCTCCGAACCGGGTGATGAGGACATTGTGCGGCGAGATGTCACGATGGACGATGTTCAGCGGTTGGCCGCTGTGATCGACGGCGTCGTGCGCGTAGGCCAGACCCTCGCAGATCTGCAGCGCCACCAGGCAGGCCGTGGCCGTGGGGAACGCCGCGCCCCGGGCCCCGAGGTGGTCCATCACCTCCTTCAGGTCGGCCCCATCGACGAACTCCATCACGATGAAGTGGGCGCCCGCCGCCTCACCGATGTCGAACACCTGCACGCAACGCGAGTGGCTGAGGTAGGCGCAGAGGCGCGCCTCGTCGAGGAACATGTTGATGAAGTCACGGTTCGCCGACAGCTTCGGCAAGACGCGCTTGATGGCGACCTTCTTGCGAAACCCCTCGATCCCCGCGCTCTCACCGCGGAACACCTCCGCCATCCCGCCGGCTGCGAGCCGCTCGACGATCCTGTAGCGCTGCCTGTCACCCATGGGGCTGTCCCGTTGACCACACCCCGACCCAGAGCGTCCGCGCCGGCGGGTCACCCGCAAGCGTAGGCCGACCCACGCTCGGGTCGACCCCCCAACCGGTCCCTTCGGGACCCCCCCGGTTTGGCCGCCGGGCCGCCGGCGATCCGAAGGGGCGGCGCGCGACGCCCGCCGGGGGACGTGCTAGGGTTTCTCGCCTGTAGCAAGGGGGGCACCGTGGGGCGCATCATCATCGTGCAGCCGGATCGGTCCATGAGGCGCGACGTCGCGCGGGCGCTGGCGACACGAGGACACTCCGTTGTCCCCGTGGGGAGCGCGCGCGAGGCCGAGGCGCTCAGCGAGCCGTTCGAGGTGGGCGTGGTCGAGCTCGAGCTCCCGGACGGGAGCGGGATGCACCTCGCGGCGCGGCTCAGCGGGTTCGGTCGGCTGCACGCCCGCATCTTCACCGCGCGCGACGTCGGGAGCAGCGCCGCGCGCCGGGCGGCGCCGATGGGCGCCGTGGTGGCACACGACGCGCCGCTGGACGAGCTGCTGGAGGCGGTCGACCGCGCGCTCACCGCACGGGGGGCGTCGGCTCAGTCGACGCGCTCTGAGATCCGGCCCTCGAACTCCGTCCACTCCTGGCCGTCCTCGGTGCGCGAGGCCGACTCCAAGGGGCGCTGATCCGCACCGGGGGGGCACGCGCCGACGCCGCGCTGCTGCTGCGCGCGCCACCAGCGCGCCTCGAGTTCGTCCACCAGGCGACGAACCAGCGTCCGCGGCGACGTCGACTCGTCCGCCCAGGCGGCAACGTCGAGGGGTGCCCCCGCCCCACGGACCTGGGCGTGGGTCGCCACGACGCGGGCCACGAGCTCGGCGCGGTGCTCCCGGGCAAGCGCGGGGACCGGCTGCGGCACCAGCCGCACCAGGCGGTGACGCAGCATCTGCGCGTCCTCCCACTCGAGCGAGCTCGCGCGGGTGCTCACGTCGTGCAGCAATTCCCCGGCCTCGTACCGGAGCCGACCGAGCGCGCGCGGCGTGCTCGTCATCACCACCGAGGTCGAGGGCAGCGCCCCACCGCAGTAGAACGCCAGCGAACGGAGCGCCGTGCGCCTGAGCGCGCGCGAGACGCCCGACACGTAGAGGTTCTCCGCCTCGTCGATCAGGAGTACCGGACCCTGCCAGCCCTCGAGCCGCCGCATCAGCTCGATCCACAGCAGCAGGCGCGAGTAGGCGTCTCGCCGGTGAGCGGGGGCGCCGGACTTCGCCTCGAGGTCGCGCGCGCCGAGGTACGACTCCACGCCCCGCGCGGGATCGCTCCCCGAGCGCGCAGCCCGCAAGGCGCAGCGCGCCGCGGGCGCCGCGTCACCGGGCTCCGCCGCAACACGCTCGAGCGCCGCCAGCAGCGCCGCGCTGGCCGCGGGCGTCCGCGTGATCCGCGCAAGCCACTCGAGCGCAGTGCGACGCCGCGGGCCGGGGAGCTCGGAATCGTCGAGCAGCCGGTGCAGATGGCGCGCGGGGTTGCCTAGATCGAGACTGAGCCGCTCGAGGTTCAGCCGGAGCACGGGGTGTCCCCCGGCGAGCGCGCGATCCGCCAGATGGAGCAGGAGGTGGGTCTTGCCCGTGCCGTACTCGCCGACGAGCACCCAGAAGACGCTGCCCGCGAGGCGCGCGTGGTCGAGCAACCCTCGAACGAGATCGTCGATCCGTTCCTGGCCGACGCTCAGGGCGGCGACGCCCTCTGTCGGCGGCAGACCTTGGGCCGTGCGGATCAACGCCCGCAGCGCGCGGCGGGCCTCGGGAGCGACGGGCACCGGGCGGGGCCCCACCCGCGGGCGCGGGCCGAGCGCGAGGTCCACCCAGGTCCGGTGCGGCGGCGGCGGCGCTGCCGCGCCAGGAGCCTCGACGCGGCTCGCGAGGGCCGGCAGCGACCGGAGCGAGCTCGGCCCCTCGAAGAGCCGCGCCCCACCGGTGATGACCAGCCGCGTCGAGGTCATCCCGCGCCCGCCGTCGAAATTGTCGATGAGCTCGCGCAGGAGCGTGTAGGCGCGCTCCCGTTGCCGAGGGGTGCGCCGCGCGACGCGGTCGCCGTCCACCAGGCAGAGGAGCAGGCCGCCGTAGCCGAACGCCCGCACGACGCGGGTGAACTCCGCTAGGGCGCGCCGAGCCGTGCGTTCGCCGAGCGCACCGCGAACGGTCGCGTGCCCCTCGACGCGCGAGAGCGCGGTCCCTGCGATCCAGGCGTCGAGCTCGACGCCCGCGCGCTCCGCCGTCGCCGGGTCGAGCAGTCGGCGACACAGCGTCGAGAGATCCCCGACCGCGCCCCAGCGCTCCACCGCGCGGTCGAAGTGGGGCCCAGCGTCGCGCGAGTGTCGGGCGGCGAACGCGCCGGCCAGCAGCGGGAGCCCTTGCCCCTCCGCCTGACGCGCCTCGACCCCCCGGATGACGGCGCGCACCAGGCCGTCGAGCGCCTCCAGGCCATGGTCCGCGAGGGACAGGGTCGCCGTGACGAATCCCCGCCGGAGCGCTCGCGAGGTGAGGACGCCGACGAGCCGCCGCTCGTGGTCCGGCGCCGCGCAGCGGACGAGCACGACCTCAGATCCCTCGCAGCTCTTCAGGTCGAGGAGGGCCTGATCGAGACGACCGAGCTCGTTCTCCAGGGACGAGCAGTCGGCGGCAGCCGACGGTCCCCCGTCGCGCGCGTCGACCCGACCGGCGCCTCGCGGGAGCACCATGGCGCCTCGCCTACCGCGGCTCGCCGGGAAACGCGAGCGCCCAGGCCAGGCCGGCGTCGGCCAAAGGACCGGGGCACGGCCGTCGAATCCAGGCCCACGGAGTCACGCTTCACCCGAGGGAGGTGCGCGCCCGGGCCAGCCGGAGGACCTCGCGGAAATGCCCTTCGTCCACGGGCTGGACGCTGAGCCGCGCGCCTCGCCGAAGGACCATCATGCCCTCGAGCGCATCCGCTTGCCTGAGCCTCGCGAGCGGCACCAGCGCCACGAACCGCTCGACAAACTCCACCTCGATCGTCCACCAGCGTGGCGCCGCCCCGGTCGCGCGGGCGTCGAAGTACCGACTCGCCGCGTCGAACTGGGTGGGGTCGACGAGCGGCTCGCTCGCGATCCGGAGCAGACCCGCCACGCCCGGCGGCGCGGCGCTCGAGTGGTAGAAGAGGCCGAGATCGCCGGTTCGCATCGCGTCCCGGATGAGGTTGCGCGCCTGGAAGTTCCGGACGCCGTCCCAGCGCCCGCGGCCGTCTCGCTCCAGATCGGCGATGGAGTACTCCGAGGGCTCCGACTTGAGGAGCCAGCAGGAACGGCGCGCGGCGGGGGACGCGCGGGGCCTCGAGACAGCTCTCGACATGACGATCCTTCACTCGCGCCGACCGGCCCGGCGCGCCCCCCCGGAGCGACCGTAACCCGTTGCCCGTGGAGGGGGTTCGAGGCCACGGCGCCGATCCAGCGTACTAGTAAAAGTCGCGCCAGTTCGCGAAATCCTGGCGTCCCTGATTCTGTCCTGGTAGCCGGAAAGTTTGCGCTACACTCCGGAAGACGCTTCACGCGCCGCGAGGTATTTGCGCGTTCGGATTCAGAAGAAAGGTCGGTAGGGGCATGCGTGGCAAGATAGCTTGGTTTTGCGCAGCGATGATGGTCGGTGGTGGCACGATCGCCGCGATGGGGTGCAGTGACGGGGCCGCGGTCGTGCAGCCGCTCCCCCCGTACACGGGCGGTGTGACCGGGTCGGGCGGTGCCATGACCGGCGG
>CAYZQO010000013.1:0-32396 GCA_964480725.1 uncultured Polyangiaceae bacterium | reverse complement strand
CATGATGCCCACCGGCGGCATGATGCCCACCGGCGGCATGATGCCCACCGGCGGCATGATGCCCACCGGCGGCGTGATGACTACCGGCGGCGTGATGCCCACCGGCGGCATGATGCCCACCGGCGGCGTGATGCCCACCGGCGGCGTGATGCCCACCGGCGGCGTGATGCCCACCGGTGGCACGACCCCCACGACCGGCGGCACGACCCCCACGACCGGCGGGAGCAACCCGGGCACGGGAGGCTCGACCACCTCGGGCGCGGCCAACTACATGGATACGGGGACGGTCAAGGGGTACTGCTTCGCCGTACAGAACGTCGGCGGGGACGAAACCGAGGGCGACGTCGAGGACGAGCTCTGCTTCGACTTCTCGCTGCCCAACACGTCCTACGACGACATCGCGATGATCGGCTGTAACCTCAACCAGGATACGGCGGGCGGAACGGGCTCGGAGCTCGAGTTCGATCCCACCGGGACGACGGAGATCTGCGTCGAGGGCACGGGCTTCGACCGCATCCAGATCCAGAACAAGGCCGGCAAGTACTGGTGTGTGTCGATCACCGGTGGCGGCTGCGCCGCCTGGACGGAGTTCAACACCGAGTGCTGGGATGGCGGCGAAGGCACGGACTACGACATGAGCCCCATCCAGCAGGCGATGGCGCTGGTCCCCTCGAACGAAGAAGGCGACGTCAACAGCGGCACCATCTGCGTGACGAGCATCTCGGTGCAGTGACCGCCTGACCGGCGATCGGCTTGATCGCCGCGGAGAATCCCCGTCCCGGAGAACCGATCGATTCGTCGGTTTGCCAGCGGCGTCCTTGGGAACGCGCCCCCCGTCGCGCAGGGGGGTGTCCTTCAGGGCGCCGCTGCCGTTGGCGGCCAGGCTGCTGCTTTGTCTTGTCGCAGCGCTGGTAGACAGGTCCAGCAGATCGGGTCCGTGGCGGGGCCCCCTGCTGGAGGTGGACCTGATTCCGGCGGAGCACGCTCAAGCTTCGTTGCGGCAGCTCCCTAAATCCTCCCTTCCTGAGGGGTTCTGGGTCGGCAGGCTTGCATGAACATGCAGCCTGCATGCATCATGGATCTCCTATGCACCGGCCCCACCCCGGACAAGGTCGGCCGAAGGGCCCATTCATTCTCCTGGCCGGCCGACGCTCGTTTCCCAAGCGCACCGAGCCGCGGAGGTCGCCTTGGGCTGGTTGAGGGACCTCATGGCCACGGCGAACCCGCCGGTGCCGAGCTTCGGCGCGCTCGCCCGCGCCGCGCTCGCCGACCCCGACTGGCCCGAGGGCTCCCGGCCGCAGCCGCGCTCCCTCGAGGCGCTCCTCGGCAAGCTCGACCGCGGACTGGAGCTCGGGTGGCTCGCCGAGCGCCCCGCGGAGCGAAAATGCCTCGCCCGCGTCCTCTCCTGTCCCGTGGAGGCGCTCGAACGGGGCCCGCTCCACGACGCCGCGGGGCGGGCGGGCCGCGACGAGCACGTCCGGCTCGACTCGCTGCGCTTCGGCCGCGCCCTGGATCTGCGCGAGGAGGGCCTCTTCCCGGGCATTCCGGCCGAAGTGCTGCGTCCCGCTCGCTGGGGCAGGCTCTGGTGGATCGCGCCACCCGGCGCCGGTCGGACGCTCGTGGGCCGCTGGCTCGAGGCGCGGGGCCTCGCCGAACCCATCGAAGCGACGACTCCGGGCGACTCCCGCTCGCTCCTCGGCCAGGCTCGCCCCGTCTTCCTCACGCTCCTCCGCGACGACGGGACGCTGCCCGATCTCGACGCGCCCGCCTGCGTCGCGGCGCCGTTCGCACCGGCCGCCGGCGGCTACGCGGTCGTCCGATCGCCGCCGGTGGCGGACGTGCTCCCCGCGCTGCTCGCCTGGGTCGCGGCGCGCCTGCCCACCGACGCGGGCTTCGACGTCGAGCGCGCGCTCGAGTGGTTCGCCCGGGGGCCCCTCGGCAGCGGCGTCGTGGACACGGTGGGGACCGCGCTCGGCCTCTGCGGCGCGCTCGACGAGGTCGGCTTCCGCACCGCGGTGCGAGAGCCGCTCTCGGAGGTCGCCCGCCGGTTCGTGACGCGACGGGTCGGCGAGCTCACCCAGCTGGGCCACGCGGACGCGGGGTGGCTCCGACGCTCCGCGTACGGGCTGCTCGTCGAGCTGGTGACGCGCCTGCTCGTCGACCCCGTCGCCACCTGGCACGAGCCGAGGAGCCTCGACGCGTGGCTCGCGCTGGTGCCGGAGGAGTACCAGCGCGAGGTGGACGTCGACTGGATGCGCGCGCTGCTCGTCACCGAGGACGGCCCCATCCGCAGCCGGGACGTCGAGCGCGCGGCCCGGCGTCTTCCACCCGGTGCGTTCCGCGTGGTGCGCGGCCTGCGCGCCGCTGGGTTGCTCGTCGAGGTGGGCGCCGGCGGCGATCTCGCGCTCAGGCCGCGTTGGCTCGGGCGCGTGCTGGCGCAGCAGGCCCGACAGCGCCTCGCGCGGGCGACGCCGCTCGAATTCGGCGCGGGCCTCCTGTCCCCCCACGAGGCCGAGGGCCTCGTCGAGGAGCTCCTGCAGCGGCTGCGCACCGGTGATCTCGGGGTGATCGAGGAAGTCCTCGATCTGGACGCGGAGGAGAGCTTCGCCGCCGCGGCGGCGCTCGAGGCCGCCCACCGCGCGGCGGGGTTCGCCGTCCTCGAGGGCGTGGAGATCCCGTCCGAGCTGCTCAGCGCGCTCGCCGAAGAGCAGGTACGCCTCGCCGTCACCCTCGACGACGCCCTGCCGCGACCCCGCGTCCCCCACCGCGCCAGCGCGGGGAGCTGCCTCAGCGACGGTGGCTTCTGGCTGGCCTCGCTCGCGGTGACGGAGGGCCTGGACGGTGAGCGCCCCCGCCGCTCACCGCTGGATCCCTGGCGAGCTCCCGCGCCGCCGCGCGGGCTGCGCGCGGCCCTCGACGTCATCGCGAGAGAGCTCCCCCAGTTCCCCGAGGCGCGCGCGATCGCGACCTATGCGCTGATCGACCGACTGCGGCGTGCGCTCGGTCAACTCGACGACCCGTGCCATCCGCTCGAACGCCCGGGCGTCGCGCTCGACGAGCTCGCGCTTGGGGTCGCCACCGAGGGCACGCTCGCCGGTATCGACGACCTCCCGCACGGCCCGGCGGCGCTCGCCGCGCTCTCCGCGCGGCGCGGCCTCGACGGCAACGGGCTCTGCCGGGAGCTCTGGCACGCGGCGCTCACCGCCGACGTGACGATCGCGAGCAGGCCCTTGTTCGATCCGAAGAGCTCCCTCGGCGCCGCGCTCTGGCGCACGGCGCCCCCCGAAGCCTGGGCAAAGCTCTTCACGCGCGACGAGGCGGGGCTCGATCTCTCGCTCGCGGACGCGACGACGCTGGAAGCACTCGGCGCGCGCTGGTCGACGCTCGGCCCCCACGTCCGCGAGGCGTTCTGGCGATCTGCGCCCGAGGCGGCCTGCCGCGAGGTGCTCGAGCAGCGCCCGCCGGCGACACGACGGGAGGCCGCGCTCGTTTGGGCGCGTCTCCCGGACGCCGTCACCGCGGCGCTCCCCTCCCTCCTCGCGACGGTCGACGGCGCGGCGCCGCTGCTGGCAGCGGCGCCACGCGAGCGAACCGCGGCGATCGCGGCGGCGCTCGAGCCGCTCCGCCTCGATTCCGTCCCGGACCCCTCCCTGCTCGCGCTGAGGCAGTGGGCGCACCAAAGCGTCGCCACCCGAGCGCCGGGTTGCTCGCATGCGTTCTCGCTCCTCGCCGCCATCGAGCGCGACCTCGCTAAGGTGACGCGACGCTGACGCCACGAGCGTCTCACCGGCAGAGCGAGAAGTCGAGCGGATCCCCCGACTCGGAACGGCACTCCAACGGCGACGGCGACGGCGACGGCGACGGCGGGGGCGGGGCGCCCCCGGTCGCTGGCGATGTTCGGTCACGGCCCCGGCTCGGCGACGCGGACCCGACGAGCGACGCGGCCGCGCGCTCCCGATCGAGCTCGGTGACCCGTTCCCGCAGCGATCGAGCGTGGGCCTCGGCGTCCCGGGCGAGGCGGTCGCTCGTCTCGGCGCGCTCGGTTTCGGCTTGGAGAAGCCCCGCCAGCGCCGCCCGCTGGCGCGCTTCTGCCGGCCGCAGCACGGAGAGGTAGCCAGCGCCGGCGATCACCAGCAGCGCGGCCCAGGCCGCGTTGGAGCCGAGCAGGACGAGCCGGGTCCGGCGCCCCGCCCCGCTCGCTGCGATCTCCCGCAACGCGCGCTCGTGCGCCTGTTGCCGCTCCAGCAGCGCGACACGCGCCGCGGCCTCGGCCTCGATCCGCGCCCGCTCGACGGCCGCGAGCTGGGTGGCCTCTCCCCGCTGTCGCTCTTCCTCCAAAGCCAGGCGCTGGAGCGCCGCGGCGCGCTCCACGGCGACGGTGCGCGCTCGCTCCGCCTCGCGCACGGCGCGCTCGGCAGCGTCACGCTCCGCCACCTCCCGCTCCACCTGCTCGCAGCGACGTCGCCCCTCGGCACGGACGCGCTCCTCCTCGAGCTCCAGCAGCCCCTTCAGCGAGAAGAGGACGGACGTCTCCCTGCTCTCTGCCATGCGATCCACTCCGCTTGGTTCCGGCGGGCGAGAACGCCCGACCCGGCAGGGATTACGACAACGCGGCCGCCGCTCGCCTTTGGTGCCCCGATCAGGTGCGACGCCAGGTGGCCAGCGCCGCGCCGACACCGTCGCGCCGAGCCAACTCGCACAGCAGTCGCGGCGGCTCGAACCGCGAGCCGAGCGAACGAGCGAGCTCGTCGTAGCGCGCCACCAGCGCGCCCGCTCCTACCGCGTCGGCGTGGCGGAGCGGGCCGCCGCGTCCGGACGGAAACCCAACCGCGAGGACGCCGGCGACCGACGCCGCCGGGGCCTCCACGACCCCCTCCTCGAGACACGCGACGGCCTGCGCGACGACCCGAAGAGCGCAGCGATCGATGATGGCGCGCGGCGCGATCCCGCGCGGCGCCCCCTCGAGCGGGGCGCACGCGGCGGGGTCGGGACCGCGCCGGCCACCGCGCGCGTCGTACCGGTAGAACCCGGCTCGCGCCGCGCGGCCACACCGACCCGTGGCGAGGAGCTGCCCCGCCCAGGACGGGAATGCCAGGCGCTCGTCGACGACGAGCGCCAGGTGTTGCGCAGCGAGAAACAGCGGCGTCCACCCGACGTCGTCGAGCAGGGACAGCGGGCCGCTGGCGAAGCCCCACTCTACGAGCGCAGTGTCGACGGCGGCGACGGCGGCGCCTTCGGCGAGCAGGTGCAGGGCCTCGCCGACAAACGCGGTCAGCAACCGGAGACCGTAGCCGCCCGGGCTGTCACGGACGGCCACGGGCGTGCAGCCTTGCCGCCGAACGACGTCCGCCGCGAGGGCCAGCGCCGCGCCGTCCGTCCGGGGCCCGGCCGCGAGCTCGGCGAGTCGCCCCACGCCGACAGCGGGCAGGTACCGCAGCCCCACCCACCGCGATGGCACGCTGGCGGCAGCCGCGACCGCGGCCACGGTCGTTGTGAACGCCGGGGTCGCGATCACCGTCCGCTCACCCACCAGGGTCTCCAGCGCGGTCGCGCCCGGCGCGGCGGTGAACGCCGCGTCGCCATCGATGGCGATCGGCAACGCCGCGCGCGTCGCCGCGTCCGCCGGGGCGCGGATCCGAGCGATGGCGCGCTCTCGCTGCTGCGACGACGGCCCTCCCTCGCGCTCGAACCCGTCGAGCCGCGCGCGGAGCCCGGAGCGGACCCGATCCAGCGCCAGCGGGTCCGGATCGAGCACGAGCGTGGTGACGCCGGCGGTGAGGGCGCACGCCGCGACGAGGTCGAGCGCGGCGGCAGCCCCGATGATCCCGACCGCCTCCAGCGACGCGGTGGGCGCGCCGGCCCCGTGGCGGTGGAGCGCGCGCTCAAGCGCCACCGCCTCCCGGTGGAGCGCACGCCGGTGCCGTGCCTCGTGGCTCACGACCAACTCCCCGAACGCGCGCCGCTCCACCTCTTGCCCCGCGCGCATCCCGTGCTCGAGCCCTTTCACCACCGCGTCGATGAGCCACGCCACCGCGCGCGAGCGGGCGGCGCCTTCCACTTCCCAGCGCTGCCGCGCGCGACGGAACGCGGCGTCCGGCCGCCGGCGCGCGCGGGCAGCCCCGACCCCCGACGCCACCCACGAGAGGAGCCCGCCCCGGCGACGAGCGCCCCGCGCCGCCAGGTCGAGGGCCTGAACGACCGCCATTTCGCGCTCGGTGCCGGCGACGACGATTTCGTGGACGAGCCCGCAGTCGAGCGCCTCCCGCGCCGCCAGCACCCGTCCGGAGCACAAGAGCTCCAGGGCAAGGTCGGGCGCGACGGCCGCCGGGAGCCGCTGCGTGCCTCCGGCAGCGGGGAGCAGGCCGAGCCGAACCTCCGGATAACCGATCCGGGTGCGTTCGACGTCCGTGGCAACCCGACGGCGCGCGACCAGCGCGAGGTCGAGGCCCACGCCGAGACAGGGCCCGTCGATCGCGACCACAACCGGCAGGCCGAGCGACTCCAGCCGCTCGAGCGCTCGCTGTGCCTCCCGGGCCGCGTCGGAGCCGTCGTGGGGGCTCGAGAGTGCATCGAGGGCGTCGAGATCGAAGCCGCCGCAGAAGCAACCCGGCGCCCCGGAGGCGAGGACCACGGCCACCACCCCCGACGTGCTCGCGATCGCGTCGGCGACCCGCGACAGCTCCTCGGCGTCGCCCGTCCGGAGGAGGTTTCGGGGGGACCCCGCGACGCGGAGCTCGACGACGGCGACGCCGTCGCCCCGCAGGTACCAGGAGAAGGCGGGCCCGTCCCTCGGAGCCGGCGCGATCATGGCGCGTCCCCTGGTGGCCGCGCGCCCGGCGGGGGCCGACGCCACCCCGTCGCGACGGCAGGCGAGTCCGCGCCGCCACCCCCTCCAAGCCCAGCCCCGTGCCGCCGCATGCTACGACCCGTTCCCCAGTGGAGCCGCTACCGTGTCCCGAGCTTGCTCGGCCCGCAACGGGACGACCGGGTCGCACCGGCCCGTGGTCGCCGCTTCACGCCCCGTGACACGGCTGTCAGAGCGCCGCGTCCACGCCGGGCGGCCCGAACCGGCCATCCTCGCCACCGCGAAGCCCCCGCAATTGCTGGCATACGTCTTGCATTTGCCGCCGCGCGGGCTTATTCGGAGATGGCGTGGGGCGCGCCCCTGCCCCTCACGCCCCCCAACTCGGAAGGGGAACACATGTCGAGGATTCATTACCACGCCGTCGCCGTGCTCGGACTCATCGCCTTCGCCTGTACCGAGGACGTCGACTCGAACGACATCAAGACCTCCGGCATCTACGCCGACATGGAGGTGCTGGCGACTGGGAACGGGAGATCCACGGTGACCGTGGCGCTCAAGCCCGGCGGCAGCAGATCCAACACGTACCTCGAGATGGAAGGCGAAGACGAGCTCGTCGCCGCGGTCGATGACGAGGACCGCGAGCTCGGCAAGAGCGGCAACTACTACAAGGCCACCTTCGACACCGACGCGGGTGACACCGAGTTCGTGGTGTCCTTCAATCGGGCCGAGGAGGACGTCAGCGCGCCGGACTCGAACGTCACCCTCCCCGATCCGTTCGAGCTCGAGGGGATCCCTGACAGCGTCTCCCGCGCCGAGGAGATCGAGGTCACGTGGAGCCCCACCTCCGACGACGAGGAGTGGGAGCTCGACGGGGACTGCATGTTCCCGAACGGAAGCGACGTGGACGAGAGCGGCACCTTGAGCCTGTCGGCGAACGACTACGATCTGCACGACGACGAGGAAGAGGAGACCTGCGAGGCGACCCTCTGCGTCGAGCGGACACGTCGCGGTGAGGTCGACCCTGCCTTCGGCGAGGGAGGCGTGTTCGTCGCCATCCAGCGGCGCTGCGTCTCGTTCACATCCACGCCGTGACCCCCTCCATCCCGTGAGCGCGACGGAGCGGCGAGGCGAGCGGCGCGCGGACGGTCACCGCGCCACCGGTCGGTTGGTGTCCGCGCGCTCAATCCTGGCGGGCGGCGCGGCAGCGCTGGCGCTCGTTGGCTGGGCGGCGCCTTCACGTGCCGCCCCGTCGACGACGGGGCCCGAGCCGCCAGCGACGGCGAACGACCACGGCGAGCCCCTGGCGGGGCCAGCGACGGACGAACCGCCGCCCGAGCCCGGGGTGGACGAGCCCGGGGTGGACGAGCCCGGGCCAGGAGTGTGCGAGCCGGGGTGGGAGCGGCGCGCCTTCCGGAGCGCAGTGGACTCGGTCGTGCGCGTGGAAACCCCCGAGGGTTGGGGCGCCGGCTTCGTCTTCGAGAACCCCTCCCTCATCGTCACCGCGCTGCACGTCGTGGAGCACGGACGTTGGGTGAACGTGATCGCGCGCAACGGAGAGACGCGCCGCGCGCGCGTCGTCCACAACGGCGACCAGGCTCTCGATCTGGCTCTGCTCGAGCTCGAGGCCCCCTTCCGGGACCCCCCGCCGCCGATCCCCGCGTCCGAGCGCGCGGCCGAGATCGGCCTCCCCGTGCTGATGATCGGGCACCCCGGGGCCAAGACCGGGGGCTGGAGCGTCTCCTGGGGTCGCGTGGGCTCGGAGACCCTCGACAACGGCACCATCGAGGTCGACGGCACCGTCAACCCGGGCAACTCCGGCGGCCCTCTGCTCGACTGCGAGGGCCGAGTGCTCGGCGTCGTGAGCTACCTCAAGGGCGCGGGCATCACCATGGCGGTGCCGATCGGCGATCTCCCACGACCGGGGGACCGCTTCTTCCACGCCTACCGCGGCGCGGTGGCGACCGCCGTCCGCCTCCCCAACCTGGTCTACTCGCGCGAGGACGGGACGAACCGCTGGGGGCTCGGGCTGGGGCTCGACGTCGTGCTGAAGAGTCGCTTTCTGACCGCTCTGCAGGGCCACTACCAGTGGCAGACGACCGAGCCGGCGGGCGACCAGATCACCCGCTCCGGCGCTCGCTGGCAGCTCGAACTCTTCGAGGAGTACCGTTTCCTCGGCCGTGGCGCCCTCGGGATCGGGCTCGGCGGGGCGCTCAGCATCGACCTTCGACGCTCCGTGACCGGCGCCGTCGATGCGACGGACCCCACGGCGCCGACGTTCACGGTGAGCGAGGACCGCGATCGCTCGACGCGACTGCGCCCCATGGCGACCGTGTCCTGGGAGCTCAGCCCGCTGCTGGTGAGCTACGCCTACCAGCTCGACGTCCTGCGCCCCGAGCTGTCCTCTCACCGCGTCACGATCGGGCTCCGGATGGAGAGCGTGCTCGCCTACGAGTAATCGCCCGTCGCGCGCCCGGCGGGCGACCGCCGAGCCCGGCGTGGTGCCGAGGGGCCCGTCAGCGCCGGCGCCGCGCCGCGGCGGGAGCGGCCTCCACCCGGAGATACCCCTCCGCCAGGAACGCGAAGACCTGGTCCGCGAGCCCCTCTGCGCTCTCCTCGGCGAGCCCCAGGGTCACCGCATGGAGCAAGAGCTCCTTGAGCGCGCCGATGGTGAGGACCGCGAGGACTCGAGGGTCACCGTCGCGGACGATCCCGAGCGCCTGTCCGTCGCGGAGGCTCTCGGACAGGACCTGGGTCACCTCGTCGAAGAAGGTGTTCAGGCGACGCTCGAATCCCGCGTCGGAGCCCGCGGCGTCCGCCAGCAGAATCCTGGCGAGCGCCCGCTCGGCGAGGCACACTCCAAGAATGGATTCGATGTTGGCGCGCGCCTGCTCCGCGACATTGCGCGTGCGGTCATCCGGGTCGATGCGCTGGATCGCGACCGAGATGCGGGCGCTGAAGCGGTCGATGAGGTCCGAGAAGACAGCGCGCTTGTCGGTGAAGTAAAGGTAGAAGGTGCCGCGCGCGACGCCGGCCTCGGCGACGATATCGTCGATGGTGGCGTCGTGATAGCCGCGCCTGGCGAAGACATTCCTGGCCGCGGCCAGGATGTGCTGGCGGCGTTCGAGCCGGCTCGGCGCCGCGGTCGCACGCTCGTGCGGGGCCCGCTCGGCGCCGGTCGGTCCCGGCGAGGTTCGACGTGGCCGAGGCAAGACTCGGTCCTTAGCACGGCCGGACGGAGCTCAGCGGCCAAAGTCCTCGCCCGGGGGCCGGCCGAGTCTGCTAGGGTTACGCCCCATGTTGCGCGAGCTTTCCCGGGAAGAACGCCTGTTGCTGCTCCGGTTCGTCTGTGCCTTTGCCTGGGCGGATCTGGAGGTCCGCGAGCAAGAGCGGGAGTTTGTCGGCAAGCTGGTCGAGCGGCTCGGCCTGGCCGACGAAGAACGCTCCCTGGTGGAGGAGTGGCTCGAGTTCGGGGTGCCCCCTGAGGAGGTGGATCCGAACCGCATCCCACCTCGCCACCGTGAGATGTTCCTACGCTGCGCGAGGGGGATCATCAGCGTGGACGGCGTCGTCGATCCAAACGAGGCCGAGAACCTCGCGCTGCTCGAGCAGCTCCTGGTCTGAACCCGTCCGCCGCCGGTGTGACCCTAGCCCGGTCGCGCTCCGACCGGTTCAGCGCTCGGGGGCGTCGTCTTCGGGGGCGACGAACTCCGGCGGCAGCGCGGATCCATCGCCGAAGAAGAAGCGCTCGCACTCGGACATCCAGATCTGCTGGCCGCGCGCGCTGGTCAGGTCGAGGCGGTACTCGTTGATGAGGATCTTGGAGTGCTCGAGCCACGCTCGCCACGCGAGCTGCGAGACGTTCTCGTAGATGCGCTGGCCGAAATCCCCCTTGAAGGGCGGCTTCTCGAGGCCCGCTTCCTCCACCCCGAGCTTCACGCACTTCACGGTTCGTGCCATGCGGAGGCTATTTGGCCGCGATGGGCGCGGTCGTCAACCGGTCGCCATCGCGATCGTGCGCCCCGTCGGCGGCGCCGACCCGGCCCGCTGTGGGGGGTGACGGCGGCGCCACGGCGGGGGCCGCCCCGTCCGCCGTCGCTGGGTACGGCTGTTCGACCACGAGGTTCCACGGCTCGCCGTCCCGCCAGAATTGCCCCCCGATCACGGCCGCGCGGCGCCCCCGCGCGGCGATGACCATCCCGACGACGTCCGACGGGGCGAGCGCCGGCGCACCGCCAGCCATGGTGAGCACGTCGCCGTCCTGAAGCCCGACCCCCAGCCCCCCCACGCCCTGCAGCAGGATCCCCGCGGGCCGCGGGCCCTCAGCGGGCACGGGCACGCCGCGGGGGCGGGACCCGCTCCGAGCGAGGCGAAGCACGGCGGCGGACGGCACGTGCAGGCCCCGGCACACTGGCGGGGCCCCGCCGGCCGCCGCGCGGCGCGGCCGTTGACCACCTGCGGCCGTAGCCCCTGGGTCCGACGCGGACAGCGCAGGGCGCCGGCGCGGGGCGGTGGTCGCGTCCTCCGGGACGAGGCCGAGGCGCGGCGACGTCCCCGGCACGTGGTCCGGGACGAGTTCGAAGCGCGGCGGCGGGGCGGGAGGCGGCGGGCTCACGATCGCGATCCCGCTCGAGAGCCCCTCCCCGACCCGACGTCCGAGGCGATCGGCCAGCGCGCTCGAGAGCCCGGCGACGATCGCCCCGACCGCCAGGACTCCAGTCAACGGTACAACGTGGCCGATGCGCAAGGTTCGATCAGGATAGCACCGCGCCGCAGCCCGCCAGGGTCAGAGACCGCCCGGATCGACGAGGTACCGGAAGAGCGGCGAGCTCGTTGAGAGCACGACCGTCGACTCCGGGTCGATGGACTTCTCGTACGTCTCGAGGCTCCGGATGAAGGCGTAGAACTCCGCGTCCTTGCTGAACGCCTCCGCGTAGGTGCGGATGCTCTCGCCGTCGCCCTCGCCGCGCAGCGTCTCCGAGGTGGCGTAGGCCTCCGCCAGGATCAGCCGTCGCTGCTTGTCGGTGTCGGCGCGAATCTTCTGCGCATCCTCCTCGCCCTTGGACCGATAGGCGGTGGCAACCCGGGCGCGCTCGGCCTTCATGCGCTGGTAGACGCTCTCCTGTACCTCCGCAGGGAGATCGGTGCGCTTCATGCGCACGTCGATCACGCGGATCCCGTATTTGGCGGCCAGCTCCTGCACGTGCTGGGTGACGGAAGCCATCACCTGATCGCGACCACACCCGCGGTGCTCCAACTCGTCGCTGGCGAGCGCCGCCGTGTCCGGTCCGGCGAGCACGAACTCCTCCCCGGGCGGCTCCGGGGGTTCGACCGCGCTGGCCGAGGGGGCCGCGCTGGCAACCGCAGGCGCCGCGCTGGCCACGGGCGCCGCCGATGGCAGCGGTGCCGACGAGGCCGAGGGCGCCCCGGGGGCGACGGGGGCGGCGCTGCCCGCAGCTGCGGGCCCGACCGGCGCCGAGGTCCCCGCCACCGCCTCCCCGGGCCGGGGGACACAGACGAGCTCGCCGAAATCCCGGCTCGCGAACTCGCGCCGAAGCTCGCTGTTGGTCATGTCGTCGAGACGCGCCTTGGCGCCCAACTCGTCGCGAACCGAGGTGAAGAAGCGGAAGGGATCCTCGACCCGCCACCGGGTGATGGGATCGACGACCAGGCGCTTCTTGTCCCGCGTGAGGTAGCTCGAGGGAGGGCTCTCGCTGCCGAGGATCCTTCGCTCCATCGTGTTGACGGTCTGCACGAACGGGATCTTGAAGTGGAGCCCGGGCTCGGTGACGCTCCATTTGAACTCACCGAACTGGGTCACGATCGCGAGTTCGGTCTCGTCGATGGTGAAAACCGCGGACCACGCCGTCATCACGACGGCGAGCGCGGCCAGCATCCATCCGCCGGAGTCCTTCATGGCTTGCCTCCCGTCGCCGGCGCCGGGGCTGGAGTCGGGGCCAGCGTGGTGCCCAGGGGCAGCAGCGGCAAGAGCCCCCGAGAGACGCTGCCGTCCACCAGGATCTTGTGCTTCACCTTGCCGAGCACCCGCTCCATCGTCTCGAGATACAGCCGGTCCCGCGTCACCCGCTTGGCCTTGGCGTACTCCTCTAGCTGCGCTTCGAAGCGCGACACGTCGCCGCGCGCCCGCTGGACCCGCTCCGTTCGGTAGGCTTCGGCCTCGCGCTTGACCCGCTCCGCCTCGCCGCGCGCCCGCGGGATCTGGTCCTCGTGGTAGCCACGAGCCTGGTTGACGAGCTTGGCCCGCTCCTCCCTCGCCCGCACGACGTCATCAAAGGCGTCCTTGACCTGCTCTGGTGGCTCGACCTGCTGCAACTTCAAGTCCACGACCGCGATGCCGCTGTCGCACTGATCCATCAGCTCCTGCAGGAACAGGATCGCCTCGGCTTGCACCGCCTCGCGGCCGTCCGTCAACAGATCGTCGATCCGCGTCCGCGCCACCACGGTGCGAAGCGCGACCTCCGAGGTCGCGCGGAGCACCTCCTCCGGCTGGTGCAGCCGGAACAGATACCGCACCGGATCGGCGATCCGGTACTGGATGATCATGCTCGCCTCGACGATGTTCTCGTCTCCGGTCAGCATCCGCGCCTCCTCGATCTCCTTCTTGTCCCCGCGGAAGCCGACCTCCATGCGCTCGATCTTCTTGACGCTCACCACGTTCCGGCGCTGCACGATCGGCCAGCGGTAGTGCAGGCCCGGCCCCACCGGCGCCGCAGCCCGCCCGAAGGTCCGGACGACCCCCGCCTCACCCGGACCGACGACGTAGAACCCGCTGGCGAGGAGCACCACCAGAAGCACGCCGAGCAGGATGGGCCCGAGGCGCCGCGCGTTGCGCCGGAAGGCCTCCGACACTTGGGCCACGACCTCCGGAACGTCCGGGCGCGGTTCATGGTCGTCGAATTGGCTGCGCATTGCTCGCGTTGCTCCTCTGCGCTCCCAAAGCCCCGATCGGGTTGCCCTCGGCGCCGGCACCCTGACCAGCACCGCGTGCCGGGCGAGGGGTAGCTACCCCAGGCGCCTTTGGTGAGATCTGCTGCTGGCTCGTTGCTCTAGGTCGTTGATCTTTCGCGGCAAGCGGCCTGATCGCCGGACCGGCGCCGGCGGTCCCGGCCCTGCGCTCACTGGCGGATTCGCCAGTTGCCCTGGAAAGAGCGCCCGATCTCGTCGCAGGTCGGGTCCGTGACGATGAGCTCGGGCCGCGCGTCTCGACAGTAGACAACGGTGTTCTGCCGGAAGACTCGGCCGAAATGCACCGCCTCGTCGCGATCGACACCGTGCACCAACCACGCCGGCTCTCGCCACACCCCCTCGGGCTCCTCGTCGTACCCCACGCAGTGCTCTACGCGGTAGCAGCCGAGGATCAGGAGGTCACGCAAGACCTGATGCCGCCCGTCGTTGACCCGGCGGGGCAGCAGCATGGAGCGGGGGTTATAGGCCGTCAAGATGGCGAATTGCCGACGCAGGAGCTCGGGCAGCGTCGCGACGTCGTGGACGATCTCGCCATCCATGCTGACGCGCAGGAGGCCACCGTCCGACGGCACCTCGTAGACGGTCGCGAAGTAGGAGCGGAGGAGGTTCTGGTCCACGGTTCCGGGCGTCCTTGTAGCACGAACGGTCCCGCCCTGCCCCCCCCCGGCGAGAGCGCCGCCGGACGTCGGGCCCGCGCGGGGAGCGGCAGCGCCCGCGCGGTCAGGCTACCCGGCGAGCCGATAGCCGACGCCTCGCACGGTCACCAGGAGCGCGGGGTCGGACTCGTCGTCCTTGAGCTTGTGGCGCAGCTGGAGCACGAAGTTGTCGATGGTGCGCTTCGTCCCGTGGTGACCCGGGCCCCAGACGCGGTCGCGGATCTGGTCGCGCGAGAGCACCCGACCGCGGGCCTCCACCAGACACCAGAGCACATCGAACTCGGTGGCCGTCAGGGCGATCGGCATCCCGTCACGGGTGACCTCGCGGGTCGCGGGGTTCACCTCGATGGCGCCCACCCGGACCCGCTCGACGTGACCGGGACGAGCGATCGCGTCACGGCGAAGCACAGCCTTGACTCGCGCCAGGAACTCGGCGAGCGCGAACGGCTTGGTGACGTAATCCTCCGCGCCAAACTCGAGCCCCATCACCTTGTCGATCTCGGCCCCTCGCGCGCTGAGCAGAATGACTGGGGTTTCGACACCCTCGCGGCGCAGCGTGCGCAGCAGCTCGAACCCGTTCAGCCGCGGCAGCATCAGGTCGAGGACGATGAGGTCGTGGCGACACCCTCGACCGAGCGTCAGGCCCCGCGCGCCGTCCGCGGCGACCTCCACCACGTAGCCCTCGGCCTCTAGGTTGAGCCGCAGACCGAGCGTGATGCTCTCGTCGTCCTCGACCACCAGGATCCGCTTGCGGTCGTTGCTCATCGTCGCCGTGACTCGACGATTGTGCCCGGCCGAGCCCGGGAAGGCCACCCCGCCCGACTCACCCGCCACCCCCGGCCGCAAGCGATGCGTCCAGTAATGGGAGCACGATGGTGAAGGTGCTGCCCCGGCCAGGACCGCTGTCGAGCTCCACGCGCCCGCGGTGCGCACGAACGACGTGCCGCACGATGGCAAGCCCGAGCCCGGAGCCCTCTCGCTCCCGGGACAGCCGATCGTCCGCCCGGTAGAACTTCAGGAAGATCCGCTGTTGCTCGGGCCGGGGGATGCCTGCCCCGTCGTCGGCCACGCTGATCCGAACCGCACCGCCGCGGGCGACCGCGACCACGGTGACCTGGCCCGGATCCCCCCCGTACTTGGCCGCGTTGGTGAGCAGGTTGAGGACAGCGTCCGCCAAGGCGCCGCGGTCGACGTTCACTGGGAGCGGCGCGTCGCCGAGCTCGACCCGGAGCTCGATCGGGCGCCGCTCACGGACGGAGTCGAACGCCTTCAGCGCGCTCTTCACCACGTCCCGCGCATCGCTGGGGGTCATGTCGTACTGGCGGCGACCGCTCTCCATTCGACCCCAGTCGAGCAACCGGTCGATGAGCTCCTGCAGCCGGGTGCTCTCGCGCGTCAGGCCTTCCAGACAGCGCCGCTCGGCCTCCGGGTCCCCCCGCCGCAGCGCCAGGGTCTCCGTGAAGAGCCGGATCGAGGTGAGCGGCGTACGAAGCTCGTGGGACACCTTGGACACGAAGTCGCTCTGGAGCGCCGAGAGGCTGGCCTGGCGCCGCACGAACACCCAGACCAGGATGACGCCGGTCACCAGCGCTCCGCAGAGTGCCATCACGAGGATCCCCATCAGGAGGTTCGCGGTGGGATCGCCGAGGAACAGCAGGAGCACGCCGACGGCCAACAGCAGCGAGGTCGGCACGACCACTAGGAGCACGAGCGAGAGGACGATCCGGCGATAGCCCTCCGGGGTTTCGCTGCGGTCGACCATGGCGGTCCCAGTATCCCCGGGACCGTGACCGAGCGCGAGCCCGCCCCCAAGTCGCGACCCCACCCGCCGTTGACGCTGGCCGGTCAGAGCCCGAGGTCTACCACCAGCGCCCGCAACAGCTCGCCGACCGCCCAGGCCTGTGCGGTCGCGCCGCGGAGCCGGTGCGGGGGCTCGCCGTCCGCGAGCTGCGCCACCTGCCCGAGCACCGGACCGTCGTCCAGCGCCCCTTCGATGCAGCCCTGGAGCTCCTGGCGAAGCCCTGCGTCCTGGGGCGAGAGCCGCAAGGCCGCGCGCACGAAGCACCCGAGCAGGTGCGTCCAGGCCGTCCCCTGGTGATACGCGCTGTCCCGCTCCACGGGCCCGCCCTCGTAGTGGCCCCGGTAGCCCGGCTCGCGCGGCGCAAGGCTGCGAAGCCCTCGCGGCGTGAGCAGATCATCACGAACACGCCCGACGATGGCCGCCGACTGCCAGCCGTCGAAGAGACTCGGGTCGACGGCCAGCGCGATGAGGGCGTTCGGGCGAACGGCAGCATCGGCCCAACTATCGGCGGTCCCACGCCCCTCGCTGACGCAGTCGAACGGGTACTCCGTCTCGTTGCACCAGAAGCGCTCCCGGAACGCCGCCCTCGCCCGAATCGCGGTGTCGGCCGCGGCGGTCGCCAGGGACGAGCAGCCGTAGGCCGTCGCCAGCCGCTCGACCAGATCCGCCGCGCGCGCCCACAGCGCCTGCTGCTCGACCGCGAGGCCCCGGCGCGGCGTCATGATGTGGTCGCCGACGCGGGCGTCCATCCAGGTCAGGGGAACGCCGTCGAGCCAGTTCGCGAGCAGGCCCTCCGCGGTCAACCATACCCCGTAGCGACGACCCTTCCGGAGCCGGGCGAACGCGCGGCAGAGGACCGGGAAGAGCCGGCGACGGACGTACTCGTCGTCGACCCCGACCCGATCGACGTACTCCCGGACCGCCTCGAACAGCCAGAGCGTCGCGTCCGGCGCGCTCGGCAGCGGCCCCGCCTCGCCGGACGGGAGGCGAAACGGGAGCAGCCCTTGCCGCTCGCTGCGGACCAGCGTGTCGAGCACCGCCCGTGCCGAGGCGATCCGGCCCCGGGCCAGCATCAGCCCCGGCACGGCGACGAGGGTGTCGCGCGTGATGGCGTCGAGCGACGGGTAGCCCGCGATCACCGACGGGCGGGCGCAATCGAGCGCGCAGAACTGCTCGGCCGCCACTGACAGCGCCCGCACGGATCGTGGCCGCCCCGGCCCCGGATCCTGCGCGAGCTCGTGCCGCTCGGTGTCGCGCATCAGCTCCTCCGGGCTTCGATCGGGCAGTCCACCAGCGCCCACGACGAGATAGGCGGGCTGTCCCGGCGAGAGCTCGACGTCGAAGGTCCCGGGCGTCCACATGTCCTCGACGAAGTCCGCCCCCGACTCACGGTCGACCGAGTACTCGAAGCGGCGCCACCAGTCGGGGGATCCCACGAACACCCCGGTGTGCCGGAAGACCATCGGCGGCAGGTGCGCCATCGGCTGCACCTCCACCTCGCCATGACGCAAGTTCACGCGCTGAACCATGGCGCCATGCTCACGCATCAGCGAGTGGATGGGCCGGAAGGGCATCAGCGGGCGAATGCTCAACACGGCCGGTTCGGGGCCGTGCCAGAGGTAGGAGAGCACCACCGCGTTGAGCCCCCGCACCAACGCGATCCGGCGCTCGAAGCGGACGCCACCGATCTCGTAGATCCAACGCGGGAGCGGGTCCTGGCAGAAGCGCCGGAGGTTCCGGTAGCCGGGAGTCGGGGCGATGTTCGGGAACTGGTGGGTGGAGAGCCGGAAGGAGCGGCCTCCCACGGCCAGCGCCATCTCACCGTGGCTCAACATCACGTGGCGGTCGAGCGGGGGATCGAGCGCCGCGACGAGGACCCCGTGGGTCCGCCGCGTGTGCATCAGCGCCACGGTGCTCATGGCGTACGCGCCGGCGCCGTTCGTGTGCAGCCACTCGGAGCCCGCCGCGGGCTCCAGTTCCCCGTGCGTCTCGACGCAACGGAAGGGGCCGTCGCGCAGACCCGAGCGACTCGGCGCCTCCATCGGGGAGAACTGGGCCCCCCGCTCCTCGTCGCGACGCTCTTCCCTCATGCACTCCCCCGGATGCTCCGCGTCCCCGCCGTGCCGCCGGCCTCGCCACCGTGCACTTCTGTCACCGTGGCGTCAATCCGCCCCGTGCCGAGGCGTACCGAGACGGACTCCCCCACCGCCAGCTCCGCCGCGGAACGCACGACCCGAGCGCCGGGCCGAGGTGCCGGCCCCGCGACGGCGGATCGTGCCGCCGTCGGCTCAGCAACAGACCGGACCACGATGGCGTAACCACGCCCGAGCACATTCAAGGGCGAGAGCGCGTCGAGACGCGCGGCCGCGCCGCCGAGGCGCCGCTGCTCCTCCGCCAGGCGCGCCCGCATCGTCGTCGCGAGCGCCGTCCCCTGGCGACCGAGATCCCGCCCCGCGGCCAGCAGCACCGCGCGCGGGTGGCGAGCGAAGAGGCGCGGGGCCAGCGCCGCCACGGACTGCCGGCGCCGCCCGAGCGCACGGCGCAGGATCCGCTCCGAGCGAGCGCGGAGCTCGTCGAGCTGCTGCTGACGATCCGCGATCAAGAACCGTGGGTCGATCAGCGAGCGCCGCAGGCGCGCCACTACGGCGCCATCCTCGAAGATGCGGGCCCGCACCACGCGCGCGAGCGCCTGCGTCTGCCGCGCCAGCGCCTCGCGCCGGGTCGCCGTGTCGCGCACCACGAGCTCCGCGGCCTGCGACGGCGTCGCGGCACGAACGTCGGCGGCGAGGTCGGCCAGCGTGGTGTCGATCTCGTGACCGACGGCGCTGACCACGGGCACCGGGGCGCCGGCGATGGCGCGGACCACTCGCTCGTCGTTGAACGCCTGCAGATCCTCGAAGGAGCCGCCGCCGCGGCCCACGATGACGACATCGACCTCCGGGTGCCGCACGGCCAGCGAGAGCGCCCGCACGATGCTGTCCGGCGCCCCCTCCCCCTGCACCGCCGCCGGCACCAGCAGCAGGCGGGCGCCACCGCGACGGAACGCCACCGTGCGCACGTCCTGGAACGCTGCCCCCGTGGCGCTGGTGACGACGGCGATGACCCGCGGCTCCTCCGGGAGCGGTCGCTTGCGGTCGGGATCGAAGAGCCCCTCCTCGCCGAGGCGGCGCCGGAGCCGCTCGAGCGCCTCGAGCAGCGCGCCACGACCCTGGGGGCGGACCCGGTCGACCACCAGCTGCAGCCGGCCTCGCGGCAGGTACACGGTCCCCTTGGCGAACACCTGGAGCCGCGCGCCGTCGGCGAGGTGCCGGCGGGCGGCCGCGACCTGGCCGCGAAAGAGCACGCAATCGACGACCGCGTCCTCGGCCTCGTCCTTGAGCGTGAAGTAGGCGTGGCCGTTCGTCACCCAGCGCAGCGATCCGACCTCGCCACCGACCCAGGTGCCGGGCGCGGCCAGCTCCACCGCGCGGCGAAGGCAGCGCAGGAGCTCAGCGACCGAGAGGGCGTCGTCGGCGGCGGGTGCGGCCATCGCTCTACGGGCGGGAGCCTATCCCAGGCGGCGGCGCCGCGCCGGTGCGGGCGTCGCGCTGGGCCGCGGGTGGACGCGGGTTCGAACACCAGCGCGGCCACCGGCCCGCTCGCCGCGCCGGCACCCCGGGGAGTGGGCGCCAGGACGGCGGACGACGCCCCTCCCTCCCCCCCCCCAACGCCACCGAGCGCCGCCGCCCGGGGCACGACCTGGCCGGGGGGCCAGACGGGGCGCGCAGGCCGGCGCACGTCTCGTCTTGGGTACCGCGCCACGTCTGGATTCGGATTATGCTGGCGCCGCGGGGCTACTCCAAGCTGCGGGGTGCTCCGCCGACGATCCGTGACGCGAAGGGAGACTCAGCCGGCCTTGTGCCCGCAGTGCGCCGCGCCGCACCCGGCGGGGCAGCAGTACTGCGCGGCCTGCGGCTTCCCGGTCGGGACCATGGGCTCCAAGACGGACGACAAGTTCGTCGGCCGCACGCTGCCCGGCGGGTACCACATCCTCGATCTCATCAGCGTCGGCGGGATGGGCCGGGTGTACCGAGCCGAGCAGAGCCTGCTCGGCCGTACGGTCGCCGTTAAGATCATTCACCCGCACCTGTCGTCCGACGAGAACTCCGCCGCGCGCTTCCTGACGGAAGCCCGCGCGGCGTCGCAGCTCAACCACCCGAACTCGATCGCCGTGTTCGACTTCGGGCGCACCGACGACGGCCAGCCGTACATCGTGATGGAGTTCTTGCGCGGCAAGGACCTGGCGCGAGTCGCCTACGAGGAGGGCCCGCTGGCCTTCGCCCGCATCGTCGACGTCCTGCGCCAGGTCCTCGCAGCGCTCGGCGAGGCCCACGATCTTGGGATCATCCACCGTGATCTCAAGCCCGAGAACGTCATCCTCGAGCCGCTCCGTCGTGGCGGTTACTTCGTCAAGGTGCTGGATTTCGGCCTGGCCAAGCTCCGCGCGGACACCGCCGGACCGAGCGTGACCAGCCCCGGCATCGTGTGCGGGACCCCAGACTACATGGCCCCGGAGCAGGGGCGCGGCGATCCGGTCGACGGCCGCAGCGACCTGTACGCGGTCGGGGTCGTGCTCTTCCAGCTGCTCACGGGGCGCCTCCCGTTCGAGGCCGAGAGCCCGACACAGGTGGTGATGATGCACCTGTCGATCCCGGTCCCGGACCCGCGCCAGGTCGCCCCGGAACGCGCCATCCCGGCGTCGCTCGTCGACGTCACCCTGCGCGCGCTCGAGAAGGAGCCCGAACGGCGCTATCAAGACGCGCTCGAATTCGCCGATGCGCTGCGCGACGCGCTGGAAGCGACGGTCGTCGAGGCGTCGCGGATTTCCGCCGCCGTCAGCGTCTCCCCGGCCCCATCGATCGTCTGCCCCGCCTGCGGCCAGCTGGTGCAACCCACGAAGTTCTGCGGCGAGTGCGGCGCCCCACTCGCCCCGAGCGGCGCGGCCGATCACGTGCCGACCTCGCTCCTGCCCCTGCCCCTGCCCCTGGTGGGGCGCGAGGAAGAGCTCGCGTGGCTGGAGGAGCGACGCCAGGAGGCCTGCAACGCGGTCGTCGGCGCCCGCATCATCGCCGAGGCGGGCGCCGGTAAGACGCGGCTCCTGAACGAGTTCGCGAGTCGCGCCGAGGCGGCTGGGGACTTCGTGGCCCGGGCTCAGCCCGACCCCTACTGGGCCGAGGTCGCGTACCACACCGTCCGTGAGGCCATCCTGGGGCTCACCGGACACACGGAGCAGACGCTCCTGGAGACGGACGGTCGCCGCGCCACCGCCGAGGTCCGGCGCGGGCTCGAGATGATCCTGAGTGGGGCCGCCCCCAAGGGGGATCGCCGTTCTCCCGTCGAGCGGCGCCACGGGGTCGCGGAGGCCTTCCGCTGGGCGGTACAGGCCACCGCCGAGCACGGCGGGGAGCGGGTCGTGCTGGTGGTCGACGAGCTCCATCGCGTCGACGGGCCGAGTCGACAGGCGATCGCGGATCTGCTGGCGGACCCGCCGCGGCGATCGCTGCTCCTGCTGGCGGGTCACGTCCCCGGCTTCGACGCCGGTTGGGGGGCGGATCACCCCACGCGGATCATGGGGGGGCTCTCGGCGCCGGCGGCGACGCGGCTGCTCCCGTCACACCGCTCGGGCGACCGGATCCGCGCCATGAACGGCGAGGGGCGCGGGATCCTGCCGATGTACATCGAGCAGCTCGTCCGCCACTCGCAGGACGTGGTCGGCGCGCCGCCACCGCGGCTCGCGGACCTCGTCGCCCAGCGTGTGGACTTCCTCGAACAGAGCGCCCGCATCGTCCTGCAAGCGCTGGCCGTGCTCGGAGACCGCATCGAGCCCAGGCTGCTCACCAGGATCCTGCCCAAACACCTCGAGGCCGACCCGATCCTGGAAGCCCTCGAGCGGGCGGGAATGATCGAGCGATCGGGACCGCTGGTGTCGACCGCGCACCCGCTGATCCACGAGATCGTGCTGCTGGGGACACCGGCCGCCGTCCGACGCGATCTGCACGTCAAGGCCCTGCAGGTCTGGGAGAAGCGTTCCGCGCCGCTCGAGGTGCGGGCCCACCACGCCTACCACGCCGGCGAGTCGCTCTCGGCGCTCCTCTTGCTCGAACAGGTCGCCGAGCGGGCGTGGTCGCGGGGGGACCTCGCCTCCGAGGTGCTCGCGCTGCGCCGTGGGCTCGAGCTCGCGCGGCAAGAGCTGGCGCGCGGCGAGCTCGACGACCCCCTGCAGGCGATGCTGATCTTCGGGCGCAAGCTGGGCGCGGCGCTGGCGCGCTCCGGCGCTCACGCCGACGCGGAGGGTGTGCTGCGCGAGGCGCTCGACGTGGCCGCACCGAGCAGCCCCGACCGCGCCCGCGTCCTCGGGATCCTGGCCGAGGTCGCCCACGGCCGGCAGCACGGGGACGAGGCGCGCGCGTACCTCGACCAAGCCATCGAGGCCGCGCGGACTTCGGGCGCCCACGAGCTGATGGCGACCTTGAGGAGCACTCGCGCCACCTGGGCGCTCTGAAAGGTCGCTGGCCGGGCCCGGGATCGGCCCGCTGGCCGCGATCGACCGCGGATCCCGACTGGAAAGCCGCGACGATCCTGCCTACCCTCTCCGGGCCTGAGCGCGCGGGGATCCGACCCCGAGCTCCCGTCGGCTGGTGGCCCTGAACCGCAAGGGCTGCCCGACCGGGCAGGAAGGCTCGTACGTGGATAGCGATCTGGCCGAGTCTCTGTCTGACCTCAAGGAGTGGTTCGCCCGACGCGGCTTGCCCGTCAGCTTCGGCCGCAGCGAGGTCGCGCTGGTCGACCGCCTCCGGACGCGGCTGCACCTGCCGCGACGCTTCCGCGACTTCCTGCTCGAGGCCGATCCGGTCGACGTGGAGACGGCGACGCCCGCGGAACGCGTGCGCCTGATCCCGAGCACCGAGCTCGAGCGCGAGCAGGTTGGGTTCGCGCTCGCCGAGGACGGGGCCCCCCGCGAGTCGCCCACCCCCACCGGATGGAGGCCGAGCTGGATCATCATCGGGCACAGCGCGCTGCTCGGTGACCCGTACTTCCTCGACGTGGCGAGCCCCGACGCCGAGGGCGACTGCCCGGTCTTCACGGCGATGAGCGGGACCGACACCTGGAAGCCCCGGCTCTGCGCCTCGAGCTTCGCGCTGTTCTTGCGCATCCTGGCCATCGGGATGCAGGTGGCGGACGGCTTCCCGGAGCAGAACCTGGACGTGGACGACGAGCAGGTCTTCCGCGACGCGATCGGGCCGCGGATCCGCCAGCACGACCCCGCGGCGCTGAAGGCCGGACACTGGACCTGATGGAATCGCTGATTCGAATCACCACTGATCCTCAAGACCGGGACGCGCTCCTCGAGCGCCTCGCGCACCGCGGCGCGACCGACCTGGCACAGGTCGAACCCGCGGTGCGCGAGATCATCGCCGCCGTGCGCGCCGAGGGGGACGCGGCGGTGCGGCGTTTCGTCGAGCGCTTCGAGCATCGCTCGGTCGACACGCTCCTGATCGAGGACTACGGCGGGGAGGCGGCTTTGGAGCGCCTCTCCCACCCGCTGCGCGAGGCCCTGCTGCTCGCCGCCGGTCGGATCCGCGCCTACCACGAGCACATGACCTCCCAGCTCCGCTCGCTGGAGCTAGTGCGGGACGGGATCCGCCTGGCCAGCCGCGTGCTGCCGCTGTCCCGGGTCGGCGTCTACGCGCCGGGTGGCAAGGCCAGCTACCCGTCGAGCGTCCTGATGACGGCCGTCGTGGCCAGCGTGGCCGGCGTCGGAGACATCGTGGTCGCCTCACCGGACACCTGTCCCGAGGTGCGCGCGGCCTGCCATCTCGCCGGGGTGCGCGCGATCCTCGACGCGGGCGGCGCGCACGCAGTCGCGGCGCTCGCCTACGGGACGGAGACGGTCGCTCCGGTGGACAAGATCGTCGGGCCCGGCAACGTCTACGTCGCGGCCGCCAAGCGGCTCGTCTTCGGCGACGTCGCCATCGACAGCATCGCTGGACCGAGCGAGATCCTCGTGGTCGCGGACGAGACGGCAGATCCGCGGATGGTCGCGGCGGATCTGCTCTCGCAGGCCGAGCACGACGAAGCCGCCTACGCCCTGCTCACCTGCACCAGCATCGAGTTCGCCACGGCGGTCGCCGCGGAGCTCGCTTCCCAGCTCGCCACCTTGCCGCGCGCTGACATCGCCACCGCGTCCCTCCAGCGCAATTGCCACGCCATCGTGGTGAACGACACCGCGGGACTGGTCGAAGTGGCGAACCGACTCGCGGCCGAGCACGTCGCGGTCCACGTCGCGGATCCCCGCGCCGTCGCCGAGCGGATCGAACGCGCCGGCGCCATCTTCATCGGGGCGACGACGCCCGAGGCCGTCGGGGACTACGTGGCCGGGCCCTCTCACGTCCTCCCGACCGGTGGCGCCGCGCGCTTCAGCGCTCCGCTCGGCGTGTACGACTTCGTGGCACGCAGCTCGCTCATCGAGTACGACCGTGCCGCGCTCGAGCTCCACGCCGAGGCCATCACGGCCATTGCCCGCGCCGAGCGGCTGGAGGCGCACGCGCGCGCCGTCGAGGCACGGCTGACCCGGCGCTGAACCCCCCGGACTCAACCGGCGGCGGCCAGATACCCGCGCTGAATGAGCGACAGGACGATCTCGCCGGTTTCCAAGTCGGTCAGGCGACTTCGGTCGAGCAAGCCCTGCAGATCGGGCGAGTTCAGCGCCTGCTGCAGGATGTCCAGGTGGGCCGGATCGAGCTCGTGGAGGGGCGCCTCCAGCGGCGTCTTCAGGATCAGCCGCGACGCCGGCGAGGGGAGCTTCTTCCTGAGCTGGTTGAGCTCGTCGAGCTGGCGAAACCCCTCCATCAGGGCTTCCTGAACGGAAGCGTCGAGCGGGTCCGTAAACGTCCGCTGCTCCGCCGGATTGAGCTCGAAGAGCCCCTCGGTGAGCGCAAGCATGCGGAAGAACGCCTTCAGCGAGGCCACCTCGGGCTGCCCCTCGAGCTCTGCGTGCTTGATGACCCCCTGCTCCAGGTAGACGCGGCCGGTCCGGTTCTCGGCGCGCAGGACCAGCACCCCGGTCTTGCGCGAGCTGCCGAACAGCTGCATCAGGTCCGGCAGCGGGATCTCCTGGAGATCGCCGCTCATCCGGGGGCCCTCCTCGCTGCGGGAACGGCGCTGGGTGCCCCGCTTGGCGGAGGCGGCCTCGAGCGCGGTCGGGCTCGGCGCCTTCGGCAGCTTGGGGTTCACCGTCACGACCTTGAGGATGCTGGTCCCGATGAGGACGCGATCCCCCTCCCGGAGGTTCGCGCGCCGGACCTTCTCCCCGTTGACGAAGGTGCCGTTGGTCGATCCCAGGTCCTGGATGGTGATGGCCGCGTCCTTCATGAGGATCCGGGCGTGGCGACGCGACACCATCTCCTCGACCAGGACCATGTCGAGATCGCTCGACCGCCCCACGACGATCTCCTTGCCCTCCTCGAGCGGGAACTCCCCCCCCTGGTACTTCCCGGAAATGAAGCGCAGAGCGAGCAGCCTGTTCGCGCCCGGGAGACGGGGTTTCGACTCGTGTCGGTCGGACATCTCAGGATCCGGAGGACCGGCCGCCGCGCCGCGCCTGACGGCGCTGGGGAACGGCGAAGCGAGAGGATATTGGGGGGCTCTCGCTCGGGTCAAGCAAGCCGCCCTCAGGCGGCCGGGGCGGGGTCGGCCCGCGCCCGTCAACCGCTCACGGCGCCCCCGCCCGGCCACTGGCCCGGCACACGAACCGCGCCGCACCCGGCCGATCAGCTCCGGCCGCGCGCCTCCCGTCGCGCGGCTCTTCGCGACGCCCGCGTGAGGCTCGCTTCGGGCGGGGGCGGCGAGGTCGAGCGCCGACCGGACGAGTCCCCCAGCGCCGGCAGCACGACCGTGAACGTCGCCCCGCGACCCGGCCGGGACACCACCTCGATACTGCCCCCCATCTCCTCGACCATGCGCTGGCTGATCGCGAGCCCGAGGCCGGTTCCTCGATGCTTCGTCGTTACGAAGGGCACGAAGAGGCTGTCCTGCACCTGCTTCGAGATGCCGGGCCCCTCGTCCTTCACCGCCACCTCCACCCAGGCCCGCCCGCCACCGCCACTGCCCGCGTCCCCGGGCCGCGGGCGCTCCCGGGTCGAAACGGTGATCTTGCCACGCCCCTCCAGCGCTTGGATGGCGTTGTGGACCAGGTTGTAGAGGATCTGCCGTAGCTGCTCGGCGTCCGCGCGCGCCATCGGCAGCGGCTCGCTCAGCTCCATCACGATGTCACAGCTCCCCAGGCGGTCGGCCGTCATGACTTGGAGCGTGCGGCGCACCACCGCGTTCAGGTCCACCGGGCCCGGATCGCCCTTGGTGGGGCGCGCGTAATCGAGGACGGACCCGACGACGCGGTCCAGGCGATCGACCTCCTCGAGGATGATCGAGACGAATTCGCTCGCCCCGGGATCGAGCTCGGCACCCGCGGGCGGATCGCTGAGCAGCTGCGCCGCGCCTTTGATGGCGCCGAGCGGGTTCTTCACCTCGTGGGCGAGCCCAGCCGCCATCTGACCGAGCACCGCCAGCCGATCCCGCTCCCGCATCCGCCGGTACTTCTGGGAGTTCTCCACCACCACGCCGATCTGCACCGCGAGCCCCTCGAGCAGGGCGATCTCGTCCGGCGTGTAGGCGTCGGCGAACCGGTCGTCGAAGAGCACCAGCCAGCCGATGAGCAGGGACTTGTCGCCGTGGAGCCCGACGCAGAGTGCGTTCTTGAAGGATCCGAGCGCCTCGCAGGCCGCGAGCAGGCGCCGGTCGGCCTCGGCCTGCCGCGCCCAACCGGTGTGGCGGGCCTCCTCCACCTCGAGCCGGACCTGCTCGAGGAAGACGGACGGTTCGACGGCGAGCCGGTCGACGAGCGGGAGCACCGCCGCCTCCTCGATCCGCGGGGGTGCTTCCGAACCGAACCCGTCCAGCAGCTCGAAGTGCGACTCCGTCCGGGCCCGAAGGTAGAGCGCCGCCGCCGTGGCACGGCCGGAGCCCTCCAGCGCACCGAGCACCGTCTCGGCCATCTGCTCTACCTGCAGGGCCATGGCGAGTTCGGCGCGAATCTTCTCCACGGCTCGCTCGAACTCCATGCGCTCGCGGAGGAACACTTTCTGGACGAAGGGCTCGACCCGGGCGCGCAGCGGCTCAATCAGAAGCAGGATGACGAGCGAGGCGAGGATGGACGAGAGGAACGCCTGCTCGACGCCACCGAAGAGGACCACGAAGAGATAGAAGATGCCGGCGAGGACGAAAGCGAGGACGGTCGATACCAGAAGCTGCCCCACGATCTCGTAGAGGTCGAGGAGGCGCTGCCGGAGCAAGGACTGCGATAGCGCGAACAGGAAGACGATGCTCAGCACCGCCCCGACGGGCGGCAGCGGCGCCCCGATGAACCACAGGAAGTCCGCCAAGCTGAGCGCCGCCGCGAGGGCGCCGACGAGGGCCAGGAAACGGATTCGACGCTGCGTGGCGCGGGAGCGGCTCCGGCCGGCGCGCACGGCGAGCGACAGGCAGCCAGCGAGCACGAGCCCGAAGACGTACAGGAAAACGAGGATCCGGACCCCAGGGTGCCGGTGCAGCGGCGAGAGCACCAGGATCACCATCGGGATCATCAGGACACCGGCCACCCGCACCAGCGTGGAGCGCCGCTCGGGCTGCGGCACGATGGCCTCGAACAGGTGCACCGCAAACAGCGGGAGCAGCACCGCCAACATCGCCGTGAACTGCTCCCACACGGCGCGCCCGACGAAGAAGTACAGCCACTGCGCCAGGTACCAGAGCCCGATGTCGGCGGCGAACGCGAAGAAGAGCAGCTTCTCCCGCCGCGGGCGCCCCCGGAGCAGCACCGAGAACGCGATGGCGAGGGCCAGCACGCCGCAGACGAGCGAGGTGCGCGTGCGCAGATCCACGGAGCGGAGCGTACCACCCGCGGCGGTCAGGCGCGCCGCGACGAGGTCCTGCCACCCCGAAGGACCCGTGCCACGGCGTCGAGCGACCCGCCGGGCACTTCCCCGAGCGCACGCGCCACGGTGACCTGCCGCTCGGCGAGCGCGAGGTAGAGCGGCAGGACCTCGGGGGCGAGGCGGCGGACACAGGCCGCGTGCGCCCGCACGGCGGCAGCCTCCCCCCGCCGGATCGGCCCGCTCAGCGCCGCCTCGGGCCCCACCGCCGCAACGTTGGCCGCCACCGTCCGGAGCAACGGCGCGAGGAGCCGCGGCACCTCCGGAGCGGCAACGCCCGCCGCGCGGAGGAGCTCCCCGGCCGCCGACGCGAGCGCAGCCGCGCCGTTGGCGGCGAGCGCGCACGCCGCGTGGTAGCCCGTCCGATCACGGGGCGTGAGGGCGAGCGGGACCAGCCCGACGGCACGGGCCACGACCGAGACGCGCCGGATGGCGACGGGATCGCCGCTGACGGCCAGCGTCGCGCCGCGGAGGTCGACCGGCGCGCGGAGCGACGGGAACGAGACGACGGGGTGGGCCTGCCCGACGCCAGCGGTGACGGGGCGCAGCGGCGCCAGCACCTCGGGACCGAGCGCCCCCGCGACATGCACGACCGCGATCCGCCGGGTCAGCGCCCCGGCGTCGGCAAGCCGCACCGCCCAGCCCGCGAGCTCGGCGTCGCGCACGGCGAGCACGAGGAGCGCGGCGCACAACCGCCGCTCGACCGCGTACCGGCGCGAGGGGATGAGCTCGACGGGGTGGCTCGTGCGCCGGAGGGCGCGCGCGAGCGACGTCCCGACCCGACCCGCGCCGACGATCACGACCCGCACTGGTAAAGCCTCCGGGTTCGCACGTGGTCGAGCACGGCCCCCGGGACCAGGGCGCCGAGCTCCCGCTCGACCTCCGGCGAAGGCGGGCTGGCGAGGAGCGCGCGGACCCGGGTGGAGGACACCTCCGGGAGGACCGCGGGCGGGGCTTCGGGGTGCGGGAACCCCCGACGCCCGAGCACGTGGAGCGGGGCGAGGTCGACGAGCCGCGAGAACTGGTGCCACCGGTGCGTCTCACCGAGCACGTCGGAGCCCACGACGAGCTCGAGCCGCCAGTCGGGGTGCTCGCGGGCGAGCCGTTCGACGGTGTGCAGGGTGTAGCTCGGTGGCTCGAGGCGCTCCTCGACGCGGGACACCTCGGCGCGGGGCGTGAACCCCAGGGCGAGCTCGCACATCCGCACCCGGTCGTCGAAGGGCGCCAGCGCCTTGTCGAAGGCGTGGGAGAAGACGGGCACCGCGACGACCCGCTCGAAGCGACCCGCGACGAGGAGGTACGCCACCGCCAGGGCGTGCGCCACGTGGGGAGGATCGAAGCTGCCGCCGTAGACCGCGACGCGCATGGTGTCCCCTACTTCACCGTCATGCGGATCCCGGCGTCGCTCGCGAGCCGCTCGGTCCGTACCGAGTGGCAGCCCGCATCGAACAGGGTCAAGTCGACACCGTCCTCGCGCTCCTCCAGCAGCAGCACCCCGTGCTGATCCAGGCCCCCCGGCGACAGAAACCACCGAGTCCCGACCCGATGCACGACCGGCTCGCTGCTGGCGCCGAACAGGAGGTAGGCCGCCGGGAGCATGTCCTCCTCGTCGAGGTCCTCCTTGTCGTGGATCATCACGGCGACCTGACCCGCAATCAGCTCGATGGTCCGGGTGCCATCGCTCGGCAGCGCCTCGAAGACCTGCAGGGAGCGGCGCTCCCGTTCGCGGGCGACCAGATCGTCGATCTCGACGGGGGACGCGGCAACGCAGCGGCGCGCGCGCACCCAGATGCCGGCCTCGGTCGGGTCCGGTCCGACGAGCGCGACCGCCCAGCGCCGCACGACCTCGTCGATGGCGCCATCCACGCCGAGGTACACCGCGCGGTCCACAGCCAGATCGCGGAACACGAAGCGGGCCGCCCGTTCGAGCGCCTCCATGTTTCCTTCCGCTGGCCCCAGCAGCCCGAGTCGCATCCGTCGGCCCTATTGCCCGCAAGGATGCTCCCACCGCCCGCGCCCGCGCAACCCGGCGACCGGACGGCGGCGACCGGAGGCCGCGGGCCGTCTGGCGCCCGCACGCCACCGACCCGGTGGCCAGCACCGTCAATCCTCGACCAGCGCCCCGAAGAGCCCGAGCCCGCCCGCTGTGAAGAGGAGGTCGAACACGGCGATGAGCTCGAGGTGCGCGGCGACGTCGGGGAGCGAGGCGCCATCGAGCAGGGCGCGAGTCGCGGCGACGGCGGCGAGCAACGTGGGAGCGAGCAGCGGAAAGACGACGACCGACAGGAGCACGGCACGGCCCTCTCCGTGGATCAGGGTCCCGAAGAGGGTCGCCGTCGCGGCGATCCCCGGCGTGGCGAGCAGCGCGACGAGCGCGATCGGGCCCACCAGCCCCGCCGAATCGAGCGCGAAGAGCACGGCAGCGACCGGGACGACCACTGCCTCGATAACGAGCAGGAACAGCGCCAGCGCGGCGGCCTTCCCCGCGAAGATCGCCGAGCGGGGCACCGGAGCCACCAGCAGGCCGCGGAACGCACCGTCCTCGCGCTCGTGGCCCCAGCTCTGGCCCACGGCGAGCACCCCGGCGAAGGAGATAGAAAGCCAGATGGCGCCGGCCGCCACCAGTCGTCCGGTGCCGGGTCCTCCGTAGAAGGCCATGCTGGCGATGATCACCACCAGCAGCGCGAAGAAGCCGCTGGTCAGGGTGACCTCTCCGGACCGAAGCTCGAGCCGGAGATCTTTCTCCGCGATCACCCAGGCGTGCGCCGCCCAGGTGGGGCGCCGCCCCAGCTCCCCGCCCGCACGCGGTCCCCCGACGGGAACGGATGGTGCGTCGCGCACGCTCACCGAGCCCATGGTAGGGGCGCCGCGGGGGTCGCGCCACCTCGCGTGCGCGGGGGCACGGGCCGCCGCGTGACAAGGGCCCGGGCTGGGCTACGATGCGGCGCCATGGCCGACGTCCGCTTGGAGCACGTCCACAACTGCAGCGTCGAGACGTTCTGGAAGCTGTTCTTCGATGTGGAGTACCAGACGGCGCTCTTCCGCGACGGCCTGCACTTCCCCAGCTTCGAGCAGCTCTCCCTCCAGGAGACGGACGCGCAGATCCGGCGCGTCATCCGGGTCAAGCCCCGGGTGGTCGGCGTGCCCGCGCCGGTGCAGAAGCTCATCGGCGATGGGGTCACCTACGAGGAGCACGGGGTCTTCGACCGGGCAAGCCGGGTCTTCAAGTACGAGATCCGCACCAGCCGCCTCCCCGACAAGGTCAAGACCAGCGGCGTGATGTACGCGCTGCCGAGCGGCGAGGGGAAGAGCAAGCGGGTCTTCGAGATGTCGGTGGTCGCCAAGGTGTTCGGCGTCGGAGGACTGATCGAGAAGCAGATCGTCCAGGACACGACGCGCGACTACGCAACGGGCGCCCAGTTCACCAACAAGTACCTGGCCGCCAAGGGCCTCGTCTGAGCCGACCGCCGGACCGCACCGGGTGACCGTCGCCAGCGTTCGGCCCCTGGGGACCCCCGGGCGGGGGCGCCTCACGCCTGAGCGCGGACCTTGGCCTGCGCCTTCCTCGACCGCGAGGTCTTCCGCTTGGCGGGGGCGGCCGCCGCTCGAGGGGCAGCCTTCGCCGCGTGCTTGCTGCGCCGCGTCGCGGCCCGATGCAGATCGAGCAGACGCGGCGTCGGGAGGGTCGCGTACTTCGCACGCAACCCCTGATCCTTCGCGCAGCGATCGAGCTCGAGGATCGCGTCGATGAGCTTGGCGCGGGAACCGAAGGTCCCTTTCACCTCGGTCAGAATGGCGTGGAGGCGGAGGAGCTTCTGGTTGGAGACGCTCATCAAGCCCTTGATCTCGTTATAGCGATCGATCCAGAGCTCGTCCGTCGCGAGGTGCTCCACCGCCTCGACGAGCTTCTCCTTGGTTTCGAATCGCTCCTTTACCTCGGCGAGGGGCGTCTTCTTCATCGTCATGGTCTCCAACGGAACGGGTACGCCGCCTGGCAGATGGCTGCCCCTCGAGGGTCGGTGGCCGGGCACGTGCGGGCCGACGGCGGCGGACGCGGGCGCAGGCCGCTCGAAGGCGGGGGCTTTTACCAACTGGGCCGGCCCCGTGCAAGCCCCGCGGCCGCG
>CAYZQO010000012.1:100724-102786 GCA_964480725.1 uncultured Polyangiaceae bacterium | reverse complement strand
GCGCGCCCCACCAGCGTGACGAGGCTGTCGAGCTTGGATGGGCTCACCGTCGGCGTGATCCAGACCACCAGGTTCGGCTCGACGGCGCGGACGGCCTGGACCGCTTCGGCCTCGGTGGTGACGGCGGGTGTCGTCCCGAGGCTGGCGAGCTCCCTGGCGAGGTGGGCGCCACCGGGGCCGTCGCTGGCGATCACGAGCACGCGCGGACTGATCGTAGGGCTGCTCTCTGAAACCAACGTGACTCCCGGGCTAGGTCGTCCCGCCGGCAGACTGGATCGCTTTGCCGCCCTTGTCAGCCCCGGACGTTCCCGCGTGACTGGACCTGATCGTGCGACCGCCGAGTCCGCGAGGGGGGAAACCGGGCGCCCGAAGCGTCCGATGCTGGGAACGTGCCTGTACCGCGTGGTAGATAGCGCCGGAGGGTAATGGCAGACGCTGAAAAGCCGAGCGTGGGTCCCTCGCCAGCGGGATCGCCCACCGTGGAGCGGTCCAGCGCGAGCGAGCTGGACGAGTCGTGGGGCGAGGCGGCGTCCGGCGCCTCGCGAGGATCGGACCCCGCCAAGCCATCGGGCGCGCCCGGCGCGCGCCCATCGTCCTTGCTCCCGCCCGCGGGAAGGGGCGCGATGACATCAGGGATCCCGGGAGCGCCGAAGGGTCCGTCGTGGCTGCCCAAGCTCGGCGGGGGAGCGGGCCTCTCGACACCGCCTGGCAGGGGGACGCTGTCGACCCCGCCCGGCGGCCCTCCACCGGCAACCGGTGGCGGGGGCAGGCAGGAAGCTGGCGCTACGCCGCGGCCCGCCGCGCCGACGGCGACTCGGCCTTCGACTGCGGCGCCGCAGGGCAGCGCGATGGCGACGCCGCCTCCGGTCCCGCAGCGTCCGTCGGTGTCGGTGCCCGTTGCGGCTCGCTCCCCGAGCGGGCGCGCACCGGCCGCCGCGGGCGTGACGCCGATGCAGCACCACGGCGGCCCGCCGGCGGGACCACGGCGACCGCCGAGCGCGCGTCCGCCCGGCTCTCTCGCAACGGAGGGCGCCTCGGCGACCCCACGACCGACGCCGCCCCCTCCGCCGAGCGCGCGGGCGCCTGCCCAACCCGCGGCCCGACCGCCTTCGCCGCTGCCGCCACACCGGCCCACGCCGCACCCACCGGCCCGGCCGGCAGCGCCAGCGCCCGCCGCGGTTGTCGTCGCGCCCATGATCACCATCGAGTCCGCGGTGACGGCCGAGCCCGCCGCCGCGACCGAGCCCGCGGTGACGGCCGAGCCCGCCGCCGCGACCGAGCCCGCGGTGACGGTTGAGCCCGCCGCCCCGATCGAGCCTGCGGTGATGGTCGAGCCCGCCGCGGCGGCCGAGCCGGTCGCGCCTGCCGCACCGGCCGCGGCGGCCGAGCCGGTCGAGCCCGCCGCCGCGCCGGTACGAGCCCTGTCCGACGCCGGCATCGAGGTGTTGGTCGAGACGAGCGACCCCTCGGCGAGCCCCGAGGCGGTGAGCGTCCCCATCGAGGTGAGCTTGCCGCGCGCCGCCTCGAGCGACAGCCTGGACGTGCCGGTCGAGCTCACGGATGCGGCCTCGAGCCCCGTCGCCGCGACCGCGGCGAGCATCACTGACGCCGGCGTGGATCTGTCGAACCTCCCCTCGTCGCCGCTCTCGGCCGCCGTGGCCGCGGCCGGTTCGCCCGCGGTCACGCCCCCCAGCGCGAGGACGGGCCCGCGGTGGCAGCCGTCTCGCGCGCTGTTCTTCGCGGTGGCGGTGCTCGCGGTGGTGCTGGTCATCGTGCTCCTCGTCACGCGCAGCCGCCGTCCGGTGGCGCCCGTCGGCGCGCCCCCCATGACCTCGAGCGAGCCCGCCGGCGGGGCGACCGCGCCCGCGCGTACGGAAGCGTCCGCGCCCACGATGCCCGAGGCGACCGAGGCGACCGACGACGATGACGAGCCGGCGGATCCGATGGCCCGCCGCTCCTCGGGCGATCCGGAGCCCGAGGAGCGAAAGCCCCGCGGGCGCGCGCGCGCGAGCGCTACCCCGAAGGAGCCCGCGGGCAAGGAGCCCGCGGGCAAGGAGCCCGC
>CAYZQO010000012.1:0-100624 GCA_964480725.1 uncultured Polyangiaceae bacterium | reverse complement strand
CGAGCGCTACCCCGAAGGAGCCCGCGGGCAAGGAGCCCGCGGGCAAGGAGCCCGCTGCCGGAAGCGACGAGCCCGCCGCGGCTCCCGCCGGCACGGGGACGGTGAACGTCTACTCGACGCCGCCGGCCACCGTGTACATCGACGGCCGTCGCATCGGCACGACCCCGAAGCAGGTGAACCTCCCCGCCGGTCCTCACACGGTCGTCGTCGAGGACCCCGAGCTCGGGCGCCAGTCCGTGCAGGTCGACGTGCAGCCGAAGAAGCAGCACTCGGTGAACCTCACGCTCGACTGACCGCGTGTCGGGGTATCCGGCTCGGCGGACGTGGGGAGCGCCGCGGGGTTCCGTGATAGAAGCCGTGGTCATGGTCGAGGTCGCAGGTGCTGCGTCGGAGCCGGTCGCCGGGGCCACCCCCGCACCGCGTCGCTCCGATCGAACGCCGTCGTTCGTGCTCGACGCGGGCGCTGCTCAGCTCATCGCCTGGGGCGTGATCGCGCTCGTCAACCAGCCGTTGCTCGTCGCCCGCCTGCCGCCGGCGCCGGTGGGGACGCGCCTCTTGCACCACGCCTTCGACGCCGGTCAGCTCGTCGCTGTCGGCGTTCTCTCGCTGGCGCTGGTGCGGCTTGGGCGGCTGGGCCTGTCCTGGGTGCCGGGCGCGCGCTGGCGGGGCTGGGCCTCCGTGGGGCTGCTCGGGATCGCCGGGTTCGTGGTCGCGATGGCGACCGTTGGCGAGGACGTCTCGAACCTCGCGGCGCGCTACGAGACTCGCCTTTCCGTCGTCCGCGTGGCGGCGTCGCTGACGGTGGCGCTCGTGCTCGCCTCGACACGGCTCTGGCGCCGGCTCACCCCCGCGTTCCTGCGCCTCGCCTGGCTCCCTCTCGGCGCCGCCGTCGCTGTGGGCAACGCCCTCGTTCTCGTGGGGGACTACCCCGCGGTGCACCTGCTGGTGGCCTGGCTCGCCGCGCTGCTCATCGGGCTCGCCCTGGAGGGGCGCGAGCTGTCCGGGCCCGGACCGCGCGTACGGTGGGTGGGCGTCGGGCTCCTGGCCCTCGCGGGGGCCGCCTCGCTCCTGGTGCGCCCGCCGGGCGAGGTGCTGCGGCGGCTCCACGCCCTGCCGAGCTCCGTGGTCGCGCCGCTCGCGAGCCGCCTGCGGCCGAGCCGAGGCGGAATCGAGATCGGGAAGGTCCCGCGCCAGTACCGGCGATCCCCCTGGTTCCGGGACCGGAGTCGCCACCCGGCCGTGCCCTCGACCAGGCCGTTTCTCCCGTCGGAGCCGCCCATCGTGCTCCTCCTGACCGTGGAGGCGATGCGCGCTGACGTCCTGGAGCGGGGCAAATACAAGCGCGTCCTCCCGGAGCTCCATCGGCTGCGCGCCGCCTCGGCGTACTTCACTCACGCGCGGGCCACCACCTCGGCCACGACCACCAGCATCGCTTCGGTGTTCACCTGTCGGTACTACTCCGCGCTCCGCTGGAGCGACCTCGGGGACAGCCGCGTCGCGCTCACCGACGAGACGCCGCGCCTCGCCGAGTTGCTGGCGCAGGCGGGCGTGCGCACGGTTCACCTGGCCACCTACGGGCGCCTGCGGGCCGTCAATGGCGTCGGGCGTGGCTTCCAGGAGGAACGCTGGATTCCGGGCGGCCGTCGCCGCAGCGTCGAGGTGGTCGATCGGCTGATCGCGGATCTGGACGCGCACCTGCACGGCCCGTACTTCGCCTACGCCCACTTCGACGACTCGCACGCGCCCTACGACCGCGCGGGGAAGCAGGGCAAGCCCTTCGACCGCTACGTGCGGGAGATCGGGCTCTTCGATGCGCAGCTCGCGCGCCTCCGCCAGCACCTCGAGGAGCGGGGGCTCGCCCGCCGCACCGTCATTGTCGTTGCTGGTGACCATGGCGAGGCGTTCGGCGAACACGGCACCTTCTTCCACGCCAAGACCGTCTACGAGGAGGAGCTCCGGGTGGCGCTGCTGCTGCACGTCCCCGGCCAGCGGCCGCTCGAGTCGGCCGTTCCCGTGACCCTCCTGGACCTCGGCCCGACCATCCTCGACCTGTTCGGCGTGGCGACCCCGGGGGTGTGCCTGGGGGAGAGCCTGGCGCCCCTGGTCGCGGGGGAGCCGCGGCAGCTCACCCGACCGATCGGGATTGACACGGGCCGGCGCATTCAGGGGCTCGTCCTCGCCGACGGCATGAAGACGATCCTCGATCTGAGGAAGCAGGTCGTGGAAGTTTACGACCTGACGACGGACCCCGAGGAGCGCATCGACCTCGCCGAAGGCGGGGCGCCTGCCGTCGAGGCCGCGATCGAGACGACCAAGCTCTTCTTCGAGTCTCATCGCCGCAAGGACGCGGGCTACGAGCCCCCGTGGCAGAAATTCTGACGTTGATCGTGGTGCCCGGCGCGCCGACAGTCGAGGCCGGGCACCGGATCTGCGACGACCGCGAGGCGCGGGCGCGACGGGGGGCGTGGGCTGGTGCGCCCGCGCGTTGCTGCGGCCGTGACCCCTCATGCTACGCTGCGGCGCGATGCACACCGTCTTCGCGCTCGCCAGCCCGACGCCGGAGCTCGGCTGGTCGCTCGTCGAGCGGGCCCTGCGCGTGACGCGCGCGCTCGCGCCGGACCTCGGCGGCGAGGTGATCGAGGCGGCGGCCCCACTGCCGGAGCTCGGAGGCGGGTGGTTCACGCGCTGTCCGACCGGGGGTGCGGCGGCGGAGCTGGTGACCCGCGCGGACGACGACGATCTCCTGGTGCTCGCCTTCGGCGTCGTCTTCGGAGCGGAGGGTGGCGCCGCGGGGAGGATCGCCGAGGCGTATCGCGCGGGCGGCGCCGTGGCGGCTCGGGCGCTCGACGGCGATTTCTCGGCCGTGGTGGTGGAGCGACGCGCGGCGCGGCTCACCGTCCTGTGCGATGGGATCGGCCACCGCGCGCTGCGCTGCTGCACGGACGGCGACCTCTTCGCCGTGAGCTCGCACGAGCTCGCGCTGGCGGCGACCGGCCGGCTCCCGGTCGCGCTCGATCCGGTCAGCGCGAGCTCCGCCATCGCCGTCGAGTGGTCGCTCGGCGGCCACAGCCTCATCCGCGGCGTCGAGACGGCCGGCCCCGACCGGGTGTTGACCTGGTGGCATGGCGGGCTCGAGCGGCGTGCGGCGCCCCCCTTCGGCTTCGCGGCTCGGGTCGAGCGGGGCGATCGGCGCGGGGTCGCCACGATCGTCGACCGGATGGTGGAACAGGCGCGGGACACGGTGCGCCGCCTGGTCGGTGACGCGCCTGCGGTGCGCGCCGACCTCACCTCGGGCATGGACAGCCGAGCGGTCATGGCGGCGCTGGTTTCGGTGGTGGATCCGCGGATCGTGACCGCCGCGACCTCCGGGGGCCCCGATGGCGCGGAGGTGCCGACCGCCGCCCGCGTCGCGCGCGCCGCGGGCGTTCGCTTCGAGACGCTGCTGCCGACGCCGCCATCGCCCGACGATTTCCTCGGGCACCTCCGCGCGCTCGCCTTTGCGATGAACGGCGACACC
The DNA here is from genome assembly GCA_964480725.1 of uncultured Polyangiaceae bacterium. GTDB lineage: Bacteria > Myxococcota_A > Polyangia > Polyangiales > Polyangiaceae > JAFGBI01. Next base: position 97,107 of record CAYZQO010000012.1, on the reverse strand, counting down.
GACGGGCGCCGGGCGATCGCGCCGTTGCCCCGGTTCGTGGCGCGGGTGCCCAAGCTCAACGGCGGCGGCGGCGGCCTGTACAAAGGCTCCCTCTATCGCTGGCGCGGCGATGCGGCGCGCCTCACGCCCGGCGCCGCCCGGGCGCTGCTCCACGGCCGGATCGCGCGGCGGCTCGGCCGGCAACCCTTCCGCGCGCCCGAGCTCGGGCGCGCGGTCCTCACGCGCCTCGACGCCATCGTCGCGGGCTTCGGCGCCCTGTCCGAGCTGGGCTCGGACCACCTGGATCTCTACTACCTGACGGAGCGGCACGGCCGCTGGGGCGCGATGCCGAGCCGGTTCACCTGGTATCACCCGATGCTCTCGCCCTTCGACAGCCCGGAGCTGGTCCGGCTCGCCTTCACGCTGCCGGCGCCGTCGTCGAACGACTGCTTGCTGCACCGGGAGCTCGTGCGCCGCCACCTGCCCGCGGCGTACTGGGAGCCGATCAACCACGCCGCGTACCTGCCCCTCATGGGCGGCCACCCCTGGCAACGCCTGGCGAACAACCTGTGGCTCGTCACCGAGACGCCCCACTACGTGCGGCGCCTGCTCGGGGGGCTCCGCCGCGGCGGGCGGGCGAAGAGCCACGACGCGGTGCGCTCGGAGCTGCTGGCGGGGCTGCTCCGCGGCGGCCTTGCCGACCGACTGCGGGCCGCTGACGGCGTCGGCCGCGAGCTCTTCGAGGGACCGGTGCTCGATCGATTCCTCGCGGAGCACGCGAGCGGCGCCCGCTCGCACCTGGACCGGATCGGCCTGCTCGCCTGCATGGACGAGCACCTCTCGCAGCTGCGCGCCGCGCGGGCGATGGCGCTTGCGACCGCGTGAGTGGCCGGGAAACCCGCGCGCGGCGTCGCCCCACATAGATCCGAAACGCACATCCGATGGCGTTTTGTGGCCATGGAATGTGCGAAACGAGTCTCGACGGGGGTGGCGCGGGCGCATGCCGAGTCCGACGGAGCCATTGGGGCCGTTGTCAGAGGAGCACCAGCACGCTATCCGCGGTCCGTGCCCTTCTTCTCGCCACCCTGTTCATCGGCGCCTCCGCGCCAGGGTCCGCGCTCGCCGCCGGGGCGGCGGTGGGCTCCGCCACCGCAACCGACAGTGGCGGCGTCCGCCGCGCTGCCCACCGGCTGGACCGACAACGAGCACCAGGAGCTCGAGGTGCACACCCACCAGGCATCCCGCCCCGCCCCCTGGGGAGAGCTCGCGCTCAGTCACGGGCTCCAGCCATCCGGCCTCGACCGGGCGCCGCGCTCCGCCTCTTCCCGCCGCCGGCCGTTGAGCTGAGCGAGCGGGGATCCGGGCGGGAGGCCAAGGGTTCGCGCTTAGCTTGGCCAGCGCGCCGGGACCGACGCAAATTCCGCGCGTGGAACCCGCCCCGCGCCCCAGCCTCCAGATCGCTCAGAGCGCCGTCTTGCGGCCGATCGCCGCCGTGGCCGTCGAGGCCGGCGTCGCCCGCGACGAGCTCATCGCCTATGGCGAGCACGTCGCCAAGATCAAGCTGTCGATCCTCGAGCGCCTGGCGTCTCGGCCGCGCGGCAAGCTCGTGGTGGTGACGGGCATCACGCCAACCCCGCTCGGTGAGGGGAAGACGACGACGACCATCGGGCTGGTGGATGGCCTGCGCCGGCTCGGGGTCCGCGCGGCGGCGACGATCCGGCAGCCGACGCTGGGCCCCGTGTTCGGCATCAAGGGGGGGGCCAACGGTGGCGGGCGCGCGCAGGTCGTCCCGATGGAGACGTTCAACCTCCACCTCACGGGCGACAACCACGCGGTCGCTTCGGCGCACAACCTCGCGGCGGCGTTCCTCGACAACCACCTCCACCACGGCAACTCGCTCGGGCTCGATCCGCGCACGGTGCGGTTCCCGCGTGTCGTGGACGCCAGCGATCGCGCCCTCCGGCAGGCCGTGATCGGGCTCGGTGGCCGCGAGGGTGGCGTCCCGCGCGAGGCGGCCTGGAACATCACCAGCGCCTCCGAGGTGATGGCCGTGCTGGCGATGGCGGGTGGGCTCGCGGATCTCCGCGCCCGGCTCGGGCGTATCTTCGTGGGCACCCGGCGCGACGGGAGCCCGGTCACCCTCGAGGAGCTGCGCGTCGCCGGTGCCATGACCGTGCTCCTGCGTGACGCGATCCAACCGAACCTGCTCCAGTCGCTGGAGGGGACGCCGGTGTTCGTGCATGCAGGGCCGTTCGGAAACATCGCTCAGGGCACGAGCTCCGTCGTCGCCGATCGCGTCGCGCTCGCGCTGGCGGACGTCGTGTGCACCGAGGCGGGATTCGGCGCCGATCTCGGTGGCGAGAAGTTCTTCAACCTCAAGTGCCGCCTGGGTGGCCTCGAGCCGGCTGCCGGCGTCGTCGTGGCCACCCTGCGCGCGCTCAAGATGCACGGCGGGGTGGGGCGGGTCGTCGCGGGCAAGCCCCTCGATCCGGCGCTCAGCGCCGAGGACCCCGCCGCCGTGCGGCGCGGCGCCGAGAACCTCGCGCAGCAAGTCGCGAACGTGACGCGGCACGGCGTGCCCTGCGTGGTGGCCGTGAACGGATACCCGACCGATACGCCCGCGGAGCTCGAGGCCGTGCGCGAGGTGGGGCTCGCCGCTGGGGCGCGCGCGGTCGTGACCGCGACGCACTTCGTGGACGGGGGCGCCGGTGCGGAGGAGCTCGCGCAGGCGGTGCTCGAGGCGCTCGAGGCGCCGTGCGAGTTCCGCCCGCTCTACCCCGACGCGCTTCCGCTGGCGGAGAAGATCGAGGTCATCGCGCGCGAGATGTACGGGGCCGATGGGATCGATCTCGCCCCGGCGGCGGCGAGCGAGCTTGCCGCCATCACCCGCCTCGGCTTCGGCGCGGTACCCATCTGTATGGCGAAGACCCACCTCTCGCTGAGCCACGATCCGAAACGCCTCGGGCGCCCGAGAGGGTTCCGGGTGCCCGTGCGCGAGGCGCGGCTGTACGCCGGCGCCGGCTTCGTTACCGCGATCGCCGGCGACATGCGCCTGATGCCTGGGCTCCCCTCCCGCCCCGCTGGCGAACAGATCGACATCGACGCCGAGGGCAACGTCGTCGGTCTGTATTGAGCGTCGGGGTACGGCTCCCTTGTCCAATTGCGGTGTCGGTGAACGTGTGCAACCCGCCGCGTCCACCGCGCGCCGTGCGGCGAGCCCATGGAGCGGACCCGCGGCGGAGATCGGCGGATTTCCGCCGAGAGTCCCGCGCCGCGTCCCCCCGAGGCGCGCGTCGGCGCTACCATTATCTGGCGCGGCGCGGCATTCTCCGCGCATTCCGGAGCATCCCTTCATGACGCGATCGATTCCTTGGAGCTGGCTGATCGGCTGCAGCATCGTGCTCGCCACGGTGGCGGCCTGCGACGACGAGAAGAACCCGAACCTCTTCGGCTCGGGCTCTGTCGTTCCCGCGACGGGCGGCGACGCCGCAACCGGCGGCGGCACGACGGGCGGCGAATCGCCGACCGAGACTGGCGGTGACTCGACGGGCGGCGACGAGGGGGGAGCTTCGAGTGGCGGAGGCGAGACGGGCGGCAGCGAGGAGACGGGCGGCAGCGAGGAGACGGGCGGCAGCGACTCGGGTGGCACCGAGACCGGCGGCGCGGCGGGCGCGGGCGCCGAGGCGACGGGCGGCGCCGCGGGCGCCGGCATGGGCGGTAGCGAGACGGGCGGCGGCGGTGGCGTCGGTGGCAGCTGCACCACGGCCACGATGGATCCCTGCAGTCAGGTACCGCACTTCGACGGTAACCAGACCGTCGACGGGAGTGACGCCGATCTGTGCTCGCTGCCGACCTTCATCCTCAACTTCACCGACGCCGACATCTCCCTGAAGGTCGATCACGGCAGCGAAGCGGATGGCAGAGGGCGCACGGAGACGGCCACGGTGCGCGTCGGCTGGTCCGAGGCGGGGCTGCACGGGTTCGTCACCGTGACGGACGCGTTCCTCTTCGCCTCTGGGCAGGGCGACGCCGGCAACGTCTGGAACGGGGACGGGGTGGAGGTCTTCGTCGCCGCGAGCGCCTCCGGGCTCACGGGCAACTCGGGCAGCGACGCCGTCACCCACGTGCAGTTCGGCGCCGCTCCGTCGCTCGCCGTCACGGTGAAGACGGTGGACGGCTCCGCGTCTCACAGCGCCCTCGCGGAGAGCCAGTACGTCACCAGCGTCGTGTCCGGCGGATACACCATCGAATTCCTGCTCCCGTGGGCCGGCAGCGCGCCCAGCTCGGGCGCCGCGATGGCCTTCGATCTCGCGCTCAACTCGGCGGACAACGATCCCGAGGGCGCTCCCGATGGCCGCGACGCGCAGGCGATCCTCCACAACGGCTCGCCCGGCGGGTCCTCCCCTTGTGGAGACAGTGCCGAGCCCTGGTGCGACGACCGCACCTGGTGCAGACCCAGCGCCCAGTGAGCCCCGACCGGCGCGACGTCGCGCCGGTCATGGCGCCGCGGCCGGCGGTTCCGCGGCCTCGAGGCGGGCGATGGCGGCGCGGTACTTCTCCGCTAGCCGCGCTCGCTCGGGCTCCGGGAGCCCGTCGAGGCGCCCGAGGTTGTCGGCGACGTCGAGGCGCTTCACGCGCGTCGCGAGCGGGTCGGTCGTGACCCGCCCGAGGTACTCCGCATAGGGCTCGCCTGGGCGCTTGGTGAGCAAGTCGAGCACCCGGAGGACGGGCTCCGGGAACCCTTCGTCGGCGAGCTGGGCCAGGGTCCAGGGCGTGTCCTCCACCACGTCGTGGAGCACGGCCACCATCCGCTCCTCCTCGGTCCGGGCAGCGAGCATCACCCGGAGCGGGTGCAGGATGGATGGGGCGCCCGACCGATCGAACTGCCCGAGGTGCGCCTCGGCAGCGACGGCGACGGCTCGCCCGGGGAGCCAGCGCGCGATGGTGGCAGCGAGCGCTGCCACGGCACTGTCGAAGGCCGCCAGCATGGAGCTGGGGACGACGTCGCGGTAGATCTCTCGCAGGCAAGCGAGCTGGGGCGCATGGTGCCCGGGGCGCGTGGCGAGGCGCGTGAGCAGGTTGTCCCCGCGTTGCTGCGTGGCGACGAGCCCCTCGAGGTTGTCGAGCTTGTCGGCGCAGCTCACCACCGCCGCCTGTCGCGCCGCGGGAGTGCGCTGGCGCAACGCCACGAGGTACTCCGCAAAGCGCTCGGCCTTGGTGCGTTTGAAACCACGGTCGTCGAGCTTTTGCTCGGTGAGCAGTTCCACGATCTCGACCACTGCGGGTGGGAAGTGGCTCCTGAGCTCCGCGGCGTGGCCGGGCTGGTCCTCGAGGACGTCGTGGAGGTAGGCGGCCGCGAGCGGGACGTCTTCGTCGTGACCGTGAGCCGCGACGCGCGCGGCGACCGCCTCGAGGTGGACGAAGTAGGGGGGATGCCCGGCGCACTTGCGGACCTGGCCGGCGTGTGCCCGGCGGGCGAAATCGGCGGCGCTGCGGACGAGCGGGGAGTCGAGCGGCATGGGGAGCGGGGACCGGGTCCGTCAAGCGGGTGGGGGTCGGCTCGGACGGGAAGGCCAGGATACCACAGGGGGCGTCCGGCCCCTCCGATCTGGGGCGGTGGCCACCCTGGGTCAGGAGTTCAGCTTCGAGAGCGATCCGGGAGTCCCAGCTCGCCCGGTCGTTCCAGTGCGGTCTGGCAGCGACGGGTGTGAGGGACGAGCTGCGCGCCGCCGGTGCCTGGGCGAAGGTCGTGTGATAGGCTGCCTCCACGGGTCGGGGCGGTGTCGCATGGCTGAGAGCATCAAGTGGTACTCGCTCGCATTGTCGCTCGCGGTCGCGGGGTGTGCGGGCGATGACGAGGCTGATGGATCCGTTGGGACGGGCAGCGCCGGGGGTGAAGCGACGGGTGGCATCGACGCCGGGGGTGCTCCAAGTGCCGGCGGCAGCATCGACGCGGGGGCGCCGGGCGTCGCTGGCAACGGTGTCGTCGTCGTCTACTACGGACCTCCCGAGCTCGGCGGGACTACGGGCACGGGCGGCTCCAGCTCGTCGGGAGGGACCGGCGGCGCGGAGGGTCGCAGCGGGGGCGCCACTGGGGTCGGGGGCGCGTCGGGTGCGGGCGGTGAGCTCGGCGTGGGCGGAGGTATGGTCGCTTACTACGGCCCGGCACCGATCGGGGGCTCTCCCGGGAGCGGTGGCAGCGCTGGCGGCGAGGGACCGGGCACGGGCGGCCAGAGCACGGGCGGCGAGAGCACGGGCGGCGAGAGCACGGGCGGCGAGAGCACGGGCGGCCAGAGCACGGGCGGCCAGAGCACGGGGGGTGATGGCGCCGGCGGCTTCATCGCCTGGTACGGCCCAGCGCCTCTAGGTGGTGCCGCGGGCGAGCCGCCGACGACCGGTGGCGAAGAGGGCGTGAGCACGGGTGGCGATGCGGGCGCGACCACGGGCGGCGACGCGGGCGGTCCGGGCCTCGGTGGCGACGGTCCCATCGTGTACTACGGGCCTGCCCCGGTTTACGGGGCGCAGCCCCCGGAGCGCTGACGGCGGTGGAGCCGCTCTCACCGGGGCCGCGCGGCGCCCCGAGGCTCGATCCCGCAGAGCTGGCGGCGTATCGCGACGTCGTCTGGGCCCGGCATCTGGCCGACCGCGCCCGCCTGGTTGCCGAGCACGAGCTCCGGTACCTGTTCCTCGAGGTCACCCGCCGTTGTAACCTCACCTGCGCCTACTGCGGGAGCTCCTGCGGGCCGCGCGAGCGCCGGAGCGAGCTCGGGGTCGAGGAGTGGCTTGGCGTGGTCCGTCAGGTGGCGACGGACTTCGACCCGCGCCGGGTCATGGTCGCGGTCACCGGCGGCGAGCCACTGATGAAGGAGGGGGTCTTCGAGCTCTTCGCAGAGCTCGGGCGCCTGGGGTTCCCTTACGGGATGGTGAGCAACGCGTGCCTGCTCGACGCGGCGGCTGCCGCCCGCCTGGTCGAGGTTGGCATCGGCTCCATCTCGCTCAGCGCGGACGCGCCGCCGCCGCTGAACGACGCGCTCCGCGGCGAGGGGACCACCGAAGCCGTGACCCGGGCGGTGGGGGCGCTTCGGGCTGCCGGCTATCGGGGCAAGCTCGAGATCATCTCCACCGTCACTCGTCCGGCGGTGCCGCTGCTGCCCCAGATGCGAGCCTGGGTGTCCGAGCTCCGGGTTCCGCTCTGGCGGGTCGCGCCCGTGATGCCCATCGGGCGCGCCGCCCGGCGTCCCGATTTGCTGCCCGGACCGGCCGAGATCCGCGCCATCCTCGAGTTCGTGCTCGCGGCCCGCCAGGACGGGTTAGTCCCTCGACCCGAGACGTCGGAGGAGGGCTACCTCGGCAACCGCTTTGAGGGCAACGTCCGTCCCTACCTCTGCCAGTGCCGCGCTGGAACGAACATCGCCGGTATCCTCTGCGACGGCCGCATCGGCGCCTGCCCCGAGCTCGGTGACGCCTTCGTGCAGGGGCACGTCGCACGCGACCGCTTCGCGGAGGTGTGGCGAGATGGCTACGCCGCGTTGCGTGATCGCTCCTGGATGAGGCGGGGTCAGTGCGCGGACTGCGGCGAGTTCGAGCGGTGCGAGGGCGGGGCTCTGCACCTGTACGAGCGACCCGGAGCGGATCCGCTCCGCTGCCTGTACCTGCTTGCGCGCGAGGGAGGCGGGTGAGCGACGGTGGTGCGCCCGCTTGCGCGCGCGTCGCGGGGGCTGTCATGCTCGGCGCGTGGGTCCACCGGCTCGCCGTCCTAACGTCGTTGATCGCCTCTACCAGCTCGCTTACCGGGGCGCGTACCAGCTCATGCGCGTCTACTGGGCCGTTCGGCGCCCCCACACCCACGGGGCGCTGGTGGCGATCTGGTACGAGGGGGAGATCCTCGTCGTGCGAAACTCCTACGTTAGCTACCATTCACTGCCCGGTGGCTACGTCCGGCACGGGGAGACGGGCCGCGAGGCGGCGCTCAGGGAGCTCCGGGAGGAGGTCGGGATCGCCGCGCGCGCAGAGGCGCTCACGCTGGTGCTCGATCGAACGAGCCAGTGGGAGGGCAAGCGCGATCGCGTCGAGATCTTCGCGCTCGAGGCCGCGACCCGCCCCTCGGTCGCGATCGACCACCGTGAGGTCGTGGAGGCGGGCTGGTACCCGCCCGAGCGGGCGCTCACGCTCGCTCTGTTCCCGCTGCTCCGGACCATCATCGAGCAGCGCGCGAGCGCCCCGGTGTCGACCCGGCGTCCCGAGCCCGCCCGCTAGATCCGCCGCGCGCTCGCGACGAGGTCCTGGTTGATCGCGGCCGCCTCGCCCCGCCCGGCGTAGCGGAGCTCGGCGTAGGCGTGGAGTTTGCCAACGATCGCCGTCCGTTCCGGCTCCGCGAGCTCCGGGGCGGAAGCGACGCGAGCGGTGAAGCGGCCCAGGGTTTCCGCGGGCGCCCGCTCGAGCCCTCGCCGGGCGAGAGCGAGGTCGAGCGCGACGAAGCCGGGCAGCGGGGGCTCGAGCTCGGGCGCCCGCGCCGCGCGCCGCCCGCGGCCGCCGAGGCTCCGGTACAGGAGCCAGACCCCGACGCCGGCCACCAGGGCCATCGAGAGCTCGAACGGCGTGCGGCGAGCGAGCCAGTCGTCGACCGCCTCCCAGCCCGTCGCGAGCCGATCGAAGAAGGCCGGGAGGGCTGGTGTCCGCGGGGGCGTGCTCGCGCCGAGCGCGTCCGGTGGCGTGGGATCGAAGGTGACCCATCGCCCGTCGATCCAGGCCTCGACCCAGGCGTGGGCATGCCGCTGCCGCACCACCGCGTACCCCCAGGGCGACCACTCCGCGACCCGATAGCCGGTGACGACGCGGGTGGGCACCCCCGCGAGCCGCCCCAGCAGGGCCAAAGCGCCAGCGAAGTACTCGCAGTGGCCGCGCCGGTCGCGCAGCAGGAAGTCCGCGAGCGGATCTCGGCCGCGCTCCCGCGTGAACTCCACCGAGTAGCGGTAATCCTGACCGAGGCGGGCAGCGATGCGTGCGAGCCGCTCCTGGGGCGCGCCGTCGAGCGCGCCCCAGGAGGCGAGCAACGGGCCGATCTCCGTCCCGAGCGCCGCCGGGACCGCGCGGTCGACCGGCGCCGGCGGCCACACCGGGCGCTCCCCGCCGGTGCGGAACCACACGCGCTTGGCGTAGAAATTCCGCACGGGCGTGTGCACCCCGAGGACGTTCCTCGAGAAGAACCCCGTCGAGACGGTGACGTCCCGCGCGTCGAGCGGCAAGAAGTAGCGCAACGGCCGGCGCGCGTTCTCGATCTCGAGCACGTCCGGCCCCGGGGGTGGGGTGACGTCCACCTCGACGACCTCGGCGACGGGCAGCCGCCGCTGGACGTCCCAGATCCCCTCCGCGTACCCGCTGAGCACCGCTCCGCGCAGCAGCGGCGGGGGCGCGTCGCCGCGCAGCCGCATCACCACGCCGTCGTCCTCCAGCATCCCGCCCAGCGCGCCGAGCTTGATGCGATCGGAGAAGCCCGAGCGGGGTGCGCGGAACCGGAGCAGCAGGCGCGTCATGGCGGCGTCCTGCAGGGGTGGGAGCGTGGTGGTCGCACCGACCGTCAGGGCCGCTGCGAACGCGGCCGCGAGGACGGTGACCGCGACGTGACGAGGTCCGGCACGCCGCGGCGGCGCCCGCCCGGGATCGGCGTGACCGAGCGCCCGAAACCCGAGCGCGAGGAATGCGGCGGCCAGCAGCGGGTACGCGATCCCGGGGCGCACGCGGCCGGCGGCCGTCAGCGCGACCAGCGCGGCGGCCAGCGTCAGTGGAGTACCGAAGCGCGGGGCGACCAGCAGTGCACGCAGGCTTGCGACGCTGAGGACCGGTAGCGCGAAGAGCGTGGCCTGATCGGAGAGGGTCGCAGCCTGCTCCTCGACGGGCGCGCCGCCGAGCAGGCGCGGCGCGACCACGCCAGCGACCATCGCGCCCACCGTCGCGGCCGCCTGCCCGAGGCGGTCCAGCTCCAGCCGGGGCCCGAGGATCGCGGCGGCGAGCGGGAGCACCAGCGCGGCCGCCGCGATCGGTGGTGGCACCACGATGGCGACGGCGATCGCCGCCGCTAACACCGCCAGGGCCAGGGTCCGGTCCCTCACAGTGCGATGGCCCCCCCGTCCTCGATGGTGCCGACCTCGATCAGGGTCGCGTCGCCCGCCTCGACCTCGGCGGCAGTGGGCTCGCGGACCGCCGCCCAGCGGCAGGGCACGCCACGGCGGTGGGCGAGCTCGACGATGGTTCGATGGCGGGGCGCAGCGCCCGCCGTCACCAGCACCAGCGACGAGAGTTGGGGCAAGAGGGGCGTGATCGCGGCGACGGTGTCTCGGGTTTGCCGCGTCAGCTCGTGGACGCCCAGCCGATCGAGCACCCGGTCCAGGGCCCGCTCCCCCGCTCGGGGCTCGATCTCGAAGAGGTCCTCGTCGATCACGAGCCCGTCGAGGCCTCCGTCGTGGAGCGCGAGCCGCGCCGTGACGCCAGCCGCGAGCGATAGGGTCGCCTCCTTGGTGCGCTCGGTCGCCTCGTCCCCGTCGACCAAGACCAGGAGGGCCACGCGGTCCTGGCGCTCGTCGACGTAACTTCGCACGTGCGGGACGCCGGTGCGCGCCCAGGTCCGGGCGTGCAGGTGCTTGAGCGGATCGCCGGCCCGGTAGGGGCGGACGCCCGCGAGCTCGCTCTCGCCGGCGCGGAGGCTGGCGATCACGGCGCCACGCCGCTCCGGGAGCCGGTGCTCGGCGCGCACCGTCACCACGTTGGCGACCCGCGGCACCACCAGGAACCGTGGCACGTCGGCGTTCCGGCGCTGGCCGACCGCGAGCCCCAGCGGCACCAGCGCCCCCACCACGAAGGAGTCGAGGTGGTGCTCGCCGCGCGCGACGAAGGACGCTGTGGCAGTGATGCTGGCGCGTGAGCCGCGCGCGAGCGCGGGGATGCCGGCTGCGGCGGCCTGCCAGCGGCCGTCCCAGGGGAGGAAGGGGAGCTCGACCTGTAGGTTGAGGTGCGGTCGGGGTCCGTCGTTGCAGCAGCGCAGGTCGAAGCGGGCCGGGGCCCCCGCCATGACGCGGGCGGGCGCCGTCACCGCGACGCTCAGGCCCGGCGTGCGGAACAGCGGCCGGGACAGCAGCGAGGCGAGGAGCAGCGCGACCAGCATGGCGAAGAGCTGGTGCGCCTGAGACGAGCGGACGTCGAGCCCAGAGCAGCCCACGAGCACCGTCAGCAAGAGCAGGGCACGCCCCTCGCGGGTGTAGCCCTCGATCCCGATGAACACCACGCCGAGGAGCCGGCCGATGAGGCCGTTCCGGTAGCGATCGCGATCGGCCTTCTTGCCGGGGATCAGGACGTGGTTGAGCCGCTCGAGGGTGCGCGAGGATCGCCACCGCCGCCAGCGCAGGCGGAGTGGGCGCCGCGCCGGCGGCACGGCCGCTGAGGGAGACGTCGCCTCGCGCGGCGGCGGCTGCGGGAAGACGCGGCGCGTCGGCGGGACCAGCGACGCGGGGGGCGGCGGCCGGAGCGACCGGGTGGGCGGCGGGGCGAGGGAGCTCATGCGGGGACGCGCACGTCCTGGACCACGTCGGCGATGACGCTCGGCGCGGCCTTGCCCCCGTAGCGGGCATGCTCGGTGATCTGGATGCGGTGGGCGAGGACCGGGATCGCCAGCTCCTGCACGTCGTCGGGGATCACGTGGTCGCGCCCGACGAGCAGCGCGCGAGCCTGACACGCCCGGTAGAGCACCAGCGTGCCACGCGGGCTGACGCCGAGTGCGACGTCGTCGTGGCCGCGCGTGCGCGCGACGACCGCGCGGAGGTAGCGCGCGACCCGCGTCTCCACGTGCACGTGCCGCGCTCGGGCCACGAGCTGCCGGAGTTCCTCTCGGGTCGCCACCTTGGTAACGGCGGCGAGCGGATCGGCGTCTCGGCGGTCAGCGAGCATGCCGAGCTCGTCCGCCTCATCCGGGTAGCCGAGGGCGAAGCGGAGGACGAAGCGGTCGAGCTGCGCCTCCGGCAGGGGGTAGGTTCCCTGGAAATCGACCGGGTTCTGTGTCGCCAGGACCAGGAACGGCTCCGGGAGTCGCATGGTGACGCCGTCGATCGTCACCTGTTCTTCGCTCATCGCCTCGAGCAACGCGGACTGGGTGCGTGGCGACGCGCGGTTGATCTCGTCCGCGAGCAGGACGTGGGTGAAGATCGGACCCTGCCGGAAGACGAGCGCTCCATCGCCGGGCGTGAGCGAGTGGGTGCCGAGGATGTCGGAGGGCAACAGGTCGGGCGTGAACTGGATGCGCGCGAAGTCGAGGTCGAGCGCCCGCGCGAGCGCCTTGGCGAGCGTGGTCTTGCCCACCCCGGGCACGTCCTCGATCAGGACGTGCCCCCCGGCGAGCACGCCGACGAGGAGCAGCTCGATGGCGTCGGCCTTGCCGCGGATCACGCGGCCGAGGGTGACGCGGAGGCGGTCGATGGTGTCGCTGTCGGAGGGGGGCATCGTAGGAACCTAGCGCGGGCTACCCTGGACTTTAGGGCCGGTCGCGGCCGCGCGCACGGAGTCCACCGCCTGGCTCGGCGCCCCCCCCGCCACCGGCAACCCGTGGTGCCAGGGGGGGCGTTCCCCGGGGCGCCGAAGCGGCTGGGAAACCGTTCTTCGCTCTAGGAGCAGCCCTCGCTGCAGAGGATGTTGCAGGCCGCACCGTCCGCGCAGGGGGTCTTGCAGCCGCCGCCCGTGCAGTTGACGTTGCACTTGGCTCCGTCGGCGCACTGGGTGGTGCACTTGCCACCGGGGCAGGCCACGCGGCACTTCGAGCCCGAGTTGCACTTTGAGTCGCAGCCGGGGCCGTCGCAGCGGACCTTGCACGTCGCGTCCGACTCGCAGAACAGCTGGCACTTGCCGCGGCCCCCGCAGGCGACGGAGCACTGCGAGCCGGCGTTGCAGGTGACGTCGCAGCCGCCCCCGGTGCAGTCGTAGTCGCAGGCCTGCCCCTTGGAGCAGGCGAACTTGCAGCCGCCCTTGGCGCAGGCCTCGCTCGACGGAGCGAGCTCTCCGGGCGCGGCTCCGGCGGTGTCGCTCTCGGCTGCTGCCGCCTCGTCCTCGCCGGTCGGTACCGGCGTTGCCTCGGCTTCGCTTGTGGTTTCAGCGGGCACCGACGCGGCGGCGTCGCCATCGTCTCCTGGCTCCGCCCCCTCGGTGGGGCTCTCGGCGCTCCCCGTGCTCGCCTTGCACCCGCCCGCCCCGATCGCGACGAAGAGGCCGCCGACCGCGAGGAGCAGCCCAGCGCAGCGCATCGATCGTGTCATCCTCCGCACCTCCGGCTCGACGCTATTCCCGCGTCCCCGGTCCGTCAACGCGGCGCGGGTCGTCGGGGGAGATTGCGGGCGAGTGGCGGGTTCGCTACTCACGGCCTCTGTGCGACGGGACGAGTGGCTCGAGCTGCTCCGCGAGGCGACGCGGTCGCTCGAGCAGTGGGAGGATGGCTGGGCACAGTGGCCCGCGATCCCGGCCGATCCCGCCGCCGTGTCGGCGCTCTCGGCGCTGGTGGCGCGGCTGCGCGACAATTACCCGTTCGGCCACCCGCGGTACGCCGGGCAGATGATCAAGCCGCCGCACCCGTTGGCCTGGGTGGCGCAAGCGGTGACCGCGCTCGTCAACCCCAACAACCACGCCCGCGATGGCGGTCCTGCGACGGCGGCGCTGGAGATCGAGGCGGTCGCGGTGCTGGCGGAGATGGTGGGTTACCCGGGCGACTCCGGGGGGCACCTCGGGCACCTGACGTCGAGCGGGACCATCGCGAACCTCGAGGCGCTGTGGGTCGCACGGGAGCTCACGGCGGGGCGCCCGATCGCCGTGAGCGCCGCGGCCCATTTCACGCACGGCCGCATGGCGCACCTGCTCGGCGTCGAGGCCGTCTCCGTCCCTGCTGACGCCCTCGGTCGGCTCGACGTGGCCGCGCTTGCCGCGCTCCTCGAGCGTCGTCGCGTTGGCACCGTCGTGGTGACTCTGGGAACGACCGGCCTCGGAGCTCTCGACCCCCTCGAATCCGTCCTCCCGCTCGCCCGCGCGCACGGCGTTCGCGTCCACGTCGACGCCGCCTATGGCGGCTTCTTCGCTCTGCTGGCGCGCCGGTCGCCGCCGCTGGTCGATCCCGCGCCGTTCGCGGCGCTCGGCGCGGCCGACAGCGTCGTCGTCGACCCGCACAAGCACGGCCTCCAGGCCTACGGCGCGGGCTGCGTGCTCTTCCGTGATCCCGCGGTGGCGCGCGTCTACGCTCACGACAGCCCGTACACCTACTTCACCGGCGCCGAGCGGCACCTCGGGGAGATCTCGCTCGAGTGCACGCGCGCTGGTGCGGCGGCGGCCGCGCTGTGGACGACGCTGCAGGCGATCCCGCTCGTCGCGGAGGGTGGTCTCGGGGATCTCCTCGCTGCGGGCCGCCGCGCCGCGCTCGGCTGGGCCGCGTCCCTCGAGCGGAGCGCGCGGCTGCGGCTGCTGTTGCCCCCGGCGACCGACATCCTCGCCTTCGCGCCGCTCGGTCGGGCTGAGCGCGTCACGGCGGCCGCGCTCTCGGCGCGCGTGGACGTGCTCTTCGCCGCGGCGATGGCGGACCCGATCGAGCCGGTCTACCTCGCGAAGTTTCGCGTGGATCGCGCGCTCGTCGCCGCGCACTGGCCGGAGGTCGAGGGGGACGACGAGCCGGTGACGCTGCTCCGGTCGGTGGTAATGAAGCCCGACCACGAGCGGTGGTGGCCGCGCCTGCACGAGCGCCTGGAGCGCCTCGCGGCGACGCTCTTCGCGGCGCCCTGAGCGGTGGCGTCGGAGCGCGGCACGGGTACTATCCGCCGCGTGCTCGCCTGGCTCCTTTATCCGGTGCTCGGGGCCGCGTCGGGCTTCCTGGCGGGGCTGCTCGGGGTGGGGGGAGGGATCGTGGTGGTCCCGGGGCTCCTCCAGGCCTTCGTGACGGTGGGGGTCCCGCCGGAGCACCGCATGCGGCTGGCGCTGGGGACGTCGCTGGCTGCCATCTGCTTCACGGCGCTTTCGAGCCTGCGCGCGCACCACGCGCGTGGGGGCGTCGATTGGGCGATCGTTCGCCGGATCACGCCCGGCATCGTGATCGGCACCCTCGCCGGGACCTGGGTGGCGGCGTTCTTGCCCGAGAGCGGGCTGGAGGTCTTCTATGCGATCTTCCTCACCGCCGTCTGCGTGCGGATGCTCATCGATCGACCGACGGAGGCTTGCGGTGCGCTGCCCGGGTCGACCGGGCTCGCCGCGGCGGGCGCCGGCATCGGTCTGCTCTCCGGGGTCGTCGGTATCGGCGGCGGTTCGCTGTCGGTGCCGTACCTGCTCCGCTCCGGGGTCGTGATCCACCGCGCGGTCGGGACCTCCGCGGCCATCGGCGCGCCGATCGCGATCAGCGGTGCGGTCGGCTACGCCGTGAACGGCCTCGGGGCGGAGGATCTCCCGGCGCATGCCGTGGGCTACGTGTATTTGCCGGCACTGTTCGGGGTGGCGTTGGTGAGCGTGTGTTTCGCGCCGCTCGGTGCGGCGCTCGCTCACCGCACACCGGTGCGGCGCCTGAAGCGCTGGTTCGCCGCCTTCCTGCTGGTCGTGGCGGCCCGGATGCTGCTGTTGCAGTGGCGCGGCGGGGGCGCCTGAGCGGTCCGTATCCTCGGCGCTACGGCTCGACCTCACCCTGCGGGTGCAGTGTCAGCGGATCGGCGAGTCTTCACGGGGTGGCGAATGTCGACAGCGATGGTCGGTGCAGTCTCGCTGCACTCGAGCTCGTCCGTTTGGCTCTCACTTGGGGGGCGCGGCCCCGGGCCGGTCCGCCAGCGCGAGTCTCCGCGCCTCGTTCGCGTTGAGGTTTCTTCACATTCCGGAGCAAGCGCGATACCCATTCGACGAGACGCCCGGGGTCTGGATCGAGCCACCGAGTAGCGATGCTCGGAGTTTGGTGTCACGGTGCCCCCCCGGGAACGGAGGGTTCGATGCAGCAGCACATCCACATCGACGAGGCGCGCGTTCGCGCGAAGGCCTTTGAGCTCTGGCAGGCGCGAGGGTGTCCCGAGGGTTCGGGCGATCAGGACTGGATCGAGGCAGAGCGCCTGCTGAGAGCCGAGTTCGGCGCCGCTGCCCAGCGGGACGGCGCGCCCACTGGCGAGGATTCGGAGGAGCCTCCGGTCGCGGTGCGGATGCCCCCGGTGGAGCCTGTGCCTCCCCCCGCCGCGGAGCCCCGGGCGAAGGTGGTCGGCGCGACCCAGCAGGTCGAGGTGGAGCCGTTGAGGGAGCCGAGGCCCGACGAGCTCACGGTACCCTCCGCGGGCGTCGTCGCTTCTGCCTCACGCCCGCGCGACCCGCGAGTCGGCCCCGCGGAGGCCGCGCCGGCGACCCTGCGCGGCGCGGGCGAGGTGGCGTCGAGGCAGGGCGGAGTTGCAGCCACCGATCGGCGAGCCGGCCCGGCTACCCCCGTCAGTGGCGGGAAACCCGGCAAGCCCGCATCGAACTCGACGCGCAAGGCCAACGGCAAACCCGACGCGAAGCGCAAGCCCGGTCGCGGCCGCTGACCTCGTGGGGTCGCGTCTCAGGTGCCGGGCGGGAAGAGCTTGTTGATCACGTCGGCGAGCTTCTCCACCGTGGCCGACTTGAGGCCGGTCCCCGCGTAGGGCCAGGCGAACCCGCGCGCAGCGACCTGGTTGCAGGAGAAGGAAACGAGGACGTCGTTCGGCGGCGAGGGGGCCACCACGAAGCGCACGCCGAATTCGGCATACAGGCAGCTTGCCGGGCTCTGCTGGAAATTGGCCTGCTTGCCGAAGACCCGCATCAGCTGCTTCTTCAGGGCAGGATCCATGACCGGCGCCTGCCCGAGGACGCGGAAGTTCGGAGGGGTTTCGGGGAAGCGCAGCGCGCTGTCCGTCGCCGCCGTGGCCGCGGGCGCCGCGCCACCGAGGCTCTGGAGGAGGCCATCCGGGATCAGCCCCGGCATCAGCTGTCCCAGGCTCTGGGCTCCCTGCTGCGCCCACTGCTGGATCTCGGGGGGCAACCCGGGGATCAGGCCGGGGGCGGCGGTCGCCGCCGCGGGGGCCGCCGCGACGGGCGGCTCGTAGTTCTGCAACCGGAACGCGATGACGCTCGCGTCCTTGATCTGGTCGAACGGCGAGGTCGCCTTCACGCAGCCGCTGCTGAGCGCTGCCACCGCCAACACACCAATGAAACCCCGAGTGGTCCCTGTCATGGCCCCGGGGGTATCACGGTTGTCCGCTCGCCGGTAGGGGACGCTTCGCGTCGAGGCGACGACGCTCCCGCCCTGGGACGGTGCCCACGGGCGCGCGGGGGATCCCGGCGAGAAAGGGACCCGATCGGGGGCCGAAGCCTGAGCACTCACGGCGAACAGGCCGGTGGTCCGGGGGAGGGACGGTGACGGCGCGCCCACGACCGGCCCCCGCGTCTTCAGCTCAGATCGACGGCTGGGTGCGCTCCTGGCGTTTGGCGAGCGGGACGAAGTCGCGGACGGTGGCGCCCGTGTAAATCTGGCGCGGCCGCGTGATGCCGTCCTCCTGGTGATCGAACACCTCCTTCCAGTGCGCGATCCAGCCCGGCATCCGTCCGATCGAGAACATCACGGTGAACATGTTGGTGGGGATCCCGATGGCGCGGAGGATGATCCCTGAATAGAAATCCACGTTCGGATAGAGGTTTCGATCGACGAAGTAGCTGTCCGAGAGCGCCAGCTCCTCGAGCCCACGCGCCAGGTCCAGCATGGGGTCGTCGATCTTGAGCACGCGGAGCACGTCGTCGCACGCCTGCTTGAGGACACGCGCGCGAGGGTCGTAGCTCTTGTAGACGCGGTGGCCGAAGCCCATCAGCTTGACCTCCTTGCGCTTCACCCGCTCCAGGTAGTCACGGGCCGACATCCCGCCCGACGCCATTCGCTCGAGCATCTCGATCACCTGGACGTTGGCGCCGCCGTGGCGCCAGCCCCAGAGCGCGCAGACACCGGCGGCCGTGCTCGCGAAGAGGTTGGCGCCGCTCGAGGCGACCATGCGCACGGTGCTGGTCGAGCAGTTCTGCTCGTGATCGGCGTGGAGGATGAGGAAGAGGCGGAGGGCGGCGATCACCTCGGAGGGAGCCTCGTAGGTCGCGTACGGCTCCGAGAACATCATGTGCAGGAAGTTCTTGCAGTAGGTGAACTGGGGGTTCGGGTAGATGACCGGCTGCCCGATGCTCTTCTTGTATGCCGCAGCGGCGATGGTCCGCACCTTCGACAAGAGGCGCGCAGCCGCCGACTCGAAGGTGGTTGCGTTCTCCAGCTCCATGATGTCCGGGTGGTAGCAGGAGCACGCGTTGATCATCGCGGACAGCACCGCCATCGGCTCGGCGTTGGCGGGGAACCCCTCGTAGTGCACCTGGAGCCCCTCGTGGATCATCTCGTGCTTGGTCAGGAGTTGCCGGAAATGCAGCAGCTGCGCCTCGGTCGGTAGCTCGCCCCAGATGAGCAGCCACGCGACCTCGGGGAAGGTGGTGGTGGACGCGAGTTGTTCGATCGGATACCCGCGATAGCGGAGGATGCCTTGTTCGCCGTCGATGTAGGTGATGGCGCTCTTGCAGGACGCGGTGCTGCGGAAGCCGGGGTCGAGGGTGACGTAGCCCGTCTTTGCGCGCAGCGCGCCCACCTCGACGCCGTGCTCACCCTCAGTACCGACCGTGACCGGCAGGTCGAGTTCGCGGTTGCCCAGCGTTATCTTCGCGGTATTTTCGGTCATCTTGGCCTCCTACTCTCGGTCCAGGGGGTCGAGCGGGCCGCAGGCGGGCGTGGGGCCACCCCTCCGGGCCCACGGGAGGCGACCCGCCCCCGTCGGGGTCGGCGGCCGCCGCACCGGGCGCTCCGAAACCGCATCGGCGATCCCGGCGCTCCCCTTCCTTAACACAGCCCGGCGCGAGAGCATCCCCCCTGGGGGGCACCCCGCACCGTCAGCGGGCGGGGTCGCCGCGTGTTCGGCGGCAAGGGCGCCTCGCTCCGCCACGACCGTGTGGCGCGGCCCCGTCGTCGCCCCCGACCGGGGCGGGAATCAAGCCTTGAGCGCGGCTTCGATGACGCGCACGTCAGCGGGTGGCACGACCAGGCCACCGGCGGCGGCGCTGTCCCCGATGCTCTCGACGCGCCGCGCGCCCGCGATGGGGATCGCCACCGGGCAGCGCGCGATCATCCAGCCCAGGAGCAGCCGATACACGGAAACCCGCCGGCGGCGCGCCTCCTCGACGATCCGCCCGTGCGTGCCCAGGGAGGGCGCACCGAGGGTCCCGCCAAAGGGCGAGTAGGCGAGGAAGGCGAGGCCGTTGGCGGTGCAGTAATCCAGCACGCCCTCCGTCTCGGGGCGCCGGTCGTTGACGTTCCATCGGTTCTGCACGCACGCGATCGGCGTCACCCTCCGCGCCCGCTCGACCTGATCGACGCTGACGTTGCACAGGCCCACGTAGCGGACCTTCCCCCGCTCGCGGAGCCGCGCTAGCGCGCCGACGCTCTCCTCGAAGGGGACGCGAACGTCCGGCGCGTGGAGCTGCAGCAGATCGATCGTCTCCACGGAGAGCGACTCGAGGCAGCGGTGGGCCGCCTCGACGAGATAGTCCGGCCGCGCGTCGACCGTCCACGCCCCGCCCGGGCGGCGGCAGCCAACCTTGGTGCCCACGATCACGCGGTCACGCCGCCCGCGCAGCGCCTTCGCGATGAGCTTCTCGTTGTGGCTCGTGTCACGGTCGTCCACCGAGTAGGCGTCAGCCGTGTCGATCAAGGTGACGCCGGCCTCGAGGGCCGCGTTGATCACGGCGAGGCTCTGGTCCTCCGGGGGCCGACCGGTGATGCTGAGCAGCATCCCGCCCAGGGCGATCGCGCTCACTTCCGGACCGTCGGCGCCGAGTCGTCGCGTCTGCATTGTGGTGGCCGGGCCGCTGTGCCGGTCCGGGAAAGGCGAAGTCTAGCGTTACCCGGTCCGTTCGGACGAGAAACCACCCGTTGCCTCGCCCTGTGCACCCGTTCAGTGATGGGCGCAGCGCGCTCGCGGCGGTCGGGCCCCCTCAGGCGAGGGCGAGCACCGGGAGCCGGACTCGCGCGAGGAGCTTGAGGAGGAGGCGGCGCATGGGGCTCGGGGGCGCCCGATGACGGCGGCGCCTCGCCCTTCGGTTAATCGATCGCGCTCCGATCGAGCAACTTCCGCGACGCCACGTGCCGTCCCGCGCCACGCTGCTACCGTGCCGCGCCGAGATGCGGTGTCTGGTCATCGGTTGCGGCGGCCTCGGCGGGGTGATCGCGGGTCATTTGGCACGGCAACGGCGCGTGGACCTCACCGTGCTGTCCACCAACCGCGACGTCCGCGAGGCGATCGCTCGCTCGGGCCTGACGGTGTGCGACGGGCGGCGCCGGTTCACCGAGCGCGTTCGGGTCGTGGCGGACCTCGCGGCCACCGAGCCGCCCTTCGACCTCGTGGTGCTGGCGACCCCGCCGACGGCCGTCGAGGGGGCGATCCGCGCGGCCGCCCCCTGGCTCGCGCCGGACGGTCGCGTGGTCTGCGTCCAGAACGGGCTGTGCGAAGAGCGCGTGGGCCGCATCGTCGGGGTGGAGCGGGTGATCGGCGCGGTGGTCTTCTTCGGGGCCTCCATGGCCGAGCCGGGGGTCGCCGAGCGGACGAGCCGCGGGGGCCTGGCGCTCGGCAAGCTGGTCGCCGCGCCCGACCCGAGGCTCGGGCCCCTCGTGGAGTTGTTCGGCGTGCTCGGTCGCGTTCGCACCACCACCAACCTCTCGGGGGTGCGCTGGACCAAGCTTGCGGTCAACTGTGCGATGTCCACCTTCGGAACCATCGGCGGGGAGCCGGTCGGCGTGCTGATGAGGCGACACGACGCGCGCCAGCTCGGCATCGAGGTGATCAGCGAGGCGGTGCGGGTGGCGCGGGCCGAGGGGGTTCGACTCGAGCGGCCCGGTGGCGCGCTGGACCTCGGGTGGCTGGTCGTCGACCCGCACACGCCGCCTTCGCGCTGGTCCCCGGCCATGCTCGCCCGCCATGTCCTGGTGCGGACGGCGGTGACGCCCTACCGGCGCCTGCGCTCGTCCATGCTCGCTGCCATCGAGCGGGGACGCGAGCCGGCGGTGGAGTTCTTGAACGGGGAGATCGTGCAGCGGGCGGCCCGGCACGGGGTGCCGGTGCCGGTGAACGTCGCCGCGCGTGAAGCGGTTTGGGCGATTGCTCGCGGGGAGGTCCGGCCGTCGGTCGCGACGCTGGTGGCGCTGTACGCGGCGACTCGGCGAAGTCCCGGGGACTGACCGGCCTCGAGTCGGGCACGTTGTGCGGCGACCGCGGCGAGGCCGCCGCGGGACCTCGGCGGTACCGGTCGCAAGCCCGCGCTGGTGGGCGTCACTCGCTGGCGGGCGTAACGCGGCCGGTGGTCGGGTCGGTCATCAGCGCGGCCCCTGGTCCCCCCGGGTCGGCCAGGGCGAGGATCAGCGATTCGAGCCCCACGGTGACGCGCGCCAGCCGATCGAAGTCGACGCGATCCGGGAGGTCTCTCGGCGAGCCGTGCTCGGGGTTGCGCAGGCGTGCCGTGTCGGTGACGCGGAGCGCGGGGATCCCCTCGCTGGTGAAGCCCCAGGCGTCGGTCGCGCCGAGATCGGGGACGGGGCCGGTCACCATCGCCGCCACCACGGGGAGGCTCGCGCCGACGGCGAAGGCGTCCGCTGCCGGGTCGAGCCAGGCGCGGTCACGATCTGCGGCGACGAGCGCGAGGAAGTCTCCGCCGGTGGGCCACTCGGCCACGAGCTCCGGGGGCTGCCGCTGCCCGCCGGTCGCCGTGAAATAGCCGAGCGAGTCGAGGGCCACGGTCGCCGCCAGGCGCTCGTCCCGCGCTGCCGCAGCGCGGGCGTAGACGCGGCTGCCGGCGGCGTCCGTCTCCGCCAGGTCCCCCTCGCAGAGAGAGAAGACGACGAAGCGCAGCGTGCGCGCCGGCTCCGCGGTGCGCAGCCGGCGGGCGACCGTGATCAGCGCGGCCACGCCGGTGGCGGCGCTCGCGCTCGGCGAGCCCGGCGCGCTGTCGAGGTGGGCGCCGACGACGAGGATCTCGCCGCGCGCCGCGTCACCGGGCACCTCGCCCACGAGGTTCTGGGCGACGACCTCCCCGTCGAGATCGTAGCCCTCTCGGTTCACGGAGAGGCCGGCGCCTTCGAGCTCCAGGGCGACGAAGTCGATCGCGTCCGCGAGCTGCCACTTCCGGCTGGCGTTGCGCTCGCCGATGTCTCGCGCCAGGTGGTCGGTGATGCGCTCGAGCTCGGCGCGAAGCGCGACCTCGCGCGCGGTGAGCGGCGGCAGGTCCTCCCGAGTGGGGGGCGTCGTCGTCCCCGCCGCCGCCGCGGACGGGAGTGACGGGGTCGGCGTGGGCCGCGCCGCGCAAGCGAGCGCGAGTGCCGCCGTGAGCAGCGCGATCGGTGGGGTCGACGACGGGGCGCGGCGCACGGCGCGGTCGGGCGAAGCGCCCGCGGTGACCCGAGCGGGGGTTGTGATCGGCAAGGCCCCGAGTATCGTTCGCCGACGACGATGGAAGCAACGAGCAAACCGCTGGTGGGCGTGCTCATGGGTTCGACGAGCGACTGGGACACGCTTCGCCATACGGTGACGACCCTCCGCTCCCTTGCCATACCCTGCGAGGCGCGCGCCCTCTCGGCGCACCGCACCCCCGATGAGACGCTCGCCTACGCCGCCGCCGCGGAGGGGCGCGGCCTTCGCGTCCTGATCGCCGCGGCCGGGGGCGCGGCACACCTGGCTGGCGTGGTCGCGTCCAAGACCCTCCTGCCGGTGCTCGGGGTGCCGATGGAGTCTGCCAGCCTCAAGGGGCTCGACTCACTGCTCTCGATGGTCCAGATGCCCGCTGGCATCCCGGTCGGCACCCTCGCCATCGGACGGGCCGGCGCCGTGAACGCGGCGCTGCTCGCCGCGGCGATCCTGGCGCCCAGCGACCCGGAGATTCGCGCCCGCCTCGAGGCATACCGCGAGGCGCAGCGGCAGAAGGTGCTCGCCGTCTCCGACGTGGAGGCGCTCGGCGGCTGATCCGGTGACTCGCGGCGGAGGGGGCCGCACAACCCTGATTCGTGCGTCCCGCTCACGCGCAGGGCTCCGGCCTCGCGGGCGCCCGGCCGTCCCCCGGGGGGGCACGGCCGGCCTCGCGTGCGGCGAAGTGGGGCGCCAGGCGGTCTGACGGGTTGCGAGCGAGCGTCGAGGGCTCTACGACCTTGGTAGACCCGAGAGCGGAGTCAGGGGGCTGAGGTATCCATGGGTGTCGCAGCGAGAAGACAGCGGGAGAAAGAAGAGCGGCGGGCCGCCATCCTGGGGGCGGCGGAGAAGGTGTTCGCCAGCAAGGGCGTGGCGCCGGCCACGATGGACGACATCGCCCACGAGGCGGAGCTCAGCAAGGGCACGCTCTACCTCTACTTCGACAGTAAGGACGAGCTCTACTTGGAGATCGCCGTGCGCGCGGTGCGAGAGGTGCTCGACCAGCTCGAAGCCATGGAGGCGGCTGGTGGCGCCGGCTTTACCCGCCTGGCACGGGCCCTGAGCGGCTTCGCACGCTTCGGCTTGGAGCAGCCGGATCGGTTTCACGTTGCCATCGGTTGGATGATCACCGAGGCGGGTGGCACCGTGCAGAGCGAGCGTTTCGTCGAGTACAAGCGGCTGGTGGCCCAGTTCTATCGGCAGCTTGCGGCTCTCATCGACACGGGCAAGCTCGACGGCACCATCCGGCCGGAGCTCGACACGCCCACGCTGGTGGCGCAGCTCTGGGGGTCGATGCTAGGGGTGCTCCTGCTGCAGCTCAACGCGCCAGTGATCTCCACGCGGATGCCGGCGGAGATGCAGGTCGGCGATATCGTCACCCCGGGGATAGACCTGCTCCTGAGCTCGGTTGGCACGGGCGCGGCGTCGCTGGCCAGGGACCACCAGGCCTCGCCGGTGGGTGTCTCGCCGCCGCCCGAGGTCGCCTAGATCCCACCGAAGGCCGGTCGCAGGATCCCCCGTCTCGGGTTGGTCTTCACTCCTCTTCGACCGAGCAGTGCTCCACGATGGCCACCCAGGGGGCGACCTGCTGGTCGTTCGCCGTGCGCAGCGAGCCCCGCGCCCACTTGTCCGTGGCGTTCCAGCGGATGTTGACGCCCTCGACGCGCTCAACCGGCTTGACGCGGCAGCGGGCGATGAAGCGGGCGAGGTTTTTCGTCGGGGTGTGTTCGGGCGGCTCGGCGTGCAGCCGCATCGCGACCTCCGGCTGCGCCCAGAGCCCCGCGATGAGGACGAAGGCGTTGTCGGGAACGGCGCTATAGGGCTGGATGACGTTCTTCTTGTTGTCGTCGACGGGCGCGTCCGGCGCGACGGGCCAGCGCTCCGTTTCGGTTTTGTACTCGCAGTGCGCGCCTCCGATCTCCCGATCGAACGCGCAGGCGAGCTTCGCGTAGTCGGCGGTGACCAGCGTGATCGCGATCTCCTCGGACTTGCCAGCCTCCCACTTCGTCATGTCGACGGGGGGCGCCTCGGTCAGCTTGAGCGCATCGAGGATCCGCGACGCCAGGCCGTCGCCGAAGGCGGTCCCGCAGATCGCCCCCATCCCCAGCACGATGGCCGCGGCGACGTAGAGCTTGCCGCCGATCGCCGCCGGCGGTGGGGCGGCCGTCCGCGCCCCCTGGGGGGGCCGGCTCGAGGGGGTCGGTCGCGAGGGCTTCGAGGCGCTGGGAGCGGGAGCCATGGCGCCGCCGTGATACCGCATCGCGCGTCGGCCGCCCAGGTCTTCCCACGGTCCCGCCCCCGTCCCCGCGCCGCCATCGGGGCCCCCGGCGTTGCCGGCCCGCCTCGACGAGGCCGCGCAGGACCCGGCGTTATCGCCGCCAGCCTGGAGTGCGGCGGGGGGCTCGCGTGGTAGCGTGGGCGCGGATGGTGCTCGAGGATCGGCCTGCTACCCGGGTTTCGCCGCTCGCCCGGGAGCTGCTCTCGGGCTACGACGTCCGGAGTCTCGTCGCGGTCGCGCTGCTCCTCGCGGCGGGGAGCGTGGTCGGGATCCAGTGGCGCGAGCTGGTCGACCCGAGCGCCGTCGGGGACGGGCTTCTGCTGGGGATCTGGGCCTGGATGGCCCTGCTGCTGGCCTGGCGGGTGGAGCCGCGGCGTGACCTGCTGATGATCGCGGTGGGGCTGGGGGGAGGGGCGACGATCGAGTGGTGGGGGACCCACAGCGGGATCTGGTCGTACTTCACCGGCGAGCGACCACCGCTGTGGATCCTTCCCGCCTGGCCGGCCGCGACCCTCGCCATCGACCGAATGGGGACGTTCGTGGCTCTGCTCTGCCGTCGGGGCGAGCGGGCCATCGGTCGTGAGCTCGAGGAGCGGTTCCTTCGCCGCGCCTACTACGTTCTGATCCCCGGGTTCGTGATCTGGATGACGGCGTTCCTCTGGCCGCACCGCGCGCCGCTCGCCTCCCGGCTTGTCGTCTGCGCAATGCTTTTGGTGGCGGCGCGCACCCGGGACCCGCGCCGGGACCTGGCGCTGTTCTTGGCAGGAAGCACCCTGGGGTTGGCACTCGAGTACTGGGGGACCAGCCGTGAGTGCTGGACCTACTACACGCAGCAGGTCCCGCCGCCGGTCGCCGTGCTCGCCCATGGGTTCGCCGCGGTCGCCTTCTCGCGGGTCGCGGGCGTCGTCGAGCTGGCCTGGTCACGGCTCGCGAGCGTCGCCCGTCCTGCCGCGGGGTAGGGTTTCCTCGCACCCCTCACGTCCCGCGGGGAGCGACAATACCGGCGACGAGCGGGTGGTGGCGCGGAGTTCCGGACTCGGAGCCGTTGGCGTCGCTCGGTGGGTTTGGCCCCGGTGGCGTCGCCCGCGGGTGTTCGAAAATCGCCCCTGCTGACCTATGATGCAGGATCGCTCCCGTCTCGAAGGCGCGCGGGCGAACGAACGAACGCATGACCGGCCCCCCCAGTCGACCCCGCCCTGCGCGCGCGCGCGAGGAGGCGGTCCCCCTTCTCGATCGCGCCGATCGTGCCCCCCGCTCTGCGCGCGCGCGTGAGGAGTTCGACCTCGACGAGGAGCCGGCGCCGTGCCTGTTCACCTCGGGCGATATCGCGCGCCTGATGGCGGTGGATCGCAAGACCGTGCACAACTGGATCCGGGTAGGGCACCTCTCGGGTCTGCGGACGCCAGGGGGCCAGATGCGATTTCATCGCGCTGAGGTCGTGCGCTTCATGCGGCGCTTCGCGTACCCGGTTCCGGTCCGGCTCGGGGGCGAGGTTTCTCGAGTGGCCGTGGTGGGCTCGCGGCTCGCCGAGGCGTCACGCATCACCGCCGGCGCGCCCCTCGTGCGGGTCTTCGAGCTGCTCTTCGACGCCGCGCTCGCCGCCGCCGACGGCGGATACGACCTCGTGGTGGTGGACCTCGACGCGGTCGCGCTCGACCCGGCGCTCGACCTGGTCTGGGCGCTGCGCCGCCGCCCCCTGACCCGGCCGTTGCCCGTGGTCGGGGTGACCGTCGCGGCTCCGGTGCAGGAGGGCTTTGCGCTCGCGGGCGGCGACGCGGTGGTCCCGGGCCCGGAGGAGCTCGCGCGCGTCGTCCCGTTCTATCTCGGTGAGTGAGGGGGCGGCGGCGTTCGGGGACGGGGCCGAGCTCGGCGCCCGCCGGAGCGGCGATGGCGCGGGGAGGCTCCGCTACTGGCAGCCGGTGAAGGCCGCGTCGAACAGCGCTGCGCCGAGCACGGCGTGGCCCTTGGCGTTGAAGTGGATGCCGTCGATGGAGTAGTCGCGACAGAGGTAATCCGGATTGCCGCAGGAGAGCAGGGCGTAGGCGTCCACCACGTGATCGACCGTGCCGGCCGCGAATTGCTCCCGGATCCAGGCGTTCAGGCGCCGCGTGTCGGCGGCACGCTTGGCGTTGAAGTAGCGCTTGAACCCGCCCCAGGGCGCCACCGTCAGCGCCACGACCCGCATACCCCTACCACGTGCCTGGTCGAATATGTCTAGCAAATCCCGGGCCACCTTCTCCGGGCTGCGCCCAGCCGTCTCGTCGCTGTAGAGGTCGTTCACGCCGCCGAACACGATCAGGTGCGTGAACGGCGTCGCGCTCGGCAGGATGTCGCGCAAGAACCGTCGCCGCATCTGGTTGACCATGTCGGCGCCCTTCCCGTGGTTCTCTACGCGAGATCGCGGGCACCGCTCGGTGATGGGGGCAAGGTAGCGGCCGCCGTGGGAGCGCGCGTCCGTGAGCGAGTCGCCGAGTGCGGCGACGACGACGGGGCCCGACGGCACGACGGCCGGCCCCGTCGTCGCGCCGAGCGGGCCGGGGAGCGGGGCCGCCGTCGGGCCCGGGCCGCCAGCGGCCGCCAGGAGCAGCGGCCCCGCGGGCTCAACGCGTTGCGGGGCGACCGTCGGCGCCTCGCGGACCGGGGGGCTCGTGACGCTCTCGGCGGCGGGGGGCGGCGCGCCGCGGGCCGCGCCGGCCGCGTCCGCTCGCGCGCCCGGCGCCGCGGCGAGGAGCCAAATCGCGCTCAGGCTCGCGGTCGCGATCACGGCTGGGGTGAGCGCCCGGATGGCGATCGTTGACCCTCGCATCGGTGGTCAATCTAGCACGCGGTTCGGGGCGGTGGGCGGGCTCCGGGTCGTGTAGGCTCGGCCCGCGCGCGCCCGACCCCTGGGGCGCGCGCCACCTCGGACATGCGTCGCCTCGTCGACACCTACCTGAAGACCCGGAAGGTCCCGGACCTGTTCATGAACACGTACGTGTTCCGACCGGTCTCGACGCCGCTCGTGCTGCTGCTCGCCCCGACGCGGGTGACCCCCAACCAGGTGACGCTGGCCTCGTTCGTGGTGGCGCTCGGGGCGGCCTTGGTGATGGTCACCTGGCCCGGCTACTGGGGGCTGCTGGCGGGCACGGCCGTCTTCTCGTTCGCCTACGTGCTCGACTGCGTCGACGGAATGCTCGCGCGCTTTCGCGGGTCCGCCTCGCCGGCGGGTCACCTCTTCGACTTCCTGATGGACGAGATCAAGTCCTTCGTTCTGCTCGGCGCCGTGTCGCTGCGCCTCTACCGCGAGTCGACGGACCCGCAGTACCTCGTCGTCGGGATCACGGGGCTCGTCTGCCTCGCCACCGGGATCGCGATCACGACCTTTCAGCGGCGACCGGAGGTGGCCGGGCCTCGCGTCGCGCCCGCGCCCGCGCCCGCGCCTGCGTCGCTGGCGCGGCGGGCGCTCGGGCTCGGGATCGCGGCGCTGAAGCTGGTGGTGCACTACCCGTCGTATCTTCTCGTGGTCGGGCTGCTCGGTCGAATCGAGCTCTATTTCTTCCCGTACGTCACCGTGATCGCGCTGTACGCGCTACGGTCCATCGGCTGGCTCACCGTTCGGTTCGGGCTCCGGTGAGCGCGAGCGGTGGGCGGGAGGGCCCGCGGCCCGCGGCCCGCGGCCCGCGGCCGCGTCGGGTCCGGTGGCGCGCTGGCGGGGTCAGAGATCCGCTCAGGGAGCCGGCCGCGTGTCCTCGTCCTGGCCCTCGTCCTCGGTTTCGTCGAGGGCCTCGGCGACGAGCGCCTTCAGCTCCTCGTCCACGGGCGTCGTCGGGCGCGACCGCGGCCGCCGCGCCTCGGGGAGCGTCGCCAGGAGGTCGTCGATCTCGGCCAGGGAGCCCGCGTCGCCCCCCATCTCGTCGAGCCCCCCCTCGCCGGGCTCGCTCCGCGCCGGCGTCGTTCGGGGCTTTCGACCGAGCGCGCGGGAGAGCCACGGCCGCGTCTCCGTCAGCTCCACCGCCCCCCGCGCGACCCGCGCGGGATCCCGACGGAGGGCCTCGACCAGGGGGTCGTTCGACTCGACCCAGTCCCGGGCCGCGGTGAAGGCCGCCGCCTGGGTCGCGTCGAGCGCGCGCCGGGCGACGCGCGAGGGGTGATTGCCGAGCTTGGCGAACAGGGCGGTCGCGACGGCGAGCTCGCCGGGGCCGAGCTTGGTGGCGCGGGCGACGCGGGGACCGCCGCAGCCCTTCTGGTAGATGTACGAGCCCTGGAGCAGGAGGACGCCGAAGCCGAGCAGCACGCCGGTAAGATCCGCCGTGACGTCCGCCGGCGCCTCCACCGCCTCGCCCTCGGGGAGCGTCTCGGCGAGGAAGACGAAACCGAGCAGGCGTGCGAGGTTCGTGCCGAGCAAGACCGGGTGCCGGAGCTCCGCAGCGGGCACGGTGATCCGCCACGTCTCTCCCGCGTCCATCAGCCGAACGATCGGCTCTTCCGTCGCGCTGCCGGTCCCGCACCCGTCCTGGCACCCGCCCCCGCGGACCCGGCCGGTGCCGCACCCGCCCGTCTCGCAGTCGGGCTCGAGGCCCGCCACCCGGGTGCGCGTCGGGATGTCGCTCATCCCCGCATGCCGCTTCAGCCGTGTGACCAGGCGCTTGACGCTCGGCTCGTCGGCGTGAAACTCGTCGGGGAAGAACTCGCTCGTCGGTAGCACCAGGGGCCGGTCGCCGAGCTCGTCGCCGAGCCGAGAGCGCAACCTGGCCAGCCGCTCGACGACAGCGCGGAGGGCGGGCGGACTCGGGAGTTCCACGGGGTCCATCCTGGCAGACGCGGCCGGCCGGCGCCATCTGGGGGCCGGTCTCGATCCGGCCGCACCCGGGCCGGGCGCCGCGCGCCGGCTGGCCGCGCCTCGATCCTCAACTCGGCTGGCCGCGGCGGTTCCGCTCGAGCTCGGCGAGCCGCGCGATCACACCGCGGGCGACGATCTCGAGCACCTCCACCACCAGGGCGTCGCGCCTTGAGGCCGCGCCGCTGTAGGTGAGCATCCCCTTCGCGGTCTTCCCCTTCGGGAGCTGCCCCGTCGCGTGGCAGCGCACTCGCACCACGTCGCCCTGCTGCTCGATCGAGAGTTGGGTAACGAAGAAGCGGTAGGTGATCGTGCTCTCCCGGCCGGCGCCCCAGACCACGCGGCGCGCCTCGCGCTGGAGGATCTCGCGGAGCCGCTGCTCGAAGTACCCCGCCCGGGGGAGCGAGTCCGGCAGCTCAAGGTGGTCGAGCACGAGGCGTGGTCGTCCCGCGGGGCTCGTGGTCGCCGCCGCTGGCGGCGAGCCCGCGGCGGCAGGGTGCGGGCTCGCGAGCAGCGCGAGGGCGAGGGTCGCTCCTCGGAGGGCACGCATGCCCCGGGAGGGTAGGGGCCGGCCCCTGCCCCGGCCAAATTCGCGACTGCGCCCGCGCCCGGCGCGCCGAACGAGGCTTGCGCGGGGTGCGTCGGGGGGCGAACACTCCCCGGTCATGGACCCCGTCGTGCGCGCTCCTGCCCCGTCCGGAGCGGAGCCGACCGTTGCCAGTGTGGACGTCGTGGTCATCGGCGGCGGGATCAACGGGCTCGGGGTGGCGCGCGACGCCGCGCTCCGGGGCCTTCGGGTCGCCCTCTTCGAACAGGACGACTTTGGCCGCGGAGCGAGCGGCAACTCCACCGGCTTTCTGCACGGCGGGCCCCGCTACCTGCTCGGCGACCCCCGCGTGACCCGCGATAGCTGCCTGGATTCGGGGCACGTGCAGCGCATCGCCCCGCACCTCGTCTTTCGCGTGCCCGCGCTGGTCCCGATCGAGCGCGCCCGGGGGCGGCGCTCGCTGCTCCTGCACGACGCCTTCTTCGGCGCCTACGACTGGTTCCGGCACCTGAAGCACGGCCAGCCGCACCAGCGGCTCGACGCCCGGCAGCTCGCGCGGCTCGTGCCGGGGCTGCGGGGCGACTTCATCGGCGCGATCTCCTTCGACGAGTGGGGGGTCGACGGAGTTCGTCTCTGCATCGAGAACGCGCTCGACGCCCGCGGTCACGGCGCCCTGATCGCCAACCACGCGGCGGTGACCGAGGTGGTGCGCGCGCCGGGCGGCGCGGTCACGGGCGTCCGGTTCGCCAGCACTCTCGATGGCACCCGCGGGCTCGTCGAGGCTCCGGTCGTCGTCAACGCCACCGGAGCCTGGGCGCCGCTGGCGGCCGCGCGCGCCGGACTCCCGCGGGACGCCGCCGCGGTGCGGCCGGGCAAGGGGATCCACGTGTACTTCGACCGGCCCCTCACCGACGTGGCGATCGTCACCGAGGCGATCGATGGTCGGCAGGTGTTCGTGCTGCCGTGGCAGGATCTCACCGTGATCGGGACCACCGACGACGACTACTACGGGGATCTCGACGCGGTGGCCGCTACCGTCGACGAGGTCCGCTACCTCCGGCAGGCCGGCGCCCGTATTCTCCCGGCGGTCGCGCGAGCCCGGGCGATCGGGACCTGGGCGGGAGTCCGCCCCACGCTGTTCGCCTGGGGCCCGCCCGAGGACGCCCTCTCCCGCGCGCACCGGATCGTCGATCACGCCGCGCATGGTGCTCCGGGCCTGTACTCGATGCTCGGCGGTAAGCTGGCGAGCTACCGGCTCTTCGCCGAGGAGATGACCGACGTGGTCGCGGCGCGGATCGGCGGCGCGGGGCCTTGCCGCACCGCCACGGCGCCGCTCCCAGGGGCGATGGCGGACCCGCCGTCGGCCGTCGCGTCGAGCTCGCTCGTCGGCGGCGCCGCTCTCCGGCGGCTCGGGCATCGCTACGGCGCGGCAGCGGGCCTGATCCTCGAGCGGATCGCGGCGCGTCCGCGCGAGGGGCGCCTGCTGTGCGCGTGCGGTCCCGTGACCGAGGCGGAGGTTCGGCACGTCGTGGAGCACGAGTGGGCGCGCACGGTCGTCGACGTCGTGCGCCGCACGCGCCTGGGGCTCGGCTGCTGCGGAGGGATGGGTTGCGTCGCGGACTGCGCGACGGTGGTCGCGGACGCTGCCGGTCAGGACGCCGCGCGCGTCGCCGACGCGGCTCGCGAGGCGCATGCGGTCCTGGCTCGAGGCCGACTGCCGGCGGTCGGACCCGCGCAGGCCCGTCAGGAGGCGCTCGCGCTCGCCCTCGTCCGGGCGGAGCTCTCGGAGGCGCCGGCGTGAGCCGGCGGGTCGTGGTCGTCGGGGCCGGCGCCAGCGGTTCCGCGGCCGCCTGGGCTGCTGTCGCGGCCGGCGCGACGGTGATCGTGGTGAGTGATCGCGCCGGCGCTAGCGAGCTTGCCAGCGGCGCGGTCGATGACGCGCCGGTCACGGCCGCCGCGGCGTCCCCGCTCGAGCCCGAGATCGCGGCGTTTGCCGCGGCCCTGGGGCTGTGGCGCCTCGGGGGGGTTCGGCTCGCGACCCCCGCCGGGGTCGTGCGCGCCGCCCGCGGGTGCGACCCGGCGCTGCTCGACCTGGCGCCGCTAGCGGGGGGGCGCGTCGCGGTCGCCGATCTCGGGGGTCCGTCGCCCGCGGCGCGGTTGCTCGCCAGCGGGCTCGCGGCGGGGGCCTGGGCGCGCGCGACCGAAACGTGCTTCGAGGGGGTGCTCGTGGACCCGCCGCGGGCGCTCCGGGAGACGCTCGGCTCCGAACACGAGCTCGCGCGCGCGCTCGAGCGCGCGCCGTCGCGCGAGGGTCTGGCAGACGCCTTGACCGCGGCGTCGCGCGCGCACGACGGCTGGCTCCTCGGGCCCGGGTTGGGCTTGACCCCCGCCACGGCGCTCGCGCTGCGGGCGGCGCTGGGCAAGCCCATCGGCGAGGTGACGTCGCGCCCCGGCGGGGTCGCTGGCGTTCGTTTTGCCCGGGCGCGAGACGCGCTACTGTCGGAGCTCGGCGTGCGGTGGATCCGGGGCCGTGTGCGGTCGGTGACGGCCCGAGCGGGAGGGCATGCAGTCATCGTCGAAGCGCCCCCGGATGGAGGGCGAACGTCGATCGAGGCCGACGCCGTCGTGCTCGCTGTCGGCGGTCTGGTCGCGGGGGGCATCGAGCTCGCTGCCGCCGCCGACCCGGGCGCCCCTGCCTTCCGGCTCGGCTTCGACGCCGAGGCGGCGCTCGCGCTCGGGGGTCGCCCACTCGACGTGGTTTCGTCGCTCGACGGCGCGGATCTGGTCGCGCTCGGGCGCTCAGCGCTCGAGCGCGTCGGGGTGGACGTGCTCGTCCGCGGGCGGGTCCGTGCCCTCCGATCGCTGCCTTTGGCCGGGGCCGTTGGGCCGCCGGTCGCGGTCACCACGACGGACCCGCCGCGGGACCTGTGGGCGGCGGGGGGCTGCGTCGCGGATCGACCGCGCACGCTCCTCGACGCCGTACGGACGGGCATCGTCGCGGGCGGCGATGCCGCTCGCGTCTAGTCCGCCGCGCCTGATACGATCGTGACCGATCCCTGCTGACGCGCCCCCGTGGTGGCGCGTCGCGCGCGCCCGTGCCCGCGGCGGTTGACTCGCATGCCCGCCCGCCTACGATGGCGCCTCCCCGAGGAGAGGAGCGATCGACATGCTCAGCAGCAGATCCATCTTCGTGGCGGCCCTGACCGCGCTGCCCTTGCTCATCGGCCTGGGCTGCGGCGCTGGCGCCGCCGGTGGCAAGGGCGCCGCCGCCGTGGGCCCCGTCCCGCCCGCCAGCGGCACCTTGGCGCCGGGCGGCGCCGAGCGCGCTGGCAACAACGTCTTCTGGAACGAGACCTTCGAGGAGGGCACCCCGTTGCCCTGGGGGACGACCTTCGCGCCGCCGGCCGCCGGCAGCGCCAGCGTCGTGGGCGAGGAACTCTGCCTCAAGATCGACTCGGCCGGTTCGAACACGTACGACGTCGTCCTGCGTCACCGCGACATCCCCGTCGTGCGTGGCCACCAGTACCAGGTGATGATGAAGGTGCGCGCCAGCACGCCCACGCGCCTCCGTGCGCGTCTCGCCAAGGCCGGCCCCCCCTACGACGAGTACTGGGCGGCCCTGGCCGACGTGGGACAGTCCCCGCAGACCTTCGTCGGCACCTTTGCGGGCGGCGTGGACGACGCCCAGGCCGAGTTCGCAATCCACCTCGGCGGTCCGCTCGTCGGGTCGGCGCCGGTGGAGATCTGCTTCGACGATCTTCAGCTCAACGACCCCGAGTTCCAGCTCCCCGAGGGGCGACAGACCGGTCCGCTGCCCAAGATCCGCGTCAATCAGGTGGGCTATCTGCCCGCCTTCGCCAAGCGCGCCACCTACAAGAGCACCGCCACCGAGCCGCTCGATTGGCAGCTGGTTGACGGGGCTGGCCAGGTCGTTGCCAGCGGCAAGACCGTGCGGTTCGGCGAGGACAAGGCCGCCGGAGAGTTGCTCCACACCCTCGACTTCTCCTCCTTCAACACGCCCGGAGAGGGGTACCGGTTGAAGATCGGCGCCGACGAGAGCGTCCCCTTCGACATCGGCAAGGACGTCTATCGCTCGCTCAAGTACGACGCGCTCGCCTACTTCTATCACAACCGGAGCGGCATCGAGATCCGGGCGGATCTCGCCGGCGGTCAGCAGTGGGCGCGCCCCGCCGGGCATTCCGGTGACAAGTCGGTGAAGTGCGCACCGGAGGGTTCGCTTCAGGGCTCTTTCAAGCAGTTTGCTTGCGACTACTCCCTCGACGTCTCGGGCGGCTGGTACGACGCCGGCGACCACGGCAAGTACGTGGTCAACGGCGGCATCTCGCTGTGGACGCTGCTCAACCAGTACGAGACGCTGAAGCACCAGCGCAAGACGGGGGGCGACTTCGGCGACGGCAAGTTGAAGGTGCCCGAGGCCGGCAACGGCGTTCCTGATCTGCTCGACGAGGCTCGGTGGGAGATGGAGTGGATGCTGCGGATGCAGGTCCCCGCCGGCAAGCCGCACGCCGGCATGGTTCACCACAAGATGCACAGCATCAAGTGGACGGGCATCCCGACCCGGCCCGATCAGGACACCGTGGAGCGGTACCTGCGCCCCGTGGGGACGGCGGCCACGCTGAACCTGGTCGGTGCGGCGGCGCAGGCCGCGCGGATCTGGAAGCCGATCGACGCCGCGTTCTCCGCCCGTTGCCTGAAGGCGGCGGAGGTCGGCTGGGCCGCCGCCAAGAAGGAGCCCAACATCGTCGCCGAGGGCATGGTGGAGGGCGGCGGCGCCTACGGTGACTCTAACTTCGACGACGAGTGGTACTGGGCCGCGGCGGAGCTGTTCATCACCACCGGTGACCCGAAGTACAAGGCAGAGTTCACCAAGCTCGTGCAGCACCAGCGCATGCCCGTCAACGCCGGCGGCGGCACCGCCAGCATGAGCTGGGACCAGCTCTCGGCGCTTGGCAAGATCTCGCTGGCGGTGGTCCCCAACAAGCTCACGCCGGCCGAGGTGCAGGAGCAGCGTAAGCAGATCATCGGCGCGGCGGATCACTACCTCGCGCTGATCGAGAAGCGCGGTTACCGGGTGCCGATGGAGTCCGACACGAGCTACCCCTGGGGCTCGAACTCCTTCGTGCTCAACAACATGGTGGTCATGGGGCTCGCCCACGACTTCACCAATGACAAGAAGTACGTGAACGGCGTCATCGACGCCATGAACTACATCCTCGGCCTCAACCCGAAGGTGCAGTCCTACGTGAGTGGATACGGGGAGCGGCCACTCCAGCACCCGCACCACCGCTTCTGGGCCCAGCAGAAGGACCCGAGCTTCCCGCCGGTGCCGCCGGGCGCCGTCTCGGGCGGCCCGAACTCGAGCCTCCAGGATCCATACGCGAAGCAGGCGGGTCTGCCGGGTTGCGCGCCGCAGAAATGCTTCATCGATCACATCGAGAGCTGGTCGACCAACGAGATCACCATCAACTGGAACGCCCCGCTCGCTTGGGCGGCGGCCTTCCTCGACGAAGTCGGCCGATGAGGTAGGGTCCCCGCGCGGGCGCGGCGTTGGCGCTCGCCCGGGACCGCATGCCCTCGTTCCTGTCCGATCCGAACCAGCTCGCGCTGTGGCTGGTGGCGACCTTCTGCGCCGTCGCGTTGGGGCGGACGCTGGCGCGGGCGCGCGCGCACGGATTCGGTCGGGCGGCGCTGGACGGGATCGTCACCGTGCTGCTCGTCGGCGGCACCGCCGCGCTGGGGCATTGGGTCGTCCCCCGCTGGGCTGGCTACCTCGGGCTCGCGGCCTGGGGGCTGTCGGTGCTGGCACCCAACGTCCTGGTGGCGGTGGCGTACACGCGCTCCCTAAGGCGCGACTTCCGCACCGGGGCGGCGCTCTACGGCCTGCTCGCCCTGCTCCGACCGCTCGGCGGCTTCCGGGGGCTGCGTGACTACTTCCGCGCCCTCGACTGGCTTGCTTCCGGCCATCGCCGCGCCGGGCTCGGGATGCTCGGGCGCCTGGAGGGGGACGCCGCCCTCGGCCCGCTCGCCACGGTCGAGCGGCTCATGGCCGACGGAGACTGGGCCAACGTCCGCGCGTTCGTGGAGCGCCAAGCCAGAGTAGACGTCGTCGGATCGCTGGCGCTCATCCCCCGGTACCTGCGGGCGCTCGGCGAACTCGGTGACGTCGCGACGCTGGTCGGCGCGGTCGAGCGCTTCCGCCCGATCCTGGGCCAGCGGCCGCCGGTCCTGCAGCAGTCCCTCCTCTTTGCCCTCGCCTTCGGCGGCCGCGTCGACGCCGTGCGCGCGCTCTTCGATGGACCGCTCGGGGTCATGGACGACCGGTCGCGGGGGCTTTGGCTGGGGACCGCGGAGGTCGCGGCCGGCGCCGTGGACGCGGGGATTGCCCGGCTGGTCGCGGCGCGGGAGCGGGCGGACCCCCAGCAGGCGGAGCAGATCGAGCGCCGTCTTGCCGCCGTCCCGACCGAAAGCCGGGGCGGGGCCTCGGCGTCGCTCGTCGCGTCGCTCGACGAGCTCGCGCGCGCCTCGCGGGCGCTGATACGCGCCGTCCCCGGCTTCGGGGCTCGGCGCTTCCCCGTCGGGACCGCGCTACTCACCGCCGTGATCCTGGCGGTGTTCGTCGCCGAAGTGGCGACCGGGGGGAGCCTCGAGACGGAGACGCTCGAGCGCCTCGGGGCGCTGGTCCCGACGCGGGTGGCGGCCGGCGAGTGGTGGCGGATCGGCGCCGCGCTGTTCTTGCACATGGGTCCCGTCCACCTGGTGATGAACCTGGGGGCGCTGATCCCGCTCGGGACGTACCTCGAACGGCGCCTGGGTGCGGTGCGCACGGTGATCGCGCTCCTGCTGAGCGGAGCGATCCCCATGGCCGCCCACGTCGGCCTCTGGGCGCTCGGGGGCGAAGCGGTGACGACCGTGGGCGCCTCCGGGGCCCTCATGGGGGGGGTCGGGATGGCCGGGGCCCTCTTGCTCCGAGCGGTTCTCGACGACCGGCTCCCCGAGGCGCGGCGCCCCCTGCGCACCCTCGGGGCGCTGATCGCGCTCCAGTGTCTCATCGACCTCGTGGTCCCCGTCGTCGATTTCCTCGGGCATTCGCTGGGGCTGGCGGTGGGTTTCCTCCTCGGGGCCAGCCAGGTGGGCCTCGGGGCGTCCCGCACGCTCCTCGTGGGCGTGCCCGCCGTCGCGCTCGCGTTCGGCGGTCATTGGGCGACGACCTGGCTGCCCTGGCGCCGGCCGCTCTGCGGCCCCGGGGAGGTGGCGATGTGCGACGCCGCCTGCCGGCTCGGCCTGCTGGAGGCGTGTGGCGCAATGGGCCAGAAGCTCGCCGTCGGCGAGGATCTGCCCGCCGACCCGGCGCGGGCCCGCGCGCTGCTGGAGCGGGCCTGCGCCGGCTCCGTCCGCGAGGCGTGCAACGCGCTCGGCATCGCGCGCGATGGCGGTGCCCAGGTCGGCGACGCGCGCGCCCGCATGTTGGAGGCGTTCGAGCAGGCCTGCGCGCTCGGATCCCGCCCGGGCTGTCACAATCTGGGCGCGTTGCTGGCCTTCGATGGCGAGGACGCGGACGAGCGTGAGCGAGGGCGGGGTCTGCTCGCTGCGGAGTGCCGGCGCGGCGACGGCGCGTCCTGCGACGCCCTCGCGACGCTCTGCGTCGCGGGCGAGGACGCCGCCTGCACCGCGGCCGAGGACGAGCCCCCCTGAGGCTGCGCCGGCCCGTTCGCGCCGAGCCCGGCGGTTGCCCCTGCCGGGTCGATGCGCTAGCGCAGGCGCTCACCCCGCGCCACGCCCCGTCGGCGTCGAGCTCGGCCCCCCCTCGCACCCGGGTGCTCCCATGGCTTCGCGCTCTCTCGACTCGTTCTCCACGCGATCCTGCCTCGCCGTCGGCGGTCGGGAGCTGGAGTACTTCAGCCTCCCGCGCCTCGCGTCGGCGGTCGGCCGGGACCTCGGCCGGCTGCCGGTGACACTGCGCATCCTGCTCGAGAACCTGCTCCGTCACGAGGACGGGCGCGCCGTCCGGCGCGCGGACATCGACGCCATCACGCGCTGGGATCCCAGCGCCGAGCCTCACGCGGAGATCGCGTTCCAGCCCGCGCGGGTGATCCTGCAGGACTTCACCGGCGTTCCCGCCGTAGTCGACCTGGCGGCGATGCGCGACGCGATGGCCGCCATGGGCGGCGACCCCGCCCGCATCGAGCCACGATGTCCGGCGGAGCTCGTCGTCGACCACTCGATCCAGGTCGACGCCTACGGGACCCTCGACGCCCTGGTCCGCAATGTCGGGTTGGAGCACGCGCGCAACCGGGAGCGGTACACCCTGCTCCGCTGGGCCCAGGGCGCGTTCGCGAGCTTCCGAGTGGTGCCGCCGTCCACGGGGATCGTTCACCAGGTGAACGTGGAGCACCTCGCGCGCGTGGTCTTCGCCGAAGACGGCGTCGCCTTCCCCGACACCCTCGTCGGAACGGACAGCCACACCACGATGGTGAACGGCATCGGTGTGCTGGGGTGGGGCGTTGGCGGCATCGAGGCGGAGGCCGCGATGCTCGGGCAGCCCATCGCCATGCTTGTGCCGCAGGTCGTGGGGGTCCGGCTCCAGGGCGCGCTCCTGCCGGGGACCACCGCGACCGATCTGGTGCTCACCTTGGCGGCGCTCCTGCGCGAGCGCGGTGTGGTCAATCGTTTCGTGGAGTTCTACGGCGACGGGCTGGGACGGCTGCCGCTGGCGGATCGGGCCACCATCGCCAACATGGCGCCCGAGTTCGGCTCCACCTGCGCCTTCTTTCCCATCGACGCCGAGACGCTTTGGTACCTGCGCCTCACTGGGCGCAGCGCGGCGGAGGTCGAGCTGGTCGAGGCTTATGCCCGCGCCCAGGGGCTCTTCTGGACGGACACCTCTCCCGACCCCGAGTTCAGCGACCGACTCGACCTCGACCTGGGGACGGTGGTCCCGTCCGTCGCCGGTCCGCGACGGCCGCACGACCGGGTCGCACTCCCGGACGTGAAGGCCGGCTTCGCCGCGGCGCTCCCGGGAATGGTACGGCAGGGTGAGGTGACCGACGAGGCGCTCGGTCGTCGTGCGCAGATCGTGCTCGAGGGCGGCGAGGTCGCGCTCGGTCACGGGAGCGTAGTGATCGCGGCGATCACCTCGTGCACCAACACCTCCAATCCCTCGGTGCTGGTCGCCGCGGGTCTGCTCGCGCAGAACGCGGTCCGGCGGGGGCTTCGGGTCAAGCCTTGGGTCAAGACGAGCCTGGCGCCGGGCTCGCGGGTGGTCACCGAGTACCTGCGCGCTGCCGGGCTCCTCGGCGACCTCGAGGCGCTCGGGTTCTTCGTCGTCGGCTACGGCTGCACCACCTGCATCGGCAACAGCGGCCCGCTCCCGGAGCCGGTGAGCGCCGGCATTCGCGAGCAGGGGCTGGTCGCGGTGAGCGTGCTCAGCGGCAACCGCAACTTCGAGGGTCGCATCAGCCCCGACACCCGCGCCAACTACCTCGCGAGCCCGCCGCTGGTCGTCGCCTACGCGCTGGCCGGGCGGATCGACCTCGATCTTACGACCGAGCCGCTCGGACGGGACGGCGAGGGCAAGCCCGTGTTCCTCCGCGACCTCTGGCCGACCGCGGAGCAGGTCCGGGCGGTGGTCACCGAGCACGTCACCGAGGAGCTCTTTCGGAGCACCTATGCGGACGTCTTCCGTGGCGACGAGGCGTGGCGGGCGCTCCCGGTGCCGGCGGGCTCCCGCTTCGCGTGGGATCCGGACAGCACCTACGTGCGCCTGCCGGAGTTCCTGGTCGATCTGCCCCGCGATCCCGCCCCGCTGGAGGACATCCGCGGCGCCCGCGTGCTGGCCTCGCTCGGGGACATGATCACCACCGATCACATCTCGCCGGCGGGCACCATCGCGCGCGACTCGCCGGCGGCGCGGTACCTGGCGGAGCGCGGGGTCGCCCCGCGTGACTACAACTCGTACGGGGCCCGCCGTGGCAACCACGAGGTGATGGTGCGCGGGACCTTCGCCAACGTGCGCCTCCGGAACCTGCTCTGTCCCGGGACGGAGGGTGGCGTGACGCGCCACTTTCCCGACGGCGAGGCGATGACCCTCTTCGACGCGGCGACGCGCTACCGTGCGGAGGGGGTGCCCCTCATCGTCATCGCGGGCCGTGAGTACGGCACTGGGTCCTCGCGCGACTGGGCGGCCAAGGGGACCTCCCTGCTCGGCGTGCGCGCGGTCCTTGCTAGCTCCTTCGAGCGCATCCACCGCTCGAACCTGATCGGAATGGGCGTCCTGCCACTCGAGTTCTTGCCTGGGGGCAGCCGGGAGGCCCTCGGGCTCACGGGCGAGGAGGCGCTTTCGGTGCACGGGATCGCGGCGGACCTCCAGCCGGGGAAGATCCTGGACGTCGTCGCCGTCGGTCCCGATGGTGCGCGCACTTCTTTCCGGGTCAAGGCGCGCATCGATACGCTGGTCGAGCTGGAGTACTTCCGGCACGGCGGCATCCTGCCGTTCGTGCTGCGCCAGCTCCTCGCGAGCTGAAGACGCCTTCGCGCACCCGTCTGCGCGGCACGGTCTTCCGCTGGCGTTGTCCGGCGTCGCCGCCCCGCTATGCTCGTCCGTCGATGGCGCTGGACGATCCCCGGCTGGACCGCGTCGCGACGCGCGTCGCGATCGCGGCGAGCGCCGCGTTCGTCCTCCTCACCGCCTGGGAGCTCACCGGCCCCTTCGACTCCGGTCACGACGCGGCCACGACCGCCGTGGGGATCGCGGCGATGAACGCTTGGCGCTGGGGGATCCTCGCCCCCGTCACCCACTTCACGGCCACTCCGCCCCAGGTGGGGGACTACTACTGCCACCACCCGTGGGGGATCTTCTGGACCACGGCCCTGCTCGTGCGCGTCCTCGGCGCACACGACTGGGTGCTGCGACTGGCGCCGCTTGGCATGAGCGCCGCCACCCCCCCGCTGGTCTTCGCGGCCTCGCGGCGCCTCTGGGGCGCGCCGGCAGCCGCCGTGGCCGCGGTCGCCTTCACCGTCACGCCGATCGCGCTCGCGTTCGCCGACTTCAACGCCCTCGAGGTGCCCGTCATGTTCGGGGTCGCGCTCGGCATCTGGGGGTTCGTGCGCTTCTCCGACGGGTGGCGGTGGCGGTGGCTCGCCGTCGCGCTCGGCGGGCTAGCCCACGCCATGAACAGCGACTGGGCCGCGTTCGTCTTCGTCGGGAGCGTGCTCGGTGCGGGTTTGCTCCGCCTGGCTCCGCCCGTTGCCCGCCGCCGCCCGCCTCCCCCCCCGCGCGCCGCCCTCGCGGGGGCGCTCCTCGCCCTGGCTGCCACGCTCATCGGCGGAGCCTACGTGGTGCTGTTCTTCGCCCTGGGGCGGCTCGACGATCTGCTCGCGCAGGGTGCGGCGCGCGCCCACGGTGCTTCGACCCCGCTCGCCGCGGTCCTGGTGGCGCGTCGGCACTGGCTCGAGCTCTGCTTCACCCCCGTCGGGATCGCCTTGGGGGTGCTCGCGCTCCCCTGCCTGGTGGTCAGGGCGCTCGGGCCTGGTCGCGCGCTCGAGGCGCTCCCGCTGGCCGTCCTCGTGATGGCGACGTTCCAGTACCTCGTCTTCAAGAACGGCGCCGACGTGCACGTGTTCTGGCCGCACTACTTCGCCCTGTACCTGGCCTACGGGGCGGGCGCGCTCGTCGCGACGCTGCGGAGTGCGTTCGCGGCGTTGCCGGGGCCGAGAGCGAAGGGTCGATGGCCTCGAACGGCTGGGCGCGCGGCGTTCGTGGTCGGGCTCGCTCCGCTCGTCGTGATGGCGCCCGACGCGCTCACGACGCTCACCTACGCGAGGCGCACCGGCAAGCGCTTCGACGACGGCTGGCGCCGGATCACCCAGGGTGGTGACCAGCACGCCGTGGTTCGGGAGGTCACCGGGCGGCTCGCCCCCGCTGCTGCCATCGGCGTGCACCGGAGCGTGCACCTCGATTGGGCGCTCGAGTGGTCGGCACGG
The DNA here is from genome assembly GCA_964480725.1 of uncultured Polyangiaceae bacterium. Classification (GTDB taxonomy): domain Bacteria; phylum Myxococcota_A; class Polyangia; order Polyangiales; family Polyangiaceae; genus JAFGBI01. The sequence continues at coordinate 54,973 of CAYZQO010000012.1, read as the reverse complement.
CGGCCGATTCTCCCCTTCGGCAACCCCCTCGACCCCGTGGACCTGCTCCTCGTGGACGCGCGCTTTGCCGCGCTCGAGGTCCTCGCTCACGTCGCGTCCACCGCCTCGGTGACCGCCTACGGCCCCTTCTGGGTCGTCGAGGGAGGGCGCGGGCCGCACTCCATCGTCGCCCAACGCATCACGCGGACGGAACCGGGACCGTGGCGATGGTACTGGGTCAACGGGTGCGATCCGGCCTTCGGCTTCGCACCGGACCCCTTCGGGACTTGGGAGCTGCGCCATCACCTCGGCCAGACGCCGAACCCAGCCCCCGCGGCGGCGCCCGCCAGCGCCGAGGAGCTACGCGTGGCCCACGCCATGGCGCTTGCCGTGGGCGACGGGGTGGCCGCCGAGCGTCACCTCGCCGCGCTGCTCGAGCGACTCGATCAACGGCCGCGGACCGTGTTCGCCGACGGCACCGAGCTGCTCGGTTTCGCGTTCGTTCCGGGCGTCGCGCCCCTGCTGCGGCTGTACGTCCGTGCCGGCGCGAGCCCCGGCGGTTGGGATCGCGAGCTCCGCGTGGTGTCGCGCGTCGATCGCCGGCTCGGCTCGACCGTGGCCCCGCCGCGGCGGGACCGGGAGGTCGGGCTCCCCTTCGCGCTTCCCGCTGCGCTCTGGCGGCCGTACCACGTCTACGTGGCGGAGTCGGAGATCCGGTGGCAGCCCGGCGTCGACGCCTACTCGACCGAGCTCGTCGGCAGGGATCCGCGTCTGTCCGGGCCGAGCGCGGCGCGGACGCCCCTCTTCGTTTTGCGCTGCGGGCGGGGCCCCTTCTCGCCCTCCGACGGGACCTGAGGTGCCCCGGTGGCGGGACCGCATCCCCGAAGGTCAGCGCGTTGGGGGGTGCAGGCCAACCAGGATCTGGTAGCCAAGGCTGAGCGCGAGGTCGGCGCTCCCGGTGGGATCGTCTGGGAGCGCGCTCCCGGGAGGCAGCGAGGCTCCCGCGGCCGAGGGTGACGGCGTGGCACCCCCGTCCGGCGTGGCACCCCCGTCCGGCGTGGCACCCCCAACGGCAGCGGGCGGCGGTGCGAACTCGGGCCCCTCGGGGGGCAGGTGATGGGGGAGATCGCGCTCGCGGACCGCCGGCGCCGCCGGTCCAGGATCGTAGCGTCCCTCCACCCGGATCGTCGGCTCGATGCCCTGCGCCTGGATCGCCCGTCCGCGTGGCGTGTAGTAGCGCATCGTCGTCAGACGCAGCCCGTCTCCACGCGGCAGATCGAGGATCGACTGGACCGACCCCTTGCCGAAGGTTCGCGCGCCGACGATGACGGCTCGTCGGTGATCCTGCAGCGCTCCGGCCACCAGCTCCGCCGCGCTCGCCGTGGTTTCGTCGACGAGCACGACGATCGGGCCGCGACGGAGCGCACCGTACGGGGTGGCTCGGACCGTGTCCACCACGCGACCGCGACGGCGAACGGAGAAGATGGTCCCCGTGACGAGCAGCTCGTCGGCCACGGCGCTCGCCTCGTCCACGAGCCCCCCGGGGTTGCCGCGCAGGTCGATCAGGACGCCGGCCAGCGGGCCCTCCCGTCTGAGCTCCCCGAGCGCACGCAGCAGCTCCGTGTGGGTGCCCGTCAGGAACTGCTTGATGCGCACGTACCCGACGTCACCGTCGAACCGTCGCGCGGTGACGCTGGGGACGCGCACGACCTCGCGCACAAGCGTGAACTCGAGCGGCCCGGTGACGCCCTCTCGCGCGACCGTGAGTCGGACCTGCGTCCCCGGGCGACCACGCATCCGGTCCACGATCTCCGTGGGTGGGAGGGCACGCAGGCTCTCGCCGTCCACGGCGACGATCCGATCGCCGGAGAGGATCCCGGCTCGGAAGGCCGGCGTGCCCTCGATCGGGGCCAGGACGATCACGGCCCCGTCCCGGAAGTCCACCTCCACCCCGACTCCGGCGAAGCGCCCCTCTGTGTCCTCCTGGAAGCGCGTGAAGTCCTCGGCGGCCAGGTACTCGGAGTGCGGGTCGAGCTCGGCGACCATCCCGCGGATGGCGCCCGTCACCAGTCGTTCCGGGTCCACGGGCTCGACGTACTCATCCTCGACGAGCGCCAGCACATGGGCCATCTGATCGATGGCCCGGTAGGGGCTCTCTGGTGCCGTGTCGGCGCGCGCCGAGGGGGCGAGGACGAAGGCCGCCACCAGGGTCGCCCCGAACCCCCCCCCGAGTGACCGGATCCGCGACCCCCGGCCGGAGGGCGCTCGGTTCCCCGAGGGGTGGTCGCCGTGACCTCGATCGCCGCCGGACCGCCCCGGCGGGACGGTGCGAGCGGGCCGTGAGGGCGGGGGATGGTCGTGCGGCGGCACCCGAGCGAGCCTAGCCGTTATCCGCCGTTGCTTCACGCAGCCGCGAATGGTACTAGCGTGAAACCTAGGTAGGAGCATTACCTCCGTACAAGGACGTTGGCGCCGGTGGCTGAAAGCGAAACCAACAAGGGCAGCGACAAGCGCAAGCAGAGCCTCTACTTTCCGGAGGCGATGCTGCAGGAAATCAAGGACGAGGCGGCTCGGCTCGACCGCTCCCTTTCCTGGGTGGTTCAGCGTGCGTGGAAGATGGCGCGCCTGGATATCAAGAAGATCCCCAGCGTTAACGACGTGGAGGACGACGCCGAGGCTGGCTGACTGGAGCTGGCTGACAGGAGCTGGCTGACGGGGGCTGGCTGACTCGCCTGGCAGCGGGTGGAATCGGCGGTGTCCCCTCGTGAGGGGGTCGGTCCCGGGCGGCGTTCTTCCGGGCTGTGGGCGCAGTCGGCGCGCTGATCGTCGCTCCTGCTGACCATCGGCGCGGGTGGGGGGCTCGCTGGCCGGTGGCGTGACGTGGATCGGGTGTCGGGGGTCGTTGGCGTTGCGTCCGGCGGGGTTGGCGGGTCCCTGCCCGGTCCATGCGGTCCTTTGCTAGACTCAACCCTCCCCGCCCGAGCGGCCCCCTTGCCCCGGCGGCGAGCGTAGCCACGTGGAAGATCGCTTCGACAGTGCGTTGATCGCGGGGCTCCTCGCGTTGCTCGCGCACGATCTACGGAATCCACTCTCCGCGCTGCAGAGCAACGTCAACTACATCGGCGGCACGGCGCTGGGCGAGGACCCAGAGATTGGAGAGGCCATCGCTGACGCGGTCGTCTCCTGTGAGGCACTCGGCTACGTCGTCGAGAACATGGAGATCCTCGGGTACGGTCTTACCGGCGGCCCGGCTCGCCCGCTCGAGCCCGTTCGTTTCGCACCGTTCGTCGAGGAGTGCGTCGCCGCCCACCAAGCGCTCGCGGCCAGTCACGGCGCTCGGCTCGAGCTCTCGTCGCCGGGCGTGGACCGCTCCCTGCAGGTCATGACCCAACGGGACCTATTGCGCCGAGCGCTCGGCAACCTGCTCCGAAACGCCATCCAGCATGGGCCGAACGGGACCGTCTCCGTCTTGATCGTGCTGCAGGGGGAGCGCGTCAGTGTCCTCGTGGCGGACGAGGGGCCGAGGCTCGATCCCGAGCTTCGCGAGGTTGCGTTCGAGGCGGAGGGTCAGCTCAGGATGAAGTCCAGCGCGAAGGGGCGCTACGGTCGCGGGCTGGGCCTGTATTGCGCGCGGACGGCGGCGACCATGGCGGGTGCGACGGTGGGGCCCGTCGATCCTCCGGCCGGCGCCTCACACGCCATGGCGCTATCCGTGGCGTGGCGTTGAGCGTCGGGGGTGGTCCCCCCGGCGCGGTCTACGGCTGCAGGATCACCACCGTCTCCGGCTCCCGGAAGAGGAGCTTGCCGGTTTCGCCGGGGCATCCCCAGCAGGTGCTGAAGTGGAGGCGGGGGCGGATGCTGCCGCTGTAGGCGAACGCGACCGGGCCCGGCTCCCGCTTCATCGCAAAGCTCGCCGCCAGAGCGTATTCGTCTTCTCCGACCACGTGGTACGCGGCGACGAACGAGACGTCGGCGCCCGAGCGTGCAGTGACGAGGAGGAATTCCGCCCCCGGTGCCGGGTTCCAGCGCAGTGGCGCGACCGTGAAAGAGAACCCCTTTTCGTCTCCCGGGCCGCGCCCGACCACGGTGCGGGCCGCTTCTGGCTCGCGGAACAGCTTCACATCGCGTGCCAGCCAGGCCGTCCTGGGGTCGTCCGCGAGCAGGCGCTCGATGCGCGCAGCGTCCAGCTTCTGCTTGGTGAAGGTGGCGCCTGCCGCGGGCTCTCGGACCTTCGCGGCGTTCGGTGCGCCCCGGCAGCATCGAAACCCGATGTCCTCGCTGGTGGTGGCCGGATCGACGCTCTCCCTTCTTGCGCACCGGTGCTGGTCGGGGGCCGCCGAGGCGGGGGCGCCGCGGACGGCAGCGCGCCGAGGGAGTCCGCTGTCCGAGGGGACGACGTCGCTCGCGGTCCACTCGCGGAGCGTGGTCAGCCCCAGCACCTCGAACGCCGACGCGCAACGCAGGGGGTTCGCGCCGCAAGACGGCTCCCACGACGCGCCGGAGACGTACTCGTCGTTGTCGGGGCCCTTGCAGGCGCGCTCCCACTCGAGCTCGGTGCAGAGGCGGCCGCCGCGCTCCGCGCAGCGCCGCTCGGCGTCGATGCGAGTGACCCCGCGCAGGGGCGGGGCGTCCGGGTCGTTGGGGTAGGGAAGGCGGTCGATCCGATAGCTCCCCAGCTCGACCTCGTAGCGTCGGGGCTCGAGTTCGGGCCTTCGCCCCGAGGTGCCGGGTCGGCTGCCGGCCATGAGCTTGCCACCGGGGACGTCGGCCAGCTCCTGCTTGAGGGGGGCCTGCGCGGGCGCTCGGACCGACGGCGCTGCGGCGGCGGGGCGAACCGTCGCTGACGCGGAGGGAAGCGCAACCGGCGAGGGCTCGCGTCCACACCCGACAAGCCCGAGGGCCACGAGCGGCCCCGCGCAGCGGCAGGTCACCACGCGGCGGTCGGGGCCGTGTCGCCTCTTCCTTGCGCCCGGCATCGTCGCACGAAAATACGCGGTCGGCCCCGGCGGGCAAGTCCCGAGCTGGGTTTGGAGCACCCATCGGCAGGTCGCGGCCATCCGGCTTGCCGCGTGCGGCGCGGGGAGGTCGTCCCGCTCCCGGCGTTCGCCCCCCCTCGATTCGCTGCTATCCTGCTCCACGGATGGCGCATCCGCTGGCATCCCACCTGGCACCCCTGATGAGCCGCGACGTCGACGAGCTGCGACAGGAGGTGGCTCGGTGGGTGGTCAAAGAGCCGGACGAGCGGGAGCGGGCCCGCTATCGCCGGTTCGGCGCCGAGCTTCGTGCGGTCAAGGCGAGGATCGACGCCCGTGCCGCGCCGCCGAGCGAGGAAGAACTCGAGATCGCGCTCACGGCGCTGCTCGTTCTGGTCGGTCGGCGTGCGTGACTCGGTCCCCCTGCGCCGGGTCCGCTGGGGGGCGGCGCCGGCCGGGCCGCACCCGCGCTTCGTTGCGTGGAGGCCCGATCGGGACCATGCTCCGGCCCCCGGCCCCCGGCCCCCGGCCCGCCGCCGGAGCCAAAGCTCATGCCTCGCCGCACTCCACCGCGCGTCGCGCGCCACCGGCAGCTCACCGGTGAAGAGGACGCATTGCCGGTGGGTCCCGACACGGTTGTGACCATCGCGTACACCGCGCGCGACGAGGACGGTGAGCTCGTCGAGGACGTCCCCGCCGAGCCGCTGTCCGTCGTCTTCGGCCACGGGCAGCTCCTTCCGGCGATCGAAGCGGCCGCGCAGGGGCTCGTGTCCGGGGATCGGGCGACCGTCGTGCTCGACCCCGAGTCCGCCTGGGGCGGCTGGGATCCCGGCCGCGTGATCGAGGTCGATCGTACGGAGGTCCCGGCGGACGCCGCCCCGGGGGACGTGTTCGAGGCGGAGCACGAGGGCGGGGCGATCGTCCTGTTGAAGGTGCTCGACGTTCGCGAAGCCACTGTGCTACTCGACGCGAACCATCCGTTGGCCGGTCAACGGGTGTCGATCGAAGTCGAGGTGCGTGGGGTGCGGCCAGCGACCGAGGAGGAGCTCGAGCGGGCTGCCGTGGCCGCGCTGACGGCGGGGCCGCCCGCGTACGACGTGGCGCTCCCGCGCCTCCTCGGTAGAGGGGGACCTTCGTGACGCCCCGATCGACACACGGTGGCTCGTGCCGGCTCGTGCGCGCCCTCGCGGAGCCCTGCACCGTCCCAGATCCTGCGCCCTCTTCGGCGCTCTCGCCCCCGGTGTCCTGCGAACGGAGCGGACTCTTGCTGGGGCGACGGGGGCTTGAACGAACGCCTGGCACAACATGGAGGAAATCGACGCGATGACGGACCCCGATCTCTTCAAGTACGACGTTCGCGTGCGCGACCGGATGCTGCGGATGCAGCGCCTCACCGAAACCCAGCTCGCGAACCACCTCGAACAGCTGCCGGACCTGGCCGACCGCGCCGAGGTGGTGGTCGGCAACCAGCCCGCGATCGGTCTGCTAGAGCCAGAGCCAGCGGTGCGTGAGGTTCCGCGCTTCGTGGCTCCCATCGCCCCTGTCGTGCCCGCTCCCGTCGCGTCGAGCCCCCTCGCCATCGACGACGAGGACGACGAGGAGGACGAGGACGACGAGGACGACGAGGACGACGAGGAGGACGAGGACGACGAGGACGACGAGGACGACGAGGACGTCAGCGACGGCGGCATCGCTGGCCCTGTTGGTGGGGGCGAAACCGCTGCGGCGGCAGAGGACGTGGCTCCGGCCGAGCCGGGGGACGATCCCGGTGCCGGTACTGGACCCGAAGACGGGGACTCGACGTGACCCAGGATGCCGGCTCGGGAGGTCCGAGCCCGTCGGACGTCCGCGCCGGAGCGGTGGCTTTCGAGGAGGCCAAATCGCAGCGAGCTGTCGTGGACGAGGGGCTGCCCGAGCTCGATTTCTCGACTTTCATCCTATCCTTCGTGCACTCGGGGCTCGTCCACCTCGGGGACGCCCCCAATCCGGTCACGGAGCGACCCGACGTGAGCCTCGCCCTGGCCCGTCAGACCATCGATCTGCTCGCCCTGCTGCAGGAGAAGACACGCGGGAACCTCACCGGGGACGAGGAGCGAACGCTCGACGAGGCCCTCTACGACCTCAGGATGAGGTACGTCGAGGTGGCCAAGAACCGATGAACGGGCACCGAGCGCAGGCGCCGGCTCGCCGGCTCGGCGCGGCCTTGCTTGCCGTCGTGGTCGTGGTTGGCGGTGCGATCGGCTGCCGCGGCTGGTTCCGCGCCGAGCGGTCGGGGGCGGCGGCCTCGGCGAGCACCTCGGCCTCGGTCGCCCCTCCGGCGCTGCCGGTCCTCTCGGTGGTCGTGCCGCCGGCCGACGCGCCGCGGAGTTTCGCGGACCTCGCCGCCAAGGCCGACCCCGCCGTCGTTTACGTGCAGACGCTGCAGGAACAGCGGAATCGGCAGGGTCGCCGACGGGTGGTCGGCGAGGGCTTGGGCAGTGCGTTCGTCTTCGACCCGGACGGCCTCATCCTGACCAACAACCACGTCATCGAGCACGCCACCGAGATCAGTGTGACCTTCGAGGGTAAGCGCCGGATGATCGCGAAGGTGGTGGGTCGGGATGCCAAGACCGACATCGCGGTGCTTCGGGTCGACGCCAAGAACCTGCCCTATCTCCCGCTCGGCGATTCGGACTCGACGCGAGTCGGTGACTGGGTGGTGGCGATCGGAAACCCCTTTGGCCTCTCGCACACCGTGTCGTCGGGGATCGTCTCGGCCAAGGGGCGGACGCAACGGGATGTGCAGGGGCTCGGCGACCCGAGCGGGTACTTCAACTTCATCCAGACGGATGCCAGCATCAACCCTGGCAATTCCGGCGGTCCGCTGCTCGATCTCGCCGGGCAAGTGGTGGGCATCAACACCGCCATCCGTGCCCGCGCCAACAGCATCGGGTTTGCCGTCCCCATCAACATGGTCAAGGAGCTCCTCCCGCAGATCATCGCGGAGGGGCGGGTGAGGCGCTCGGCCATCGGCATCGAGATCCTCGACCTCACTCCGGAGGACGCGACTCGCCTTGGGCTTGCCGACCCCGATGGTGCCCTAGTCAAGGGCGTGCTCCCCGGTGGGCCGGGTGACCGAGCTGGTCTGCGGGTGGACGACGTGATCGTCGCCTTCAACGGCGTACCGGTCGAGGCGCCCCAGCAGCTACGCTGGCGGGCGAGCCTCGCCGGGATCGGCAAGCAGGTTTCGGTGCGGGTGATGCGCGGCAAGCGGAGCTTCGACCTCACCGTCACGCTGGGCGAGCTCGAGCCGGACGGGGCCGCTGCGCCCGAGCTCGGGGTCGAGTCGGAGGAGGACGGCTCCGAGGACGAGCCCTGAGCGCGACCTGGGGTGCGCGGGTGAGCACCCCCGGAGCGGGCGAAGGCTCCGGGCGGCGCGTGTTCTGGGTGGGAGCGTTCTCTCGTCCCCGTCGACACAGAACCCCACTGGTCGGTGCGGCTAGGGTCCGGCTCGGTGGTCGAGGGGGCAGCGTTCGGGGATCGAGCGTAGAGTACCGGGTGATGTCCGTCGCCGACGCCCCCCGGTCCGCGGGCTATGTCGCCGCCCTCGCCCGTGGGTTGGGGACTGGTGCCGAGGACGGGCATGATCGAAATGTCAGAGGGGTGAATAGCGACTTCGCGGCGGCGTCCAACCGGGAGAACCGCGAGCTCGAGGCGGAGCAAGATCGTGAACTCGTCGAACGCGTCCGTGATGGCGACCGGCAGGCGTTCCGGACGCTGGTGGAGCGCCACCAGCGCCGGGCATTCGCCATCGCGCTGGCGCTGGTTCGCGACGAGCAGGACGCGCGGGAGGTGGTCCAGGAGGCATTCCTGCGGGTCCATCGGGGGCTTGCCACCTTCCACGGGGGCTCCACCTTCTTCACCTGGCTCTACCGGATCGTCACCAACCTCTCCATCGACCTCGTGCGCCGGCCAGCGCGCCGGGAAGCGGAGCTCGACGAGCAGCGCCACCGCGCCGACGAGGCGGAGATCCCCTTCTTGGCGCGTATCGACGGGGCCGATCCGGTCGATGTGCTTCGCCGGCGTGAGCTCGCGGACCGGATCCAGGCGGCCCTCGACGCGCTGCCGCCGTACCACCGCGGCGTCATCCTCATGCGCGAGGTCGAGGGCATGAGCTACGAGGAGATGGCCCAGGCGATGGGGGTCTCCAAGGGCACCATCATGAGCCGCCTGTACCACGCGCGGCAAAAGCTCCAGCGCGCGCTGGCGGACTGCTATCGCGACGAGCTCGGCGGGCTGCCGACCGGGCGAGGGGAGGCCCCATGACCCGCCTCGCCCCGCTCCGCCTCATGCAGTACCACGATGGCGAGCTGTCGGCCGGAGAGGCCGCCGAGGTGGAGGCGCTGCTCGCGGGCGATCCCGTCGCCCGGTCTGAGCTCGCTGGCCTCGACCAGCTCGGGGATTTCCTCCGTTGCTTCGCCGAACAGGGCTCGGCGGGTGTCGATGATCTGGCGGCGGATGTGATGCAGCGGCTCGACGAGGAGCCGAGCCAGGATTCCACGCGGCGCCAGCGGTTTCCCGCCCCGGCTCGAGTCGAGGGTGGTCGGCGCTGGCTCTGGGGTCTCGCCGGCGGGCTCGCGGCCGCCGCGGCGATCCCCCTCGTCCTCCTGGCGCGGGGCTCGAGCGACACCGACGCGGCCGCCGTCCGGCTTGCAGCCCTGGGGTCCGCCGCGAGCTCCGCCACCCCGGCGGCGTCGCCGGGGCCCGGGGCGGGGCCGGTTGCGGCGCTCCCGCGCGACCTGGCCGAGCCGGGGGTCAGCATCGAGGCGGTGGACTTCGGCCCGAGAAACGGCACCATCTTCATGGTCCCGGCCGGAGGCGAGGCGACGACACCGGTGGTCTGGGTCGTGGATCAGCCCACCGCGATCGAGGGTGAGACAAGGCCGCTATGACGCGTCATTCGCCGCTGGTCATCGCCATCCTGGGGCTGCCGCTCGTCGCCGGCGTCGCGGTTGCGGGGGATGCCGGTCCGGCCCCGGCACCCCAGCCGAGCGGGACTGCGCCCGCGGCGGCGGCCTTCTCCGTGGAGGTGATGGTCGTCTACGCGAGCCGCGGTAAGGAGCGCCGCGACCGGCCCGAGATCGACCCGAAGATCGGAGATCTGCCGGAGCTCAGGCAGGATCCGTTCTCGCTTTACGATCGCTTCGAGCTCCTGCAGAAAGAGCGGCTGCCCCTGCGCGTGACGGAGCCCCGTTCGCTCACGCTCCCCAACGGTCGCGTGCTCGTCACTGAGCTGCTCGAGGTGCTGCAGAACGAGGTCTTCCGTGTCTCCACCAGCATCACCAAGCCCGGCGGCAAGGAGTTTCTCGCCAAGCTCGAGGTGAAGGCGCGGCGCGGGAAGCCCTTTATCGTCGCGGGGCAGAGCTACCGCGACGGCATCCTCGTGCTCGTTCTCCGCGTGGTCCGGTAGCGCAGCGGCGCTGGTTTCCCGCTCACGCCGGCGGTTTGCCGTCGTCGTCGTCGCTCGCGCGCTCGAGGTCGAGGATGCGCTGCTCCCCGACGTAGCTCTTGGTTTCGTAGCGGGTGATCTTCCCGATCTTTCGCACGATCTCCGCCATGCGCTCGGACTCGGCGATGATCACCTTCGCGGCGCGGTGCAGCGGGGTTCCCGCTTCGAGGGAGCGCGCCAGTAGCTCGCCGTAATTCATTACGCTCGTCAGCGGCTGGTTGAGCTCGTGCGCCGCCCCGCCCGCGAGCTCCGCGACGATGGCTTCGCGCTCGCGCTCGCGGAGGGCGTCCTGGGTCACCTGCAGCCGCTCTTCCATGCGGAGCTGCTCCCGCATGTCGGTGATGATCCCGACCGAGCCCACCGGGGCGTCGTGGCCCATGATGAGCGACGCCGACAATGACACCGGCACTCGCTGGCCGACCGCGTTGAGCATCTCCACCCGGTAGTCCTCGAGACGACCGTGGCCGGAGAGGCGGGGATCGCGGATTCTGCGCATGACGTCGCGGGCCACCCCGGGTGGGTAGAGCGCCTCCACATCAAGCTTGCCGACCACCTCGCTCGCCGAGTAGCCGAAGATGCGGCAGGCGGCGCGGTTGAAGATGCGGACGACGCCCCGAAGATCTGCCGAGACGATGCCGTCGACGGAGCTCTCGATGACGCGCTCCAGAAACTCTTTCGTCCTCTCGAGCTCGTGAGCCGTCTGGCGCTCCAGCGTGACGTCGCGCAGGCTCATCAGGATCGCGTTCTCCTCGTGGAGGACCGAGCTGAAGCTGACGTTGAGCACGGCACGAGCCTCCCCGTCGCCACTGGCCGTCAGGTCCAGCCCGCGCGGGTAGACCCCCTCGCGGAAGCCGTCGAGGAGCCGCTCGATCCGGGGGCGCTCCTCGTCCGCGAAGAGACGAGTGAAGGAGAGGTCGGAGAGAGCGCGATCCGCCCGTCCCGTGATCTCGGAGGCGCGCGAGTTGCCAAAGAGGACGTGCCCCTCGCGGTCGATGACGATCATCCCGTCCGCCGCGCTTTCGAACAGGTCGGCGTAGCGCTGGAAGAGCACGAGGCGGCGCTCTGCCTCCGCTCGGGCGACCTCGCTCTCCTCGGTCTCGGCTCGAAGTGACTCCAGGATGTCGGCGTTGCGCAGCGCGATGGCCGTCGCGTTCGCCACCGTCTGCACGAGTGCCACGTCCGCATCGACGAAGCTCCCTGGCTCGCGCGAGCGGAGGAAAATGACGCCCAGCGGGCGCCGTTCGTGCAGGATGGGGATCAGGGTGAGCGACGTGTAGTCGAGCGGGGCGTCCTGTCGCCTCACGACCTCCAGCAGCGGGTGTTGTGTCGCGTCGTGAATGCCGAGCGGGCGGCCGGTGGTGAGGACCTCGCGGATTTCGGGGTACGCCTCCAGATCGATGCGGAGGCGGCGGACCTCGGCGTCGTCGCTGGAGGCGATGACGAACCCAACGTCATCTTCCTTGGGGACGAGCACGATGCTGCAGCGATCCACCCGGGCGAACTCGGCGATGCGGCGCGCTACCGTGAAGAGGATCGACGTCGCGTCGAGGGTGAGCGCCAGGGCCTGCGTCAGCTCGAGGACCGTGCGCGTGTCGCGCTCACGGCGGTTGAGCCGCTCGACGTAGTCGCGCAGGCGCGAGTGATTGCGCACCCGCGCCACGAGCTCGGCGGGACGAAAGGGCTCGGGCACGTAGTCGTCGGCGCCGGCGGTGAAGATGCGCTGGATGTCTTCCTCGACCGCGATGCGCGCCAGGACTACCACGGGGACCTCCCCGAGGTGCGGTGAGCCGCGCACGTAGCGCAGGACCGGGTGCGCCTCGACGCGATCGGCGTCGGTCCCCAGCAGCACGACGGACGGAGCGCTCCGATCGAGCCACCGGATCGCATCCTGGCCGTCCGGCAGCGAGACACAGGCGATGCCGGCGTCGGAGAGCGCGCTGGCGATCTGGTGACGGACCGCGGTGTCGTCGAGGACGAGCAGGACCGAGCCGTCGAGGGCCACGGCCCGATGGTATGCTGGGTCCTTGCGCTCCGGCAAACCTCCGGTGGCCCCCCGGCCGGCGCTGGTGCGCGTCCATCCCTGTCGGCTCGTGGGGTTGGGTGTATATTCCGGGGAGCGTGGAGCCAAGCCGAGAGACTGACGCGGCACCCGGGACGGCCCCGGACGCGCCGACCGAGGGTGAGGGGGCGCTTCCCGGTAAGGGATCGACGATGACGCACTCCCCAGCGCCGCGCGTCGTTGTGGAGGAGGACGTGCGCAGCGTGGTCCTGGCGGCGGAAGTGGATGACGACCGCACCCCGCCACGGGGGACCCCGGTGTCGCCCGCCGAGGAGCCGGCCACGATGCCGCGCGAGCTGTCGCCGTACTCGCGGAGCGGTGAGACGACCCAGAAGGTGGATCCTAAGCGGCGATCCGCGGCGGGAGTGGGCGCGAGGCGGGGCCTCGCCCCGGAGGTGGTCCTGGCCATCGTGGCGGTCCTCACGGCGCTGGTCCTGCTCGCGGTCATCGGCTGGATGGTCGCGGGAACTGGCGGGGATGGCGGCGCCGATCCGGCCCCGGGACCCTCCGGCTCCGGCGGCGGGCGACCGCCGCTGCGGGATCCAGACGGGGTGGAGCCGCCCGTGGATCTGGCGGACCTGCCCGTGGAACGCAACTGAGCCGCCGGTCTGTCCCGCCTACTCCTGCAGCGACGGGTGGGCGGTTTTCACCCGCGGCCACGCGGCGCGAAGGTCCCGTTCGAACCGCTGTCGCGCGCCGACGGCGACCACGATGAGCTGGTCGGGGGTCAGGTGCTCTCGAGCGGCGCGCGCGGCGGCTTCGGGCGTGACGGCGCGGACGAGTTCGGCGTAGCGGGCCGGGTAGTCCGGCGGGAGATCCTGCGCGAACGCGGTGACGAGCTCGAAGGCCACGTCTCTCGCGTCCGCGAGGCGGGCCGCCTGGGCGTTGACGAGGGCGGTCTTGGCGCGCTCCACCTCGAGCTCGGTCACCGGGCGTCGGGGCGCTGCCCCCGCCATGGCGCCGATTTCGCGAGCGATCTCGTGTAGGGCGGCGGCGGTCGCGTCGGCTTCCACGGTCGTCGCCGCGACCCAGCCACCCCAGGTCCGCGTCGCGATCACGCTCGAGCTCGCCCCATAAGTGTACGCATGCTCCTCGCGCAGATTTTGGTTCAGTCGGGACGTGAAGAGCCCGCCGAGCACGGCGTTCATCACCAGGCGCGCCTCGTGCCCCGGGCTGCCCCGCGCCGGCATCGGCTGGGCGACGAAGATGGCGGTCTGCACCGCGCCGGGATGGTCGACGAGGATCACGCGGGAAGGCTCGGCGGCAGGCAGCGGCTCCGGGGGCGGGGGCATCGCAGCCGCGCCGGTCCAACCGCCGAAGCGCGTCCGCACGAGCGGGGCGACCTCGGCCATGCTCGTGCCGCCCACGACGACGATGGCGGTCGTCCTCGCCTGGTAATGGGCCCGCCAGAAGGCGACGACGTCGTCGCGCGTCGTCCGATCGACGTCGGGGACGCCGCCTCCGACGGGGGCCCCGAGCCGCGGCCCGGCCAGCAGGCGGAGCCCGGCGATCGAGGCGACGCGCGCCGGGCTCTGGCGCTCCTCGATCAGTGAGGAGCGCCACTCCGAGCGGACCCTCTCGAACTCGACGCCATCGAACGCGGGCTCGCAGACGGCCTCGCGGACGAGATCGAGCCCCTCAGGGAGATCCTCGGGCAGGACGGTCAGGCCGACGTAGGAGTAGTCGCGTCCGGCGTCCGCCAGGAGCACGCCCCCGAGGTCCTCGGCGGCGGCGGCGAGCTCGGTGGTGCTCCGGTGGACGGTCCCTTCCATCAGCATGCGGGCGGTGAGCGCGGCGAGCCCGGTGCGCCCCGCCGGGACCGCGCTCGCGCCGCGGCGGACGGCGGCTGCGATCGTCACTACCCGGAGCCCGCGCGGAGAGACGAGCAAGGTGAGCCCGTTCGGCAGGACCTCGACCTCGGGTGACGGAAAGGCGAGCTCGCCCGGGGCGCCCGGCGTCGGTGGCTCCGAGCGCCAGGACTCCGGATCGGGACGCACGCTCGACGCGGGCGTGGGCGGGACGGCGCCGTCCGCGGGTGGCGCGGTGCGGGCGCAGGCCGTCGTCACCGCAAGCCCGACGGCGACCGCGATCCATCGCACCAGCCGCTTCCCCGCGGCGGACTCGCTCGCGCGAGGGGGGAGGACCGCGCCGCCCGCGGTCACAGCGCCGCCTCGGGGCCGGCGCTCCTCGGGACCGTGATCACCGTGGCTCGGCGTTCGCGGCTCAAGTGCTCAGTGACGACCCGGGCGACGTCGTTGGCCGTGACGGCCTCGATCCGGGCCACGTAGTGGGGGAGGAACCCCGGATCGCCGAGGTAGTGGTCGAAGCGCTGGAGCAGCCCGGCGCGGCCGCTTTCGCCCCCACCGCCGTCGAGCAGTTGCAGGTCGGAGTACAGGTCGACGAGGACGCGGCGCTTGGCACGCGCCAGCTCCGCCGAGGATGGACCGGACCGGCCCAGGTCGGCGACCACCGCGTCGAGACGCCGCTCGAGATCGGCGCCGGAAACCCCGCGCTTCCCCGTCGCCGTCACCATGACGATCGAGGCGAGCTCGTTGGCGTCGAGGTACGCGCCGACGTCGGTGGCGACGCTCTCGTCCGTGACCAGAGCTCGGTAGAGGCGGGTTGCCCGCCCGCCGGCCAGCACCGTGGCCGCCACCTCCAGCGCGGCGTCGTCGGGGCCGTAGGCGGGGGGGGCGATCCACCCGAGCGCTACCCGCGCGAGGTCGACGTCCTCCCGCACCTCCGCGCGCACGGGCGCCGAGAGCGGCGGCGTTGCCGTGGCGACTCGGGGTGGCGGTGGCCGGCTTGGCAGCGTCCCGAAGTAGCGCGTCACCAGGCGTCTGGCGTCGGCGGGCGTCACGTCTCCCGCTAGCACCAGCGTCGCGTTGGACGGGGCGTAGTACTGCTCGTGAAAGCGCGTGACGTCGGCGAGGGTGGCGGCGACGACGTCGCGGATCGAGCCGATGATCGCGCCGTGATAGGGGTGCCCGGGCGGGAAGAGCGCGTCGAAGAGGGCCAGGGTGCTCGGACCGTAGGGGGCGTCCTCGTAGGTTTCGCGCCGCTCGTTGGCGACCACTCCCTGCTGGACGGCGAGTCGCTTCGCGTCGAGGCTGTCTAGCAGGAATCCCATGCGGTCGCTCTCGATCCAGAGCAAGAGCGGCAGGTGCTCGCGCGGGACGGTGGCAAAATAGGCCGTACGGTCCCAGCTGGTGGTTCCGTTCACGTTGGTCGCGCCGGCCGCCTCCAAAAGCTCGTCGAACCGATCCCCGACGTGCCGCGACCCCGTGAACATCAGGTGCTCGAAGAGGTGGGCGAACCCGGACCGCCCGCGGGGCTCGCGCGCCGGTCCGACGTGGTACCAGAGGTTGACGGCGACGAGGGGCAGGGCCGGGTCGGGGTGGACGATCACTTCGAGCCCGTTCTCGAGCCGGAAGCGCGTGAAGGCGAGGGTCGGCGCGGTCCCTGCCGGCGTCGCGCCGGGATCGGCCCGCGCGGGCGCGACGCCCAGCCCGACGAGGAGCGCGGCGGCGAGGCTGGCCCCCAGGGTCCGGATCCAGGCGCTCATCATCACGGTGTTCGCTACCATGGAACCCGGGAGCACGGGCGGCCTTTGTCGCCGCGTCCCGGAGCGTGAGGTCGTCGCGTCGGCCGTTGCACGGTGCGACGACCCGGGCCAGAACCGAGCGGTCGGGAACGGCGTCGAGGGAGCCAGTGGAATGTCGATGCACTCGCTCGTCGTCGTTGCCGTCGCGGCGCTCAGCGTGGACGTCTACACGATGGACCAGGGAGCGCACCCCTTCGAGCGCTTCGGTCACGCGGCCATCTGCGTGGTCGCCGAGGGACAGCCCGATCGCTCGCGCTGTTACAACTATGGCACCACCGACTTTGGGTCGCCCCCCGCCGAACTCGGGTGGCGCTTCCTCCGCGGTGACGCCGAGTTCTGGGTGTCGGTCTGGCCCGTGGACCGTATGGAGGCGGCCTACGCGCGCGCGGACCGGACGACGTGGCGCCAGCGCCTCCCCCTGACCCCGGTCGAGGTCGCGGCGATCCGCGCGGCGCTCGAGCGCGACGCCCTGCCTGAGCACCGACGCTACCGCTACCACCATTTTCTCGACAATTGCTCGACCCGGGTCCGGGACGTCGTCGACGCTGGGACCCAGGGCCGCCTCACGAGCGCGGCCGACCGACCCTTCGGCGCCACCTACCGCCAGCTCGTGCGCCGTGGGCTTGCGGAGTTCACCGCGGCGCTCGTCGCCAGCGATCTCGTCCTCGGTCGCCTCGCCGATCGCCCGCTCGACTCGCGCGCCGCGATGTTCCTCCCGGCAGTGCTGCGGGCGGAGCTCACCGCGCGGTTCGGAGCGGAGCCGGTGCTCGTCTATCGGCGGCGGGGCCGCCCCTTCGCGCAGCAGGGAGGGAGTGGCCGTGGCGTCGTGGTCGTGACCGCGGTCGTGCTCGGTGCTGTCGCCGCGGCGCGGGCGCGGATGCGGCGACTGCGCTGGCTCCCTCTGCTCCTGCTCGCGGTGGGGCTCGGTGGGCTTGGTGCTGCGCTGTGGCTCGTCGCCATCGTGTCCTCGGTCCCGGAGCTGCGGTGGAACGAGGCGCTGCTCGCCTTCTGGCCTACCGATCTCTTGCTCCCCATGCTTCGGCCCGCGGCGCGGCGCGAGTACGCCCGGGTGCGCGTCGGCGTCACGCTTCTGCTCGGCTTCCTGCTCGCGGTGGGGCTCCTCGAGCAGCCCCTCCTGGCGGCGCTGCTGCTTCCGCTCGGCGCGTTCTCACCGCTAGCGTGGGCGCGGGATCGGCCCGGTCAACCGGGTTAGCTGTTCGTTGGGGGGCGCGGTTTGACCCGGCCGGGTTGGCTTCAGGTGTCCGTCACCACCTGCCAGAACGTTGTGTACGGGCGACGGTGCTGGCGCTCGAGCAGGCGCGCCAGTGGCTGGATGAGGGTCGTCGTCCGGTGGCCGGCGAGCTGCGCGGGGTGGGCCCTGCCCTGGTCGAGGTGTGCGCGCACGAAGACGGCGTCTCCACGCGCCGGTAGGCCCGCGACGTTCTCGATCCATCGCGGCCAATGGTCGGGGTCGAGCAGGTACTGCTCGACGTTGGAGACGTAGACCGTGGATACCTCGAGCTCCCGGGCGCGAAGCTCCGCGGCGACGCCCGCGAGCGCGCGCCGCCCGGAGAAATCGCCCACCACAGGGACGACGCAGTTGGCACGTTCGAGGTCGCGGATGCGCACGAACGCCGCGCGAGTGCCGAGGAAGCCGGCGCTCGCTCCCGTGGCGTCCCGCGCCGTCAACAGCTCACGGAGCGAGGGGTACTTTCGCCCGTTGGGCTCGTGGAGCCGGAAGCGCAGCTCGAGCTGGCCCTCGTAGAAGACCCGGTGGATCTCCGCCAAGCGCACCCGGTCCGCCTCGGTGAGGGGCAGCCCGAGCTCGCGCGTCAGGAAGGACCACGCCGCGGCCTGAACGGTCGCCAGGTGATGCGGGTCTGGGGCCTGCTGCAAGGCGTGCACGAGCACCGCCTCGATGTCGCCCGAGGTTTCGGGGTCGCCCTCGGTGACATGGGGGCGCCCGAGGAGCAGGGCGACCAGCTCGGCGCGGGTGCTCGCCCGCTCGAAGAGCGCGCGATAGAGCAGGTGCAGCAGCGCGTTGTCGCGGCGGAGGTCGACGACGAACGCGAGATCGGGCGCGGTGAGCGCGATATAGGTGAAGTTCTGCTCAGGCCCGACGCCGATGTAGACGCCGCCGCTGGGCCGCGCCGCGAGCGCCGGGGCGACCTGGAGGTAGCTCGTCTCGTTGGAGATGGTGTTGTCGCTGAAGAAGCGCTCGCCGGGCTCGGAAAGATCGCGGAAGAGCCGGACGAACTCGGCGGCCGGTCGGGGTTTGGGGGGCGCCGGTGCGCTCGCGGCCGACGAGCTGGGCTCAGCGCCCGGCGCGGCGGCGGGTCCCACGGCTGTGGTGCGCTTTGGCTCCTGCAGCCGTGCCGGGCGCGGGGCGGTCGCACTCGCCGGTGAGCCCGCGCCCCGGTCCGGCAAGGGGGTGCGCGGCTCGCACCCCAGCGCCACGGCGAGCAAGGTCACGGTGAGCAGCGCGGCGGGACGAGGAGCGCGTGGCATCGGCACCGAACCTGGAACGCCAGGCGTCTCGCCGGGATTCCGCGCCGCTCCCGACCCCGACCGTCCCAGTGCCTGGGCGGAGCGTCAGCTGACGCCGCGGGCGGCGAAGAACGGGCAGAACTCCCGGTCAGCCGTGACGATGTGCTTGATGAGCCAATCGCGCAGGAAGCGCATCACCTCGAGGGTCACGGCGGTGTTGCCTGCGTCGAACTCCTCCCTCAGCTCGATCACGCGCTCCGCCAGGTGCCGATGCTCGTCGCGATGCGACGCCTCGGCGGGGTAACCGTGCTCTTGGAAGAGCGCTTCCTCGGTGGCGAAATGCGCCTTCGTGCGCTCCACCAGCTCCGCGAAGACGCGGCTCATGAACGCCTTGTCGCGATGCTCCAGCATCGCCACGTGAAGGTCGTTGATGATCTGCACCAGTTGCCGGTGCTCCTCGTCGATGGTCTGGATCCCCACCTCCAGCTCGTCACTCCAGTCGATCAGCGCCACCGTTCGTTCTCCGTGCTCCGCAACGCTCGTCGTCGCCGCCCTCTTCTCGTATAGCCACGCCGAACCAGGAGGGAAGCGGGGAGCGCCGATGATCAGTGACCGGCCAGTAGGCCCGTTTCCGAAGGGTCGGCCGCGCCCCTACTCCGTGATCTCGGTCTTGCCCTCGGCGAGCTCGATGAGGGTCGAGAGCGCCTCGATCTCACGCTTCACCTTGAGCTCCTGCTGGCGCAGGGCCTTGATGGACGCCTCGCGCTTGCGCTGCTCGATCTCCACCTCTCGGAGCGACTCCTTCAGCTTGTCCCGCTCTGACCTGAGGGTTTCCACGTCGATGGCCACGCTGCCTCCTGCTCCTTCGCCCGGCGCTCCTCGCCTCGACGACGAGCTGCGCCATGAGGTCTCGCCGCGCGCCGGTGAGGGTAGGCGATGGTCGCCGGATCGGCAACCGGGCGGGGCGCCGCGGCACCAGCCGAGCACCGATCTCGCCTCCCGACCGGTGACGATGGTTCGAGGTCCGCCCCTCGCCGGCGGGGCTCCGCTCGTCCGGTCCGGCTCGGTGACACCGCTGTTGACAAGGGGATCGCTGCTCCAGGTCCGGCGGACACCCCGCCCCCGGATGCTGTCCGCACCCAGGGCGCCGTGCGCCGGCGCTGGTCGGCGCGCCGTGGGTCCTGGCCTGATGGGGCGACCGCGCGCCCCGTCAGAATGTCATTCGCGACGGGGCATAGACTGACATTATCCGGGCGCGCCCGCGTTGCGTCGCCCCCCCGCGCGCGCCAGGGAGGAAATCCCAGAGACCGCCCAATGGCCGCGAAGATCGTACCAGAATACGCGCGCTTGGGGATGGTCTGGGGATAACCTGGGTGACTGTCGGCGTGTCCACCGGGGGAGCCTGTGGATAAGAATTGTGGATAAGAATTGTCGTTTCGAAGATCTTTTCTGCTTGCCAGCATTCGGTTCCTGGCTCATACCTACGGGTGGAAGTTCGCGGTACATCTACCGGCGGGCATCCAGGACGCAGAAGTTGCGCGGGGCGCAGCGGAAACGGCGCGGTCCACGGGGTCACTCGGGGTCGGGTCGTCCCGCCGCTCGCGTGTGGAATTCCACCCGTCAAGGTGGGTTTCCGGCGCGGGCGAAAAGATGCGCGATTCGTGGTCGCCTTCGGGTGGGCACGGACGGTCCGGCGGGGGTTGCACCCGGTCGGACTCTTGGGCAACGGAAGGCACCCCGACTCTCGGCAGTGTCATCGCCATTCGCGTGGTTCGGCACCCAGGCGGGAGTCTTGGTCGGTCCGTCTTCGCTCGGCAACCAGGCGGGCGGAGGCGGTGCGATGACGGATGGGGTGCTCGGGGATCCGAGAGTCGGCCTCTGCACCGCTGCGTGCAAGCTGGCTCGTGGGTCGCTCGGCCCGCGCGTGCGACGCCCAACCGGGCGTCAACCTTGGCTCTGGCCGGGGAAGCGCGCGGCTCACGGCGGGTAGGCCCTAGCGGTCGAGCCCGCGGCGAATCGCGAGCCATCGCGGTGCGCGTGAGGTTGTGGACCCCGATCGGTGTGCTTCGGATTCCGGTTTGGTTGCAGAAGTCATCGAGCGACGTCCGGCCCAGAGAAGCCACCGCGGTTGCGGCCGGGGTGGGGGACGGGGGCCTAGCCGTGGTCGGGAGACCGGCAGGGGCGAATGGCGTCGCCAGGGAGAGGCATCGGAGACGGTGTCGAGCCCGAACGGCTCGAGGAGAGCTGCTCGATGGTGGAAGGCGTCTCGGGCCGTGGCAGCCGTTGCCTTCACGGGGTGGCGGCGGAAGCGGTCTTGGTGACCCGGAACCCAGGGGTGATCCTCCTGCCCCGGGTCATGACGGAGGCGTCAGAGCCACGGCTGGTGCCTTGCTCAGGTCGGCGAACAGTCGATCGCAGCGGGGCCCGAGTCGGGCGAAGCGAGTCATGCGGCGTGAACCGCGTGACCCACGGCGAGCCATCGTCGTAACCGGACGGAGCCGAGGTGCTCATCTTTGAAATGTGGATTGCAGGTGTCGATCGGACACGCCCATGGTGGTGCGTCGCGAGTAGCAGGCGCCGTTCCGGCCACGGTGAGTTCGGACCCTCGGGTCCGAGGCCGCCGGCGGCCCCGGGGCTCGCGGCTGCGAAACGAGCGAGAGCTCGGCGGGTTTCATGGCCCGCGCGTCTGCGCAGCCTGGCCGCGCCGAATCGGGGGCTCCTTTGACGAGGTGCTCACGAGGAAGCGTCGCGAGAGGGTGTGCTAGCGTTTCGCTGAGAGCCAATACCCCTGGCGGAACGTGGTGGTCGCGGGTCTTCCCGCGACTCCGTGTACGGCACCAGGCGCTTCGGGCGCCGCGAGGGTGATCCTCCCTTAACTGGGAATCCTCCTTCGGTGTTCGGCTCTCGTGGTCAAAGACGGGGCGGATCGGCCTGCGCTGGTCGCAGCGATCCGGTCCCTCCAAGCTGGCCGTTCGGATCTGGTGTTCGGGCGGACGGTGCCAGGGGAAGCACCAAAGAAGCGTCAGAGGCATGAACGATCTGGGCAAGACCCATCCAGCTGGTGAGGCGCGGTGGGTTCGGGCTTCGCCGCCGCGAGAGCGGCGCCACGGGGCACCTCGGATCGGTTCTCGCCGAAGCTGGCAGGGCTAACGACCCTGTCACCCGAGCTCGGTCAGTCCAGCGCGAACTGCGCGGCCGCGATTTCGGGGGTCCGCGTTGAGATGATGATGCCGCAGGCACCGTTGCAACGGCGCTTGCGGGGTCGGTGAAAGCCAGCAGCGTTTGCGGGACGTACGACGTCCACCACCGACAGGTGATCTTCCCCAACGGCGATCCGGGTGACCGGGTCGCCGTTGGTCATTTTGTGCCCGAGAATCCCGACCAGCGCGTCGCCGCGAAGCGGTCGCCCCCGGTCCTTGGGAGGGCCCTGTCGTGCCCTCGCCCGGGACATCGGCCTGTTCGCACCGGCGTGGAGGGGTGGATGGGGGCCTTTGTTGTGACCGAAGGGCCGGCCGGCATAAATGCGCACGAGTTCACCCCGCGGGGTGATGCGGGCGCTCGGAAGCCTCTGGCACCTTCGTCTCGTAATGGAGCCGCACGCGCGGACCTCGGCCTGCTCGATGACGACGGGCGAAATCGCCCGGATGCTCGGGGTCGATCTGAAGACCATCCACAACTGGGTCCGCCACGGGCACATCCGGGGTCGAAGGACGAGGGGGCGGCACCTGCGTTTTCACCGCACCGAGGTGGTCCGTTTCATGCGTCGGTTCGGCTACGCCGTGCCGGAGGCACTCGGCGCGGCGGTTCCTCACGTGTTGCTCGTCGGACTCTCGGGGGTGTCTTCGGCCGGGCGCCCGCTGCGCGAGTACGTGCACGTGGAGAGCTACGACGGCCTGTTCGACGCTGCGCTCGTCGTCGCGGCCGGGGACTACGAGGTGCTCGCGCTCGACCTCGACCGGTTCGGCGTCGGACAAGGGGTCGACCTGGTGACCGCGCTTCGAAGGCGGCCGGTGACGCAGGGGGTCGCCATCATCGCTGTCAGCAAGGTCGCCGAGTGCCGAGCCCAGTTCGTCAATGGGGGAGGAGACATCGCGATTGCGTCGCCGGTCGATCTCGGCGTTACCGTGCGCTGGGTCACCGGGGCTGCGGCACCGCAGGCGCCCGAGCGGCTGGCGACCGCCTAGAGCGGCAATCGGTTCGATTGACCGTGACCCCGCGCCGCTTCAGCGGCTCGGGACTTCGTTGTGACCGGTGCCCGCCGGCGTCCCGTCCGTGGCCTGGGCCACCAGGGCACCGCGCCGGTCCACCGCGAAGATCCGTCGCTGGACCACGAGAGGGGGGAGGCGTGCCTCCCGCTGGAGATGCTCCAGCGGATCGCGGCGCCGGGCGGGCGCCGGTCGTGACTCGAGGCGCAGCAGCAGCGTGCCTGGCGCCACCCGGAGCTCGATCGATCGCTCCCAGACCGTTCCCGGTGGCGCGTCGCGGAGCGTGACCGAGGCGCCCGGGGCGCCGCCGGCTGGGCTCCAGCGGCGGCCATCACGAACGAGCCAGGAGGTGCGCTGGTGTCCCCGGGCGACCACCGTCTCCCGCTCCGTCACCTCGACGGTCACGAGCGTCTCGCCGCTGGATGCCGCCGTCACGGTCCCCAGCGTAGGTACCGAGCTGCCCGACGACCAGGGAGCGCGCTCATTCCCACCAGGGCGGCTGGTCGTCCGCGTGGAGCGCCATGTCGCTCATCCCGTGGGACAGCGGTCGCGGGAGCTCGGCGGGCGAGAAGAGCCCCACCTCCGTGATCTCTGCCGGATTGTCCGGCGGACGTGCCGGAGCCGTCACGTCCGCGGCGATCACCACCGTTACCGCGTGGAACCTGGGGTCGCGGTTCGGTTCCGAGTACACGCCCACGACGTCACCCAGCCGGCGCACGTCTACGCCCGCCTCCTCGCTCAGTTCGCGCACGATCGCTGTGCGCAACGTCTCTCCCCACTCGAGGGTGCCCCCCGGCAGCGCCCAGGCTCCGGTGTCCGCGCGTCGGACCAGCACCCAGCGGCCGTCCGGGACTCGCGCCACGGCCGCGATCCCGACCACCGGACGCCGCAGGAGGTGCCGAGCGACCTCCTTGACGATCCCCCACCACCCCATTGGAACCCGCCACCGACGCTCCCCAGACATGCTCGCCCGTCGCCCCATATCCGAGCCCCTCGCCCGGCGCGAGCCCCAAATGCGGGACACCGGAGGCGCCCGCTGGCGGGTTGCCGGCGGCGCGCGTCCCCGTCAAGGGATGTGCTAGCACGCAGTCCGTGCTCCGCGGTGCGGCTCCGATCGTCCTCACGCTCGCGTTCGGGGTCGCTGCCTGCGGCGAGCACCGAGACCCTCCCGGGGCCTCACCGAACCCGCCCCGCTCGATCCGCGTCGTCGCCGCTCCGTCCGGGGCCGAAGGTGCCGGCGGCCCGGGGGCAACGGGGTTCGAGCCGGGCTCGTCCGGGGACGCGCTCCCGTTCACCCCGTCCGGTCTCCGCATTGCCAGCATCGCCTGGCGGACCTGGATCTACACGGACACCGGCGCCGCGCGGACTCGTTTCGGCTACCTCCGCGCCGGCGCGGTGGTCGACGCCCGTGGTCCGGCCATCGTCAACGATGGGTGCGCCGGGGGCTGGTATCGGATCAACCCCCGTGGGTTCGTCTGCGTCGGCAAGGGGGCGACGCTCGACGTCAGGACCGATCCGGTCGTGGGGTCCGTGCGGCGCCCACCCCAGCGACGGTCCGGGCTGCCATACCCCTACGTGATGGCAGGAGATAACCCACCTCACCGGTATTTCCGCCTCCCCAGCGCGGCCGAGATGAGGGCCGTCGAGGGAGACGGCTTTGCTGGTCGGGCCGCGGCCTGGCGGGCCCGGGAAGCAGCGCGACAGAGCCTCGCCGCCCTCGGCGCGATCGGCGCGCCACCGCCCTTTTTGTCGACCAACTCCGCGATCCAGAAGCCCTACGGTGTCGACTCAGGCCTGCATTACTCGGCACACGCCGGGCGTGCGAGCGCCGGGAGCGGCTTCGCGCTGCTCGAGGTGTTCGAGTGGGAGGGGCGGGTCTTCGGTCTCACCACCGGCTTCGATCTCATCCCGCTCGATCGCACCGAGGTGATCAAACCGAGTTCGTTTCACGGGGTCGAGCTCGGTCCCGACGAGGCGCTGCCCGTCGGGTTGGTGAAGGGGTATCGCGTGAGGCGCTCGTCGCTCGAAGGGGGAAACCTCGTCGAGGCCGGGGAGTACGCCTATCGCGACTGGGTCAAGCTCGCCGCCGAGGCCGCGGGGGGGGCCGGGTCCCAGGCCCTGAAGCCGACCACCGATGGGGGGTGGGTGGCCGTGGGTGGACTGCGACTGGTCGAGCCGCGCACGTCCTATCCGAGTTTCGCCACCGGTCGTCGCAAATGGATCGACGTGTCCATCCGTGATCAGACGCTGGTGGCGTACGAGGGTCAGAAGCCCGTGTACGTGACCCTGGTGAGCACCGGGCGGGGCGGGCTCGGGGATCCGGAGGAGGTCGACGCCACGGCTCGGGGCACCTTCATGGTCCACACCAAGCACGTCAGCGCGACGATGGACGGGAACGAAGACAAAGCCGACTCCTACGCGCTCGAGGATGTCCCGTTCGTGCAGTACTTTCACAAGGGATACGCACTTCACGGGGCGTACTGGCACGACGAGTTCGGCAAGGTTCGAAGCCACGGCTGCATCAACCTGGCCCCCCTCGATGCGGCCTGGCTCTTCGAGTGGACGGACCCGGTCGTCCCCCCCGGCTGGCACGGGGTCATCAACAAGGACCGGGGCACGGTGGTCCTGGTACGGGCCTGAATCGCAGCATCGACTCGATTTCTGGACTGGCCCGAGGTAGAGCTGGCCCGGCTCGAGCGTACAAGGGACCTGGACCCGGCGCTCGATGAGGCGAACCAGCGCGGTTCGTGGACGACGGGGTCCCGGGATTCTCACGAGGAGGCACGATGACGTTCTTGAAGTTCGGGTCAGGTTTCGGTTCGGTGGTCGCCCTGGCGGCCGTTCTCGCGGTGGGCTGCACGGTCGAGGACGACCCGGACGACGGGACGGGACTCGGCGGCAGCGACACCGGGGAGGCCGGGAACGGCGGTGAGGCCCCGGAGGAGACGGCCGGCGCGGGCACCGGCGGCGCGGCGACGGGTGGCGCGGCGACGGGCGGCGTGGATGCTGGCGGCGCCGAAACCGGCGGCGTGGACGCGGGCGGCGCGGCGACGGGCGGCGTGGACGCTGGCGGCGCCGAAACCGGCGGCGTGGATGCTGGCGGCGCCGAAACCGGCGGCGCAGCGACGGGTGGCGTGGACGCGGGCGGCGCAGAGACCGGCGGCGAGGACGTCGGCGGCGCGGCGACGGGCGGCGCAGTCGTGGGCGGCGCGGGCCCGGAGGGCGGCGCCGTCGTGGGTGGCGCGGCCCCCGAGGGTGGCGCGGGCCCGGAGGGTGGTGCGGGCCCGGAGGGTGGCGCGGGCGGCGAAGGCGGCGCGGTCTGCATCCGCAGCGCGGACGTCAAGGATCCGTCGTTCGACTGCGTCGGGTGGGCGGACATGCAGTTTGCCACGTCGACCTGCCCCGCGCCGCGCGACGTGCCGCTGGGCCTCGCCGCCTGCGAGTACTTCCTGCCCTTCGCCAACGAGGCTGCGCTCGACGAGCTCCTGATCTGCTTCGCTGGCTACGGCGTGAGCAGTCTCGACTGCAACGACGAGCACGACGCCTACATGAACGATTGCCTGGACGCGACGCTGGCCCAGCTCTGCGCTGTTCCGACCGCGGAGGCAGACTGCGCCGCGTGGGCGGCGGATTGCGCCGAGATCACCTCGTTCGAGTGCGAGGAAGGGCTCGCGTTCTCGGCCCGGGACGCCGCGGACATCGGCGCCTGCTTCGAGGACGCCGGCGCGACCGCCGAAGGCTGCGGGAACAACTTCCGCAGCTGCCTCTGATCGGGAGGATGCGATCGGGGGGCGGGGGCGGCTTGTTGCGGCCGCCCCCGTGTGTCCCGGCGTTGCGGCGTCAATCGAGCAGATCGAACCTCCCGGCGTAGGCCTCGAAGGTTGGAGTCGTCGGCCCCGCGGGGCCCAGCGCCCAGCGCGCCGAGAAGCGGCGTCCGGACCCGGCGGGCAGCGGCTCACCCACGCGCCACTTGCGCTCCTCGACGACGGTGGGGGGCGGTGCGAGCGGGTGCTGGTGGGAAACCCCCTCGGCGAGGGCGCGGACCCTCACGCCGGCGTTCTCTGCCAATGCCGCGCCGGAGTTGAACACGCAGCCGCTCACCTCGCGGGGATCGGCGGTGCCCTCGACCCTCAGATCGCACACTCGGACCTCTTCCGTGGCTCTCAAGAGGCGGGTCAGGTACGGCTCCTCATCGTCGCGGAGCGCATCGCGCAGGTCGGTCGCCGCCTGGCGGGCGCGGGGGTCGCCGAGGTAGGCGAGGAGCATGGCCCCGTGCAGTCGCACCGGGCGATGGTTGGCCTCCAGCAGATCGGCGGCGAGGTTCGCGGGCGCCGTGTCGGTGCCCGGTGAGACGACGGCCGCCGGGTCGCGGCTCTCCACCTCTAGGCTGGTTCCTCGCGCCTCGACGCTCCACTTGATGGCCTGCGCTGCAGTGAGCGGGCCCTCGAAGTAGAGGGCCCGCTGCGCGACCTCGTAGCGGCGATTCGACGGCGGGGGATCCTGTTCGAAGAAGTGGACGACGAGGGAAACCTCCGCGATCGCTTGGTCGCCGTTGTTGACCACCGCGACCTCCGCGGCCAGCCGCCGCTTGGTCCCGCGCTGGAAGGGGCGCTGCGAAAGCACCAGCAGACTGAGCCGCGGGAGGCCATCTCGCCAGAGCGGCGAGTCCGCGCGGATGCAGCGGCAGTCGCCCCCCAGACCGACGCTGTCCGCGTCCGGAGCGGCGGTGGGGATGGATCCGGTCGTCGGATCGGGGGGAGGCGAAGCCAATGTCGGCACCGGCGTCCCCGCCGGCGCTGTGACGTCGTCCGGGGCTTCCGGCGGCAGGCTCCGCGCGGCGACCGGTGACTGTGGGTCGTGTCGGCGTGCCGCTCCCCCCGAGACGACCCACCGCACCGTTAGGATGGCGCCGAGCAGGCCCGCCGAGAGGGTCAGCGCGAAGGCGACCGTCGTCCGCGGCATCGCTCGGTAAGCGAGCAGGATCGGCTCGGGCGTCGCCCGCCGCGGTGGCGCGGCCGGGCCGTGGGAGAGTTGCGGCAGGTACACCCCGAGCTCGCCGAGCAGGCTCAGGCGGACCGCGTCCGGATCCGCGCCTCGGGTCAGGCGAAGCTCCGCGACCCACCCGAGCAGCAGGAGCAACAGGGCGATCAGGAGGCCGAGCCCGATGGCGGTCGCCCCCCCAGCCTCGGGAGAGATCCGTGGCACCGTCAACCCCACGAGCAGCATCCCGACGACCGCAGCGCCGCCGGCGCCGACCCAGATGACGAGTCGCTGGCGGAACAGTTCGCGCGGATCGACGACGTCGCGGCTGGAGAACCCGGTCAGGCACAGGCGGTGGTGCGGGGTCAACCGCGGCTCGACCGCGAGGTAGAGCCGGTCGCCCTCCGCGCGCGCCTCGAGCACGCCTTCCCAGGGGATGCGAACGCGGGTGCCGTGGGTCAGCGCTCCCGGCGCGAAGCCCTCCGAGTACGCGCCCACCCCGAGGTAGGTGATGGTGAGTCCGTCTGGCTCACACTCGATCTCCACGGTGCCGATCGCGTTGCTCCGATCGGTCCCCGAGGCGACGGCGCGCACCTTCATGGAAGGATTCTCCGGGTTGCCGGTCCGGATCCTAGCCGCGGATCCCGGGGATGGCACCCGCTTCGATCCGGGGGACCCCTCGACAGTGCCGGCGCCGTTTGCCATATAGCGGGTCCTTGCTCGGCATCTCCCGCGGCCGCCTCGCGACGGGTGGGGACGCTCAGCGCGCGGATCCTCGAACCCAGAGACATCGGACGACTCGGCACCCATGATGGACGACCGAAACCCCTCGGAGCAGCTCTCCCCGGCGTGCACGGAGGGCCTGGGGGTGGACCCGCTCGCTGCCGGGCTCGCCGCGGCCGAAATCGAGGGTTTCTCACGGGCGCACCTCGACCACGCGCGTCGTCTGCTCGCGGCGGTGCGGGGGCTCGCTTCGGCGCCCGACGGCGACCTCGACTACGAGTCGGTGCTGGCACCGCTGGACGCCGTCGCCTTCGCGCTCTCGATGGCGGGCGGGTTCGCCGGGTTGATGGAGGAGACGCACCCCGACGCCGCGGTTCGCGAGGCTGGTCGCGCCTGCCGTCCTCGGCTGGTCAGCTTTCAGACCGACATGATGCTCGACGCCGAGCTCGCCAGCGTGGTGCGGCGCTTCGCGGGGACCGCTGCCGCGCGCGCCCTGGCAGGCACCCGTCGGCGATTGCTCGACGATCTGCTGCGCGAGTTTCGGCGCAACGGCCTCGAGCTACCTCCCGTTGGCCAGGCGCGGCTGCGGGAGATCAACGACGAGATGAACCGGGTGGCGCAGAGTTTCTCCAGGAACCTCGCCGAGGCCCGCGGTGTGCTGCGGGTGCCGCCGTCCCGGCTCGGCGGGCTCCCCGAGGCGTTCCTCGCGGTGCACCCACCCGAGGCCGACGGGCTTGTCACCGTCACCACCGACTATCCCGACTACTTTCCCATCGTCAGCTACGCCGACGATCGTGAGCTCGCGCGCGAGCTCAACGCGCTCTTCGACTCGCGCGCGGCGGGCGAGAATGTGCCGCTCCTCGAGCGCGTGCTGGCGCTTCGCGCGGAGAAGGCGCAGTTGCTCGGCTACGCGACCTGGGCCGATTACGTCCTGGAGCCTCGCATGGCGCGCACCACCGCTGCGGTGCGCGAGTTCCTGGCCGGCGCCGCCGAGGCCGTGCGCGAGCCCGGGCGCCGGGAGTACCGGGAGTTCCAGGCTGAGCGCAGCGCCGCGCTTGGAGTCGGCCCCGATCTCCCCATCCCCGTCTACGACCGGCTCTACCTCGAGCAGCGCCTGCGCGCGAAGAAGTACGGGTTCGACGGCAAGGCGCTGAGCGAGCATTTCCCGGTCGAGGGCGTCGTCTCCGGCGTGCTCGGGTTCGTCTCGCGGCTCTTCGGGCTGCGGCTCGTGGAGCGCCCCGAGTCCGCGCGCTGGCACCCGGAGGTTCGGGTGCTCGACGTGCTTCGCGGCGGTGATGTCGTGGGGCGCCTTTTCTTGGATCTGTTCCCGCGCGAGGCCAAGTACAAGCACGCGGCGATGTTCGAGATCCGCCCCGGCAAGCGGCTCCCCGACGGGACCTACGTGACGCCGATGACCGCGCTGGTGACCAACTTCCCAGCGTCCGGCGCGGGCCCGGCGCTGCTCACCCTCGAGGACGTGACGACGTTCTTCCACGAGCTCGGGCATGCGCTCCATCACCTCCTGACGCGCGAGGAGCTCGCCAGCTACTCGGGCACCAGCACGGCGCAAGACTTCGTGGAGACGCCGTCGCAGATGCTGGAGGAGTGGGCGTTTCAGCGAGAGGTGCTCGACGCGTTCGCGCGGCACCACGTGACGGGCGCGCCGATCCCGGACCCGCTCTTCGCGGCGATGCGACGCGCACGGGCCTTCGGGCGCGCGCTCGCCACCGAGCGGCAGCTCTCCCTTGCCACCCTCGACTTCGAGTACCACACGCGGCCGGTACCGGTACGGACCGACGAGGTGTTCCGCGAGGTGATGGCGCGGACGCAGCAGTTCGTGCACCAGCCCGACGCGCGCTTCCAGGCGACTTTTGGCCACCTGATGGGGTACGACGCCGGCTACTACGGCTACCAGTGGGCGCTCGCCATCGCCCGCGACGTGCTCACGCGCTTCGAGCGGGAGGGCTTCACCAGCGAGCCGACCGCCTCCGACTGGCTCGACCGGGTCCTGTCGCGGGGGGCGGGCGCGGACGAGGCGGCCCTGGTCACCGCGTTCCTCGGGCGGCCCACCAATCTGGACGCCTACGCCGCGTACCTTCGGGGCGAGGACTGAGCGCCAACGGCCGAGTGTAGTTGGGCGGCTCGACCGGCTCCGTTGGCGACGCCGGGGGGCTGCCGTCGGCCGTCGCGGCGCGGCCAACCCGCGCCTCCTGCCGCCGACTGTCGGGTCACCGCCGCGGGGTCGGAGGGTGCCTGCATGCCAATCGGAATCCTTCGCCAGCCTTCGGGGCTCTCATCATCAGTCCTCCCAATTCCTTCTTGAACGTCATGTCCATCGGGCTCCTCGCCGTGTTCACTGCCGGACTCGCCACCCTTGCGAGCCCCTGCGTGCTGCCGATGGTGCCCGTGTACCTCACGATGTTGCTCGGGGCTGGGGTGGACCAAGCCCGGTCCGGCCGCGGGCGGTGGCGACTCGTGCTCGCCACTTCTGCCTTCGTGGGCGGCTTCGTGCTCGTTTTTACACTGCTCGGAATGGCCGCGTCGGGACTCGGAGGTCTGCTCGCTGACCACCGGTCGACGCTGCTCTTGGCCGGGGGCGTTCTGATCACGGTCTTCGGCCTCAGGTACCTTCACCTGCTGCCGCTCCGCTGGCTCGACGCCACGTTGCGGCTCGAGCCCCGGGTGACGGTGGGTCGCCCAGTGGGCGCTTTCCTCTTCGGCGTCGTCTTCGCGCTCGGCTGGACGCCCTGCGTCGGTCCCATCCTCGGCGCCGTCTTGACCTACACGGCAACGACGACCTCCTCGCCCCTGACGGGCGCGCTGCACCTTTTCTTCTACGGACTCGGCGTGGGCACCCCGCTGCTGGTGACGAGCCTGATGGCGGAGCGCCTGCTCCCCCTGGTCCGTCGACTCCACGGCCAGCTGCCCCGCATCGAGCGCGCCACTGGGGCCGTCATGGTGGCGGTGGGGCTCTGGATCGCCGTCCCGGCCATCGTGACCGGGCTCACGGGCACCATCCAGCCGGGGCGAGCGGAGAGCGTCGCCGCGACGCCGGCCGCTTCCCTCGGCGCTCCGAGCGAACGTCCGCGCCTCGTGCAGTACTCCATGGAGGGGTGTTCGGTGTGCGAGCGCATGCGCCCTCACCTCGACCAACTCCGCGGCGACTGTATCGGACACGCCGTGGACATCATCGAGGTGAACCTGTCCGATCCCCGTCACGCCACCGTGGCCCGAGAGCGGGATGTGCGGGCGGTTCCCCTCGTGGAGCTCGTGGGGCCCGACGGCGTCACGGTGGAGCGCCTGCACGGTGAGCGGCCCCTCGCCGAGCTGCGCTCGGCGGCGTCGCGCCTGTCCGGGCGGCCCTGCGCCGGACTAGACGCCCACGATCCGGCCACCACCGAGGGCTCGGCCGCCGCCTGCGCGCTCGGTTCTGATCCGTCCGCAGCGCGAGCGGACCCGGCTGCTGCCCCGGAGCAGGCCTGTACCGGGGGCTAGGGGCGGCGCTGCGCGCGGCAAGGGAGCAAGAAACCCATGACCTCCACCGAGAGCGAACTCGCGCCAGCCTCACCGGACCTGCCGGCGGCCCCCCCGACATCGAACCCCGGAGCAAGAAACCGAATGATCCTGCGCATGGTGCTGTTCGTGGTCGGTGGAGCGCTCGTTGGCTTTCTCTACTACCGCCTGGTCGGCTGCCGGAGCGGCGCTTGCCCCATCACGGGCAACCCCTACGTCTCCACGCTCTACGGCGCGGTCCTGGGGTTCTTACTGGCGCGATGACCGGTCTCCGTGCGCGTCCCTGGCCTCAGAAGAGGCGTCCCTGGCGCACCGGGTCGCTGCCAACTGGGGGGTAGCCGAGGTGCTCGCGGGCTCGACGGGTGGCGATTCTCCCGCGCGGGGTGCGCCCGAGAAATCCCTGTTGCAGCAGGTACGGCTCGTAGACGTCCTCCACCGTGTCCCGGGGCTCCGCGAGCGCGGCGGCGATGGTTTCCACGCCCACCGGCCCACCGTCGTAGTCCTCGATGAGCAAGCGGAGCAGCCGGCGGTCCATCTCGTCGAGCCCCACCGGGTCGACCTCGAGGCGCTCACACGTGTGGCGAACGATGTCGACCGTGATGGTGCCGTCCCCCTCCACGTCGGCGAAGTCGCGGACGCGGCGCAGCAGCCGGTTGGCGACGCGAGGTGTCCCGCGGGCGCGCGTGGCCAGGGCGTGAGCGGCCTCCGTTGCGCAATGCACGCCCAGTAGCCGGGCGCTCCGCGCGACGATCTGCGCGAGGTCTTCGACCGGGTAGAAGTCGAGCCGGAGCGTGACCCCGAAGCGCTCCTGGAGGGGCTTGGTGAGCAGCCCCGTGCGCGTGGTGGCGCCGATCAGGGTGAACGGCTTGAGATCGAGGGAGATGCTCTCGGCGAAGGCGCCGTCACCGGTGACCACGTCGATGCGGAAGCCCTCTATCGCGGGGTAGAGCGCCTCCTCGACGGTGGCGTTGAGCCGGTGGATCTCGTCGATGAAGAGGATGTCAGAGCGGCCGAGGCGGGTGAGTTCGCCGGTGAGCACGCCCTTGTGCTCGACGGCGGGGCCGCTGGTGACGAAGAGGCTCACCCCCATCTCCTTGGCCAGGACGTGGGCCAGCGTTGTCTTGCCGAGCCCCGGCGGCCCCGACAAGAGGATGTGATCGAGCGGCTCGCCGCGGCGCCGAGCCGCTTCGACGTAGACGCGCAGGTTCTGGGTGTGCTTGCGCTGCCCCACGAACTCGTCGAGGCATCGGGGGCGGAGCAGGCGGTCGACCTGGAGGTCTTCCGGGCGACTCGTCGGCTCGAGGAGTCGTCCCGGAGTCGTCGGCTCCGGGCGGTCCGAAGCGGTGGGGTCAGCATCAGCCCCGGTTCCCTTCGATGTCGACCTGCGTCGTGCGGCCATCGCGATGGTCGAGCACTCTACCCCAAGTCCGCTTCCGAAGCGGGAGTTTGCTCGTCCCCGCCTCTCGCGCAAGACTCCGCGAAGCGTGGTCACGTCCTGCGGTCCGTCCGCCCGCTTGCTGTTCTGGGCGCTCGCGCCGGGGCTGGTGACGTCGTCCCTGCTGGCGGACACGCCGGGAGCGCACGGGGGTCCGTCGGCGGCGGGGCGGTCCGACCTCGCTCCCGACCGCACGCCGGCCCCGGCTTCGAGTTCGGGGAGCGCGCCGGTCACGGCTGCGGTCGGTCGGGTCTACTCGATCGGCGCTCCCACCTGGATCTACGCGGAGCCGCGCCGCAGCGACCGCCCCATTGGTTCGGTGCGGCTGGGGCAGTCGGTGGCGCTACGGGATGCGGGGCCGCGCCCTGGGGCGGGGTGTCCGGGGGGCTTCGTCGCGGTCGAGCCCTTTGGCTACGTTTGCCTGGGGGCTACGGCGACGCTCGACGGCGCCACCCGTTACCTCGAGGCCACGCGCGCGCTCGCGCCGCGCCCGGGGCCGCTTCCTTTCCATTACGCGCTGTCGAACGGGGCGCCCGCGTACCGGCGCCTCCCGTCGCCCGAGGAATGGGCGCGCGAAGAGCGCTTCCTGAAGCCGCCCGGCAACTTCGGCGAGCTCTCCTGGGGCAATCGTGGCCACGAGCGGCTGGCCGTGGTCGCCGTCGTCCCCCCGAACGCGCCGCCGCCGGCGCACTTTGCGGCGGGCGGGGCGGTCGCCAGCGAGCAGCCCGCCGAGCTGGTGCGCCGGTTCGTCCCGCTCGGCTCGATGGTGGCCTTCACCTCCACCTTCGCACACGCCGGCCGGACCTGGCTCGCGAGCGCCGACGGGACCGCGGTCCCGGCCGATCGCGTCCGCGTCTTCCGCGTGACCCAGTTTCACGGGGTCGAGCTCCGCGACGGTCTTCGGCTTCCGCTGGCCTGGTTCCGAGCGACTCCACGCCCACAGTACGTCCGGGAAGGGGACGGGAGCTTCGTCGCGACCGGGGAGCAGTGGCCGGCGCGGGGACACGTGATGCTTGAGGAGGGGCGCGAGCCCGTCGCGGGCGGCGCGGGTCGTCGATTCCTCGCCACCCGCGCGCGGCGCGGCGAGGACACCCTTTGGGCGGCGGAGAGTGACGCCACCGTCGTCGAGCCGCGTGCTCAGCGTCCCTGGGGGGTCGGCGAGCAGGACAAGTGGATCGAAGTGAGCATCACGCGCGGGACCTTGGTTGCCTACCTGGGCGCGCGACCCGTGTTCGCCACGCTCGTCTCTCCCGGGGCGGGGGGCGTGCCGCAGCCCGGTCGGGACCCGGTCCGCGCGAGCACCACGCCGACCGGGGTGCACC
The DNA here is from genome assembly GCA_964480725.1 of uncultured Polyangiaceae bacterium. Classification (GTDB taxonomy): domain Bacteria; phylum Myxococcota_A; class Polyangia; order Polyangiales; family Polyangiaceae; genus JAFGBI01. Next base: position 20,205 of record CAYZQO010000012.1, on the reverse strand, counting down.
GGGTCTTCTACAAGTACCGCTCCCAGACCATGAGCCCGGACGAGGGCGAGGAACGGACGTTCTGGATCGCCGACGTGCCGCACACCCAGTACTTCTCCCCGCCCTTTGCCCTGCACACGGCGTACTGGCACGAGAGCTTCGGCGAACCCATGAGCGCGGGGTGCATCAATCTCGCGCCGGAGGACGGCGCCTGGCTCTTCGACTGGACGGAGCCGCGCGTCCCGCGGGAGTGGGAGGGAGCCGCACCGCACGCGCTCACCGGAGCGGCGACGACGATCGCGGTCTACCGGTGAGGCGCCGGCGCGCGCTCAGCGGCGGCTCTTCGGGCTCGTCGAAGGCCGCCCGAACAGCCCGCCCAGGAACGTCCCCTGCTTCTCCTTGTCACGGCGCAGGTTGTAGAGGCGAATCTCGCGCATCGCGTCGACGTTGTGACGCTCGTTGCGCGCCACGAAGCGAAAATCCCGCTGCGCGTCCTCGATCCGACCCGCGCGCTTGAGCACGAAGGCGCGGTACAGGCGGATCCGCACGCTCTCAGCGTCGCGGGTGACGGCGTTCTCCACCATCTCGACCAGCTCGTTCAGGCGCTTGGGCTCTAGGGTGACGCCGCTCTGTACGATGACGTAGGCGAAGAGCGCCGCGTACTCCGGCTGCTCGTCGTCGTTCTTGTAGGCGGCTTCGGCGTGCGGGATCGCGGCCGAGAAATCGTTGCGACGCGCCAGGAGCTCTGCCTTGCGAAACTCGTTAGCGGCGTCGACCACGCGCACGACGTTGGCCTCCTCCGACTCGCCCGTGCTCTGCTCGCGGTCGTAGCGGGCGCGCTCGTCCGGGTCGCACAGGGCGCGGCGCGCCTCGGAGAGCTTCGCGAAGAGGCGGGTCACGTCCTCCCGTCGGTGCGCCATCGCGGGCGGCAGGCGGTCCGGGTGCCAGACCTTGGCGAGCTTGACGTAGGCGGCCTGGACCAAGGCGGTGGGCGCCGAGTGCTCGACCTCCAGCAGACCGTAGAGGTCGCGGCGCTCGCACTGGGCGAGCTTGGCGTTGAGCCGCCACTCGAGCGGATCGGGACGCACCCCGCCGGGTTGGAGGGACGCGGCGCCCGCCGCCCGGGCCGAATCGGCGTGGCGGGAGGCGGGGGCGCTGATCGACACCGACGGTGGGGGCTGGACCCGGGAGGGTGGGACCGGCGCCTCCGGCGGCGGGAGTGACGCTTCGGGTCCGGTCGAAGCGGCCGGAGTCCGCGGCCGTCCGTCGGGACTCGTGGGCCCAGTCGGGCGAGGTGGAGGGGGTAGCGGTCGCAATGGAGCGCCGGCTTGGGGGACGATGACCGCCGCCGACGCGGGCCGGCCGTCGCCAGTTCCGGCTCGGGGGATCGGCGGTGGCGCCCCGGGCGCCCGAATGGACCCAGTGAAGCCCATTGGCGCTCCCACACTGCCGCTCGCCGCCGTCGGCTCGCCGAACGCAGCCGCCGACGGGGCCGTCGGGCCTCGAACGAACCGGTCGCGAGAAACGGCCGGGGAACAGCCCACCGGAACTCGTCCGTCGCCGAAGTCCAGGTGGCGGGTCAGGACGAGGACGTAGATCAGCCGGCCGATCACCGCCGCGTTGGGGCCAGCGGCTGCCAAGAGGCCACCGATGCTCTCCGAGCCGCTGCGGATTCGCTCGGCGGCGAGCGCCTCGGCCCCGCTGAGGTTGAAACGCTCGAGTTGGGCGTCGGGGTGCAGGCGGGCGCGACGCGACGCGATCCGTGTCACGATGGCCTCGACACGCTCCGGGCTGGCGTGCTCGCGTGCGGCGCGCCAGATGAGCGAAAGGGGCTCGTTCTCCACCGCTCCCGCCCCCCAGTTCTCCAGGTGGTCAATCCCCCCGTAGAACCCGTAGCGCGTTTCCGGCGGCATCCCGGCGACCCACAGCACCCGCCGCACCAGCTGCTCGGCCAAGACCGCCTCGAGCACCTCCGAGGCGACTGCCTCCGCACGGAGCAGGGCCTGACCGAGCGCAATCCCCGACTGTTTGGCGAGGCGAAGACCCCGCTCCAGCGTCGGTGAGTCGATCGCCCCAACCTCAAGGAGCAGGTCACCGAGGCGGATCACCGGCTCGGGCGTGCGCGCCTTGACGACGGCCCCCTCGGCGACCGTGAGGGCGCTCTTGCGACCGGCCGGGTCTTGCAGCACGACGGAACCCGTCAGGCGCCGGTCGAGCACCGACACCAGCACGTCGGACAGGGGCGTGGCAGCGAGGCTCCCCGTGGCGTCCGCTCTTGCGGGTCCTGCTGCCGACACCGTCTCCGTCGTCCTCCGCTGCCAATTGCCCGGGTCCGGCCCGGCACCGCTTGCCCCGTCTAGCCTAGCAAAAGCTCTCGGTGCCGTGTCGCGCGTTCACCGGCATGAAGCCCGCGGTTCGCGTTGACGCGCCAAATGGCCGCCCGGCCCCACGCCCTCCCCCGCCGACGTGGGCGATCGCTCGCCGATTCGCCCCCGCGTCGTTCGGGTGGATCAGCGCCAGGCCGCGGGCACAAGGAATGGCGTTCGCCGCTCGCTCGGCGAAGACCACCGCGCTCGCCGGCACCGGGTGCGGTCGGGAGGCACCAGGCGCGCGCGCCGGGACCGCACCGAGAAGGAGTCCTGGCGCGCTCACGCCGGGACCCCGCGGTCCCGGCGAAGCACACCCCCCCGCCACGCGCTGCAGACGGAGCGATCCGTCCCCCCACGTGTGCGGAGAAATTCACCCACGTTCGGACGCGTGACGTCACGCCGTCCGGGAGCGATCGTCACTCCTCCGGGGCGAGTTTCTGGCCCGACTCTGCGTCCTCCACCACGATGGCGTTGGTCGGGCAATTGCGGGCCGCCGTCAGGATGGTGTCGCGGCTGTCGGTGGAGCCGGCCTTGACGGTGGCGATACCGTCGTCGTCGAGTTCGAAGGTGTTCGGCGCGTCGTCGCAGCAAGCGCCGTCCCCGATGCACTCGTCGCGGACAATCGTGATCTTTAGTTTGTCGATATCTGCCATGACCTGGTCTCCGGCTGGGGCGGGCGGGCTCACTCCCCCGGGCAAGCCGTCTCGGCCGCGGTTTCGCGCTCCTTAGCACAGGACGAGCCCCGGGGGGACAACCACGAACGCCCACGGGCTCGGGCGTGACCGTGGCCATTTCTTTCGGCAGGTAAGGGCGCTTGTCAAGGTGCGTCGTGCGCGACCGGAATCGTGACGACGACGCGAGTGCCGTCGCCCTCCTGGGCCTCGACGCGAGTGCTCCCCCCGTGCAGCCTCACCACCGACCGGGCCACTTCGAGCGCCATCGCCAGCCCGCGCGGCTCCGCCGCGGCGGCTGGGCTCTGCGGGTCGAACAGGGCGCCGAGCTCGGCCGCCGTCGACCCTTCGCGGCGAAGGGAGAGGGAGAGCTCCGCCGCCCCGCCCGCCCCGGAACCCGCGACCAAGCGTACCGGAGTGGGACCGGAGGAGCGCAAGGCCTGGCCGACATAGGCAGCCAGGGCCCGCGCGAGCTGCACGCGGTCGACCGATACGGTCGCCGTCCACTCGGAAACCGCCACCTCGACGGGGGGCGCGACTCGCGGGCCGAGATCACGACCGACCTCGACCGCGAGCGCCAGCAATTCCCCGAGCATCACGGGCTCTCGCACGAGCGAGAGCTGGCCCGCCTCCACCCTCGCGGCGTCCAGGACCGTCTCGATGAGCGCCAGTAACTCACGTCCGCTGCGTTCGATCTGCTCGAGGCTCTCCGTCTGGTCGCTCGTCAGGGGCTCGCCCTGCCGAACGAGCTCGGCGAAGCCGAGGATGGCGTTCAACGGGCTCTTGAGATCGTGGCTGACGCTCGCGAAGAAGAGTCCTCGCATCTGGGTGGCTGCCTCGCGCGCCCGGATGGCCCGCCGCTGCGCCCGGGCGAAGACGCGGAACCGCGCGGCCAGCCGCTCGATCGCCTCGCCGAGGTCCGCCACCACGCGGAAGCGCGCGAGCTGGTCGAGTCGTGGCCCCGTGCTGTGCTCCGAGAGCGCCCGCACGCCGGCGGTCGCGTCGCGGAGGTCCTGCGCCAGCGCCCGACCGAAGACGAGTCCCGCCGCCCCCGCGAACGCCGTGACGAGCGAAGCTACCAGGAACGCGGCGAAGCTCACGACCGGGACGGTGGAGCCGCTGAAGATGACCCGGGCCCGTCCCGCGTCGAGGGGAGCCGTCAGCTCGACGACGCCCTGGGGCAGGCGAGTGAGTGAGTACTCGCCCGGCACCGAGTCGATGCGGGCGTTGAAGCCGCGCGCGCTCGCCTGCGCCAGCGCCTCGTCGAGCCCCGCGTTCGCGACCACTCCGGGGCCAAGATCGAGCGCCGCGCGCGCGACCGCGCGGGCGGTTTCCTCGCGTTGGCGCTCGTCGGCTCGTCGCACGTGCGCGCCCGAGATGAGCGCCGACCCGAGCCCCACGAAGGCGACCGGGGTGGCGACGGCGGCCACCAGGCGCCAGGCGACGCGGCCGTGAACGGGCGCGCGTCGCTCGGCCTGCTCGACGACCTCGCGCATCATCTCCGGGTCGCCGAGTTCGAGCACACCGACGAAGCTCTGCCGCACCACCACGTACAACGGCAGGGTCGCCGCAGCGGCGATGACCGCGGCCAGGATGGCGATGCTGGCGGTCGTGGTCGAGTCGAGCGTCGACGGGCGCCAGTAGCCGACGAGCAGCGCCAGCGCCGTCAGGTGCGAGGCCACCCAGGTTGCGGTCACGCCACCGACCTCGTCGATCAGTGCCTGCATCTCGAAGGGTTCGACACTCCGCGACCCGAGGCTGAGGGCGCGCAGGACGAAGCGGTGCCGGTTGATCACCCAGGCCGTGCGCGCCGCCGGGATCAAGCTCGACAGCGCGAGGGCGAGGAATACCCGCGTGCTGGTCGGGTACGCCTGCTCGCTGGTCAAGAGCAGCAGGCGGGGGGCGGCCAGCGCCGCTAGGGCGCTGGTGACCAGGCTGAACCCCACCTGTCGAACGATGAGCTGCTGCGCGAACTTAGGGTCCGCGGCGGTCACGAGCTCACCTCCCGGGGTGGCTGGGGCTCGGTGGGAATCGACGGCTCGCTCGGGCGCTGGCTGTCGGGTGGGGGACGCCGGGGGAGGCGAAGGGTGAAGCGAGAGCCCACGTTCAGCTCGCTCTCGAGCGAGATGGTCCCCCCGTGCATCTGGATTAGCCGCCGCGTGATGGCGAGCCCGAGCCCGCTGCCCGTGCGCCGGGTCGCGAGGTCGCCGACCTGCCGGTACTCCTCGAAGATGAGCGCGCGCTGGGCGGGGGCGATGCCGGGCCCCGTGTCGGTCACGCTCACCAGGACCTGATCCGGGCCGCCCTCGACGAAGACGAGCACGCTCCCCTGTCGGGTGAACTTGACCGCGTTGCCGACGACGTTGCCCAGGATCTGCCGCACCCGCAGCGGATCCGCCCAGGCCATGGCGGCTTGCCCGGCGAGCTGCACCGCCACGTTCTTTCCTCGCGCGGCGATCTTGGCCTCGCGCACGACGTCCGCCGCGATCGCGAAGACGTTGGCCTCCTGTCGCTCCAGGCGGAGCTCACCGGACTCGAGCGCCGACAGCGCGAGGATGTCGTCGATGAGCGAGCGAAGGTGCTGCCCGCTCGAGTGGATCACCTCGAGGTTCTCCCGGCCCTCCGGGGAGAGCGGGCCCTCCGCCTCGCTGAGGAGCACGTCTGCGAAGCCCAGGATGGAGTTGAGCGGGGTGCGGAGCTCGTGGCTCAATGCAGCGAGGAATGCGCTGCGGTCACGCTCGAAGGTGACCGTGCGCGTCAGGTTGTCGCGGTAGGTGCGCTCGGAGGTGGCGAAGCGCTGCACCAGCGCGTTGAACGCGCTGGTGAGGACGGCGACCTCGTCGGCCCCATGGAGGGGGACGGACTGCCCCGCCGGGGGTCCATCGCTGGCCGCCATCTCCGCGATGCGATGGTGCAGCGAGGTAACGTCGCCGTGAACGTCGCGCGCCAGCGCGAACGCGACCAGCGTCGCGGCGCCGATGAGGAGCACGGCGAAGACGCTGACCGAGCGCACCAGCGGCCCGGTGGTGAAGGGCGCCCGCGGCGCCCCGATGAAGGCGATCACCGACAGGTGCTGCATGGGCGCTGCCAGCGGAGCGGCGTGGAACAGCGTGCGCCCGAGCCCGGTCTGCGCCTCGCCGTTGCCGGCCAGGAGCCATCGCACCACGTCGTCGCGGGTAGGTCGGGCGAGGCTGCCGTCGACGACCACGTCGCCCTCGAAGCTCACCAGCAGGAGCTCGGCTCCGGACCGGCTCGCGGCGCGCTCGATCACCTCGCGGTGGTACTCGAACGCGGTGCCGCGCAGGCGCTGGGCCAGGGCGTCCGCGAGCACCTCCCCGCGCAGGCGGGCGGCGTCATCACCCTGGTACCGGAGTTCCACGACCCCTAGCACCCCGATCAGCAGCGCCGCCGCGACCCCTGCCAGCGCCACCACCAGGGGGGCGAGTGGCAAAAAGTAGACCGGGCGGCGGTCGCGCACGGCCCGAGGGTAGCAGAGCTACGCCGCGGCCGGGTCAGGGTGGCGGCTCGTCGATGGCGAGGCGGGCGAACACGGCGTGATCGAGCCACCGCGTCCCCACCAGCTCAGCCTGGCGGGCGACGCCCTCGAAGCGGAACCCCAGCCGCGCGATCACGCGTAAGCTCGGGGTGTTGTCGGTGCCCGCCGCGCAGCGGATGCGGTGGAAGCCGACTTCGCGGAGCGCGAACTCGATGCACGCACCGGCGGCCTCCGTCATCAGCCCGCTTCCGGTCACCTCGCGCCGGAGCCAGTACCCGAGCTCGCAGGAGCGGTGCAGGTGCACGCAGGAGTCGAGGCTGACGACGCCCAGCAGGGCGTGTCCCGGGTGCGATCGGATGCAGAAGCGAAGCGCGCGCCCCGCGTCCCAGTCGGCGGCGGACGCTTCCGCGTACCGTAGCGTGGCCTCCAGCGAAGAGTTGTAAGGCACCCAGGGTAGCCAGCGCTCGAGGTGCTGCCGCGACCCCTCGATCGCGGTCCAGAGATCCTCGGCGTCTCCCGGTTCGATGGGGAAGAGGCGGGTGCGTGGCGCCGCGATCCCCGCCGTGCGCAGCTGACTGCGCGAGGGTATCGCGAGCGCCGCAAGCGTCGGCGCGGGCGCAGAGGGGGGGGGCCGCCTCAGTCGCATCGTGCCCTGACCACGAAGGCCTCGAGGTGCCCCGCCTCGTAGTCGCGCCAGCCGACGTACCACTCCCCGGCGACCGCGGAGGCGGCGATCGCGGGCGGCGGCTGGTAACCGTTGACCCGTGCGAGCACGCTCTCCTCGCCGATCCCGTCGCGGCGGATACGCGCCAGCTTCACCCGGCCCTGCTCGTACCAGCCGATCATGGTCGCCTCGCCGGCGCTGGTGACCGCCGGCGAGGCGCCCCGCACCGCGAAGGCCCGGTGCCAGAGCTTCTCAGATTTGGCCACCTCGATGAAGGCCGCGAAGGCACCCGTCTTGTCCTCCTCCCACACGACGACGCAGCCCTCCACGCCGCATGCGATCCGTGGCGTGGTGTTCCTGACGCCGAAGGCGTTGAGGGGGACGAGCTTGCCGACCACCCGGTCTCGGTCCCCGCTCTTTGCGGCCCGGGCAAACCCCGCTCCGGCGAGCTCCGGTGCGGAGCGGGGGATGGTGAGGAGCATGACCTGGAAGCGGCGGCGGCGCTCCAGCGTGTAGGCGATGTGGATGGCGCCGTCGGTGACCGCCACGTGGGGCGTGTCGGCTCCGGACTCCTCCCCGGGGCTTGCGCGGAGGGAAGTGACCCGCACGGCCGGGGTGAGCGGCTCCAGGCTGGGGCGGAGCTGGCGCAGCATGATGTCGCGGGTGCCGCGCGCGTGGACTTCTTCCCAGACCACGTAGAAGGTCCCGTCGCTCGCCCGCGCGATGGAGGGGTCAGGCTGCTGGTTGGTGAGCTTTCCTGAGACGCGCACCACCGGGCCGCCGATCCTGCCGTCGCGCTCGATCGCCCGCACGAACACGCCCGGATCTCCCGTCCGATCGGCGTAGACCAGGGCCAGGGATTCGCCGGCGGAAACGAGGTCGATCGACCGCGCGAAGGAGGCCTCCGGGGTGATCCCGTGGGTCATCGAAACCCGGCGGAGCGCACCGTCGAGCAGGGTCGAGAAGGTCTGCACTTTGGTCGGCTCGAGGTGGTTGTCCGTCCACGAGACGACGGGGCCGGCGGCGCTCACCAGCAAGGCGGGTGCGGAGGCGGGGCCGAGCAGATCGAAGGGGCGGGGGCGACCGAGGCCAGTCACGAGGCAGGGGCCTCTGCCCTCGGTCGCGACCGCGGCCTGCGACAGCAGCGCCCGGGCCACTCCGGTGCCGCCATTGTTGAAGGCCTCGCGGAACAGCTTGAGGGCGTCCTGTTTCTCGCCGCGGGCGAGGCGCTCCTGCGCCGAGCCGATCTGCAGTGCATGGGGCTCGCGTTCGACGGGCGCGAGCGTGGGACCGGCGCTGCTCGTTGTCGCGCTCGCGGTCGGGCTGGCCAGGGCCGAGTAGGGCTCGTCCGTGCCGGGCGGGTAGAGCACGTAGAACCAGAGGGCCCAGGCGCCGAGAGCGAGCCCCGCGACGCCGAGCAGCGCGGCGATCGCGCGCCAAGGACTCCCGTGCTCGATCCGGGGTGGGCCCGGCTTGGGGGCGAGCGGCGACCGAAGCACGCTCGCCGCTGCTTCGTGGGGTTCGGTGTCCGGTTCGGACGGGACCTGCAGGCGCGCGAGGTCCGGGGGCGGGGTGGGCTCCATCGGTACCCCCACCGAGGGGGGGCGTCCCGGATCGAGCACCTCCGCGAGCGAGTCGACGAACTCCCGCGCCGTCTGGAACCGCTTGGCGACGTCGCGGTCGAGCGCCCTGAAGAACCAGCCGTCAAACCCGAGCGGCAGCTCGGAGCGGTAGCGCGAGGGGCGCGGCAACGGGGCGCCCGCGATTTGGGCCAGGATCATGGCGACGCCCTGGTCGACGTTCCACACGGTGCGACCGGTGAGACACTCGTACACGATGCAGCCCAGGGCCCAGAGGTCGGCGCGATGATCGACCTCACCCTGGCCCTTCGCCTGTTCCGGGCTCATGTAGGCCGGCGTCCCGAAGAGCGCTCCCTCGCGGGTCAGCCGGGCCTGGGCGGCGTCGCCCCCCGTGGGGTCGTAGAACTTCGCCAGGCCGAAATCCAGGAGCTTAGCGACGAGACCCCCTTCCTCGTTGTGGGTGAGGAAGATGTTCTCCGGCTTCAGATCTCGGTGGACGATCCCGGCCTCGTGCGCCTTGATGAGTCCCTTGCAGGTCTGGGTCGCGACATGCAGCGTGGTGGCGACGTCCAGCCGTCGCACGCGCGTCATCATGTCGTACAGGCTCTCGCCCTCGAGCAGCTCCATGACCAAGAACGGTCGCTCCTCGAACATCCCCGAGTCGTAGACGTCGCAGATGTACGGGCTCCGGATGGCGGCGGAGGCGCGCGCCTCCCGAATGAAGCGCTCGCGCACCACCCGGGAGGTGATGAGCTCGGCCGCGAGCACCTTGACCGCGACCCGCTTGCCGATGTCGACGTTGTGAGCCTCGTAGACGGCCGCCATTCCGCCCCGGCCGATCTCGCGAGTCACGCGGTACTTGCCCTCCAGGACGGCGCCGATCGGGACGTGGGACCTGTTCTGCGGGGGCATCGGCTACGGCTTCGATCGCCGACTATAGTGGTCGGTCAGGATCGGTGAAACAGACTGCGCAGGGCAGGCGACGGCGCTGCCCGCCCGGGGGCTCGTTCGAGCAGGGGTCCGAGCGGGATCGCCGAGAGAGTGTGCCAGTAGAGCACGCGCAATGGACGATCGTCCCGTGCCGTGGCGAAGGGTAGCAGCGCGGGCCTCCCGGCCGGAACTGCCGGGATCTCTGGGCAACCGAGCAGCCGCAACGCTGCGGCGAAGGCCTTGGCCGTGTACGTGGGGTCGAGCTCGAGCCCGCCTCGGGCCCCGATCGCCGTCGCGGATTCCGACGCTGCGGTCCCGTGTCCGTAGCCGGCTCCCAGCTCGGCCGTATCTATGCGCAGGGCTCGGGTGAGGGCTCGCCAACCTACCCGCTGGCCGGTCACTTGTGCAAGCCGTGCCGCGAGCGGGACCACGAGCCCGCGGGCGGCCCACGCGGAGCGGGTGAAGACCGAGACCGCCGAGAGCGTGGCGTCGAGCCCAGCCGCCGCCGAGCCGGCGAGCAATCCGGCGGCAGTACCCCCCGAGCCGAGCGCGACCACGATGAGGTCCGGAGTGGGCAGCGCCCCCGCGCGCACTTGCGCGGCGAGCTCGTGCGCCGCGTCCACGAAGCCGAGCGATCCGGGCACTCCCCACCCGCCGATCGGAAGCAGGAAGTCGCCGCGCTGTCGGCGCTCGAGCTGGGTGAGGACGAGCTCGGAGCACGCGCGGACCGGGTACGGTTCGAGCCCCCACCTGAGCGCGCAGGTGAGAGTGAGCTCCGCGTGCTCTGTGAAGGGCTGGGGCCCGAGGACGGCGGCGGTTGCGAGCCCTCGCTCGCGCGCGAACAGCGTCGTCGCTAGCACGTGGTGGCTCCCGGCTGCCCCCGCGGTCAGGATGCGCCGAAACCCCTCCCGCTCGGCGCGTGCCAGCACGCGGCCGAGCTTCCGCACCTTGTTGCCCCCGTACCGCGGGTTCAGGCGGCCATCGTCCTTCACCCAGAGCTCGCCCCCGGGCAGCTCCGCGGCCGAGAAGCGGTAGACCGGGCTCGGCGCATCCACCGCGAGCGAGGGGTCGCCCTCTCCGGTCGCGTGGCGCCTCATCGCGGCGCCTCCCGGCGGTCCCCGCGGCGAACGGAGAAATGTCGAGCGAAGCGACCGCGAAACACTCTCGAAACGAACCCTGGTCCAACACTCACGGGTGTTCTCCAGAAACGCAACGGGCGACCGAGACGAGCGCGCGGCGGCGGACCCCCGCACGACAGGAGCGGAGCGATGAAGAAGGTCGAGGCGATCATCAAGCCATTCAAGCTGGACGAGGTGAAGGACGCGCTCTCCGAGGTCGGCGTCCAGGGCATGACCGTCACCGAGGTGAAGGGCTTCGGGCGGACGGGGGGCAAGAAGGAAGTCTATCGCGGATCCGCCTACGTGGTGGATTTCGTTCCCAAGGTGAAGGTCGAGGTGGTGGTGGCGGACGACCTGGTCCAGCCGGTGCTGGACGCCATCGAAAAGAACGCGAAGACCGGTCGTATCGGCGACGGAAAGATCTTCGTCTACGAGGTTCACGAGGCGGTGCGCATCCGCACGGGGGAGCGCGGCGACATCGCCATCTAGTGACGGGCAGCAGAGCAACGAGAGGACGACAATGAACCCCAGAGAAGCGATCGAGCTTGGCAAGAAGAACGGCGCGGTGATGGTCGATCTGAAGTTCATCGACCTGCCCGGCAAGTGGCAGCACACGAGCATTCCTTATGCGCTCATGGAGGAGGCGACGTTCGAGGACGGGGTGGGCTTCGACGGGTCGTCGATCCGTGGCTTCCAGCCCATCAACCAGAGCGACATGCTCCTCATCCCCGATCCGGACACCGCCGTCATGGATCCGTTCACCAAGCACCCGACGCTGTCGCTCCAGTGCACCATTCAGGACACCATCACGCGGCAGAGCTACTCCCGTGACCCGCGGTACATCGCCCGCAAGGCGGCGGAGTACCTGAAGAGCACCGGCATCGCCGACACCGCCTATTTCGGCCCCGAGGCGGAGTTCTTCGTCTTCGACGATGTTCGCTTCGACGTCAAGTCGAACAACGGGTTTTACCTGGTCGACTCGGTCGAGGCCGTGTGGAACACGGGCCGCGACGAGGGCCCCAACCTCGGCCACAAGATCCGGCACAAGGAGGGGTATTTCCCCGTCCCCCCGCAGGACACCTTGATGGACCTCAGGACGGAGATCGTGCTCGCCATGCAGACCGTGGGGCTCGACGTAGAGCTCAGCCACCACGAGGTGGCGACGGCAGGCCAGTGCGAGATCGGCATGCGCTTTTCCGACCTGCTCAACGTGGCGGACCGGCTGATGCTCTTCAAGTACATCGTGAAAAACGTGGCTGCCCGCAACGGCAAGTCGGCCACCTTCATGCCCAAGCCGCTGGCGATGGACAATGGCAACGGGATGCACGTGCACCAGTCGCTCTGGAAGGACGGCCGCCCGCTCTTCGCTGGGGAGGAGTACGGCGGGCTCAGCGAGATGGCGCTCTACTACGTCGGCGGCATCCTCAAGCACGCCAAGTCGCTCAACGCCATCACCAACCCGACGACGAACAGTTACAAGCGGCTGGTCCCCGGGTTCGAGGCGCCGGTGAACCTCGCGTACTCCAGCCGCAACCGGTCGGCGTCGGTGCGCATCTCGACCTATTCGCCGTCCCCCAAGGCGCGCCGCATCGAGGTCCGCTTCCCGGACCCGACCTGCAACCCGTACCTCGCCTTCTCCGCGATGATGTTGGCGGGCCTGGACGGCATCCAGAACAAGATCGATCCGGGGGCGCCCCTGGACAAGGACATCTACGCCCTGAGCGCCGAGGAGCTCAAGGCGGTGCCCCTGGTCTGCGGCTCGCTCGGCGAGGCCCTAGACGCGCTTGCCGCCGACCACGAGTACCTGCTGAAGGGTGACGTTTTCACCAGGGACGTCATCGACATGTGGATCGACATCAAGAAGGAGAACGAGGTCAACGAGGATCGCCGCTACCCGACGCCGATCGAGTACAAGATGTACTACGACATCTAGGTCCAGCGGCCGCACGGCGCCGGGCGCGGGGAAGCGCGCCCGGCTGCCGCCGGCTCGCGCCCGGCTTGAGCGACGGGTGGCTGCGGGCGGGTGGCGACCACGGCCGCCCGGCCCGGTTCCTCGGCTTCGGTGTGGGCCCCCTGCCGCGGTCAGGGCTCGTGGTAAGCTCCCGGTCCGTGTCGAAGCAGGGAAGCTCACCCTATCCATCCGGCGAAATCACGGTCGCTCGGGCCCTGAACCACCTGGTCGGCGCCGGGGCGCGCGGGCAGGCCTATCTGGTCGTCATCGCGGGGGCCCGGATCGGACAGTACGTGCTCGTCGCCGACCGCGAGGTCGACATTGGTCGCGGCATCAACTGCGCCCTGCAGCTCGACGCGGACAGCGTGAGCCGACGGCACGCCACGGTGCGCTGGAACGGCACCGCGCACGAGGTCGTCGATCTGAAGTCCACCAACGGGACTTACGTGAACGAGCGGCGAGTGACCGGCGCCTTCCTCAGTGACGGTGATCGCCTCCAGGTCGGGCACGTGATCCTGAAGTACATTGCGGGTAGCAACGTCGAGGCGGAGTACCACCAAGAGGTGCAGCGCCTGGTGAAGTTCGACGGGCTCACCGGGGCCGCGAATCGCTCCCATTTCGACCAAGTCCTGACCGACGCCGTGGCGCGCACCCGCTCGCGGCCGGCGCCACTCAGCCTGATCGTGCTCGATCTGGACCACTTCAAGGACGTCAACGACACCCACGGGCACACGGCCGGTGACGCGGTGCTCCGGCAGGTGGCGGCCGTCGCCCAGGGAGTGGCGGAGGGGGCGGCGCTGTTCGCGCGGACGGGCGGGGAAGAGTTCGCGGTGATCCTACCCAACGTGGAGCTCGCGGCCGCCCGCGAGCTCGCCGAGCGCATCCGAGCCGCGACGCAGGCTGCGGAGATCACCTTCGAGAACCAGCGCATCCCGATGACCGTGAGCCTCGGGGTCGCCGAGCGCCCAGCGCGCAGCGCCGAGGGCGCCGAGGATCTCTTTCGCAGCGCCGACGAACGCCTGTACGAGGCCAAGAGCGCGGGACGAAACCGCGTCGCCTGAGCTGTCGCTCCGTTTGCTCCCGTCGCTCCCGGGCGCTTACCGTGGTGGTCGCTCAGCCGCGCCGGCTGCGCCGGGGCATCCGCGGCGACGGAGCGGCCGCCGTCCGCGCCGCGGGGGCCGTGGGCTTGCGGGCGAGGGTTGCGGGCTTCCGAGCGGGGGCCGGAGACTTGCGGGCGGGGGCCGCCGCGGGCTTGCGAGCGGGGGCCACGGGCTTGCGGGCGGGGGCCACGGGAGCCGGCTTCTGGACGCGGGCGGCTTTGGCCGGCGCCGGAGCGGGGGCGCGTCGGGCCGGCGCCGCGGCTTTTGCGGGCTTGGCGGGCTTGGCGGGCTCGGGCGGCGTGGTCTTGCTGCCGCGGACGCGCTTGCCGAGCAGGTCGGCCGCCATCTGCTTGGCCCGGTCCGTCTTCTCCCAGCTGAACTCCTTGCGGCCGAAGTGCCCGTAGGCGGCCGTCTGTCGGTAGATGGGGCGAAGCAAATCGAGCTGCTCGATCACGGCCTTGGGACGCATGTCGAAGGCGTCCATGACGTATTTCGTCAGGCGCTCCTCGTCCACCACGCCCGTGCCGAACGTGTTGACGCGAACGCTCACCGGCTGGGCCACGCCGATGGCGTAGGCGAGCTGGACCTCGCACCGCTGCGCGAGCTTGGCGGCGACGATGTTCTTGGCGATGTAGCGGGCGAAGTACGCTGCGGAGCGGTCGACCTTCGACGGGTCTTTCCCGCTGAAGGCGCCGCCGCCGTGGTGGCCCATGCCGCCGTAGGTGTCGACGATGATCTTGCGGCCGGTCAGCCCCGAGTCGCCAAAGGGACCACCGATGACGAAACGCCCGGTGGGGTTGACGTAGAACTTGGTGTCGACGAGCAGGCTCTTCTTGAGGACCCGCTTGATGATGGTTTCGACGACCTCCTCGGTGATCTCCTGGTGGGTCACCTCCGGCGAGTGCTGGGTCGAAACGACGACGGCGTCGATCCGCTTCGGACGACCGTCCTCGTACTCGATGGTGACCTGGCTCTTGCTGTCCGGGCGCGCCCAGGGGAGCTTGCCCCCCTTGCGCAGGCGCGCCATTTCTCGCAACAGCGCGTGGGAGTACATGATCGGGGCCGGCATCAGCTCCGGCGTCTCGTCGCAGGCGTAGCCAAACATCATCCCCTGATCACCGGCGCCCTGCTCCTTGAACAGGCCCGCGCCCTCGGTCACGCCCTGGGAGATGTCGGTCGACTGTGGCTCGATGGCGACCTGGATGCCGCAGGTGTCGGCGTCGAAGCCCATCTCGGAGCTGGTGTAGCCAATGTCCCGAATGACGTCGCGGGCGATGGGCCCGAAATCGAGGCGAGCCTGGGTCGTGATCTCGCCGGCGATGACCACGAAGCCGGTCTTGCAGAGCGTCTCGCAGGCGACACGGCTCCGGGGATCCTGCGCGATCGCGGCGTCGAGCACCGCGTCGGAGATCTGGTCACACATCTTGTCGGGGTGGCCTTCGCTGACGGATTCGGAGGTGAAGAGGTATCGGCTCATGGCTGGCTCCCGGTCTGGTTCGGGTTCTGGCTCGCCCCGGGGACCGCGGTCGCGCGGGCCGCTCCGACGCGGCGAGAGGCCGCGACCCTAGCCGACCCGGCCCACCGATGGGAAGGGGCGATTTCGGCGCGCAGCCGGGCGGGACGGGCCCGAGTCGGGCGCGCGAGCTCTGCCGGCCCGGCTCCTCAGGCGTGGGGCGTGCGCAGCTTCGCTAGCAGCCCGTCGAGGGTCCGGATCAGGACCGCGGTGTCGGAGGGTTTCGTGAGGTAGACGTCGGCACCGGCGTCGTACCCGCGCAGCGCGTCGATGCGCGCGTCCTTGCTGGTGACCATCACGATGGGGACGCCCGCGTAGCGTGGATCGGCACGCAGGGCGCGGGTCAGGTCGTAGCCGTCCATGCCGGGCATCATCACGTCGGTGGAGACGGCGTCGTAGACCTCGCGGCGCGCGAGTGCGAGGGCCTCCAGACCGTCGCGGGCCGCGCGGACCTCGAAGCCCGCGTCGGTCAGCTCGCGCCGGATGGTCTCGCGGATGACGTCGCTGTCCTCGGCGACCAGGATCCGCGCGCGCGCGCTGGCCTTGGGGAGCGCCCGCGTCGCGAGGCTGGCGGCGGCCGCGGGCCGCTGGGAGCGCGCGGCGACGTCCGCGAGGTCGACCACCAGCAGCACCCGGTCCCCGACCAGCGTGGCGCCGGCCGCGCAGGGCACCGCGGCGAGGAGGGGTCCCAGCGATTTTATCACGACCTCGTGCCGCCCCAGCACCTGGCGGACGAGCAACCCGAGCCGCTGGACGCCCACCTCGACGATGACCACGCTCGCGTCCGTGAGCTCGCCGATGCCGCCCGCGTCGGCCAGTCCGAGGAGGCTCCCGAGGTCGAGCACCGGGATCAGCTCGGTGCCCACCCGCAGGAACGCGCCCTCGCCCACCGCCTCGAAGGAGCCGGGCGCCTGCTGCGCGCTGACTACGGCGTCGAGCGGGAGCGCCACCAGCTCGCTCCCCACCCGGGCCGCCAGCACCTGGGTGATGGCGAGCGTGAGCGGCAGCCGGAGCTCCACCGTGGTGCCCTGGCCCAGCCGCGAGTCGAGGTGGATCGAGCCCTTGAGGCGGACCAGCGCGTCGTGCACGACGTCCATGCCGACGCCGCGCCCGGACACGTCCGAAACCTGGGCTGCAGTCGAGAACCCCGGGCGGAAGATGAGCCCGAAGGCCTCCTGCTCGGTGAGCGCCTCCGCCTCGGCGGGCCGGAGCAGCCCCTTCTCGACCGCCTTTGCGGCCAGCCGGGTGGGGTCGAGGCCGGCCCCGTCGTCCTCGATCTTCACCAGGATCTGTCCGCCGCGCTGGATGGCCGTGAGGCGCACTGCCCCCGCGCGCGGCTTGCCCGCTGCGAGGCGCCGGTCGGGCGCCTCGATCCCGTGATCGACGGCGTTGCGCACCAGGTGGAGCAACGGATCCTCGAGGCGCTCCACCAGGACCTTGTCGAGCTCCGTCTCGGCGCCGACGAGCTCGACCCGGACCTCCTTGCCGAGGTGGTTGGCGAGCTCGCGTACCGTGCGCTGGTACTTGGTGAAGAGCCGCGCGATGGGCACCATGCGGAGCTTCATCACCTGGTCGCGGAGCTGTGACACCGCGAGCGTGAGGCCGCCGAGCCCGCGGTCGAGATCGTCGTACGACTCGTGCAGGACGCGCTCGATCCGCTGCAGGTCCTCCAGCGCCCCGGTGACCGGCCCTCGGCGCTCGGCGCCCGGCAGCCCGGCGGGGCCGACGGCCGCGGCGAGCTTCTGACGGGTCTGTCCGATCTCCCGGAGCAGGCCCGCCTGCTGGTCAACGGCCCCCGCCAGGCGGCCCCGGGCGAGCACGCTCTCACCGACGAGGTTCATCAGCAGATCCACCTTCGCGAAGTCGATGCGGAGCGTGGCCGCCGGGGCCGCGGCGGTGCCGGCGTTGGTGGCGGGAGCGGGAACGCCCGGTGGTGGGGCCGCGGGCCCACTCGGAGCGGGCGCGTCGTCCGGAAGGGCCGGGGACCGGGCCGGTGCGGGTCTCGGTGTCGGCACCCGGCCCGGATCGCGCAAGCGCTGGAGCAGCGCGTGAACGTCCACGTCGATCGGCTGCCGCGCGCGCGCCCGCTCGACGATGCTGCGCAGGACGTCCAGCGTCTCCAGCAGCACGTCGACCAGCGGGCGGTCGGCCGAGCGCTTGCCGTCGCGGAGCTCCCCGACCAGGTCCTCGGCGAGGTGCGCCACGCGGTTCATCTTCCGGAGCCCGGCAAAGGCGCTCGAACCCTTCAGCGTGTGAAGATCGCGGAAGACCTCGTTGACGAGCTCACGGTCCCCGCTTCGCTCCTCGAGCACCAGGAGGCGCTGCCCCAGCCCGTCCAGCCGCTCGACACACTCGTCCAGGAACGCGGCGATCATGTCGTCGTCGAGGATGGGCACCCACGCCGCCTCGGCGGGATCCTCCGGCGCGTCGGCGGTGACCGCGTCTTGCGCCGGGCGCGTCTCGGCGCGGGCTGCACCGAGCAGCGGCGCCGCCCCGGCGCGCGCTGCCGGTGGGGAGTTGGTCGGCTCAACGCCCCGCGCGCTCGCCAGCGGAACCGTCGTGACGGCGCGGAGGGATTCCGCCTCGGCGAGCAGCGCGGCCTCGTCCACGCGCGCCCCCGAGGCGTCGCCGTGGCCGAGCGCCACGCAGGCGGCCTCGAGCGAGGCGAGCGCCGCCTCGAGCTGGTTTCGGGGCGCCGCCGCCGCCGCGGCCGCGCGCGCCAGCGCGGCGACGCCGTCGACGCCGAGCAGCGCGGCGTCGACGGCCATCGGCACCAGCGCCGCGGCGAGCTCGCGGGCCCGCTCGTCGGGTTCGAGGTCTAGCCCCAGCCGTGCGGCGGTCAGGCGCGGGGGAGCGAGCGCGAGGAACAGCTCGAAAGGCTCGCCGGGGCTCGCGGTCACGGCGCCCAAGCTAGCGCAGCGCGCGCCCGGGGTGTAGGGCCGCCGGGGGGGGGCGCTAGCGCGGTCGCCGCGCGGGGCGCACGCGCGCCGGGATGGGCGTCCGCGCGAGGGTCACGCGCAGCACCTCGTCGTCGCGGATCACTGTGAGCTTTACCGGTTCGTCGACGTCTCCGCTCAGCGCCCCATGCACGGCCTCGGCGTCGAGCGCGCGCACGTCGACGCCGTCGATGAGCAAGATCTGGTCGCCCGGCGCCAGCCCCGCCTCCGCAGCGGCCAGCCCGGCGGGCACCTCGCTGACGCGCAGTGAACCGTCGGGGGCCCGGGCGAGGACGGCGCCGATGGTCCCCGGGGGCGGCGTGCAGGCGCCGAGCGCGGCGACGCAGGCGGTGATCGGCAGGAGATCCCGGCGCGCGCGGCGTCGGCCGAGGCGCGCCCCGGCGCGACCGCTCACGAACGGTAGCCCGCGTTCACGTCGACGTACCCGTGGCCCAGATCGCAGGTGAGGTAGCGGGCGGTCCCGGGGCCGTCGCCCAGGACGAGCTCGATAGAGTACGTCTCGGCGTGCATGGCCGCCGTGGCGCGCGCCTCCGGCTCCGGTCCGAGCGGGAGCCCGCGCTCGAGGATGGTCACGCCACCGATGGCGAGCGCCGCCCGCGTGGGATCGAACGGCACCCCGGCGCGTCCGGCTGCCGCCAGGATGCGCCCCCAGTTCGAGTCCTGTCCGAAGAGGGCGGTCTTGACCAGGAGCGAGGTCGCCACGGTCCGCGCGACGAGGCGCGCCTCCGCGTCGGTGGCGAGGCCGCGCACGTTGAGCTCGGCGACGTGGCCCGCTCCCTCGCCGTCGCGCACCATCGAGCGCGCGAGCGCGTCGCACACCTCGGTGAACGCCGTGCGGAGGGCTTCGGCTGGCGGCTCGACGCCGGACGCCCCAGAGGCGAGCGCGATGACGCTGTCGTTGGTGCTGGTGTCGCCGTCGACGGTTGCTGCGTTGAAGGTGACGTCGCACGCCGCGTGCAGCGCGGCGGCGAGCGGCGCGCGCCCGACCACGGCGTCGGTGAGCAGGAACACAAGCATCGTCGCCTGCGGCGGCCCCACGTCGGGGTGGATCATCCCCGCGCCCTTGGCGACGCCGAGCACCTGGGCGCTCCCGGCCTGCGCCGTCGCCAGCTTGGGCCAGCGGTCGGTGGTCATGATGGCGCGCGAGAACGGCTCCACGCTGGGCCCGAGCGCGGCGACCAGGCCCGGCACGGCGCCGACGATCTTCGCTGCCGGCAGCAGCGCCCCGATGACGCCGGTGGAGGCGGGGAGCACGTCGTCCGTCTCCAGGCCAAGGGCGCCCGCGATCGCGGCGGTCGTTTCCAGAGTGGCCGCCATTCCGGGTTCGCCCGTGCAGGCGTTCGCGTTCCCGCTGTTGACCAGGATCGCCTGCGCGCGCCCGCGGGCAACCCGACGCTCGGCGACGGTGACCGGCGCGGCGCGCACGAGGTTGCGTGTGAACGCGCCCGCGACGACCGCGGGCGCGTCGGCGACGACGAGCCCGAGATCGAGGGCGCCCGCCTGCCGCTTGAGACCGGCGGCCACGCCGGCAAACCGGAAGCCGCGAGGGGGGGTGACGGGGATGTCGGACATGGCTCTAGCTTCTCCAGGGATCGGCGACGGCCAGGCGTCGCGCGAGCGCCGCGCGCGGTCACGTCCGCCCGTGGGCGCCGCATGGTACCCCAGCGGCCCCGACCCGCACGGAGACACGCCGCCGCGGGCCTCGGCCGGTCCCCGGCCGCCCCCCGAAAGCGCGCGGGAATTCGCGGAAATGCGGGCGCTTGACTCGCCTTCGCGCCGGCGTATCCTCTCGGCCCCCTCGCCACCTTAGCTCAGTCGGTAGAGCAACGGTTTCGTAAACCGTAGGTCTCCAGTTCGAGTCTGGAAGGTGGCTCCAG
>CAYZQO010000011.1:0-105171 GCA_964480725.1 uncultured Polyangiaceae bacterium | reverse complement strand
GCGCGGCGACGCGCCCGGTCGGGTTCGCGAGGCTTGCCCTCCCGGCGCCGCAGGGAGATCAATGACAAGGCCAAACCCGGGGTTGGTTCCGTGGTCAGAGGTGGGTCATGAGGTTCTCATCGATGCGTCGGTCGTCCTGGGTCCCGCAGCCGCTCGCCTGTTTCCTGCTGGTGATGGCGGCGTGGCTCCTCGGGCCTGGGTGTGGTCCCAAGGAGGAGCGGCTCGCCCCCGAGTCGACCACCTGGGCGGAGCTTCGCACCGTGCGCCGGGGGATCTCCGTCACCCCGCCGTCGGGCACCGAGCGGGCGCCGTTCCCGCGTGAGCGCCTCGCTGACGGGACGGCGGTGCGCGTGGAGGCCGGGGCGCTGGCCTGGCTCCGCCACGACGGCGGGACCACGCTGCTCGTCCGCGGCCCGGCGCGGCTGCGCCAGCGCACGGACGCGGTCGAGCTCGAGTCGGGGCGCGTCTTCGTCGACGTCCCCCCGGACCAGACCTCGCGGCTGGTAACGCCGCAGGGGCCGATGACGTTGGCCGCCGTGCGCGCCAGCGTCGAGGTTCGACCGGATGGGGCGCCCGAGGCCTACGTGCTGCGCGGCGAGGTGCGGGGCTGGGGGGTCCGTGCGCGCGCCGGCGAACGGCTGCTGCACGACGGGAAGGGCGCGAAGGCCGTCGCCGCCGTCGCCTGGGAGGACTGGACCGGGGGGCTCGCGACCACGGACCGCGCGCCCGCGCCGGCGCCGTTCGGGATCGGCACCGTGGGCGCTCGCAAGCCGGGTGAGCAGGGCAACGCGCGATTCCCGCTCGCGATCCAGAAGCTCGCGGTGAAGGTGGAGGTCCGCGGCGACTTCGCCGTCACCGAGGTGGAGCAGACCTTCTTCAACCCGAGCTCGGAGGTGGTCGAGGGGCTCTACGGGTTCCGGACGCCGCCGGGGGCGACTCTCGAGCGGTTCGGCGTCGATCGGGGGGGGCGGATCGCCTGGGGGCACGTCAAGGAGAAGGTCGCGGCCGCCGCGCAGTACCAGTCCAACGTCTACGCGGGCTCGACCGAGGATCCGGCGCTGCTCGAGTGGGAGGCTGCCGGCGAGTACCGCGCGCGCCTGTACCCGATCCAGGCCGGCGAGACGCGGCGGGTGGTCGTGCGCTACGCGGAGTGGCTGGGGCGGACGGGCGCGAAGGGCGAGCGGCGCCTGTACGTCTTCCCGATGGCGGCGGAGGGCGCCGAGGCGTCGCTCCCGCGCATCGAGGAGCTCACCTTCACCATGAACCTGGGCTCGGCGCGCGCCACCCAAGTGCGTGCGGGCATGGCCGGCGTGCGGCGTGGCAACGAGATCCGGGTGCGCGCTCAGGATCTGGTGCCTCGCAGCGATCTCGCGGTGGAGCTGTTCGACGACGGTGTAGACGGGGTGGTCGGCTACCGCGCGGAGCACGCGCTCGCGCTCGACTCCCTGCCCAAGAGCGAGCGCGCGCCCGCGCGCGCCGCGGCGGCCAAGGAGCCCGACTACCTCGTGGTGCCGGTGCGAGCGGCGGACGTCCCGCTCGCGGAGGGGGGGCTCGACCTGGCGATCGTGATCGACGCCTCCGCGGCCACGGACGCGGCCGCGCTCGCGCTCGCGCGGGCGGCCACGGGCGCCCTGCTCGCGCACCTGGGCGCGGACGATCGCGTGACGGTGTGGGCAGGGGCCGACACGCTGCGCCCCGTCACGCCGCGCAGCGGGAAGCTCACCGCGGTCGATGCTGTGCTCCGCGCCGAGGTGGGCGCCGCGCTCGCGCGCGTCGAGCCGGGGGGCGCCACCGATCTGGGCAAGATGCTCGGCGACGCGGCCATGGCGATCGATCCGGCGCGGCGTGGCGCGGTGGTGTACGTGGGTGACGGGCGGCCGACGGTGGGCGAACTCGGGCTCGAGGGGCTCCGGCAGCGCCTCGCCAAGCGGGCGCGGCCGGTCCGCGTCTACGCGCTCGCCGTGGGGCTCGGCGCCGATCTTCCGGTCCTCGGCGGGCTCGCGCGCGGCGGCTTCGCCGCCCGGGTCGAGGACGGCTTCGGCGCCGCGCGGCGGGCGCTCGAGCTCCTCGAGCATGCGGAGCGGCCCGTCTGGCTCGGCGCCAGCGTCGATCTTGGGCCCACGGTGGAGCGCGTGTACCCGCGCGACACCAGCACCTGGGTGGCTGACGAGAGCGTGATCGTCGTCGGGCGCCTGGCGGGCAAGGAGCCCCCGAAGCGGATCGCGCTCGGGGGGCCGGCGGGGCGGCGCGAGGTCGCGCTCGCCGTCCAGTCGCTTGCCGACAAGGGCGACGCCGCCCGGCGCTGGGGGCTGGGGCGGCTCGCAGAGCTGCTCGACGAGGGCGCCGGGCACGCGGCCATGGTCGACCTCGGCTCGCGGCAGGGGCTCATCACGCCGGTCACCTCGCTCTACGTGCCGACGACGCGCGAGCTGGCGAGCGACTACGACTGGGAGGCGTCGACCCACGAGGAGGAGCCGGCGAAACCGGCGCGACCCGGGCTTTTCGAGCGTCTTCGTGGCCGCCGCAGGACTGACGCGAGTGGGCCGATGGCGGTCGCGAGCGCCATGCCGGCCCCCGCGCTCGCGACGGAGGCGGAGGCCGACGATCGCGAGGGGGGCGGCGCGACACGCGCGAAGGGCGAGGAGGGAGCGCTCGGCGTGGCGGACGAAGTGGGGAAGCCCTCCAGCGCGCCGCCGGCGTCGCCCCGCCTGAAGCGCGCGGCCTCGGCCCCGGCCGGCTTGCCCCAGTCGGCGCGCGTCGCGGCGCCGAGGGAGGCCCAGGAACCGGCCGTTGGCGGGGTGGTCAAGTCGGAGGACGCCGCGCCGTGGGGTCGCGACGCATCGCTCGGCCAGGACCGGGGCGATCTCTCTGCGCCGAGCGGCGGTGGCCTCGGGCTCACGGGGATCGGCGTGGGCGGCGGCGGGGAAGGGCTGGCCAAGGGTGGCGCCCTCAAGGCAGCCTCGAGCACGGGCCAGGGCTTCGGCTCCGGTCACGGTCGCCTCGGGGCTTCCCGCGCCACCGGGGCGCCGGTCGTGCGCATGGGGGCTGCCACCATCGAGGGCGGTCTGCCGTCGGAGGTGGTGCAGCGCGTCGTACGGCAGAGCTACGGGCGCTACCGCAGGTGCTACGAGCAGGGCCTCGCGCGGAACCCGAGCCTCGCTGGGCGCGTTGCCGTAGCGTTCGTGATCGGGCCCGGCGGTGCGGTCGAGTCAGCGAGCCCCAAGGGCTCCGACCTGCCGGACGCGGAGGTCGTCGGCTGCGTCGTCGGGTCGTTTCGGGGGCTCGACTTCCCCTCGCCGGAGTACGGGCGGGTCACCGTGGTCTACCCGATCCTCTTCGCGCCAGATGGCGGGAGCGTCGGCACCGCCGCCGCCGAGGCCATCGCGCCCACGCTCCTGGTGCGGGTGCTGCCGCGCGTTCCGCTCCTGTGCGGCGACGCGGCGCGGGTGTCGCTCGAGGAGCGCGTGGTCCTCTGGACCGAGCGGCTCGCGCAGGTCCGGGATCAGGCGGCGGCCGTGGCGGGCGTCTACACGCGGGCGCTGCGCCACTGTGAGGCGTCGACCCCACGCGAGCGAGCGCGGCTGCTCGCCTTGATGCTGGACGCGATGAGCACCGTCCGCGGTCAGGTGGAGCTCTGGCGGATGATGAGGGACCAGCTCGGGGCGGCGGATGTCCTCTACCGCGGCATCCTCGCTCGCGCCAAGACCGTGGCCCAGATCCGGGAGCTTCACGACGCGCTGGGCCTTCGCTCCGTCGACCCCGGGGTTCTCGCCAAGGCCGTCGCGGGCGCGAAGGATCCCGGGCAGCGGGTCGTGAAGCTTCGCGCGCTGCGCGATCAGTTCCCCGACGATCTGGTCCTTGCGCTCCGGTTGCTCGACGCGCTCGAGGACGCTGGCGACGCCGCGGGCGCCCGCGCGCTCGCCCGAGAGCTCCGGGCCCGCCCCGACGCCGAGGCCGCCGTGCGCACGGCCGTGGGCGAGCTCTTCCTCCGCCTCGCCGCGCGCGTGCCGGTCGCCGCCGAGCGGGCCGCGACGATTGCCGAGGCACGGCGCGCGTTCGGCGAGATCGTCGAGTTCTCGCCGAGCGATCCGGTCGCGCGCCGGCGGCTCGGCGACCTGCTGCGAGCGCACGGCTGGCACGCCGAGGCGCGGCGCCAGTACGAGACCCTCGCCCAGCTCACCCCCGACGACGCCACGGTGGCGCTCCTGATCGCGGCGGCCGCCCAGGGGGAGGGGAGGCTCGAGGAGGCCGTGCGCTGGACGGAGAAGGGGATCGACGCCGGGGCGCCCGACGTGGCCCAGGGTCCCGCGGTCACGGCGCGCACCTTCGCGACCACCTTCCTCGCGTGGGGGCGGCTCGACGCCGCCCAGCGGGAGAAGGAGCGCGAGGCCCTGGCGGCGCGCGCACGCCGGCTCCTCAAGGAGCCGGCGACGAAGGCGGCGCGCGTGACCTTGACCTTCACGCACCCCGACTTCCACCCGACGCTCTGGAGCAATGCGCTGGGTGCGCCGATGCCGGCGGCCACCGGCGATCTCACGCTCGGGATCGCGGAGGCGGTGGTGCCGCTCCGCACCGACGCTGCCGTGGAGGTCCGGGTCGACCCGGCGGAGCTCGAGGCGGCCGGTCGCCTCGGCGTCGAGGCGATCCTCACCGTCGTCTTCGCCGAGCTCGACCGGGGCGAGCGGATCGTGCGCGTCCCCATCCGGTACGGACCCGGCGCGGCCGCCGTCCAGCGCTTCGTGCTCCGTGGTCAGGAGGTGGTCCGTGGCTAGCGTCGTCCGCTCCCCGCTCCGGCGCCCGTTCCTCCTGGTCCTAGCGCTCGTCGTCCTGGTCGGCGCGGTCGCCTGCGCCCGCTTCCGGGGCCGCGGGGCGCCGAAATCCCTCGCCCCCACCGTCGCCGATCTCGAGGTCGTGCACCCACTGGTCACTGTCGCTGGCGCCGAGGTGCGCGGGGCGCGGCGCCTGGTGGACGGCGAACCGGTCGAGACCAGCGACGAGGGGCTGGCGCGGGTGCGCAGCGACGACGGGACCGTGATCCTGCTCGACCGCCGCACGCGCACGTCGCTCCACCCCGGCGGCAGCCGCCTCGAAGGGGGCCGGATCTTCGTGCAGGGCGCCGTGGGCGCGCTGCACGAGATCGCGGTGGGCGACGTGGTGGCGCTGGTCAAGGGCGCCGACGTGGGGCTGCAGCGCACCGGCGACGGCGGCCGCATCTACTGCTCGCGCGAAGAGATCGTGGTCCGTGACGGGGCGGGCGAGCACCGCGTCCGTTCGGGAGAAACCGCCGTCTTGACCGGCGGCAAGGTCACCGTCGAGCCGGAGAAGGTGTTCGACGACTGGACCTCGGGCATGGCGGCGCCCTGGGCGGCGCGGGGCGAGCCGCGCCGGGCGCTCGGCGAGCTGTGGGGCATCGGCGACGACTCGGGGCCGGGGAGCGCCGGCTCGCCGCTCGCCATCCGCGCCCACGACGTGGCGGCGACCGTGCTCGGCGAGGTGGCGCGGACGACGGTGAAGACGACCTACTTCAACGGCGGCAGCGCACCGGTCGCCGGCGATTTCCGCCTGGCCCTGCCGGAGGGCGCGCTGGTGTCAAGATTCGCCTTTGCCCTCGGCAGCGAGCCGCTCACGGAGACGACCCTCGCCATCGGGCGCGAGCCGTCCTCCGAGCGCTTCCCGTCGGTGGCGGCCCTGGAGTGGGCCGGCGACGGCTGGGTGCGCGGGCGCCTCCCGTCGATCCGCTCGGGCGGCACCGTGACCGTCCTCGTCCAGTACACCGAGTGGCTCCACCCCGAGCGGCGCGGCACCACCGAGGTCGTCGAGTACCGCTACCCGATGACGGGCACGGGCGAGCCGCCGCTCGTCGGCGAGTTCTCCGCGCGGGTCGACGCGAGCGGCGCCGGCGCGCTCTCGGTGGCGGCCGGGGTGGGCGCCAAGGTCCAGGGGCGGACCGTCGTGGTGCGGCGCTCCGACTTCCGTCCGGCGGCCGACCTGGTCGTGGAGCTGGCGCTGCCCCGCTGGGACGAGCCCGCGCGCCTGTACGTCGCGCCGGCCGAGGGCGACCTGGTCGGGGACACCGTGTGGCTCCGCACCGAGCTCCCGGCGGCGCCCGCGGACCAGGGCGTGACGCTCGCGCTGGTCGTCGACACGTCCGCGAGCGTCGACGCCGCGCTGCTCGGCACCGCGCGGGCGGTCGTCGCGGCCATCCTCGGCGGGCTCGGCCCGCGCGACCGCGCGGTGGTGCTCGCGGCCGATCAGATCGCGCGTCCGCTCGGTCCGGAGCGCATCGGCCCCGTCGACGGCGCGCGCCGGGAGGCCGTACTGGCCGCGCTCGACCGGCTGGCGCCGGGCGGCGCGACCGATCTCGGACGGGCCCTGGAGGCGGGCGCCGACGCGCTCCCCGAGGACGCCCCCGGCGGGATGGTGGTGTACGTCGGCGACGGTTGGCCAACACTCGGCGATCCCGGGCTCGCGGACGTCGAGGCGAGGCTCGCGCGGCGCCCGAGCGGCGCGCCGCGGCTTGCCGCCGTGGCGGTCGGCCCGCTGGCGAACCGCCCACTGCTCGCCGCGTTGACGCGGAGCGCGGGGCCGCTGCTCGAGGTCGCCGACGCCAGCGAGGCCGCCGCGGCTGCGGTGCGGCTGCTGGTGGAGGCCCTGCGCCCCACCTACGCCGGGGTGGAGGTGGAGCTCGAGCCGTTCGTGGAGCGGATCTACCCACGCACGGCGCGCGCTGTGCGCGCCGGCGACACCCTGTCGATCGTGGCGCGGGTGCCGGCGGGCCGCCGCCCCGAGCGGCTCACCCTCCGTTGGCGCGGCTCCGATGGAGCGCACGAGGAGGTGCGCCGGCTGGTGGAGCTCACGCCCGCGGTGGCGGACGATCTGCGTCGGCGCTGGGCGAAGGCGCGCTACGACGACGTGATCCTCACCGGCAAGGGCAAGGAGGCTGCCATCGACGTCGCGGCGCGGTCGGGGCTGCTCACCCCCTGGACCGCGTTCGTGGCTCCCGGGTCCGGGTACCAGGCGAGCCGCGTGACGACGCGGATCCTCGACCTCTCCCCGGTGGTCGGGTCGACCTACGCCGCGCCGCTCAGCGGAGCAGGAGCGCTCGACGGCGGGCACGACGAGGCCGCGGATCTCCTGCGCGACGATCCGCGGCTGCTCGAGGAGGCCGCCGCCGCGGCCTCGCGCCGCGTGATCGACGCGGCTCGCGTGGCCATGCGCGCCTGTCGCGACGCGCGGGCGGCGCTGCGCCCCGACCTCGAGGGCGCGCTCCGCGTCGAGCTCGCCATCGACGGTCAGGGGCGGGTGAAGCGGACCAAGGTGGCGCCCCTGTCGCGCACCATCGACGACGCCGCGCTGACCCGCTGCCTGGAGGCGGTGCTCGGCGGGCTCGACTACCCAGCCTGCGGCGTCATCGGAGAGATCCGGGTCGAGCACCAGATCACCTTCCCGGTGGCCATCGTGCGGCAGCCGAGGCAATGCTCGGAGCTCTCGCGGGTGCCGATGCCGCTCCGGCGCGGGGTCTGGCGGGAGCAGGTCGGCGGGGACGCCGCCGAGGCCTACGTGGTGGCCAAGGCGCGGTGCGAGCTCCGGACCTGGACCGACCAGCGGGCGTTGCTCGAGCTCGTGCTCGACGCCAAGCCCGACGGGCTCGAGCGCCTGCGCGTGGCCGACCAGCTCGCGCTCGCCGGCGAGGACGACGCGGCGGAGTTCCTCCGCCGCGAGGCGGTGCGCCGGGCGCGGGATCCGGGCGAGCTGCGCGCGCTCCGGCGACACCTGCTCGGCCTGGAGGAGTACCCGATCGGCACCTTCGAGAAGCAGTACGCCGCGGCGACCGGACCCGAGGCGCGCCTCGTCGTCGTCCGCCGCTTCCTCGAGGTGGCGCCGCACGACCCGCGGCTCCGCCGCCGCCTGCTCGCGCTGCTCGCCGCGGCCGGCGACGGCACGGCGCTGCTCACCGAGGTGCGCCGCGTGCGGGACGATCCCTTCGCGGACGCCGCGCTGCTCGCTGATGCCGCCGAGGCGCTGAAGCGCGCGGGCGACGCGGCGGAGGCCCGGCGGGCCTTCGGCGAGCTCATCGAGCGCGCGCCGACCGACCCCTGGGCGCGGGCGTTCCTCGTTGACCGCCTGCGCAACGTGGCCTGGTTCGAAGACGCGACGGCCGCCGGCGAGTCGCTGGAGCAGCTCGTCCCCGACGAGCCGGCGGCGACCCTGCGCCTCGCGCTCGCCCACGAGGGCGCGGGCCGCATCGACATCGCGGCCCGGATGCTGCTCCGTCTGACCCAGACGGGAGGCCGCACGGGGGACGCCGCCTTCGGCGCGCTGGCGACCGAGCTCTCGGCGGTCCTGCTCGCGCGGGCCCACGCCGTGGCCCGCGACCCGGAGGAGCAGCGGCTGCTGCGGGCCGCGCTCCTGGACCTCGCCCTCGACGAGCATGGGGCGGTGATGGTCGTAAGGTCGCCAGCGGCGAGCGTCCCCGTGGGGGCGCGGCTCGTCCCCCCGGCGGGGAGCGAACGTGCGGAGCGCACCGCGACCACCCTCGCCGCGGGGCTCGGGCTCCACACGCTCGGGTTCGATCCGGTCGCCGATCGCGGAGCCAAGCTCCTGCTCACGCGCCGACCGGGCGCCGAGCCCGAGCCGCCGACGCCGGTGCGCGTGCACGCGCTCCTGCCCGGCAAGGCGGGGGAGCTGCCCCGGGTGCTCACCGTCGACGCCGAGCTGCCCGTCACGGGTAAGGACGTCGAGCTCCGCTGGGACGGCGCGGCCCTGGTGCGTTGAAGACGCGTCGGGGTTCGGGCGAGCTGCGCCTCACGCTCGCCCGCCGACCGGACGCGCTCTCTGCGGTGGGCCGCACCCCACGCCGCCACCCACGCAGCGCTTGCTGCGTGGGACCCGGGCGACGCGGGTCCCTCGTCGCCGAGATCTTCCGCTACCAGAGGGAATCCGCAGGCCTCCAGGGGCTCGATCGGAAGCGTGCCCGCAGCAGCGCGGTGCAGTTCCCGCAGCGGTTCGGGGGCAGCCTCGCGAGCCGTCCGCTCGCCGCCGCGCTCCCGCAAGCTCACTAGTTCTTAGGTAACCTGGCCTCGCGGTCAGGACGGTTGAACGCCCTATCCTCCGAGGCTGGCTCGCGTCGCCGAGCGTTGAACACGCTCGGGAGCCATCGAGACGTTCGGCGCCTCCTGCGGTGGCTGGACCGCAGGATCGCGGCCAAGGCTCCGAGCGAGAACAAAAAGCCCGTGGCCGGAGTTGGGGTCCGACGAGGTGTGCTGCACGGGCAGCCGCCGTCTCCCCCGCCACTGGCACCGAGCGCCCCAGTCTGGGAGCTCGGAGAAGCACCGGTGCCGCGTCCGCCGGTCTGCGTCCCAGGCGCGTCGGTCGAGCCGCCGGTGGACGGGCTTCCGCCGCTTCTCGGGCCACCCGTCGAGCTGTCCCCTCCGCTGCCAAGGCCGCCGGTCGGTTCGGCCCCACCTGAAGTCGCAGTCCCCCCGTCAGCGGGTGTACCTGCAGCCGCAGCGGCGCCGCCCGTGCTGGAGGCGCCGCCGGTGGCCGGACTGCCGCCGGCTGAGCTATCTCCCACACTGAATTGCATCTCGTTGCTGGCCGCACTGATATCGTAGACCCTCAGGCCCGAGCCAGAGCCGTCGCTCAATTTCGAACTGGGCAAAGTGGTTGACGAGAACTCCGCGTTGGACGCCGCCCGGAAGAAGTCGTTGGCGTCGCTTCCGGGGGAGGGCCACGTCGTCGCGTCGAGATCCTTCCGGCCTTCTGCCTGAACCACCGCCAGCTCGAGGGGATTGGGCGGGCTGTTCCCCTCGATGGCACTGTCGCAGTGAAGCATGAGGAGCCCTCCGCCCGCGAGAACGCTCCAGCGGCGCGTGTTCTGGACATTCGACCAGAAGAACAGCTCCTCGGGTCGCGCTGGATTGACGTAGCGATAGCCCGTTCCGCCTGCCGAGGCGGCAAAGGTGGCGTTGGTCATCGCAGTGAGGTCGGTCAATGCAATCCAGCCCTGGTCCGCCCGAAAGAAATCGTTGACGGGAACGGGATTCGCCCTGGTACCCGATGAGGGCCGCAGCCGGCTCCTGCCAAGACACTGCGGCCAGGGCGATGAGACTCAGCTGGCACAGCCCGAGGGTCCGTCGTCGAGTCATCGGGGATTTCCTGTCGAGAGAGCGGCTGGGCCAACTGGCCGCGGGAATGGATCTGGTTGCTCTGCGAGACATTGCGCAGGAGATGTAACCCGGCCGGACGGATAGGACAGTCGGTCGCCTTCGCCCCAGCGTCGGCTTCGCGAACGGGTCTTTGCTGGAGACGCCGTCAACGATCGCGAGCCTGGACACGGTCCACGTGCGCGTGCTCGCTCAGACCCTGCGCGGCGCGGCCTCGCTCGACGAGGCGACCTCGTTCGTCGTCGTGGTCCTTGACGTTCTCCATCTTCGAGGGGGCCGAAGAAGCCGCGCAACCGCGCCCCCTCGCCGGACGATGGGATCGGCGCCGGGCGCCCCTCGGTGCCGGCTCAGGAGAGATGCCGTATGTCCCAGCCCAGCTCCATTCGTGGCCGCGCGGTCGCCGCCGATCGCCGTTGCCCTCGCCGTCACTACCCCGGGCTCTTCGCTCTCCTGGCCGGCGTCGTCGCCGCCTGCGGTGGCGACGACGAGGCGGAGCCCGTCGAGGCCCGCCTCTGTCGCAAGCTCGACACCTGCAACTACCTGCTCGGCTACAGCGTCGGCGAGTGCACGGACGACACGCAGCGTTGCACGGAGGGGCTCAGCGGTGCCGAGCGGCACGACTGGGCCGGGCAGACGGGGAAGTGCCTCAACTTCGCCGGTTGCCAAGGCTTCGTCGACTGCTACCTCGGCTTCTCCCCGCAGTGCTGACCGAACGGGATCGCGCCCAGAGCGCGCCTCACGGGATCACCTCGAACGGCAGCTCCTCCGCTTCGATCGTCCACGGCGCTGCCCTCCGTCGCACCGCGACCTGCCAGTGGATCTTGACGATCTGACCGTGGTAGGTGACCGGCCAGAGAGGGAGGGTGACCCGGAACCGGAGCTCGGGCGAGCCATCCCGGGCGACTTCGCGCGACAGCCCCTCGAGGTCC
Organism: uncultured Polyangiaceae bacterium; assembly: GCA_964480725.1. Classification (GTDB taxonomy): domain Bacteria; phylum Myxococcota_A; class Polyangia; order Polyangiales; family Polyangiaceae; genus JAFGBI01. Next base: position 94,076 of record CAYZQO010000011.1, on the reverse strand, counting down.
TCGACGTAGACGATCCCCTCGTCGCGCTCGCCCTTGCCCTCGGTGTACCAGAGGACGGCGACGGTCGCGCCCGAGAGCTCCGCGTCGCCCGGACGGATCACCCCGCTCAGCAGGGTGCCGCGTCGGACGCGGCGCACCCCGTCGCGGAGCTCGATGACGAACCCCGGGGCGCTCACGGGCTCTCCTCCAGCGCCGGCAAGACGAGCAGGGTGAAGGTTTCGTCGACGTCCAGCCGCCGCGGGATCCGGGAGCGGACGCGGAGCTGGTGCTCGATCCGGTTGTGGCCGGCGTGAAACGAGCCGGGCAGGTGAGCGGGGACCGTGAGCACGAACGGTCGACACCAGGGCTCGGCCGCGGACACCTCCACTCCGGACTCGAGCAGGAGCTCCTGCTCGCAGAGCGTCCGGGTCTCGACCCGCGTGTCGGTCCCCACGGTATAGGTGGCGCGCTCGGAGCAGACGTAGTCCACCCGGAAGAGGTCGAGATGGACGGGGCCGGGCTGCCGGACGATCCCTCGGCAGGGCTGGCCCAGCGGCAGCGGCTCACGCTCGAGCTCGAGGGTGGGGACCCGACGCAGGCGCCGGGTGTAGGGCTTGAGTGCGAGCCAGGCTAGGTACGCGCCGACGGCCAGGAAGAGGGTGAGGAAGGCCACTCCGCAAAACTGTCCCGTCACCAGCAGCGCCACGAAGGACGGGACCACCAGCGCGTTCCAGAGAAGGGCGAAGAGCGCGATCGGCCAGTTCCCCGTCGTGTCCGTGTCGGACTCGATCCCGACGGGGAGCGTCTGCCCGGCGATGCGTGGGCGTGGCGGCAGCGGGAGCCCGTCGAGCGAGCCATAGCTCGTTGGCGGTGGCGACTCCACCTCGCGCCGCTCGTAGCCGACGAAGAGGTCGCGCCCCGAGCTCGCCTCGGCGGGGCGACGTCGCGCGCGCTTCGCGGCCGCGGCCGCCTCACGCCAACGCGCGAGCAGCCCGAACTGCCCGGCCACGACCAGGAGCGGGAGCGCGACGAAGCCGAGGCCGAAGGCGCTGACGAAGAGCCCCTCGAGGCGCGACTCGTCCCGCTCGAGCGTCGCGTTGGCGGGATCCCACGGATCGTACCAGCAGGGGATCTGATGCCCCACGGGGTATCGGGCGACGATCGCCTGCGCGGCGGCACGGCTCCCCTGTGCGCCGCCGACCTTCGCCGTGGCGCGTCGCGCGCCGGCGGCGGCGGGGACCGTTAGGGCGATCTCGGCCGAGTAGCTGGTGCCGTCCTCGTCGGAGGCAACGTCTACAGCCGCGCTCTCCACGCGGCAGACCGCCGACTCCGCCACCGTCGCGAGCCGGAGCGACCGGTACCCGAGCCGCATCAAATAGAGCCCGCCCCCGGCGAACAGGCTGCACCAGAGGAGCAGGAAGGCGATGCCAAGGACGGAGGGCTTGCGAGCGGCCACGCGAGTTTTGACCTCGGATATCACGTCGGGATCGCCCGCGTCGACCTGATCCATCGGTGCGCTCCGCGGCCGCACGCTCCCCTCGGTGAGGGGCGATCTCGGTCGAGGCGACCGACTGGCGACGGCGTCGAACCCCGACGTCGGCGACGGCGCGGGCGCGCTCACAGTGACGGATTCCGCCGCCGGTCGCGGCTGCCAGTGGTGATGGAAAAGCGGCCCGCGCTGGCGCCGTGACAGCCTTGCGCCAGCGGGGCCGCACCGCCACCATCCCGCGTCATGAAGCTCGCGAGATCGCTCCGATCGGTCTGCATCCCCGCCGCCACCCTCCTGGTTGCCGCCTGCGGGGGCGGTTCGGGCGACGGGTCGCCGTCACCGGCGGGCGCCACGGGCGGTGCCGACACGGGTGGGACCGGAACGACCACGGGGGCCGCTGTGGTCGTCGACGACCCCACGCTGCCGCCGGCGGCAAGCTGCCCCGCCGCCGTGACGCCCTGCGCCCCCGCCGTGCTCGACGAGGGGGTGCCTGGCCCGGGTTCGTTCCATGTCCAGGACGGCACCCTGTACTGGCGCAACATCTCGGCGACCGGGATCGGCACCGACCGGGATCCGAACTCGATCCTGCGGGTGCGTCTCCCCGACGGGGAGCCGGAGGTGATCGCCGCGGTCGGTGCGGGTCGGGTCACGAGCCTCGCGCCCGACGAAACCCACGTCTACTTCGGCGACTCGAACCTGGGCGTGGGCCGCGTCCCCCTCGCAGGCGGGGACGTGGAGTACGTCGCGACCGTGCCCGCCTACATGGTGCAGGTCGACGCGACGCACGTCTATTTCAGCGAGGCCGCGGCGACGGGGGTGAACATCGTTCGCATCCCCAAGGCGGGGGGCGAGGCCGAACCGATCGCGGAGGCGGCGAGCCGAGTGCTGTTTGCGCTCGACGCCGAGTACGTCTACTGGATCCTGCCGGCGGACGGCACCAACGTGCTCGTGCGGGGGCCGAAGGCGGGAGGCGAGGCCCAGATCCTCTCCAACACGGTCCCGGTCAAGCCGGAGCGGATCGCCGTGGTCGACGACTTCGTCTACGTGGTGGTCAACGTACCGCTGCCGACGACGGGGCCGCGGGGGCTGCTCGAGCGGTACCCGGTCGCCGGTGGTCCGCAGGTCGAGATCGCCTCGTTCGACGTCCCCATCGGGTCGCTCGCCATCGACGCCGCGAGCTTCTACATCGGCACCTGCCCCGGCGCGGAGGGTGAGGCGACCGTCCAGAAGCTCTCGCACGACGGCAGCAGCTTCACGGCGATCGCGGGCGGTGGTGTCTGCTACGCGGGCGTCACGGTGGACGCCACGCGAGCCTACTTCGCTGACTGGGGCATGGCGGAGTACACCGCGAACGGCAACGGCCGCGTGCTCGCCGCCGACAAGTGCGGCTGTCAGTAGGGGACGCTGCCGGATTCGGCGCCGGGGTCACCACTGGGTTTGCCACTGGGTTTGCCGGGCGCCGTGTCGTGCCTCCGGGGCGGCACGCGGTGCCCTGCACGCTCTCGATCGTCGAGGTTGGACCGTCGCTCGGGACCCCGTATGATGGCCTAGGGACCCCTCATGGCTATGAGCGTCGACTCACCATCGTCGCCGCACCGCGGCGGTACGCGGTTGCGCCCCGTGCTGCGCCCGGTGCTGGAGGCGTTGCTGGTGGGCACGCTGCTCCTGTCCGCGGCGGGCGGGATCGCCCGGGGGAGCGTCACCCTGGCGCTGTCGCTGACGGTCGCGGTGGGCCTGGGTGTCGCCCTGTTCCTGCTCGGGATCGGGCGCACCACCGCGGCCTCGTTCCTCGCCCTCGCCTTTCCGCTCGCCTGCGCCGCGGTGGCGATGTGGATCGGCGATGGGCTCCGGGACGTGGCCATCATGGTCCTGCCCGCGGTGATGCTGCTCGGCTGCTTGGTGCTCGAGCGGCCCGCCTCGACCGTCCTGGTCATGGTGACCGTCGGCATTGCCGTGGTGGTGGGGATCGCGCAAGCAGCAGGCTGGCTACCGAAGGAGGCCATCCCGAGCACCAGCCTGGTCGACTACTTGGCGGCGCCGCTGATCCTGGCGGCGCTGGGGGCCGTCGCGGAGGTCATTGCCGGTGAATTGCTGCGCAGCGAGGGCAGCTACCGGGAGGTCTTCAACGCGACCCAGGAGGGGATCTGTATCCACGACGCTACCGACGGAACCATCGTCGACGTCAACGACCGCATGCTCACCCTGTACGGCTACCGGCGCGAGGACCTGCCCGCGCTGGGCTTTGGCGAGATGACGGCTCCGTCGGCGGAGCACGGCCCCCGGCGCGCGCTCCGCCTCCTGCAGCAGGCCGCCCAGGGGGAGCCGCAGTTCTTCGAGTGGCCCGGGCGGCGGGCGGACGGGCGCGAGTTCTGGGTCGAGGTCACGCTCCGTCGCTCTGCCATCGGCGGGGCTCCGTGCGTGCTGGCGGTGGTGCGAGACATCGACGATCGCAAGCGATCCGCGGCTCAGGCGCTCCAGTCCGAGAAGCTGCGCTCACTCGGCCTGCTGGCGGGTGGGGTCGCCCACGACTTCAACAACCAGCTGGCGGTGATCGGCGGCCTCGCTCAGCTGGTGACGCTGCGCGCCCACGAGCCGGCGGTGGTGGCCGCGCACGCCGGGCAGATCCTGGAGGCGACCCGTTGCGCTGCGGATCTGACCGGCAAGCTGCTGGCCTTCGCGCGCAAGGGCGCGTCGCGCGACGAGGCGGTCGACGTCAACGCGCTGGTGACGGACACGGCGGAGCTGCTTCGGAGGAGCCTGACGCGCCGGATCGACGTCTGCTTCGAGGTGGGTGGGGATCAACTCGTCGTGCTCGGCGATCCAGCCCAGCTCGCCAACGCGCTGCTCAACCTGGGCATCAATGCGCGGGACGCGATGCCGGGGGGCGGCGTGCTCACGATTCGGACGGAGGCGGTCGAGCTCGATGGGCCGGCAGCGTCCACGCTGGAGCTCGCGCCGGGGCCCTACGTCGCGATCACCGTGTTAGACACGGGCGAGGGAATGACCGAGCGGACGCTCGCCAGCGCTTTTGAGCCTTTCTTCACGACCAAGCCGGATGGGACTGGGATGGGCCTCGCACAGGTCTACGGCGCCGCCCGGGCGCACCGCGGCGGCGTCCGCGCGACGAGCCGGCTGGGCGTCGGCACCGAGGTGACGGTCTACCTGCCGCTGGTCGATCTTCCCTCGACGTCGAGCTCGCGCGGTGTCCCGCCGGGCGAGGTGCGCCTCGGACTGCGCGTGCTGATGGCCGAGGACGAGGAGCGCCTCGCTACCGCGACGCGGCTCTTGCTCGAGCAGGTGGGGTGCGCCGTCCAGGTCTGCGCGGACGGGCTTCAGGTGGTGGAGGCCTTTCGTCTCGAGCCGACGGCCTACGACGTCGTGCTGCTCGATCTCGCGATGCCGCGCCTCTCTGGCGCGGAAGCCCTTGCCGAGATCCGTCGTGCCGATCCCGAAGCGCGCGTGGTGATCACCTCCGGGTACGCCACCGGCCCGGCGGTGGAGCGGCTCCTGGCGGACGGCGCGGTCGCCTTCGTGCCCAAGCCGGCGACGCTGTCCGCGCTGGTGCGTGCCCTGCGCAGCGCCGTCGCCGGGGAACGCGAGCATGGACCGAGCAGCAGCCGGTGAGGTGAGCCTGGCCTACGAGTCCGTCGGTCCGGCCGCTCGCGGCGGAGCCGGCGACCCGGCCGCGGTGCCGTGCCCGCTCGTCCTCTTGCCAGGCCTCGGCATGCGGGTTGAGCACTGGGCACCGCACTTGCCGATCCTGGCCGCGCGCCGGCGTGTGATCGCCCTCGATCTGCGTGGCGGCGTCGCGTCCGACGCTCCCCCCGGTCCCTACGCCATCCCCGAGCTTGCCGGCGACGTCGTCGCGGCCCTGGACACGCTCGGGCTCGAGCGCGTGGACCTGCTCGGGCTCTCCATGGGTGGCTTCGTCGCCCAGGAGCTCGCGCTCGCCTGGCCCGAGCGGGTGCGGCGGCTGGTGCTTGCCCTCACCGCGCGGCGACCGAGCCCGCGCGGGCGGGAGCGGCTGCGCGTGAGCCAGGAGCTGCGAGAGAAACCCGAGCTCCGGGAGCTGTACTTTCGCGACCTCTTTCTCTGGCTCCTGGACGAGGCGACCTACGCCCGCCCCGGCGCGGTAGAGCGGTTGGTTCGAGCCGCGACTGCTGCTGCCGAGGAGGAGCCCCCAGCGGGGGTCCGGGGGCAGGTGGCGGCCTGTCTCGACTACGAGGGAAGCCCGCGGCTCGCGGAGCTGTCGGCGCGCACGTTGGTGGTCGGGGCGACCGACGACCTCGTCTACCCACCGGTCGAGACGCGCGCGCTGGCCGCGGCCATCCCCGGCGCGGTCCAAGCGCTGGTGGAGGGAGCTCACCTGCTCAGCGGCCCCGCCGTGCGGCGGTTCGACGAGGCGGTGGTGGAGTTCCTGGACGGCGAGTGAGCGGCGCCCCTCCCGCGGGTGTCGGGCGGCCGAGCGCACCGGCTGGTCGCCGCGTCGCCGCTGGGGTACGGCTCTGCGGGTGCGGACGACGCGGCGTCCTCTCTGGTCGTGGATCCTCCTCGGCGGCGGGGTGCTGGTGGGGATCCTCTGGTGGCGCGGTGCGGGAGGTGGGCCCAGCGCGGAGCTCCGCGCCGAGCTCGCGGAACTCGCCCGCGTCGTGTCGGCGCCGCCCGGCGACGATCCCGTCGAGCGAGAGCGCCGGATCCGCGCTGCCGTGGAGCGGTCGGTGGCGCCGGACGCCGTCCTCGACGTGGAGGAGGCGCCCGGGCTCCGCGCGGAGCCCGATGCGCTCACCCGCGCGCTGACCGGGCTGGTCGCGCCCGGCGAGGCGAGCGTGGTCGAGCTCACCGCGGTCGAGATCGAGGCTCAGGGCGACGCCGCGAACGCTGCCGTCGACGTGCGCGTGGGGGGCGACGTCGGGCGGGACCTGCACGCGCGGCAACGTCGGCTCACGCTCCGTCTGGTCCGACGCGGTGGGCAATGGCGCGTGGTGGCGGCTGGGATGCGTGCGGCGACCGACCCGGAGCCCGAGGCCCGGCCGTGACCGCGTGGGAGCTCGCGCCCGGCCGCGCCCGTCCGGCTACGGCGTCGCGGGCGGTGTCAGTCGATCGACCAGCGCCACGTACTGCTCCATCGCATCGTCGCGGGTCTTGCCGCGCTGGCCCGCCCAGGCGTCCCACTTCGCGCGGCCCTTGAAGTCCAGCAGCCCGGGGCGCGGGCCGCTGACGTCGCCCGCCGTCGCTTGCTTGAACAGCCCGTACAGCTCGAGCAGCGTGGCCGGGGCGGGCGTGGTCGCCAGGCGGCGGACGCGCGTCTGGGACTCGGCGAAACGTTCCGCGAGCGTCATGCGCGGAGTGTAGCGGAGCGTCTCGGCACCGTCCCGCCGCGGCCGACCGGAGACGCCGCTCCGTCATCATCCCGCGCTGGTCGCGCCGCGTCGTGGCAGCGACCGCTGCGGAGGCCGCGGAGCCCCGAGTGGACCGGGGAAGAACCGAGGAGGTCTCGCGCGAAATCCGTGCAGAGGGCGCGAAAGTCCCGCTGCGACACGGCCCGAAACGCCCCGATCGGAGCCAAGTCGCGCCGAGCGGACTCCGAGGAGGGTGTCTCGGGGTTGGCAGAGGAGCTACGTTCTGGCAGCGTCCGCCACGCCGCCGCGTCCGCGTGACGCAGGCCGGAACGATGATGCAGCCGATGAAACCCTCTCGCGATGTGGGCATCGTGGGCTACGGAGCCTACGTGCCCCGGTATCGATTGCCGTCGAGCGAGGTGAGCCGGGTCTGGAGCGGCGGCGCCGGCGGCGCTCCGGTGGCGTCCAAGTCGGTGCCTGGCCTCGACGAGGACGTGGTCACGATGTCCATCGAGGCGGTGCGGAGCGCGCTCCGACGAGCCCGGGTCGCGCCCGAGGCCGTCGGTGCCGTTTGGGTCGGCAGCGAGAGCCACCCCTACGCGGTCAAGCCGACCGGCACCGTCGTCGCCGAGGCGATCGGGGCGGTGCCCGCCACCCTCGCGGCGGACTTCGAGTTCGCCTGCAAGGCCGGCACCGAGGCGATCCAGGCCGCTATCGGTCTGGTCGGGTCGGGGATGACGAGCTACGCCATTGGCGTCGGCATGGACACGGCGCAGGGTCGCCCCGGTGACGCGCTGGAATACACGGCCGGGGCGGGGGGAGCGGCGTTTGTCATCGGGCCGGCCGCGGAGAGTGTCGCCGCGCTGGAGGCGTCGCTCTCGTACGTCACCGACACGCCGGACTTCTGGCGACGCCAGCACGCCCATTACCCCGAGCACGCGGCGCGGTTCACCGGCGTACCGGCCTACTTCCGGCACGTGGGCGCGGCCGGTCGCGCCCTGATGGAGGCCCTCGGTGCCACCGCCCGGGACTACACGCATGCGGTCTTCCACCAGCCGAACACCAAGTTCCCGGCCAAGGCCGGCCGTGACCTCGGCTTCTCGGCGGATCAGCTCCGGCTCGGCATGCTCGCGAACGAGATCGGCAACACCTACGCCGGTGCCGCGATCCTGGGGCTGACGGCGATCCTCGACGAGGCGAGGCCCGGCGACCGGATCCTGGTGGTTTCGTTCGGCAGCGGCGCCGGCAGCGACGCCTTCAGCTTCCGGGTCACCGAGCGCATCGAGGCGCTGCCGCGCGACGTGCCCACGACGCGCCAGTACGTCGGGCGCGCGGTGCCGCTCGACTACGCCGGCTATGCGCGGAACCGCCGCAAGATCGCGGTCGACTGAGCGGATGAAGCGGCCATGAGCGAAGTTTTCGCGGTGGGTATCGGGCAGACCGAGGTTGGCGAGCACTGGGATCGGTCGCTGCGCCAGCTCGGCGCCGCCGCCGCGCGCGCGGCGCTGAAGGATGCCGCGACCGATCGAGTCGACGCGCTCTTCGTCGGCAATATGCTGGCGGGTGACCTCTCCGGTCAGCACCACCTCGGCCCGCTGATCGCCGAGCATGCGGGGCTCAGCGGCGTCGAGGCGATCGCCGTCGAGGCCGCCTGCGCCTCCGGGGGCGCCGCGTTCCGCGCTGCCACCCTGGCGGTCGCGAGCGGGCTCGTGGAGTCGGCGCTCGTGGTCGGCGTCGAGAAGATGACGGACCGCCCGGGCAAGGAGGTCACGCAGGGGTTGGCCTCGGCGGCGGACGCGGACTTCGAGTCGCAGATCGGGCTCTCCTTCGTGGCCATCAACGCGCTCTTGATGCGGCGCTACCTGCACGAGTACCGGCTGAGTCGCGATGACTTCGCGCCCTTCATCGTCAACGCGCACGCCAACGCCGTGCACAACCCGAACGCGATGTTCCGCTTCCCGGTGACCGCGGCCGAGTTTGCGCGGCAGCCCATGGTGGCCGACCCGATCTCCGTGCTCGATAGCTCGCCCGTCTGCGACGGGGCAGCAGCCGTGCTCCTCTGCTCGGCGAAGCATGCGGGGGGCCTCCGCGGGCGGGCGGCGCGGGTTCGCGCGTGCGCTGTCGGCACGGACACCATAGCCCTTCACGATCGGCGCGACCCGCTCGAGCTCTCCGCCGCGGTGCGGAGCGCGCGCCTGGCCTTCGAGGTGGCCGGCGTCGCTCCCGGCGACATCGACCTGTTCGAGGCCCACGACGCCTTCTCGATCATGACCGTGCTGGCGCTCGAGGCGGCCGGCTTCGCCGAGCGCGGGCGCGCGGTCACGCTCGGGTCGAGCGGCGCCATCGCCCGGGGCGGCGACCTACCGCTCAGCACCATGGGTGGGCTCAAGGCGCGGGGACACCCTGTCGGCGCCACCGGCGTCTACCAGATCGTCGAGGTGATCCTGCAGCTCCGGGGCGACGCGGGCGAGAACCAGATCGCCGGCGCCACGCTGGGGATGGCCCAGAACATCGGCGGCAGCGGGGCCACGGTCGTGACCACAATCCTCGAGGCGGTGAGGTAAAGGAGCGCCATGGAAGTGCCCCGGAACTGGCGGACGCAGCGCGCTCGCTATGCGCTAGAGGGGACGGTGTGTCCGAAGTGCGACGCCGTCTCCTTTCCACCCCGTGACCTCTGCTCGCGCTGTGGCGCCGAGGGGGTCGAGCCGCGCCGGCTGAGTGGTCGTGGCGAGATCTACTCGTACTCGACCGTGTTTCAGGGGCCGAACGGCTTCGCCGAGTACGCGCCCTACCTGGTGGCCCTGGTGCGCCTCGCGGAGGGGCCGCTGGTCGCCGCGCAGCTCACCGAGGTCGAGCCCGACGCTGTCACCATCGGGATGCCCGTCGAGATGGTGACCCGTCGCCTGCGCGAGGACGGGCCGAAGGGGATCGTCGTCTACGGCTACAAGTTCCGGCCGCCGCTGAGCACCGGCTGACGCGGCGTCCTCGCGGGGTGAGGGGCGCGGCCGAAAAGCCCCGTGCGCCAGCGCCAGCGCCGCGCGGCTCGGCGCTCACCCGGCGCAGCCGCAGCCCGCCCCGGCGACCCGGTCGCGGGCGGCCGCAACCCGCTCGCGCGCGTCGACGCAGGACGTCGAGCCATCGCCGGCCAGGGCGCAGATGCGCTTCGCGGAGCGGTTCATCGAGTCGAGGGCTCGGCAGGCGACCGCGCAGGGCGGCTCGTCACGCTGCGCCCGCCCGACGCGCGGCGGGCCCTGGCCGGGGGCGGTGGACGTCACCGGAGGCGCGGCGGCCGGCGCCTCGGCCTTTGCCCCGGCCTGCGGCTCGTCGGCGGCCTCGAGCTCCGCGTCGGCGTCACCCGACTCGGAGGCGTAGACGCCCTCTTCGGCCGGCATGGCCGTGGCGGGCGCCGGCGGAGTGGGGAGCGCGGGTGGGAAAGGGAGCGCCGCGAGGAGCTCACCCTCGCTGTCGGCGAGGCTGCGCTCGAGCTCGGCCAGGCGTTGCCCCGGGCGATCGCTCGGCTCGGCTGGGGGCGGCGCGGCGAAGGATGGCCTCGCTGGGCTCGAGATGGCTCGCGCACAGCCTGGCGCGAGCAGGATCAGGAGGAGCGCGCTGAAGAGGCGGGGTTCGAACCAGGCAGTCATTGCGCGAGGGTCCTCGGGTCCCGGCTGGACAACGGCGGGATCCGGCCCGAGCTTACACGAGGTCCGTCCGGGGCGGGCCGTGGCGAGTCCGCCGACGGGCTGCTATCGGGAGATCCGGCCCCGGTGGCCCTCGCTCGAGCCGAGCCATGAGCCCACACCCGCTCTCCTTCGCCAGCCTCGATTTTGCCACCAGCCCGTTCCTGGTCATCTGGGAGGTGACGCGGGCCTGCGCCCTCGCCTGCCAGCACTGCCGAGCGGAGGCGATCGAGGTGCCCGATCCCCTCGAGCTCTCGACCGAGGAGGGAAAAGTGCTGCTCGGCCAGATCCGAGCACTCGGCGCGCCGGTCTGCGTCCTGTCGGGCGGCGATCCCCTCGAGCGCGCGGACCTGGCCGAGCTCGTGCGGCACGGAAAATCGCTCGGGCTTCGGATGGCGACTATCCCCGCCGCGACTCCACGGCTGACCCGGGCCCGGCTGGCGGAGCTCGCCGACGCCGGGCTCGACCAGCTGGCCTTCTCGCTCGACGGCTCGACGGCGGCCCGCCACGATGGGTTCCGCCAGGTTCCGGGCACCTTCGCGCGGACGATGCAGGCGGTGTCCTGGGCACACGAGCTGGGGCTGCCGCTTCAGATCAATACGACCTTCGCTGCCCACAACTTTGATGATATCGAGCCGATGACCGCGCTGGTCGAGTCGCTCGGGGTGGTCTTCTGGGAGGTCTTCTCCCTCGTTCCGGTGGGGCGCGGGACGGTGCTCTCGCCGCTCAGCGCGGCGCAGCACGAGCGGCTCTTCGCGAGCCTCTACGCCACCTCGCTCCGCGTCCGGTTCCTGATCAAGGTCACCGAGGCGCCGCACTACCGCCGCTACGTGCTCGAGCGGCGGGGCAGGGCGGGCGCTGACTCCGCCAATGGCGGTCACCCCGCGGGGATGGGCCGCTCCGGGTCGGCCATCCCCGCGCAGCTCTCGCGGGAGCTCTCGACGCACGAGTCCTTCGGCGCGCGCGCCAAGGGGATCAACTCCGGCAAGGGCTTCTGCTTCGTCTCCCACCTCGGCGAGGTGTTCCCTTCGGGCTTCTTCCCCGTCGCCGTCGGGAACGTCCGCGAGCGGCCGTTGGCGGAGCTCTACCGCGACCCGGAGCTGATGCGGGCGCTGCGCGACCCGACGCGCCTCGGCGGCCGCTGTGGTCGCTGCGAGCACGCGGACGTCTGTGGCGGCTCCCGCGCCCGCGCGCTCGCCGTTCACGGCGACCCGTTCGCCGAGGACCCGGCCTGCGCCTACGACCCGCCCGCCCGCGCGTGACGGCGCCCGCTCAGGGCTGCGGGGCGGTGGCGACGGCGCATTGGTGGGCTCAGGCCTTCGGTCCGAAGGACACGATCAGGTACCCGCCCGACTTCTGATCCTTCTCGATCTCGAGCATTCCCCGCTGCTCGGCGTCTTCGAGCAGGGCGTTGAAGCTCCGGTAGCCGTGGAACGACTCGGAGAACGTCGGGCGCTTGCGCTTGATGGTCTGCTTCACCATCGAGCCCCAGAGGCTCTCGTCGCGATCGCGGAAGAGCGACTCGACCGTCTCCAGGACGAGTTCCAGCCCCTCGAGGCGCCGCGCCTCCACGTCGTCCTCCTTCGACCCGTCCGCCTTCGTCTTGGCCTTGGCGGAGCGCGGCTTGGCGCCGGTACCCTCGGCGCGATCCAGCACCTTGCCCCGCCGCGCGACGGACTCGCTGGAGGCGCGCTTCTCCCGCACCAGATCGTCGTAGTAGATGAACTCGTCGCAGTTCGCGATCAAGAGGTCACTGCTCGAGTTCTTCACCCCGAGCCCGATCACGCGCTTGTCGTTCTCCCGGAGCTTGCTCACCAACGGGGAGAAGTCGCTGTCGCCGGAGACGATGGCGAACATCTCGACGTGGCTTTTGGTGTAGCAGAGGTCGAGCGCGTCGACGACCAGCCGGATGTCCGCGGAGTTCTTGCCGGAGTAGGAGACGTGGGGGATTTCGATGAGCTCGAACGCCGCCTCGTGGAGCCGCCGCCGATCGCCCTTGTAGCGGTCCCAGTCCGCGTACGCCTTCTTGACGATGATCTTTCCCTTGTCGAGCAGGCGCGCGATGACCAGGCCGACGTCGAACCCGTCGAGCTTGGCGTCTCGGGCGCCGAGCGCGACGTTCTCGTAGTCGCAGTAGATAGCGATGTTGGGGGCCGAGCCCGTGAGTGGAGTCACGGGCCCACGCTTATCACGAGCCCCCGGCTCGGGGCCATGCACGGCGCCTGCGGGGGTGGGCGCGCGGGGTTTTTGCCGCTTTGGGTCGTCGCTACCGCTCCGGGTCGAAGCGGGGCGCCGGCGTCCGTCGGGCGCGCTCGAGCGCCTTGGGGAGGTCCGAGTCCGCGCGCAGGCACGCCCAGCAGTCGACCTGGCGGAACGAGAAGCGGCCACCCGCCCGGCAGAGTTCTCGCTTCGAGAGCTTGGCGAGGTAGGGTTCCGCCCTTGCATCGGCGTGTGCGACCGCCTTCGGCATGAGCCGCTTGTACTCGAGGCAGGTCTTGCCCGGTCGGAGTTCGAGGGCGACCGACAGCGCTTCCGACGCCTGGGAGCGCACATCCGGGCGTCCGAGCCGCTCCTCGGCGAGCGTCGCCGCGGTTCGCCGCGCGGGGTCGCCCTGCGCCGCGCTCCAGACGCTGAAGAGCACGTCGGCGCCGGGGCCGCCCATGGTGGCGGCGAGGTCCAGGGCCGTGGTCGTCTGCTCGGGGTCGTCGGCGGCGCGACGGACCAGCGCCACCAGCGCGGGGTCGTTGGCCAGCTTCCGTTCGCCCGCGATGGCGCGGCGCAGGGCGGTGAGGGCGCTGCCGAGATCCTCGTTCGCCGCGTGCTCGAGGGCGAGCGCACGCCAGTCGCTCGCCGTTCGCTCCGCCTCCGGGCGGGCCTGGATGATCGCGATCGCTTGCGCGCTCGTGGCCGCTTCTGACGGATCGTCCGCCAGCGTGGCGCCGAGCCTCGCGCGGTCGTGAGCGGGCGAGAGGAGCGCTGCGCCGAGGACGCCGCCCAGGACCAGGGCGAGCCCGGCTACGAGCAGCGTCCAGCCCGGGAGCTGCCGCGGCCCGACGCGGATCGGGCGGAGCAGCGCCGCCCAGGCCGCGTCGCGCGTGGGCCCGAGCGCGTCGCGCGCGCGGCCCGCCGCGGCCCGGACCGCGAGCACCCAGGGCGCGGTCGCAGCGCCGTGGCTGGACACGAGCGGCGCCGGTACCGGCGCCGCGAGCGCGACACCCGTCCGTGAGAACGGCGCGCCCCACGCGCCCGCGATCGGTGCCAGGCCGGCGACGACCGCGTCGGCGTTCGGGGGTCGCTCTTCGGGCCGCTTGGCCAGGAGTTGGTCCACCACGGCACGAAGCGCCGGCGGTACCGAAGGGGGTAGGGGTGGTGGTGGCGCGGTCATCTGCCGGGCCAGCACCGCCATCAGGTCGTCGTCGTGGAACGGGGTCTCTCCCGCGAGCATCTCGTGGAGCAGGATGCCGAGGGCGTAGAGGTCGGCGCGGTGGTCGACGGCGGTGCCCATCGCCTGCTCGGGCGACATGTACTCCGGCGTGCCGAAGACGGAGCCGAAGCGGGTGAGCGCGGGCTGTCCCGCCAGATCGCTGGCAGCCACCTTGGCGATCCCGAAGTCGAGCACCTTGACGTGTTCGGGGTTCTCCGGGCGCTCCACCAGCATCACGTTGTCGGGCTTCAGGTCGCGGTGCACGATCCCTTGGGCGTGGGCCTCGGCGAGCGCGCTCGCGATCTGCACGGCGATGCGCGCCGCCCGGTCCGGGGCGAGCGCCCCCTCCGCGTCGAGCAGGGCGCGCAGGCTCCGGCCCTCGACGAACTCGAGCACGAGGTAGAACCCGCCCGCCTCCAGCTTGCCGAAATCGGTCGCCGCGACCACGTTCGGGTGGTCGACGCGGGACGCTGCGATCGCCTCGCGCTCGAAGCGGGCGACCACCTCGGGGACCAGCGTCATTTCCCGGTGCAGGACCTTCAGCGCCACCGTCTTGCGCATGTGGACGTGCTCCGCCCGGTAGACGGCGCCCATCCCACCGCTCCCGAGCAGGCGATCGATCCGGTAACGACCCGCGATGGTGGTCCCGACCAGATCCGTCGCTCCGTCGCCCGCGTCGAGCCCCGTCGCGCTCGCGGTCGCGCCGATCCCCGTGGGGGGCGGCGCTTCGGGGGACGGCGCGCCAGCGTGGGGGCTCGTCCCGACGGTTCCGGGCGCGAGCGTGGGCAAGCTGGCGGCGGCGAGGGCGCTCCCGGCGTGCGGTGGCGGGCGTCCCGCGCGCGCGGCCCGCACGTCGCGCTGCATGGTGTTCGCGTCCGGGTATCGGGCGTTGCGGTCGAACCCGAGCGCGAGGTCGATCACCGCTGCCACGTTGGCGGGGGTTTCGGGGCTGACGGTCGCGAACGAGGGGGCGGGACGGGTGGCCATCGCCAGGACGATCTCGCCGTCGGTGTGGGCCTCGTGGATGCGCCGCCCCGAGAGGAGCACGAAGAGGATGGCGCCGAGGGCGAAGAGGTCCGTGCGCGCGTCGACCTCCTCGTTGCGGCCCAAGGCCTGTTCGGGGGACATGTACGCGGCGGTGCCGAGCGTGAGCCCGGCGCGCGTGCCCGGGCCACGGCCCGGGCCGAGCAGCCGCGCGATCCCGAAATCGAGCAGCCGGACGCTCCCGTTCTCGGTGACGAAGACGTTCTCCGGCTTCAGATCGCGATGGACCACCCCGACGGCGTGCGCCGCGGCGAGCGCGTCGAGCATCTGATCGGCGATCCCGAGCAGTTCGTCGAGCGGGAGGGCTCCGAGGCGCTGGGCGCGCGCCCCGAGTGTCTCCCCTTCGAGCAGCTCCATGGCGAGGTAGGCCGCCGATGGGTCGTGGGTGTCGTGGTCGAGGAGGCGTACGATCCCGGGGTGATCGAGCCGGGCCGTCAGCTCCGCCTCGCGGAGAAACCGGGCGCGGAGCTCGTCGTCGACCGTGATCCCGGCGTGGAGCACCTTCACCGCGGCACGCTGTCCGGCGGGGTCCGAGGCCGCGAAGACGGTGGCGCTCGCCCCCACGCCGATGACGCGCTCGAGGAGCCACCGGCCCCCGACGGTCGTCCCGACCCGCTCCGTCGATGCCCGCGCTTCCAGCTGCAACCCTCGTCCTCCGCCGCGCACCAGCGCCGCTCTCGGCAGCCTACCGCGGTCCCCATCCAGGACCACGCCGGATCCCCCGCTCGCGTCGAGCCGGTCCGGCGGGCTCGTCGGCCACCCGGTCCCGCCCACTGGCCGCGCCCACCGAGCCCGGTCCACGTCCCCAGCGGCGGAAAATTGTCACGCAGCGGCAGCTAGGGTCCGGCGGTCGGGCCTCCGCCACCGACGCTGAACGTCGGCGCACCCTGCGGTGGCAAGGGGAGCGGCCCGGGGGCGCCGCGCCCGGCGCGGGCTCGGGGGTCGCGGGGGGCCCCGTTGGCACCGCACGCTTGCTCCGCCCCGCGCACACCACTATTACGCGCTCCGTATTCCGGGTACGGGCGGCGTCGCCGCCCCCGGCGTCTCGGAGGTCCGAGCCAGCCGCGACCCGGTGCCCGGATCGGAGCCCCCTCCGCCCAGCCCCCCGATAGAAGAGGTACTCGAGATGACCATCAAGGTAGGTATCAACGGCTTCGGACGCATCGGCCGCCTCGTCTTCCGCGCCGCGCAGGCGCGCAAGGACGTAGAAATCGTCGGCGTCAACGATCTGCTCGACATCGGCTACATCGCGTACATGCTCAAGTACGACTCCACGCACGGCCAGTTCCAGGGCACGGTCGACGTGAAGGATGGCAAGCTCGTCGTCAACGGCAAGGCCATCCGCGTCACCGCCGAGCGGGATCCGGCGGCGCTGAAGTGGAACGAGGTCGGCGGCGAGTACGTCGTGGAGTCCACGGGCCTCTTCCTCGACGACGCCAAGGCGCGCAGTCACATCACGGCGGGCGCCAAGCGCGTCGTCATGTCCGCGCCGTCCAAGGACCAGACCCCAATGTTCGTGATGGGGGTGAACCACACCACCTACGCCGGCCAGGACATCGTCTCCAACGCGTCCTGCACCACGAACTGCCTCGCGCCCCTCGCCAAGGTTGTCCACGACCAGTTCGGCATCCTCGAGGGCCTGATGACGACGATTCACTCGGTCACCGCGACGCAGAAGACCGTCGACGCTCCTTCGGCCAAGGACTGGCGCGGCGGGCGCGGCGCCAGCCAGAACATCATCCCCTCCTCGACCGGCGCGGCGAAGGCCGTGGGCAAGGTGATCCCGTCGCTCAACGGCAAGCTCACCGGTATGGCGCTGCGCGTGCCGACCCCCAATGTCTCCGTGGTGGATCTCACCGTCCGTCTTGCCAAAGCGGCGAAGTACGATGAGATCGCGGCCGCGCTCAAGGCCGCCTCCGAGGGCGAGCTCAAGGGCATCCTCGGCTACACCGAGGAGGACGTGGTTTCCACCGACTTCATCGGGGACTCGCGGACCTCGATCTTCGACAAGAAGGCCGGCATCCAGCTCAGCGACACCTTCGTGAAGCTCGTGGCCTGGTACGATAACGAGTGGGCCTATTCGAACAAGGTGCTCGACCTCATCGCTCACATGGCGACCAAGTGAGGAGCTAGCTGTCGCGAGACGGCCGAGCTGCCCGGGCCTGGACGTCACCGTCCGGGCCCGAGCTGTTTTGTCGCGGCCGGCGCGGGGTGTCAGGGATCGTCCGCCCCGGGGGGGCGGCGCTTCGCTTTGACCGCGGCGCGGCGCTGCTTGTCCGCGAGTCGCGCCCGCACGGAGGAGCGCGTGGGCCGGGTCGCGCGGCGAAGCCGCGGCGGCTGCAGTGCGGCTCGGACGAGCTCGGCGACGCGTTCGCGAGCGTCGTGGAGGTTTCGGAGCTGGTTGCGGCTGGTCTGGGCGACCACCACCAGGGCGCCGTCGGCGTCGAGACGGTGGCCCGCGAGGGCCCGGAGTCGCGCCTTGGTGGCCTCGTCGAGGGCGGCGGTCGTGGCCAGGTGGAAGCGGAGCTCGACCTTGCTCGCCACCTTGTTGACGTTCTGACCACCCGGGCCGCTCGACCGCACGGCGGTCCAGGTCATATCGCTCGCCGGGATGGTGACGCGAGGGCTGACGACGAGGTCGCGGCTCATGATCGCCCACCACTCTAGGTCGTTGATCCCGATCCTGGAACGCTCCACCGTTCGGCCCCCGGCGGGCCTCGCGCTCCCGGGGCCACCTCGCGGGGGCCTCGAGCGTCGCACTCTGGGGCGGCATGGGGAGGGGAGGCGTGGATCCGGCCTCCGCGCGCGAGCCTCGGTCGTGCGCCCCCCTTTACAGCGTCGGCGCCGGTGACGAGACTGTCGTCGGTTTGCCCCCATCGCTGATCACGGCGGCTGCGGCGGGTGCGGCATCGGGGAAGAACCCGTGGTTGCCGTTCGGGGTGCTGTTCCTGATCGCGGCCTTCGGCCAGGTGCCGCGCTTCCTGATGGATCCGGAGCTTCATGCCGGGATCCACGGGCTAGCGCCACCCTGGGTTCTCCTCGCCCTCGCTGCCGTCTTCCTCATCCTGGCGGTCCTCGACTCGTTCGCCGACAAGGTGGGCTGGATCGAGTCGTGGCTGACCCCGCTGTCGGTGGCCTGGCGCCCGTTCGCCGCCGTCGGCGTCTCCGCGCTCATCGCGCACGCGGTCTTCGCCGGTGAAGACCCGGCGCTGCTGTCGGGAGCTGCCGCGCCCGACCTGAGCGCCATTGGCGTGGGCGGTGGCTGTCTTGGTGGCGCCGGGCTGGCGGCGCCGCTCGCGCTCGCCGCTGCGGTCCCCGCCGACTGGAGCGCGGTGGCGCTCGGGGTCGGTGCGGAGACCGGGAATACGGGAACCACGATCACCGGTGGCCTGCTCTTCGTCGTAACCCTGGTTGTGGGGACCCTCTTCGGGCTCCTGGCGACCATCGGCAAGATCGGGACCCGGCTGCTGCTGGTCCTGCTGCCCGTGCCGCACCTCAAGCTCGCGCACTCCTTTCTCGACGATCTGTTCGCCTTCTGCGTCACGCTGCTCGGGCTCCTCCTCGACAGCGGGCCGCTCTCGTGGCTGGCCATCGGCGCGGGAGCCCTCTACCTCTTGGTGGGGCTCGTCGTCGGCCCGACGCTAGCGCGGCTGACGTACATCCAATTTCGGACGGCCTGGGCCCTGGTGGGCAAGGCGCGTCGCTCCTGGCTCGGCGAGGTCGCCGGCACGGCGCCGGTGCCAGCCTGGATCGTGCGGCGGCTGGCAGAGCGCGGCGAGGACCGCGAGCGGATCGTGGCGTTCCCGGCCTACACCTACCGCGCGCCGGGCATTGGCTTCTGTCGGGTGGGCTACGCGGTGTGGTCCCCGACGGGCTTCCGCTTCTTCGCGCGCGCCTGGTTTCGCCCGCGCGAACTCGCGGTGCCCACCGCGCGCCTGCTGCGGCTCGGGGTGGCAGACACGGCGACCGTGCGCCAGTTCGTGGTGGTCGAGGAGGTCGCCCCGGGCGAGATGCGTGAGCACGCGTTCACCCTGTTCCCGGCGCTGGCGGCGGAGGTGGCTGTCGCGCTCGAGCGGGGAGCGGCGGTGGCGGGCTGGGACCGCGTCCGGCCGCGCTCCGACTCGGCCCGGCGCGGGCTGCCGGGGGCTCCGGGCGTCGCCCTCGGGCGGCGATACGTGGCCGCCGCCGAGGCGGGCAGCCTCGAGCTCCAGGGGTTCGTCACCGTGCTCGTCGCCGCCACGGTGGGCGTGCTCACGGTCGGGGCCTGCGTCCCCGTCGGCGCGGGGTACCTCCTGTCCCCGTTCAAGCCACGGTTCCTAGCCGGGCTCGCGGTGACGGCCTACCTCACGCTCCTCGCCCTGACCGGCGCCGGCTGGCCCGTCGCCGTGCTGTACGGTGTCCTCTTCAACGTCATCGCGCTCCGCGATCTGACGCGGCAGGCGATCAAGGCCCACGTCGACGGCTACGTCGACCGGCGGGCCTTCGTACCGCCCGTGTGCGGGGCGGTCTACGTCCCGCGCGCGCGCGTGCTCAGCGCCCAGGACCGAGGAGAGGGGGAGTCGCTCGCCGGGGCGATCGACGGATCGTGGAGGACCGCCGTCCGGATCCTGCGCGGCGAGGCGGTTGCCGCCGCGGTCGGCGCCGGGTGATGGCGCGATAGCGCCCAGGCTGCCCTTCGGCGGCGGGCCGCGTCCGGCGCCCGCGAGGGCGAGACATCCCGGGATCGGCGCCGGCCCTCAGTACGCGTGCCGCTGGTAGGTTGCGTGGCGGACGAGGAAGTCACCGGCGTCGAACTGGGTCGGTGACAGCTCCCGGACCCCTTCCTCGCCAAACTCCAGGATCCGCGTCGCGACCTGGCTCACCATCTGGCGATCGTGGGTGACGAAGAGCACCGTCCCCTCGTAGTCCATGAGGCCCTGCGTCAGCGACCGGATCGCCTCCAGGTCGAGGTGGTTGTTGGGCTCGTCCAGCAGCAGCACGTTGGCCTGGAGGATCATCAGCCGCGCGAGCAGGAGACGCACCGTCTCGCCGCCGCTCAGTACGCGCGTCGGCTTGAAGCACTCGTCGCGCGTGAACAAGAGGCGCCCGAACAGCGCGCGCAGTTCCTCCTCCTTGGCCGTCTCGTTCCAGCGCCACACCCAGGCGTGGGCCGTCTCGTCGCTCCGCTCGATGAGCTCCCCGTGGTCCTGCGGCATGTAGCCGAGGTGGGCCTCGTGGCCCCAGTCGATGCGCCCAGCGTCGGGTTCGAGCGCCCCGACGATCATCTTGAGGAGCGTGGTCTTGCCGATGCCGTTCGCCCCGACGATGGCGATCTTGTCCTTGCGGAAGACGTTTAGCTGGAAGTCCTCGCAGATCACCTGCTCGCCGAAGCGCTTGCTGAGCCCGTCGATCGTGAGGAGCTGCCGACCGCTGGGGCGACGCTGCTCGAAGCGGATGAAGGGCCGCTGGATATTGGAGCGCTTTAGATCGAGCTGGAGCTTCCGCTCTCGCTCTAGCGCCTTCTCTCGCGACTTGGCCTGGCTGGCGCGGGAGCCCGAGCGGAAGCGTTGCACGAACTCCTGCAGGTCCACGATCTTCTTCTGGCGCGCGGACTGCGCCAGCTCCAGCGATGACCGCGCCTCGGCCTTCGCCTCAACCATGTCGTCGTAGTTGCCGTTGTAGAGGATGATGGTCTCGTAATCGATGTCCGCGATCTTCGTGCACACCTCGTTGAGGAAGTGCCGGTCGTGGCTGATGACCACCAGGGTGCCGCGGTAGTCGAGCAGGAACCCCTCGAGCCAGCGGATGCTGGCGATGTCGAGGGCGTTGGTCGGTTCGTCGAGGAGCAGCGCGTCGGGCTTGCCGAACAGGGCCTGGGCGAGCAGGACGCGCACCTTGTAGCCGCCCACCAACGTCGACAGGGTGTCGGTGTGCCGCGCCTCGGGGATGCCCAGTCCCTCGAGCAACTGCGTCGCCTCGGACTCCGCGGCGTAGCCGTCCTCCTCCGCGATGATCCCCTCGAGCTCGCCGAGGCGCATCCCGTCCTCGTCGCTCAGCTCGTCGCCCCGCGCGAGCAACGTCTCTTTCTCAGCCATCGCCTCCCACAGCGCGGTGTGCCCCATCATCACGACGTCGATGATGCGCACGCTCTCGAAGCGGAAGTGGTCCTGGCGCAGGATCCCGAGGCGCTTCGGCCGATTCACGCGCCCCGAGGTCGGCTCCAGGTCGCCGGCGACGATCTGCATGAACGTGGACTTCCCGCTGCCGTTGGGGCCTGTCAGGCCGTAGCGCTCACCATCGTTGAAGGCCACGTTGACGTTCTGGAACAGGAGCTGTTCCCCGAACCCCATGGATAGGTCGGTGATGGTGAGCATGCCGGAATCCTTCGCGCAGCAGAGGGCGTGGGCCGGGCGCGATGGTAGTGCGGGCTCGCGCGGCGCCGGAACCTAGCAGACTCGCCCTGCACGCGCCACGCGCTGTGCGCTCCCTTGACGGCCCCTCACCATCGCGCTAACCGGCCCCGCAATCGGCCCCCTCAACTGGAGATTGCACCATGACGATCCTCCCCGGCAAAGCCCTCGTCGCGCAGGGCGGCGGTCCCACCGCGGTCATCAACCAGAGCCTCGTGGGCGTGGTTCTCGAGGCGCGCAAGTTCCCGGAGATCCGTCGCGTCTATGGCGCCCGCCATGGCGTGCGGGGGATCCTGAACGAGGACTTCGTGGATCTCACGCAGGCGACGACGCACAACCTCGAGCAGGTCGCCAAGACACCGGCGTCCGCGCTTGGCTCCACCCGGGACAAGCCCGATCAGGAGTACTGCCGGAAGCTCTTCGATGTGCTCAAGGCGCACGAAATTCGGTACTTCTTCTACGTCGGCGGCAACGACTCGTCGGACACCTGCCGGATCGTGAACGAGCAGGCCAACCAGGCCGGCTACGAGCTTCGCACCGTGCACGTGCCCAAGACCATCGACAACGATCTCGTCGGCACCGATCACTGCCCCGGCTACGGGTCGGCAGCGAAGTTCGTCGCGCAGGCGTTCGCGGGCTGCAACGAGGACAACCGCGCGCTCCCGGGGGTGTACGTCGCGGTCGTCATGGGGCGCCACGCGGGGTTCCTCACCGCCGCCGCTGCGCTGGCGAGGAAATTCCCCGACGACGGCCCTCACCTCGTGTACGTGCCGGAGCGCACCTTCGATCCGGAGCGGTTCGTCGCCGACGTGGAGGCGGTCTACGCCAAGTACGGGCGCTGCATCGTCGCGGTGTCCGAGGGGATCCAGGACAAGAACAAGCAGGCGATCGTCACCTCGCTTGCCCAGGGAGGGTCGGTGGAGAAGGACGCGCACGGCAACGTCCAGCTCTCTGGCACCGGGGCGCTCGGCGATCTGCTGGCGGGGTACGTCAAGGCGCACACCAAGATCAAGCGGGTGCGGGCCGACACGCTGGGCTACCTCCAGCGCTCGTTCCTCGGCTGCGTCAGCGCCGTCGACCAGCACGAGGCACGCGAGGTGGGCGAGAAGGCCGTGCAGTTCGCGGCGTGGGACAACGTGGACGGCTCCGTCGCCATGGATCGGGTCGGTGACTACGCCATCGAGTACAAGCTCATCAAGCTCGAGGAGGTGGCGGCGAAGACCAAGCACATGCCGGATGCCTTCATCAACGAGGCCGGCAACGGGGTGACGCCGGCGTTCCTCGCCTACGCCCGACCGCTCGTCGGAGAACTCGCCACCACGGATCGGATCGTCGCCCCGGGCGTCAAGAAGATCCTGGGCCGAGGCTGAGCCGGGTTTCGAGCGCGCCACCGCTTGCCCCTGCCCTGCGGCGGGGGTGAGCGGGACCGTCGCCGCGGACTCGCTGGGGGCGAGTGGAGCCCGGGCGGCAGCGGAGGCCGGCCGCGGCAGGAAGCGGCCAGGGGGCCGCCGCGGGGGAGGGGCGGCTGGCCCCATGGACGGGCAACCGGGGGTGGAAGGCATCGGCGCCGTGCCCACGGCGCACTTGCCCCGCGTGCGGCGCCGGGCTAGTCGAACGCCCGGAACGATCCCGCGCCCCGGTCCCACCGCCGCCCGGGTCAGTCCCACCTCCCCACCGGCCGCTCCCCTCTGGAGCGTCGGTGCGGCGCGCGGCGCTCCGGCGCGTGCTCGCCGGGGTCCACTCCAGCGATCCGGGAGCGCGCGTAACCCTGGGGTCCCTCGGCCGCGGCCGAAGCCCCGCATCGCCCTCTCCTCCGGCGCTCGAGCGGAGCGACGTAGCTCGACGCCCCCGACCCCCCCACCCGAGACGAGAAGAACATGACGACCGTCAGCTACAAAGAACTTGGCCTGGTCAACACGCGCGCGATGTTCAAGCACGCGAACGCGAACGGGTACGCCGTCCCCGCGTACAACTTCAACAACATGGAGCAGCTCCAGGCGATCGCCATGGGCTGCGCCGAGTCCGACTCGCCGTTCATCCTGCAGGTGTCGTCCGGCGCCCGCAAGTACGCGAACCAGACCTTGCTCCGCTACATGGCGCAGGGCGCGGCGGAGATGATCCGGGAGAAGAACCCCCACCTGAAGTTCTCCCTGCACCTTGACCACGGCGACACGCTCGAGCTCTGCAAGTCCTGCGTCGACACCGGGTTCTCCTCGGTGATGATCGACGGCTCGCACCACTCGTTCGAGAAGAACATCGAGCTCACGCGGCAGGTCGTCGAGTACGCGCACGCGCACGACGTCACCGTCGAGGGAGAGCTCGGCGTGCTCGCGGGGATCGAGGACGACGTCGTGGCGGCGAAGGCCATCTACACGCAGCCCGAGGACGTGGAGAAGTTCGTGAAGAGCACCGGCGTCGACTCGCTCGCCATCTCCATCGGCACCTCGCACGGCGCCTACAAGTTCAAGCCCGAGCAGTGCAAGCTCAACGCCCAGGGCGTGCTCGAGCCCCCGCCCCTCCGCTTCGACATCCTGGAGGAGATCGAGCGCCGCATCCCCGGCTTCCCGATCGTGCTCCACGGATCATCGAGCGTTTTGCCCGAGTACGTGGAGATGATCAACCAGCACGGCGGCAAGCTCACCGCGGCCGTCGGCATCCCCGCCGAGCAGCTCCGCAAGGCGGCCAAGTCCGCCGTGTGCAAGATCAACATTGACTCCGACGGCCGCCTCGCCATGACGGCGATCATCCGCAAGGTCTTCGCCGAGAACCCGACCGAGTTCGACCCGCGCAAGTACCTCGGCCCCGCGCGCGACGAGCTCAAGAAGATGATCATCGAAAAGAACAAGACGGTCCTCGGCTCTGCCGGCCAGGGGAAGGGCATCTTCGCCTGAGCCGGCCGGTCTAGGCGCGATCGACCCGGGGCTCCGCCGCGGAACCCGGGTCGCCGTCGGCCCCTCGCGGGCGTCGCGCGAGGTCGCCCGCCGCGCGGGGTCGACTCGGCAAGTGAGGACGGTGCCCCGCCGGTTCCGGCGGCCGCGGGGCGCCCCCGATTTCGCTGTTCTTTCGCCGCCGGGCATCGGCTACACACGCCGCACAAGCCACCCGGGTTGGAGGATTTCCCAATGAACAAGCTCTTCGTCGAGGATCTGGACGTCGCCGGCAAGAAGGTCATCGTTCGCGTCGACTTCAACGTGCCGCTGAAGGATGGCGTGGTCGAGAACGACAAGCGCCTGGCCGAGTCGCTGCCCACCATCAAGTACCTGACGGGCAAGGGCGCGAAGGTGATTCTGATGAGCCACCTGGGGCGGCCCGACGGGCAGGTGGTGGAGAGCATGCGCATGGCGCCCGTCGCCGCCCGACTGGGTGAGCTGCTCGGCAAGCCGGTCAAGGCGACGCGTGACTGCATCGGGCCCGAGGTCGCGGCCGCCGTCGCCGCCATGGTCGCGGGAGACGTGCTGGTGCTCGAGAACCTGCGCTTCCATGCCGCGGAGGAGGCCAACGACGCCGAGTTCGCCAAGCAGCTCGCGTCCCTCGCGGATGTGTACGTGAACGACGCTTTCGGCACCGCGCACCGCGCGCACGCCTCGACCGCGGGCATCACCCAGCACCTCGCCCGTTGCGCGTCGGGCTACCTGATGAAGAAGGAGCTGGATTTCCTGGGGGGCGCGCTCACCACCCCGGTGCGCCCCTTCGTCGCCATCATCGGCGGTGCCAAGATCTCCGGCAAGATCGACGTCATCGAGGCGCTCCTCCCCAAGGTGGACAAGCTGCTCATCGGTGGGGGCATGGCCTACACGTTCTTCAAGGCGCAGGGCTTGGAGATCGGCAAGAGCCTGGTCGAGGCCGACAAGATCGAGCTGGCGAAGAGCCTGCTGGAGAAGGGGAAGGGCAAGCTCATGCTGCCCGTCGACTGCCGCATCTCGCCCGAGTTCGACTTCAAGGCGCGTACGGTGGGCGTGGTGACGGAGGTCGCGAAGGAAGCGATCCCTGCCGCTCAGATGAGCCTCGACATCGGTCCCCAGACCGAAGTGCTCTTCTCGGAGATCGTCCGCGGCGCCAAGACCGTGGTGTGGAACGGTCCCATGGGGGTGTTCGAGATCGACGCCACCGCGAAGGGCACCATGGCGATCGCCCAGGCGCTGGCGGACGCCACCCAAAACAACGGCGCCATCACCGTCATCGGTGGCGGCGACAGCGCCTCGGCCATCAAGAAGGCGGGGCTCAATAAGAAGGTGAGCCACGTCTCCACCGGCGGTGGCGCCTCCCTCGAGTTTCTCGAGGGCAAGGCGCTCCCGGGCGTGGTCGCGCTCACCGACAAGTGAGCGGGGCGCCGAGCACAACGACGGACCGGGCCGACGCGGGGATCCCCAGCGGGCGCCGCCAGCGGCGCCCGCGGCCCCGTGGCCCCTGACAGTGAGGAGCACGAGACAGCAATGCGACAGAGGATCATCGCCGGCAACTGGAAGATGAACAAGACGATCCCGGAGGCGATCGAACTCGCCAAAGGTGTCGTCGCGGCGACCGCGGGCGCGACCGCCGAGGTCGTGGTCTGCCCGACTTACGTGTGCCTCGCCGCGGTGGGTGAGGTCGTCAAGGGCACCCACGTCGCGCTCGGTGCGCAGGACATGCACTGGGAGAAGAGCGGGGCATTCACCGGCAAGGTGAGCGCGGACATGCTCCTCAGCGCCGGCGTGCGGTACGTCATCATCGGTCACAGCGAGCAGCGGACGTACTTCCACGAGACGAACGAGACGGTGAACAAGAAGGTCAAGGCGGCGCTCGCGGCGGGGTTGCTCCCGATCGTGTGCGTGGGGGAGACGCTGGCGGAGCGGGAAGGCGGGCGCACGCAGGCGGTCGTCGAGGATCACGTGGTGGGTGGCTACGCGGGCCTCTCGCCTCAAGACGCCC
Organism: uncultured Polyangiaceae bacterium; assembly: GCA_964480725.1. Classification (GTDB taxonomy): domain Bacteria; phylum Myxococcota_A; class Polyangia; order Polyangiales; family Polyangiaceae; genus JAFGBI01. The sequence continues at coordinate 67,827 of CAYZQO010000011.1, read as the reverse complement.
TGAAGACGGTGATCGCCTACGAGCCGGTGTGGGCGATCGGCACCGGCAAGGTGGCGACCCCGGAGCAGGCGCAGGAGGTGCACGCCTTCATCCGCGGGACCCTGCTGATGCGCCTGTACGGGGCCGAGGTCGCGGCGGCGATCCGCATCCAGTACGGCGGCAGCATGAAGGCGGACAACGCGGCGGAGCTCCTCGCCAAGCCCGACATCGACGGCGGCCTGATCGGCGGCGCGGCGCTCAAGGCGGCCGACTTCGCCGGCATCGTGAAGGCGTGAGCTAGCCGCTCCGCGCGGCCGTTCACCGGCGCGGCGGGGCGGGGCCGCTCCCGCGGCCTCTCGGCGGGGCGCCCGCGTCCTGATCGCGGGCGCTCTGGTGTGTCCGGCCCTCGCTGACTCGAGATCGAGGGCGTCCGGCCCCCGGATCGCTGCCCGGCGCCCGGGAGATCGCGTCGCGCCCCTCTCGACCCCCCGCCCGGCGACTGGTAACCATCGTGCGAGATGGCGGAACCGAGCGCGCAGCGAGCGCTTCCCCAGGGCGTGCCGGGGGGAACGGAGGGGGGACGGCGTGGCGGGATCCGCCTGCCAGAGGCGTTGATCACGTGGCTGCGCGTGGAGTGGCCCACGGTGGTGTTCCTGCTGCTAACGGCGGGGGTCCTCGGCTGGGTGGGGCGTAGTCTCTTCGTGGCGCCGCTCGCCCAGGCGAGCACGCGCTCCGACTTCTGGGAGCACGCCGCCGCGCTGCGCGCGCTGATGGATGCCCCCTTCTCCCCGCAGAACCCGCACCTCGACACAGCCGACCCGTCCCCGCGCTTCATCCCCGAGTTCGTCCTGCTGGCCCTGGTGGCGCGGGTCCTCGGCTGGAGCGCCATCCAAGCGCTGGCCCTCGGTGGCGTCCTGCACCTCGCCGTCCTGATCGCGGGTGTGTACGCCTTCTACCGCCTCTACTTCCGCGATCCTCGCGCGCCGCTCTACGGTCTCATCGTCGCGCTCGGGAGCTGGTACGACGGGTTTCACTACTCGAATGTCTACCAGCTCTCGATCCTGTTCGAGGTCGCCGGTTACCCTTCGACCGCGGCGATCGCCTTCAGCTTCGTCGCCTTCGCGATCGCGGTTCGGGTGCTGCGGGGGCCGGCGTCGCGCGGGTGGCTGGCGCTGCTCGGGCTCTGCGTCACCAACGTCGCCCTGACCCACCCGCTCACGGCGACCATGACGGTGACGGGGGTGGGGGCGCTGTCGCTCCTGGAGCCGGGTGTCGAGCGGCGCCGCCGATGGGTCGTCCTGGGGGTGGTCGGAGTGGCGTGTCTCGTCATCGAGCTGTGGCCCCTCTTCTCGACCTGGGAAACCCTTCGCGGTGGCGACGACGTCGACCTGAGCTGGGTGACGGGCGGGAGCGACGAAGTCCCGGAGGACGACGAGGGGAAGAAGCCACACCTGTTCTACCGCCTGGTCCCGCTGGCGAGGACCGTCGGCTTCGCCGCCGTCGGGGCCTACGCCCTGGCCGCCGTCGTCTTCACGGGGCGGCACCGCTTCCTGCTCCTGAGCGCGGCGGTGATGCTCCTTCCCTTCGTGGTCAACGCGACGGTGGAGGTGCCGCTCGGGCATCGGTTCATCCTCCTCGCCATCCCGTTCTTGCAGATGGGGCTCGTGTGGATGCTCCTGAAGGCGACGCCCGGTTACCACGAGGGGTGGTGGCGCCTCCGGGGCCCGCCCTGGGTTCGTCACCTGTCAATTCTCGGCGTGGCGGCTGCGCTCTCCGCCATGGTGGTGGTGAACGTGGACCGGGCCGACGACATCACGCACTCGTGGCGCGGCACTCGACGGAGCGTCATCCAACGCTGCCGCGCCGTGGGCGACGCCGCCGGGCCCGGCGCGGTTGTCATGTCCGACGCGCTCACGTCCTGGTCGTTGCCCGCGTGCGGCGTCAAGGTGGTGGCGCTCCAGCACCCGAACCCGCTCGTCCCCGACCAGCGCGTGCGCAGCGCGTTCGTAGAGCGTTTTCTCGATCCGGCGACCTCGAACGCGGAGCGTGAGCAGATCCTCGAGCGGCACCGCGCTACTCACGTCCTCACGCACGGCAAGACCCCGCCGGAGGTGATCGAGTTCCTCCGCTGGCGCGCGACGCCCCGCGAACTCGCGCGGGGCTACACCCTCCACACCCTGCGCCGCTGAGCGGGTCGCGCTGGGAGCCGCGGCCCCCGGCTCAGACCTCGGCGGGCCCGACGCGGAGCCCGTAGTAGCGGATGAGCTCGTCGATCGCGCCTTCGAGGGTGACGCTGGGCGCCCAGCCGAGCTCGGCGCGGATCTTCGTCACGTCCGCAAGCAAGAGCGGGTTGTCGCTCGGACGGAGTCGGGCGGGGTCCACGGCGACGGTCAGGGGCCGGCCGAGCTTGCGGCGCAGCAGGTCGAGGATGTCGGCGACGGAGTGGGCGTGGCCGGTTCCGATGTTGTACGTCGACAGGCCCCGCGCCTGCGCGGCGATCACGACGATCGCCCGCGCGAGATCGCGCGTGTCGATGTAGTCGCGCCTGGCCTCGGTGTTGCCGAGAGAGATGGTGTCTGACGACTGCAGCGATTCGAGCACGTGGGGCAGGACGTGGGGGTTGGTCTCCCGGGGGCCGATGGCGTTGAAGATCCGCATCATGCTGACGTCGAGCCCGGTGTCGGCGTGATACCGCCGCGCGAGCTCTTCGCCCCGGAGCTTGGACTCGCCGTAGACGTCGGTGGGGCCGACCGCCGAGTCGGACTCCCGGCAAGCGGTGTCGTTCGGCGCGTAGACGGCGGCGCTCGACGCGTAGAGGACGCTCGGCACGCGCTGCCGCGCGCAGGCGTCCAGGACGTTCTGGGTGCCGCCGACGTTGATCTCCAGCGTGTCGCGGGGCCGCGCGTTGCAGTCGGGAATGAAGTGCAGGGCGGCAAGGTGGACCACCCGTTCGGGCCCGTGCTCGGTGACGGCTCGCTCCACCGCCGCGCGGTCCCGAATGTCACCCTCGACGAAGGAGATCCGGGCGTCCGCGGGCACGAAATCGCGGCGCCCTCGCGAGAAGTCGTCGTAGATGACGACCTCGTGCGTCTGCGCGACGAGCTCGCGGACGAGCGCTGACCCGATGAACCCTGCACCGCCGGTGACCAAGAACCTCAAGCTGACCTCCGATCGAGGACCTCACGATAGACCCGATAGTACGCCTCGGCCATCACCTCGACCGAGAAGCGCTCCTCCGCGGCCCGGCGCGCCGCGCGCCGCATCTCGTCGAGCGACTCCCGCCGCGCGAGCAGATCTCGCAGGACGCCGATGACGCTGTCCACGCTCTCCGGATCGGGGACCAAGAGGCCCGTCTCGCCGGGGGTGATGGGCTCGCGGACCCCCGGTAGATCGGAGACGATGCACGGCACGCCCGACGCGAGCGCCTCCAGCGTGGCGATGGAGAGCCCCTCGCGGACGGAGAGCTGGACGAAGAGATCGGCCTCGGCCAATAGCTCGCGCTTGCGCGCCTCGTCCACGAACCCAAGAAAACGGGTGGCGGGGCTCCCCTCGCAGAGTCGCGCGATGTCCCCCTCGCTCGGGCCGGTGCCCGCGACCAGCAGCTCCAGGCGGCGTTCGCCCTCCCGCGCGAGCCTCTGCACCGCGGTGACGAGGACGTCGATGTTCTTGCGCGGCACCACGCGGGAGATCGACACCAGGCGCACGACGTCGGAGGGCGGGTGCGGTTCGGGCCGCAGCAGATCCGTGTCGACGCCGTTCGGGATCGCCGTCACGGGGCCGACGCGCAGCCGCTCGGTGAGGTGGGTTGCGAGATCCGCGCTCACGCTCACGATCGCGTCGGCCTGCCGGAGCACGGCCCGTGTCAACGGCGCGACGGCGGGGGGCAGCTCGTAGATGTCGCCGTTGCCGTGCACCGTGACGACCAGCGGCCATCGCCGCCGGGGGAGGGCGAGGACGGCGAGGCCGAGCGGGAGCGGGAAGTGGAGGTGCACGAGGTCGGCGTCGCGCGCCAGGCGCCCGAGCTCGGCCGCGCACCCGGCGACGTCGAACGCTCCGACGCAGGCCTTGGCCGGGAAAGAGACGTGGTGCGACCCGGTGGCGTAGTCCTTCCAGCGCTCCGGCGCCGGGTTCCGGTAACGGCGGACCTCGAAATGGTCGTAGCGCTGTCGCGTCGGGCAACCGGCGTAGCCTCGCGTCAGCACCGTGTTGTCGATGCGCGGGCCGAGGGAGCGCGCGATGGAAGCGAGCACCATCTGCGCGCCGCCCTGGCGGGGCCAGAAGGTCGGGATCAGTGACAGGACGCGGATCGGTTTGGGTGAGCTCATGTCCGGTTCCTCCCCGGCGGTCATGCTAGCGTGGGCCTCGGCTCCGCGCGCGGGGACCCGGGCAGCGCGGCGTGAACGGCCCCGAGGCCAGCCCGGGCGAGGTCGCGGAGCGCGTCGAGACCGTGCTCGCGGAGCAGCCCCTGCAGGCCGAGCATCTTGTGTGGCTCGTGGTTGGACAGGAGCTCGGCGGGCTTGCCCAGGACCGCGGCGCAGATGGCGGGGTGGTAGCGGTCGGAGACGACCCCGGTGGACCCGGCGATGAGGGCCACGAGCTCGGCGACCGAGCGGCACTCGACCGCGCGCACGCCGAGCGACCGCGACAGCCGGGCGACGAAGCGGCCGTCCCGCGGGGTGTCGCTGGTGGCGACGACGACCTGCTCGCCGGGATCGAGCCCGATCACCCGCGACCCGCAACGCAGCCCGTCCGCGCACCACCGGACGCTGCCGACCGGGAGGTTGCGCGCCCGCAGGAACAGGAGCCGATACCGCCCGTGGACCCACGGCGCGACCCGAGACTCGGCGAGCGTCGACTGGTAGGGGAAGAGAAAGGCGAGATCGGCCGACCGCTCCGCGCGCAGCCCGTGCGTTCGGAGGTACTCGAAGGTCCGGTCCTCGCGGGCCACGCAGAGCGTCGCGCGCCCGACTCGCCGCAGCGAGTCCGCGGGGAGCGGTCCGATCGAATGGCTGGCGAGCAGCAGCGGGATCCCGAGGTCCGCAGCCACGTCGAGATCGGCCAGCGCGCTGGGCGAGCGCGCGTCGTACTCGGCGAGGAAGGGGCCCGGGGCGCTGACGATCGCGTCGTACCGGGAGAAGAGCGCCGCCCGCTGGCGGCGCCAGTGGGGCTCCAGGGCCATCGCTCGGGCGGCTGCCGGGGCGAAGCGCCAGTGCCAGGCGAAGGGCTCCGGAAGGTGCCGGTCGGCGAGGGCGACCAGCTCACGCGCGCCCTCGCCCGGGGTCGCCGGGTAGCCAGCCAGGTCGAGCGCAGTCGGCCCGAGCTCTCGCAGCGACCGCAGGAGGACCGAGCACTGCAGCACGTCGCCCAGGTTACCGCGGAGCCAGGTGTGAATGACCAGGAGCTTCATGCGGGCGGAGGCGGCGACGGGACGGTGGGTCGGCGGGGGTGACGGGGCCCAAGGGCCGTCCCGCTGACCCTCGCCGACCTGATACTGCCTCGCGCTGCGCCTGTGAAGCCGCGAACGGCACCGCGCGAGGCCCCAAGGCGTGGGACCGGCCCGGAGCCATCGCGGGGCGCCGTCCCCCGGACCGGCGGGCCCGGTCCGGCTCGCCTGTTCGCGGAAAATCTGCCACGTTCGCCCCGAGGTTCATGGTCGAGGTCCAGCCCAGGGGGAGCAACGGAGAGGCGAGCCCCCGCACGCCGTCCGTGCTGCGCAGCACCGTCGCGGCCCTGCTCGGGGCGGTCTTCGTGGGCTACCTCACCCGCCTGCTCTGGCTACGGCGCACTGAGCTCTGGCGCGCGCTCGAGCTCGATTGGGGCACCCTCGCGCTCCTCGTCCTGCTCGTGCATGCATCGCACCTGCAGCGGTCCATCGAGCTCAACTACATGTATCGCCAGCTTGGGGCGAAGGAGCGGCTCTTCGACAATTTCATGATGACGGGCGCCGCGCTGCTCCTGAACTACCTCCCGTTCAGCGCTGGCTCCGTGGCTCGCGCGGTCGCCTTGCGGCAGCGCTATGGGCTCTCCTATGGCTCCTACTTGGCGGCGCTCTCGTTCGCCGCGGTCATGAATGTCGGGGTCGCGTCGGCGTGCGGGCTGGTCGCCTGCCTGTGGCTGCTCCCGACGAACAGCGCGGTGGCGCCGTTCGCCGCGCTGTGCGGGGTGCTGCTCCTGGGCGTGACCGCGGCGATCCTGGCGCCCGCAGCCTGGCTCCCGCGGGGAGACCTGCTCCCCTGGCGCCTCGCGCGGCGGCTCGTAGAGCGCGTCGCGATGATCCGGGGGAGGGGCGTCGGCCTTGTGCTCCTCGCGCTATCGTCCTTGGTCAAGCTCGGGCTCAACTCACTGCGGCTATGGCTCTGTTTCGGGGAGCTCGGAGTGGATCTGTCCCTGCTCTCGGTCATGCTCATCGGCTCCACGGCCCTGCTGGCCTCGATCGTGAACCTGGTACCGAGCAACCTCGGCTTGCGCGAGCTCCTACTGGGCGGGATCGCCGGGGTGATCGGCGGCTCGTCTCTCATCGGCGTAGCGGCTGCCAGTCTCGAGCGGGCGGTCATTCTCGCCTACACGACCGTCGCGGGGCTGCTGGGGCTGCACCACACGCGCAGCGTCCTGCGCGAGCGTGCCCGCGCCGACGGTCTCGCCGCGGGTTGATCGCGCGGCGCCGCGCTCCGTGACGGCATCGCCTGGTGCGGCCCGGCGGCCGCAGTGCGCTGGAGTGAGAGATCGGCCCCATGGCCAGGCTTGCTCGCCGCAGCGCAGTCGCTCGCTTCGGACGTGGGGTCGCAACGACCTCCCGTTGACGGGAGCGGGTCGGAGGGGGGACGCTCGTCGGGTAGCGATGGAGAGGGCGGGCGAAGAGGCGGTCATTCGGACCCGTGGGCGGGTCCTCGTCGTGGATGACGAGCCCGACGTGCTTGCGGTCGTCACCCGGAAGCTCGAGCGCGCGGGTTTCGAGGTGAATGGCTTCGACACGTCGCCGGCCCTCCTCGAGGCGCTCCGCGCCGTGAGCGGCGAGGTCGACGTGGTGCTCGCGGACCTGCACATGCCGGACATCGGCGGGCTCGATCTGCTCCGAGCGATCCAGGATGAGTGGCCGAACATCGCCTTCATCGTGATGACCGGGCGCGGAACCATCGGCTCCGCGGTGGAGGCGATGCGCCTGCGAGCCTTCGACTACCTCGTCAAGCCCTTCGACCCGCTGGAGACCGTGGTGGCCGCCGTCGAACGCGCCGTCGCTCACAAGCGGCTCGTCGACCGCAACCAGTTCCTCGAGCGCCAGCTCGAGCGGACCGCCCAGTTCGAGGGGGTCGTCGGCACCTCCAAGGCGCTGGCGGACGTGTTCACCATGGTGGAGAGCGTGGCCCCGACGGACGTGACCGTCCTCGTGGTCGGCGAGAGCGGCACGGGGAAGGAGCTGGTGGCGCGCGCCATCCACGCGCGAAGCTCCCGCGCGACTCGTCCGTTCATCGCCATCAACTGCGCGGCGTTGGCCGAGTCCATCCTGGAGAGCGAGCTGTTCGGGCACGTCCGCGGCGCCTTCACCGGCGCCGTCGCCAACCGCCGCGGTCTGTTCGAGGAGGCCTCGGGCGGTACGTTGCTCCTCGACGAGGTCGCGGATCTGGCGCCCGCGACGCAGGTGCGTCTCCTGCGCGTCCTGCAGGAGGGCGAGATCCGCCCGCTTGGCTCCAACGAGTCGCGTCGGGTCGATGTCCGTATCATCGCCGCTACGCACCGCGACCTGGCCACGGCGGTGCAGCAGGGTTCATTTCGGCAGGACCTCTACTACCGTCTCCACGTCGTCTCCTTGAGGTTGCCGCCGCTCCGCGAGCGCCAGCAGGACATCCCCGCGCTTGTCCACCATTTCATCAAGAAGGCCGCGATGCGGTTCGAGCGCGCGGTCGGCAAGATCACGCCCGACGCGCTGGAGCGGCTCCTCGGGTACTCTTGGCCGGGCAACATCCGGGAGCTCGAGAACGCCATCGAGCGGGCCGTGGTGCTCGCGCACGGCGACACCATCACCCAAGACCTGTTGCCGGCGGAGATGCGCGCGTCGCTCCCAGTGACCGGCAGCGCGCTCGGGGGGGCGCCGAGCCGCCCGCTCGGCGAGGCACGCGCCCAGTTTGAGCGTCAGTACCTGGATCAGGTCCTCCGCCGCGCGGAAGGGAACACGGCGGAGGCCGCGCGCATCGCTGGCGTCGATCGCTCAAATTTCCGGCGGCTGTTGAAGCGGTACGGTCTAGCGGCCGCGCAGGTCAAGGTTTGACCTTGGGAGGCGCGCCGGGGCCTCGGCGCGACCGCTCAGTGAAAGGAGCTCGCGTGGGGCTCGGGGGCCGCGCTCGGCGCGGCGGCCGCGGTCACCGAGCGCGCCGCGAGGCGTCGGTACAGGGTCGCGCGGCCGATCCCGAGCAGGCGGGCCGCCTTGGCGACGCGCCCGCCGGTGGTGCGCAGCGCATGCTCGATCGCCTGTTGCTCGAGGTCGGCGAGCGGGACGACGGTGCCGTTCTCGAACGGGCCCGCCGTGGTCGCCTCGACGACCGTCGCCTGGATGCCTGCCGCTTCCACGAGCGCCTTCACGCGCTGCAACACGATGGGGTCCTGGGCCACGATGGTCACCTGGGGGCGCTCGACGTTCGACATCTCTAGGTTGCTCCGTTTCGTTCGGGTCAAGTGAACGTCCCAGGCAGATACAATCCCCGTGCCAGGCGTGAGCCGCCCGGGCCGTACCTCCGGCCCGGCCCCAGGTGGCAGCCCGGCCCCGGGGAGGGCCATGGATTTACGCTGTTCCAGGGCGCTGTCGTCGGCGTCATCCGGCCCCTTGCTCCGGGCAAGCCGCCCGATGGAGCCGAAATCGTGGACGACCGTCGTCCGCAAGGCGGCCCGTCGGGGCGGCCCCAGCCGTCGCCGGGACCTGGGGATGGTGCGGGCGGGACGGGTTCCAACGGGTGAGTCGGTCTCTCGGTCCGGGGTCAGCGGAACCCGCCGGTGGCAGCCCGACCCACCCGGCGAGGGATCCGAAGGAACGGTGAGTGTCACCTCGGGGCCCGCGCTCGCGACCCGTGGCGCCCGGCGCACGGAAGGTGGCGGGATGATACGCTCGGAGGATGGTCGAGCCGCGCGATCCTCGGAGGTATCGGGCGCGGCTCGACGCCGCGCCACCGCCGCGGGCTCCGCCGCGCGACCCGCGGGACCCTGACGGTCCCGACACGCAGATCGGGCCACCACCGCGGCGTGCTCCGGCCGCCTACTCAGTGCACGGGGACACCACTCGGGTCGACCAGCCCTCGTTCACCGCTATGGAGTCGTCACCGCGGATCCCGAGCGATGAACTCTTCGACGCGGTGGAAACCGGGGTCACCAGCGGCAGCAGCCTGTGGCTGTCGCTCACCGGCTTCGCCCGCCTGCGTCAGGAGTCGGCCGCGCGCCACGCGTGGGAGCGCGCCCTGTCGCTCCGGAAGCTCGTTCGCCTCCGCATGCGGTTGCTCGGCTGGGTCGTGCCCGCGGTGGTTCCGCTCGTCGCGCTCCTCGTCGGGGTGCTCGCCGTCGGGTTCTGGCTGGGTCGCTCCACCGCGTCACCCCGCGCTCGGCCGGTCGCGACCCCCGCTGCCCCCGCTTCGGCCGCCGCGTCGGCGGCGCCGTTCGAGCTCGGAACCGCTGCTCGCGCCGCGCTCGGTGATCCCGACGCCATCAGGGCGGTGGAGGCCATCCCGTCCGGGGAGCGCACCGCCGAGGTGGTGCTCGCTCCCCACGTCGGGCGCGTCGAGCGCGAGCGGCAGGCGCTCGCGCTCATCGGGCAGGCCGACCCCGACGGTCCCGACGAGGGGATGGACCCCCAGGTCCTCTCCCGCATCGATCGCGCCCTGGCAGATCCGCGGCTGGTGGCTGACGCGCTCGCCGCCGTCGTCCGCCTGCCCGGAGTCACCGGACCCGACCTGCTCCACGAAATCAGCCAGGACGCCGCGCGCGGCGAGGAGCTGCGCGTCCTCGCTGCCGAGCTGCTTCGCGCCAAGGACATCGCCGTCCGGGCGTCCCGGGCGTTGGAGATCGCCATCGCCATCGAGGGAGCCAGCGACTGTCGCGCCGTCGCCCTCACGCTGCACGACGCCATGCTCCACGCGGATGGCCGCTCGCTGCCGGCGGTGCTCCGGCTGGGGAGTACCGACCCGTGCGGCGAGGATCCCAGCGACGACTGCGCGGCCTGTCGCGGGGCCATGACCGAGATCGAGTCGCTGACCGCGGCGATCCGCGAGCGCCCCTACGCCACGCACGTCGCCCGGGCGCCGACGTGGAGCGTGCCGAGGCCAGCGGAGCCAGCGAGCTCGGCGAGCGCCCCGGCGCCACTGGCGCGGATCTCGCCGGCGCCGGCGGTGCGTCGGGTGACGCCAGCCGTCGCGGGTCCCGTGCGCCCGGTCGCGCGCGTCGCTCCCGTCGCCGTGGCCACCGCGATGGCCTCGACGGCGCCGGACCCCCGCACCTCGCCCCTCCGACCCATGTCGACGACCCCCACGGGTCCCGCGTCCGATCCCGGGTTCTGACCCCACGGTGCCGCCCCCCCCGGCGCGCGGTGTCGGCGGGTCGCGCGGTGAGGCGATCAGTCCCGCATGAAGGCGCGCAGTGGCCGGGCGCGCTTGGCGTGGCGGAGTTTGCGGAGCGCGCGGGCCTCCACCTGACGCACCCGTTCGGTCCCCAGGCGGCACCGCGCCGCGACCTCGTCGACCGTGTGCGACTCGGTCGAGTCGAGGCCGAAGCGCAGCGCGATCACCTCCCGCTCCTCGGCTGTGAGCGCGTCGAGCGCCTCGCGCGTCTGGGCGGCGAAGTCCTTCACCAGGAGCAAATCGTCCGGGCTCGGGGCGCTGCGGTCGGCGATCACGTCGCGGAGTTCCAGCGAGTCGTCGGTGCCCAGGGGGGACTCGAGGCTGATCGCATCCGGGCCGAGCTCGATCGCAGCGTTGACTCGCGCGAGGGGCACCCCCAGGCCGCTGGCGATCTCGTCCGCGGTCGGCGTGCGTCCGGCCGCGTGGCGGAACCTGCGGGCGTAGCGGTTCACCGCCCAGGCCGACTCGGTCAGGTGCCGGGGCACCCGGATGGTCCGGGTCTGCTCGGCGAGGGCGTGCTGCATGGCCTTCCTGATCCACCAGGCCGCGTAGGTGCCGAGGCGGAAGCCGAGGCCGGGATCGAAGCCGTCGATGGCGCGGAGCAGCCCGAGGTTCCCTTCCTGGATCAGATCGTCGAGCGGGAGCCCGCGGCCCGCGTGGCGCCGCGCGAGCTTCACCACCAAGCGGAGGTTGTGCTCGACGAGCGTCCGCTTGACGCGCTCCGCCGCCCGCAGGGCCTGGTGCGCCTCCCGCCAGCGGTCGTCGTTGGCGACTCCTCCGCCGTCGCCGCCCTCGGAGGCCTGGTTCCAGGCGCGCTCGAACAGCTCGAGCAGCACCTCTCGAGCCAGCGGCAAGTCGTGGGCGAGGGCGGTGGCCTCCGCGCGGGCGCCCGCACCCAGCCCGACCGCGTCGGGGGTTGCGAGCAGCGTGGACAGGCGGCGGCCGGCGCCCACGAGGCGCTGGCGGAGCTCGTTGGCAGGCGGCTCGGTCGCGAACGGCTCGGTCGCGAGATCGGCCGCGCCGAGCTCCCCGCCCTCGCCGCGCTCGAGCTGCGCGGCGAGCCGCCGCAGGCTGCGAGGATGGGAGAGCACCAGCTCCCGGACCTGCGCTTGGGCGTCGCTCATCACCCGGGCGAGGGCGACCTCCTCCTCGCGCGAGAGCGGGCGGACGCGTGAGAGCTCGTCGAGGTAGACGCCGAGCGCGTCGGCGTCCTTCACGCGGGGAGGCATCGGGAGAGGCGGCTCGAGAGAGGGGGGGGCGGGATCGTGACGGGGCCGAGAGCTCCGTGCAACGGCGGGTCGAGCGGGCCGCGTGGCGCTCCGCGAGCGATGGCCGCGCCCCGCCGTGGGGGGCTTGGTCCGCCCCGCAACCGCTCGATTTGCTGCCGGGGGTCGTCCTGGGTATGAGGGGCGCTTCTCGTGTGGATCCACCGGAGCAACCGCGCCGAGGTGCTGGCTCGCGCGCTGGCGGGGTTGGTCCGGGCAGGGGAGCGGTCGCCGCTCGAGCCCGAGGTCATCGTCGTCCAGAGCCGCGGCATGGAGCGGTGGCTATCGCTCACCCTCGCCAGCGAGCTCGGCGTGTGGTTTGGCGCGCGGTTCCCCTTCCCTCGTGCCTTCTTCGATGAGTTGGCGAGCCGCTTGCTCGGGGCGGTTGGGTCGCCGGTCCTCTCCCGCGAGCAGCTCACCTGGCGGGTGGCCACGGAGCTCGCCGCTGCCGCCGATCGGCCCGAGCTCGCGCCCGTCCTCGCCTACCTCCGCCACGACGGGACGGGGCGTGATCTGTTGGCGCTCGCGGCGCGGATCGCCGACCTGTTCGACCAGTACGCCGTCTACCGCCCCGAGCTCGTTCTTGCCTGGGAGAATGGTGCGGACGAGGACTGGCAGGCCCACCTGTGGCGCGCGGTGATGGCGCGGCTGCGGGCGGAGGGGGGAGGAGCGATCGCCGCCGCCCCGCACTTCGCGGCTCGTCGAGCACTCCTGCGAGACCGGCTCACGGGCCCCGGGGCGCTGCCGGCGGGGGTCCCGCGGCGCGTGTCGTTGTTCGGCGTGGCGTCGCTGCCACCAGCGTACCTCGAGCTGTTCGCGCTGCTGGGGGAGCGCGTCGACGTGCACCTGTTCCTGCTCTGTCCCTCGCGTGAACGCGCTGCGGCCGGCGCCGCTTCGCCGGCGCTCGACCGCGGGGTCGCGCCCGCCCCAACGCTGCCCCGGGCCGACGCGGACCACCCCCTGCTGTCGGCGCTCGGCCAACTCCACCACGACCTCGAGCGAGTGCTCGAGGCAGTGGCTCCTGGCGCCGAGCTGGCAGGCGAGCCGTTCGTCGATCCGGGCAACGACTCGCTCCTGCACGCCGTCCAGCACGACGTCCTGCACCGGCGGCGTTGCGGCTCGGCAGGGGGCGAGGATCCCACGCGAGCCCCCCCGCTGCCCGTCCTGGACGCCGACCGCTCCATCGAGCTTCACTCCTGCCACGGACCGCTCCGTGAGGTCGAGGTGCTCCACGAGCTCTTGCGCGAGGCGTTCGAGGACGACGCCACGCTCGCGCCGCACGAGGTCATCGTCATGGCCCCGAGCATCGCCGTCTACGCGCCCCTGATCGACGCGGTCTTCGGCGGCGACGAGGGCGGCGCCGCGCGCATCCCCTATCGGATTGCGGACCGAGCGCCCGCGGATCGCTCGCCGGTGGTGCAGGCGGCGCTCGCGGTGCTCTCGGTCCTCGCTGGCCGCGTCACCCTGGGTGAGGTGGCCGAGCTGCTCGACGCGGAGCCGGTCCGTGCCCGTTTCGGGATCGACGCCGGCTCGGTTCCGCGGCTGCTCGACTGGCTGGGGGAGGCCGGTGTCCGCTGGGGGGTCGACGCTGCAGACCGCGCCAACGGCGGCGCGCTGGCGACCGACGCCAACACCTGGCGGCGCGGCCTGCACCGGCTCCTGCTCGGTCACGCGATGCCCGCTGCGGACGGGCCCTTCGCTGGCGTCGCGCCCGTCGCGGTGGAGGACGCGGAGCTGCTCGCGCGCCTGGCGGAGCTGCTGACGACCCTCTTCCATTGGCGGGAGCGGCTGCGGGCGCCGCGATCGGTGTCCGAGCACGCCGCGGCGCTGCTCGAGCTGCTCCCCGCGTGGCTGGCGGTGGGGCCCGCCGCGGAGGGGGAGCTCGGGCTCCTGCGCGACGTCGCGACGGCCCTCGGTGAGGCTGCGGCCGTCGCGGGCTTCACCGTCCCGATTCCGCTCGAGCCGTTCCGGGAGCTCGTCGCCGAGCGGCTCCCCGAGGCGGGGACTGCCGCGGGCTTCCTTGCTGGCGGCGTGACCTTCTCGGCGCTCCTGCCCATGCGCAGCGTGCCGTTCCGCCTCGTGTGCCTGCTTGGGATGAATGACCGGGATTTTCCGCGGTCCCGCCCGCTGGCGAGCTTCGACCGCACACTGGCGGCGCCGCGTCCGGGTGATCGATCGGTGCGGCGCGAGGACGAGCACCTGTTCCTGGAGGTGCTGCTCTCCGCGCGCGAGCGCCTCGTCGTCTCCTACGTCGGTCGCAGCATGCAGGACGACTCGGTCCGGCAGCCATCCGTGGTGGTGTCCGAGCTGGTGGACCTGCTGGACGAGGCCTTCGTGGTGGCTGCCCCGGCAGCGGCGGCGCGTGCGCCCGGCGGCCGCGGTGGCGTGGGCACGCGTCGGATCGTCACCCACCCGATCCAGCGGTTCAGCCCGCGGCGCTTCGCGACCGGTGCCGCGACGTTCGACGCCGTGGCGGCGGCGGGCGCCCGTGCCCTCGCGGCGCCAGCGCGGGCGCCCGCGAGGCTGTTGGCCGCACCGCTGCCGCCTGCCGCGCTGGGGGTGCTGTCGATCGACGCGCTCGTCGACGGGCTGGCGGCGCCCTCACGAACCCTGGTCCGGGGTCGACTCGGCGTGTCGCTCGACGATCGTGGCGCGGTGCTGGAGGACGGGGATCCGATCGAGCTTGACGCGCGCGCGCGTTGGGCGATCGGTGCCGAGCTGCTGGCGCAGTCGCTCCTGTGCCCCGCGGCGCTCCGCGACGAGACCGCCTGGGACCGCGAGCGCGCGCGCGGCCGGCTCCCGCACGGCGCCGCCGGGCGGAGCTTGTTCGAGGGGATGCTGCCCGAGGTGGAGGCGATCGCCGGCGAGGCGCGGCGCTATCGTCAGGGGGAGCGGTTGGCGCCCCTGCCCATCGCGCTGGCGATCGGCGAGGCGCGCCTCGTCGGCGTCCTCGACGAGCTCTGGCCGGGGGCGCACGTCCCGGTTCGGTACGCGCGGGACGGGGGGTCACCGGAGCTCGACGCGTGGGTGCGTCATCTCGTGCTGCAGGTGGCTCGGGCGCAGGTGGCGGGGCCAGGGCTGCCCGCCCGCACCGTCCTCGTCACCCGCCCGCACGAGGGGGAGGGCGCCACGGTCGTCACCTTCCGTGAGGTCGACCCGGAGGTGGCCCGCACCGAGCTCGCCGCGCTGGCGGCGCTCGTGACGCTGGCGACGCAGGTCGCGGTACCTTTTTTCCCGCGCGCGGCGCGCCGGTACGCCGCGGTCCACCGCGGCCTCGTCGCCAAGGGGTCGCCAGATGCGGCGGTGCGTGCGCTCGCAGCGGCACGCGAGGTCTTCGCCGGCAGGTTTCGGGGCGGCGCGCCCGGGGAGGCGCGGGACCCGTACGTGCGGCGGCTCTTCGCGGGCGCCGACCCGCTGGCGCCGGCCCCCGAGCTGGGCGCGGCCACGGCCGGAGTGCCGGCCTTCCCGGAACTCGCGCTCCGCGTCTTCGCGCCGCTGCTGGCGGTCCGCGAGGGCGGCGCCGACGACGACCCCGCCGAGGAGGGCGCTCCGTGACCGCGCTCGTCTGGGACCAGGTCCCGCTCGCGGGTCGGAGCCTCGTCGAGGCCAGCGCCGGGACCGGCAAGACCTACGCCATCACGACCCTGGTGCTGCGACTGCTGCTCGAGCGGCGCCTGCGCCTCGGGGAGATCCTCGTCCTCACCTTCACGCGGGCGGCGGCGGCGGAGCTCCGCGAGCGAATCCGGCGCCGGCTGCGGGTCGCCGCGCAGGCGTTCGGGGGCGGCGTCGACGGCGGCGACGTCGAGATCGGGGCCCTCCTTGCCCGCAGCGCCGATCGGGAGCGCGACCGGTCCTGCCTGCTCGGTGCGCTCCGCGAGATCGACGAGGCGCCGATCCTCACGCTGCACGGCTTCTGCTCGCGGGTGCTCGCGGAGCACGCCTTTGAGCTGGGTGCGCCCTTGGCCGCTGAGGCCGTGGCCGATGACGACGGCATCGCCGCCGCGCTCGTCGCGGACTTCTGGCAACGGGAGATGGCGACCGCGAGCGTCTCCGAGGCGCGCGCGCTCGCCCGCCAGGCGCCCTTTCCATTGCTCCTTCGGCTCGTTCTCGAGGCGGTGGCCCGACCGGATCTCGAGATCGTCCCCGCTGCGGCGGCGGCTGTCGACACGGCGGCGCCGCTCGGGGCGCTGGCCGCGGTCGCGGGGCGCGCCAGGATGGCCTGGATCGCGGAGCGAGACGCCGTCACTCGCCGGCTGCTCGATCACCCGGGGCTCAAGCGCAACGTGTACCGCGCCGACTGGATCTCGACCTGGTTGGCCAAGGTCGACGCGCTGCTCGCGGTCGCGGCTCCGGCCCCGGCCGCGCTCCTGGAGGCGGCGCGGCGTTTCACGCCAGCGGCGCTCGCGGCGGGGACCAAGCAGGGGCACGACCCGCCTCGGCACGCTTGCTTCGAGCTCCTCGAGGAGCTCGTCGACGCCCACGAGCGCGCGGAGTCGGCGCTCGCGGCCTGGGTGCTGGCCCTCGAGCAACGCCTGGTCGCTCACGCTCGTGGCGCGCTGGGGGACGCGAAGCGACGCGCGGGCGTCGTTACCTACGACGACCTGCTGCTCGGGCTGCTCGGCGCGCTCCGTGCCCCGGTGGGAGGAGAGCTCGCGGCCGCCCTCCGCGCGCGCTACCCGGCGGCGTTGATCGACGAGTTCCAAGACACGGATCCCGTGCAGTACGAGATCCTGGACCGGATCTACGCGGATCCGGCAGCGGTGCTGCTCGTTATCGGGGATCCCAAGCAGGCCATCTACTCGTTCCGGGGGGCGGACCTGTTCACCTACCTCCGGGCAGCGCGCGACGTGGGGCGGGAGGCGCTCACCCTCGACGTGAGCTACCGCGCCGATCCGCGGCTGGTTTCGGCGGTGAACCGACTGTTCGGGCGTGGGCCCGCGCCGTTCCTGCTCGAGGACGTCCACTACCGACCAGTGGCGCCGCGCGCGAGCGCCGCCGAGCGCCTGGTGACCCCAGGTGACGGGCACGGCGCGATCGAGCTCGTGGTCATGGGGGCGCGCGGGCCCGGGGCCGACGCGGCGGCGGCGGCGGCCGGGGCGCGTGACGTGCCCGCCGCCGCCGCCGCGGAGGTTGCGCGCTGGCTCCGCGCTGGCGCGACCATCGACGGCGCCCCGCTCGGGGCCGCCGACGTCGCCGTGCTCACCCGCACCAACGACGAGGCGGAGGAGGTGCAGCGCGCGCTCGCCGAGCTCGGCGTCCCCTCCGTCCTCTACGGGGATCGGAGCGTGCTCGACACGGAGGAGGCGTTCGAGGTGGCCCTGATCCTCGGAGCGCTCGCTGGGCCGGGCTGGGCCGGGCGCGTGCGCGCCGCGCTCGCGACGCGAATCGTCGGCGTGGACGGCGCGGCGCTCCTGCGCCTCTCCGTCGACGATGCGGCCTGGGAGGGGTGGATCGAGCGCTTCGAGCGGTGGCACGCGCGGTGGTACACGCGGGGGTTCATCCACGCCTTCCGCGCACTCCTGGGGGAGCTCGACGTCGTTCCGCGCCTGCTCGGCGAGCCCGGCGGCGAGCGGCGCGTCACCAACGTCCTGCACCTGGGGGAGCTCCTGCACGAGGCGTCCACCACGCGCCACCTCGGCCCGTCGGCGCTCGGGCAATGGTTCGAGCGCGCCCGTCACGACCCGCGCGCGCGGGACCAGGCGGCCGCGGAGGCGATGCAGTTGCGGCTGGAGAGCGACGCGGAGGCGGTGCGCGTCGTCACCGTGCACCGGAGCAAGGGGCTCGAGTACCCGGTCGTCGTCTGCGCCTCGCTGGCGACGAGCCGCGGCGAGCCCGCCGGCGCGCCACGGCCCGTGCTCTTCCACGATCCAGAGGCGGCGCACCGGCCCCGCCTCTGCCTCGGGGGCCCCGAGCGGGAGCGCGCGGCGGGGCTGGCTGCCGAGGAGGCGCTCGCCGAGGGGTTGCGGCTCGCCTACGTTGCCATCACCCGGGCGCGCCACCAGGTGACCCTGCTCACGCGGCCATCGAAGGGGCTCGACGCCACCCCGCTCGGCTACCTCCTGCACGGGAGGCGCGCGGCCGTTCGGGGTCGCGGCGAGCGTGGTGGCAAGCCGAGCGCGGCGGTGCTCCTCGACGAACTCCGGCAGCTCGCCGGCGAGGACGCGGGGACGATGCTCGCGCGTTCGGGGGCCCCCGCGACGGGACTGGGGCTCGTTGACCCGCGAGCGATGCCGGTGGTGGTGACGCTCCGCGAGGCCACGCGCCGCTTCGCGCTCGTGCGCCGGGTGGCGAGCTACACGGGCCTGGTCGCGCGTGCGCCCGTGGCGGCCGAGGACGAGGGAGCGGACCACGACGAGCTCGCCGCCGTGGAGGCGGCGGCCGCCCTGGCGCCCGAGGCGCTCCCTGTTGCGCCGGCGCCGCCACCGATCGCGCCGACGCCGGTGCCGCTCCGCGCCTTCCCGCGGGGCGCCGCCCCTGGGATCGCCCTCCACGCCATCCTCGAGCGCGTGGACTTCCCCGGGTACGACCCCGTGGCGGCGCTCTCCGTGGTGGAGGCGGAGCTCGCGCGCCATGGCCTCGACCGCGTGGCGTGGGGTGAGCCCGTCGCGGCGGCGCTCGGCGGCGTGATCGACACCCCCCTGTCCGAGGGGGGGCCGCGCCTGCGCGACCTCGAGCCCGGCGCCTGGCGCTCGGAGGTCGAGTTCACGCTCCCCGTGCGCTCGCGCGCGCCCGGGGCAGAGCCGGTGCGGGCGCTCGTCGCCGCGGAGTTGGCGCGCACCATCGCAGCGCACGGGGGCCCGGACCTGCCCGCGGGCTACCCGGAGCGCGTGGCGGCGCTCGGTTTCCCCGGGCTGGTCGGGCACCTCCGCGGCTTCGTCGATCTCGTCTTCGAGCACGGTGGCCGGTTCTTCGTCGTGGACCACAAGTCCAACCACCTCGGCGATCATTCCCCCGACTACGCTGCGGCGCGGCTCGCGGCCGCTATGGCTGACCACCATTACTTCTTGCAGGCTTACCTCTACGCCGTCGCCCTCCACCGGCACCTCGGCGCTTGCCGTCCGGGGTACGAGTACGATCGCGACTTCGGCGGCGTGTACTACCTTTTCCTCCGGGGCATGGATCCGGGGCAAGGTCCGGGCGCGGGGGTCTACGCGGCGCGGCCGTCGCGCGAGCTCGTGGCGGGCCTCTCCCGCGTGCTCGAGGGCGATCCTCCGGGAGGCCCCCCGTGACCGTGCGATCGGGCGCCGGCGTCTCCGCCGCGGACCGGCTCGGGGCGCTCGCGCATGCGGGCGTCATCGGGGGGCTCGACGCGCACCTCGCCCGCGCGCTCGGCGAGATCGTGCCCGGCACGCCGGAGCCAGTGAAGCTCGCGGCCGCGCTGGTGAGCCGCGCGGCGCGGGAGGGTCACGCTTGCGTTGCGGTGGAGTCGCTCGGGACGGCGGCCGCACGCGACGAGGGCGAGCTCGTCCCCGCCTTGGAGCTCCCGGCGCCGCCCGCGCTCGTCGCGATCCTCGAGGCGAGCGCCCTGGTGAGCGACGGCGCTCGCGCAGCGCCGCTCGTGCTGGACCACGGCCGCCTCTATCTCTACCGCCACTGGACGGACGAGCGCGTGCTCGCCGCCGCGCTCCGTGCGCGGGCGAGCGCCGATCCATTGCCGCTCGTGGCCTCCGTGGCGCAAGCGAGCCTGGCTCGCCTTTTTGGCCCGTGCCCGACCACCGCGCCCGACTGGCAGCGGATCGCCGCCGAGATCGCCGCCCTCCGCCCGCTCACCGTGATCACGGGTGGACCCGGCACCGGAAAGACCTCGACCGTCGTCCGTGTGGTGGCGCTCGTGATCGAGCAGGAACTCGCGCGAGGCCGGCCGCCGCCGCGAGTGGCCCTCCTCGCGCCCACGGGGAAGGCGGCGGCGCGGCTCGCCGAAGCCGTGGTCGCCGCCAAGCGACGCCTGTCCGTTGACGCCGCGGTGCTCGCCGCGATCCCGGACTCGGCCGCCACCCTCCACCGGGCTCTGGGGCTCGGCAGGTCGCGGTCGACCGCGGCGCCGCTCGCGGCCGATCTGGTCGTGGTCGACGAGGCGTCGATGGTTGACCTCGGGCTGATGCGTCGGCTCCTCGACGCGGTGCTCCCCGCGGCGCGCCTGATCCTGCTCGGGGATCGCCACCAACTCGCCAGTGTGGAGGCCGGGGCGGTGCTGGCGGACCTCTCCGGACCGACACCGCGCCCGCCGTACTCGGGGCGGCTCATGAGCGCGGCCCTCAGCACCTTCGGCGAGCCCCTCCCGGGAGCGGGCGACGGACCGGGGGGGCTCGCGGACTCGCTGGTGGAGCTCACGGTCAGCCACCGCTTCGCGGAGCACGGCGGGATCGGACGCCTCGCCGCGGCTGTCCTCGGCGGCGACGGCGACGCGGCGGTGGCGGCCTGCGACGACCCCGCGGTGGCGCTGGTGCCGATGGTTTCGTTCGGGCCGGGCGCTGGCTTCGCGCGCCGGGTCGTCGAGGGCTACGCGCCCTACCTGGCGGCGGCCGACCCGGCGGCGGCATCGATCGCGCTGGGTCGGTTTCGGGTGCTCGCGGCGCACCGCCGTGGACCGGAGGGGGTCGCCGGGCTGGTGGTGCGGATCGAGCGTGAGCTCGGCGCGACCCGTCGCCTCCGTCCGTGGGGCACGAGCTATCACCGGCGGCCGGTCCTGGTGGTCGAGAACGACCCCGCGCTCGGCGTGTGGAACGGTGACGTCGGCGTGACCTGGGCGCCGGACCCCGAACGGCCCGCGCGTGTGTGGCTGGCCGGCGCCGACGGCACGCCACGGGCGCTCTCGCCGTCGCGGCTGCCCGCTCACGAGACGGCGTTTGCGATGAGCGTGCACCGCAGCCAGGGATCGGAGCTCGACGCGGTCGCGGTGGTGCTCCCGGAGCCGGGTTCGCCGCTGCTCACCCGCGAGCTGCTCTACACCGCCATCACCCGAGCGCGTTCACGGGTGACCCTGTTCGGCAGCGAGCCGAGCCTGCGCGCCGCGGTCGCGAGGCGAAGCGAGCGCGCGACGGGACTCGGTGAGCGGCTGTGGTGACGGCGGCTGCGGCGCGCTGCCGCCCCTCGGCGGGGCTCCGTTATCCGGCCGCGGGATCGCCGAGCCCGAACAGGTGGTCGAGATCGTACCGCGAGTAGGCGCGGAACCCGATCAGCGTCTCCGAGTGAGTGATGGCCGGCTCCCGGAGCAGCTTGCGGGTCACCACGTCCGCCAGCGCCTCCGTATCGCGCACCCGCACCAGCGCCACCAGGTCGTACCGGCCGCTGACCGAGTAGACCTCGGTGACGCCATCGAGGGCGGCGATGCGCTCGGCCAGATCGGGGATCTTGTCACGCTGGATGTTGAGCAGGACGAGTGCCGTTACCATGGTGCCCTCGAGAAATACGCGGGGCAGAGTGTAGCATCACCGGCCGGGGACGGGGACCCGGGGGTTACCAGGACACTCCGACGGAGGAGCAGCGAGGGTTCGGCGGGGGACCCCATGCTCGAGCGGACGCGGTGGTGCTGCGTCGGATCGGCGCTGCCAGTCGTCCTCCCGTCGCGAAGGACGCCATCGTTGGAGTGCCTTCACCTGCATCACCCCGTAATGGCGAGCGGGCGTCCGTCCTCGGCAAACGCGGTGCGCGGCGCCAGGGGATTGGTCGCCAGACGCGCGAGGGCGCTGTGGCTCATCGCACTTACGAGCCGTGAGGCCGTGAAGTGAGATGTGGTCACACTGCTCCCTTCGACACCATCCTTCGCTACCGGGGGGCGTTTTGGGGGCGCCGATGCGGTTGGCCATCGGATCGTTGCTCCCGTGCGCTTCGTGAGCATCGAGACACGCCCGAAGCACACGAGAGTATCGGGCGGAGAGAGGGGTCGCGGCTCGCAGCCCAGGCGTTTCTGACTTCGTCAGCGCTCGTGCTCTCGAGCGGAGGGGGGAGCGACGTCTCCCCCCGTGGGTGAAACTTTTTTTTCGCGGAGGGGGGAGGCAGCTTGCCCCTGGGGGGACTGGGCGCGACGTGCCACCGTGAGGGAGAACATGAAGTGTCCGTGCCACGCGCTCCACGCGCCACTCACCTCACTCGGTGTCAGGGACCGAGGCCGTGAGGATCCCACTGACCCCGCGGACGCGGGGCAGGGCGGGCCATGACACCGCGCCCCGTTCCGTCACCTTCCTCGGGTTTCCCTGCCCGATCTGGCCGCGAGAGGAGAGTCGTCGTCGCATGAACACCCAGCTCGTGATCGACGCCATCGTTCGTCAGTCCATCGTCCTTATCGCGCAGCTCGCGACCGCTGAGGGCGCCCGCTCACCGCTCGCGCGCATCCCCGACGAGGTGCTCAGCGGTTTGGTTCGCGAGCTCGAGCGGCAGGAGCTCGGAGAGAGGGTGATCGCCGATCTGTTCGGGCTCACCTTGCGGTCGTATCGACGCAAGGTGATGCGCCTGCGCGAGTCGGTGACCCATCGTGGGATCACCCTGTTGGGGGCGCTCCACGCCTTCCTCGCCGAGCGCGACCAGGCCAGCCGGGCCGAGATCCGGGAGCGTTTCGCGGACGACGAGGAAGGGGTCGTCCGCGCCGTCCTCGACGAGCTGGTCGAGAGCGGCCTCGTTCGCCGCAGCGGGCACGGCGGGCAGGCGGGTTACCGTGTCGCCAGCGCGGAGGAGCTCGAGGAGCTCGGTGTCGGCGGCGTCGGCGGGTCGCCCGAGGCCAACGAGGCCCTGGTGTGGGTCCACGTGTGTCGCGAGGGGCCGCTGCGCAAGGAGCAGGTCGCGGCGCTCGTTCCCCTGGCGCCCTCCGCCGTGGAGCAGGCGCTGAGCGGCCTGGTGGCCGACGGGCGCGTCCACTCGGAGGGAGCCCCGGGCAGCGAGACCTTCTCGACGGACCGCTGCCTCATCCCAGTTGGCGACTCGGCCGGCTGGGAAGCCGCGATGATCGATCACCATCGGGCCGTCCTCGCGGCGCTGGCGGCGAAGGTGGGGAGCGGTCTGCGCGGATCGAATCCCGCTGACGAGGTGGGGGGGACGACGATTTCCTTCGATCTGTGCCCGGGACACCCGCGGGAGCGGGAGGTCAGGGAGCTCCTCGCCGACACGCGCCGGAAGCTCGCCGCGCTGTGGGAGGCCGTGGAGGACGAGAACCGGGCTCGCGGCCTTGAGATCACCTACAAGATCACGTTCTACTACGGCCAGTTCCGAACCGACGAGGAGCAGGGCGAGTGACGGGAACCTTCGTCGCGCATTCGATGCGCGCTCTCACGGTGGCGTTCGCCACGCTCGCGGCCGCCTGCGGGTCCAGCGGGGGACCGCAGACGGGAGGGCTCACCAACTGGCTCCGCGTCTGCGAGTCCGACGCGGACTGTGGCGATCTCCGCTGCCTCTGCGGGGCCTGCACGCGAAGCTGCGGCGACGAGGAGGGATGCCTCGGCCTGTCGCGCGCGTCGTGCGTCCCCGCCGCGGATGAGGGGGCGGTCGCTCTCTGCGCGGGCAGCACCCCGGAGAGCTTCGGGATGTGCCTGGAGCGCTGCCCGGAGGAGGGCTGCGCCGCCGGGACGAGCTGCGTCGCGGGCCTGTGCACCCCGAACCCGACGCCGACCGCTCAGGTGACCCTCGACGACTCGCAACGGTTCCAGGCCCTGGTCGGCATCGGCGCGGCTGTCGGCTACTCGGTCGAGCAGATCGTGCAGCACCCGCGCAAGGCCGCCGTGCTCGACGCCATGTTCTCCGGGACCGGTCTCAGCGTGCTCCGACTGCGCAACCAGTATGCGTCGATCGACGGTGAGCTCGAGAGCACCGCCGAGCTGGTGGCGGCCGCGGCCGAGCGGCTGGGGGAGCGCCCCACTATTCTCCTGAACTCGGCCAGTCCACCGCCGGCGCTGAAGGCGAACGGATCCACCTACTGCGAGGGGAACCCGGACACCTGCACCCTCACGACGCTGCCCGACGGGAGCTTCGACTACGCTGGGCTCGCGAGCCACTGGCGCGCCTCGCTCAACGCCTACGTCGTCGCGGGGGTCGAGCCCGACTACATCTCCATTCAGAACAACCCGAACTGGGTCCCCCCCGTGGGGGACGCGAACGAGGCTTGTCGCTTCCTGCCCGTCGAGGGGACCGAGACGGTGACGACCGACGCCGGGGACGTGGAGGTCCGGTACCCGGGCTACGCGGAGGCCCTCGAGGCGATCAAGGGTGAGCTCGACGGTCTCGCCTCGGTTCCCCGGATCGTGGCGCCCGAGACGACCGGCCCCGACGAGGTGGCGGAGTACGTCGCTGCGCTCGACATCGCCGACGTGGACGCACTCGCGCACCACCTCTACGGCGTCGACCTGACCAACCTCGATCTGGACGCTCTGGCCGAGTTCGGGGAGCTGGGGGAGCAGTACGACCGCCCCCTCTTCCAGTCGGAGATGTTCGCGGACCCCCTCACGACGGCGGTGCTCCTGCACGCTGCGCTCGCCGTCGAAGGCGCGGCGGTCTTCGTCCACAACGGCTTCGTGGCCGTCCCCCCCGACTCCGCGTCGGACGAGGGATCGCTGGTGAAGCTGAGCGAGGACGACTTCGTCGTCGGGGACACCCGTCACGTGATGTGCCACTACTCGGCGCACGTCGAGCCGGGTTGGGTGCGCGTGGCCGCCGACTCCGACACGGACGACCTGTACGCCTCGGCGTGGCTGTCCCCCACGGGCGACGAGCTCGTCATCGTGCTCACCAACCCCGGGGACAACGGCGTCGCGGCCCAGATCGACGTCGGTGGGGAGTCCCCCGCGGCTTCGGCCGTGAGCCGCACGGTCCTGGGAGGTGTCGAGCGCTCCGCGGATCTCGGCGAGCTCTCGTCCGAGGGCATCGTCACCGTGCCGGCCCAGTCCCTCGTTACCGTGACCGTCGAGCGGTGATCCCGGGCGGCGGTCGGCGCTCGAGCTCGTACCTGGGGACCCACGGCGCTCAGTCGCCGGACCCTGGCAGCGCCACGAGAATCAGGCTCGCTCCGGCGCCCGACGAAATGAATGCAGCTCGTTCCCGCATCACTCACGCATGCGCAATGGCCGCTTCCGGTCAGGGCTCGTTCTGATCTCTTCTCTCCTGCTGTCGCTGGCCTGCTCCGGTGATGGTGAGGACGGGGGCCGGTCCTCACCTGGGCTCGGCGGAGGTTCCGGCGTCGGGGGTGGTCCGGTCGCGGGCTCTGGCGGAGTCAACGGAGCGGGCGGCGCGGCCGGCGGCGGCCTGCCATCGAGCACGGGGGGGGCCGCCGAAGCGACCGGCGGCGCCTTGCCGACCGGCGGCGCCGCGGAGACGGGCGGCAACGCCGCGACGGGCGGCACCACGCCGACCGGGGGAGCGGTAGCGACGGGCGGCACCGCGACCACCGGGGGCCGGGTGGCGACCGGCGGCGCCATACTGACCGGGGGCGCGGTGGCGACGGGCGGTGCCGCCGAAACGGGCGGCAACGAGACGACCGGCGGTGCCGAGGCGACCGGTGGCGCTCCAGAAACGGGCGGCGTCGTGGAGACGGGCGGCGCCGTCCCGATTGGGGGAGCGGGCTCGGGCGGGGAGCCAGGCACCGGTGGCGAGCTGGGGACGGGCGGGACCCCCCCCGTCGACGTGGATCCGGACGCGCTGATCGCCGCGCCGGACGGCGTCACGGGCGCTGCGGGAACCCTCGACGAACCGACCACGCTAGCGGACGCCGTCGCTCGGGTCGAAGCCGGGCAGACCATCTACCTGCGCGGCGGGACCTACGCCCTGGGGAGCACCGTCGGCCTGAGCCAGAGCGGCAGCGACGGCTCGCCCCTCGAGCTCCGCGCCTACCCGCTCGATGCCGACCGCCCGCGGCTCGATTTCTCGTCCATGGCCGAGGGCTCTAGCAACCGAGGGGTCAGCCTGTCCGGGGACCACTGGCACCTCTACGGGCTCGACCTGGTCGGGGCGGGCGACAACTGCATGTTCGTCAGCGGCTCGAACAACGTCGTCGAGTTCTCGACCTTCTCGGAGTGCGCCGACACGGGGCTTCAGCTCGGCAACGGCGCCGCCCATAACCTCGTCCTGAACTGTGACTCGTACTTCAACGCGGACTCCAGCCTCGAGAACGCCGACGGCTTCGCGGCCAAGCTGGATGTCGGCACGGGCAACCGGTTCGTCGGGTGCCGCGCCTGGAACAACCTGGACGACGGCTGGGACGGTTACCTTCGCCCCGCCGACGGTGTCACCACGACCTACGAGGACTGCTGGGCCATCGACAATGGCAAGCTGAGGGACGGCACCGTGGGCGCTGGCGACGGCAACGGCTTCAAGACCGGTGGCAGCGACGACAAGGATCTGAGCCACCACGCGGTCTACGAGCGGTGCATCTCGGCCGGCAACGTCCACGACGGCTTCGACCACAACAGCAACCGCGGCAGCGTCACTCTTCTCAACTGTGCGGCGCACGGCAACGGCAGCAACATCAACTTCAGCTCCACCAACATCGCCGCGTCGCTCACCATCAAGAACACGATCTCCCTCGGGTCCAACGGGGGACTCACCGCGACGAGCACCGACATCACGAACAACAGTTGGCAGGGCGGCCTGTCGGCCACGGACGGCGACTTCGTCAGCGTCGATGCGGCCCTCTTGAAGTCGCCGCGGAAGAGCGACGGAAGCCTGCCGGAGATCGACACCCTGCGGCTGGTATCGGGCAGCGATCTGCGCAACGCGGGCGTGGACGTGGGCCTGCCCTACCGCGGCTCGGCGCCGGATCTCGGCCCGTTCGAGGGCGACGAGTAGCGACGGGCCCGGAGGCCCACCCGCCCGCGCTAGCCGGAAAAACCTCCGGGGGACCTCGACAGTCGCCGCTTCGTACCTACATAGAGGCTTGCCATGGCGAGCTACAGCGCGCGGGTCCGATTCGAGCAGGAGGGCACCCGCATCACGTCTGTCCATATCGTCCGGGGGCGGCGCTCCACCGTCATCGCCGCGCTGCAGCGCGCCCTCTTCGCGCTCGGCGTCGTCGTTGCCTCCTACGAGGCTCGTCCGACGGCGACCGGGGTGGAGGAGCGGATCGTGCTCGCGCGCCAGGACGGCGGTGTGATCGATGGTGACCTTGGTGCGGCGGCGAAGGCCGCGATCCTTCCCCTCGCGCTCGAGCCAGACACCGCGGAGGACGCCCCGGCGTAGCGCTCCGCGTCCCAGCGAAGACGGCCGAGGTCAGTTCTCGTCCAGTCGGAGCTCGCCGTTCTCCACCGTCACGAACGCGACGGCCCTAGTGGGCTGCTCGGGAGTCTCGACCAGGATGACGGTGCGACCGCCGCTGGGCGCCGTGAACACGCGTCCCGAGCGGATGGCGGTTTCGAGCTCGTCAAGGTCGTTTTCCCAGGACGCCATGCGGAGCTCGGCCTGCGGCGCGCTCTCGAGGTTGCGAGCGCGCATGCTCGGCGACTGCAGTTGGCTCCAGGCCGCGGCGTCGTGGCGACGGGCGACGTCGAGGAGCTGAAGCAAGAAGGCGCGCGGAGCCTCGGCTGCGGGAGAAGCCGAGGCCAGGGTGGTGCTCTCGGGGGACGCGGCCGCCGCGTCCCGGGTCTCGGGTGCGCTGACGACCACCGCGGGTGCGCTGGCGACGGTCGCGGTCGCGTTCGGGGGTCCGCTCGTCCCCGTCGAGTGGCAGGCGGCCACCGCCGCGACGCCCAGCAGGAGCTGCACCCTCACCCGACCCAGACTACGCCCCGCTCCCGCCAGCGGGCCAGCGCCGCAGGTTCCCCCGCAAATAGAGCGACGGCGCCGGAGCGAGTCGAGCGGTGTGCGCTCTCCCCGTTTCGACGCCGTCACGGTGGTGGCTTCGCAGGGTCGGTTGGGCGAAACCAGTTGAGTACCTTATGTGCCCTCCTGGCGCCCGAGGGCAGAGGTTCCCTTCCTCCCCCGCCCGCTGCAGCGTTGCAGCGCCGGGGGGATGGATTCCTCCCCCCCGCCCGGTCGCGCCGATAGGACAGTCCCACGCCGCAGGAACCCTCGCTCGGGCAGACACCCCGCTCGAGCTCACAAGCCGCGCGCCACGGCGGCGCTAGCCCCCGACCCGCCATGGCGCGTCGCTCGCCCGTGGCTCGGCCCGGCGCGCACGACGGCGCTCACAAAAAGGACAGGGCCGGCGCGAGGCGCAAACGGTCCCCACTCGATCTCCCCGGGGCTCGTGCCCCGCCGCCACGCCGGGCAGCCGTGGTTTCGCGGGCTGTCCGGCGGACGGGTGGGAGAAGAAGAACTCGCGGGTCGGCGTCAGCCGCGGAAGGCCGCCTTCACCTCGGCGTTCATGAGCGTGACGATCGCCCAGATGCCGATCGGCATGTTGACGAGGCAGCAGACCGAGCAGGGCAAGGCGAAGAGTACCGCCGACACCAGGGAGAAGGTGTAGCTCTCGAGCTTCTTCATCTTGAGGGCGCCGAAGACGACGACGGCGTTCACGATGACGGCGATCACCGCCGACACGACCCCGGCAGCGCCGGAGAACGCCTGGTTCATCGCCAGGTCGGTGTCACCGCTCATTGCCCCCATGCCCACGCCGAGGAGGTTGAGGACGATGTTGGCGATCGAAACCAGGATCGCGAGCCCGCTGAGGATGAGCATCAGCGTCGCCGGGATCGCGACCTTCTTGGCGGCGTCTCCCGAACCGCCGCCACCGGGCGCACCGAAGTTGGGCTGACCTGGCGGGGCGAAGCCGGGCGGAGGCGCGGCGGGGCCGCCGAAAGCGGGGGGACCCCCAGCAGGGGGACCCCCGGCAGGGTAGCCGTAGCCGCCCGGGCCAGGAGGGGCGCCGTAGGGGTTATTCGGAGGTTGATTCATGGCGATAGCTTCCGGTAGCGGGTGCCCACGGCACCCCATCCACGGCCGACATTGGTACGGGTGCGCGCTCGCCGCGTCAATCAGGCGCCTCCCGCCCACGGCAACGCGCGAGGATTCTTGTCGGGACCGGCTCGTCACGGGCCCGTGAGGCGCCGGGTCATCCTCGCTGGCGGGGCCGCCGGCGGGGGGAGATCATCCGGAGCACCCTACCCGCTGGCGGGGCGCAGGAAGTCCCAAACCAGGTCGGCGGCGTCGAAGTCCTGGTTGCGGAAGCCGTACTGGCCGATGACCCAGTCCTCCGAGAACTGGACAGGGTTCGGCCAGAAATGACCGGCGCGGTCCATGACCAGCACCCTGATCCAGCGTCTGCCATCGGGCCCCGCCAGGTCGAGCTGGGTGACGTGGCTGTCGCGGGTGGCCAACGCGACGGCGCTCTCGCCCCGATAGCCCGCGCCCTCGACGATCAGGTCTGGCAGCGTGGTCCGCCGTGGCGCCGCGATCGCCGCCGGGGGAAGCCCCATCGCCGCGGCCCAGCGCGCCGGCTGCTGGGCGATGATCTCGTGGTACCCGTCCGGCATGGCCGGATCGCCGTGGGTGTAGGCGATGAGGACGCGCTCGAGCCGTGCGCCGGTCAGCTCTGGCACGGGCTCGGGGGGATTGCCGTCGTAGGGCATCAGCGCTGCGACCCCGCGCAGGCGCCCTGGCACGCGCCGCGCCGCCTCCAGCGCCATGCCGCCGCCGTTCGAGAGCCCCGCGAGCAAGACAGGGTTCGCGCCGTCGATGACGCCGCGCGCCGCGAGGTCGGCGAGGACCCGCTCGAGGTAGTCGACGTCGTCGACCTGACCGTCGCGGAAGTGGGCCTGGCGCCAAGCGCCCGAGTTTGGCACGAGTGGGTTCGTGTGCGCGCCCGGCGCGGCGCTGCCGTAGACGACGACGAAACCGTCCCGCGTCGCGAGGGCGTCGAAGCGGCCGCGCGTCTGGTGGCTGCGTGTCCATTCCGCGTTGCCACCGCGCCCGTGCAGCACGATCAGCACCGGCGCCGAGGAGCGCGGCGGCAGCGCGCGCGGCACGAAGCTCAGGTAGCGCCGGGTGAGGGGGCCGCAGGACGTCGTCGGCTGCTCGAAGGTGTGGACGCTGAGCTCGTCGGTGAGCGTCGCGCTGCTGTGCGTCGGATCGATGTCGGCCGTGCGCGGGACGAGGTCGAGGGGGCAAGGCCGCTCGCACCGCGGCGCCGCGGCGCCCGGGGCGACAGGGTAGAAGGCGAGATCGTCCAGCCAGAGCTCTACCGCCGCGCGCGTACCGACCCGGAAGTGCAGGTCGACGAGCGTCGACGGGTCGATCCGGTCGCTGGAGCCGCCCCAGCCCTCCGGCGAGAACGCGCAGAAGGGCAGCTCGAAGGTCTGCCACCGGTCCTCGAGGACGAGCCACACCCCGGGGAGGTCGAAGCAGTCCACGCCCGGGCGCGCGCAGCGCCCGCCCCGCGCGATCGGGGTGGTCGCCGCGTCGCCGAGCGACAGGCGCAGGCGCCCGCGTCCCCGTGCACGCACCCGGATGCCGGCGTAGGCGGAGGCGTCATACGCGCAGCCCCGCTCGCGAGTCGTCTGGGGGTGCAGGGAGGCGCCGAAGCCCGCCCCCCATTGGGCGAACCCCGAGGCGACGACGTGCAGGGCACGGCCCCCCTCGCCCTCACCCAGCTGGATCTCTTCTCTGACGAGCTTGCCGCCCGTCCCGTCGTCGTAGCTGAACCACCACCCGCGTCGCCCGTCGTTACGGAGGATCTCCCCGGGCGCCAGCTCGAAGTCATCGATCAGGGGCGCCTCCCCGCCGGCGCGGACGGGCGTGCAGGCGGGGGGGGCGTCGCCACCGGCGGCCGTCGACGGGGCCGGGCTCAACCGGGGACCCGTCGGTCTGGCGCAACCGGGGGCGAGCGCCAGGCCCACGGCCGCACAAACGGCACCGACGCCACGGATCGCTCGCGCTAACGACGCTCGACTCATCGAGCTCGCCCCAGCTCGCTCCCGCGGCGGTCGGTGTCCGGCTCGCCCGACACGGCTATGGATCGCTGAACGCGCAGGTGCTCATCGCCGCGTCGCAGGTGTTGGCCGGGAACCAGTAAGCGTCGAGATCGCGCACCTCGCCTTCGACGGAGATTTCGATGGTCGCGTGCAGGGTGGAGCCCCAGCGGCCTCCGGCGTCGTTGAAGTCCTGGAAGACGAGGTAGAGGTCGTTCGCCTCGGGGTCGCAGCCGGGGGGCTGCTCGATCATGAAGGCACCCCAGGCCGCGGTTGGCATGAATTCACCCACGCCCGAGCAGGGGAAGAGGGGCTGATTGTTCGGGAGCCCGGGGTCGGCGAATAGCTCGATGGGGCCGTAGTAGCCGTCGCCCGTGTCGGTAGGGAAGCGGAGCGCGGAGAAGTGCCGCGCCTCGTCCTCCCACCCGATGAGCCACACCCCCTCGAAGACGGCGGGGCCAGCCTCGAGCGGAGCCGGCATGCACTCCTCGACGGGGACGCAGGGGCCCCAGCACCCGCCAGTCACGAACGCCGTCTGCCCTTCCGGGCAGTCGGGCTCGGGCATCGCGCAATCCACCTCGTGCCCGGCGCAGTCGAGGGCGAGCGAGCAGTGGCCCCGCAGGCAGGTAACGTTCGCCTCGGTGACGTCGAGCTCCACGCAAGGATCGGTTTCGCAGAACCTCGGCTCGAGCGCCAGCGGGTCATCGACGGGGAGCGCGCGGCAGACGCAGTCGGCGATGGAGAGCAAACAGTCGGCAGGTTCGTCGCACTCCACCTCGATTGCGGGCGCGCCCGCGCTGCCGCCCATCTCGGGGGCGCCGCCGCCGCCGCTCGTACCGCCGAGAGCGTCCGTGCCGCCCGCGCCGGCGTCCGTGCCGCCGGTGCTTTCCCCGGCCGTGCCGCCGTCTCCGCTCGCGCCGCCGTCTCCGCCCGCGCCGCCCAGGGGGTTCGTGCCGCCGGTGGCAACGCCGCCGGAGCTGGCACCTCCGGTGGCCAGGCCGCCCGTCGTCGCGCCACCGGTCGTGGCCCCGCCGGTCGCGACGCCGCCGGTCGCGGGCGCGCCCGCGTTCGCGACGCCGCCGGTTTCAGTTCCCGTCGAGCCACCCTCGTCGCCCTCGCTGCCGCCGTTCGGGCTACCCCCCGTGGCTCTGCCGCCGGTCGGCGTGTCGTCCGCGGTCGGATCTTCGTCTGTGTCTCCACCGCAACCCACCACCAGCGCCCCGAGGAGCAGCCAACGCACCCAGCCCATGCCAAGAGAGCTCATCATTCAGCCTCGTCTCCTCCGTCCGATCTCTCGCCGAGCCAGGGGACGGAGGGCGACGGCACGACGGCACTGTCTCGGGAGTTGCTGCATCTGCGCCGAATCCGCTCCGATCCTCGCCGACCGCCGCACCTTGCCGCGTCCGCTCGGCGCCGTCAAAGCGCTGGGTCGTCGTCACCGGTCGCGGGCGGCGGCCCCCGCTCGGCGGAGCCGTGGACGGCTGTCGAGTCGGGGCTAGAGCACCGATCAGTGCTCCAACCGCGTTGGGCACTACGCCGTCGAGATCGTCAGAGACGGTGTCGACGCCGACGGCGACGGGGGCGGACGGCGCCGTCCGCCTCGCCGTCTGGACGGGGAGTGCTGTCGAGTCGTCGGCAGCGGGAGAGCGGGTCCTCAATTCGCGTCCATCCAGGATTCGACGACGGCGCGCCGGAGAACGACGGCGCCGATTTCGCAGGCAACCACGTCGACTGCTTCCAGCTCCAGCGACCTCACGCGCGGGCGCCGTTCCCGTGGGCGAGGGCGGCCTCCCGTCGCTCGGAGTGGGCCGGTCGCCCGCGGCGCGCGGGAGTGGCACAGGGTCCCGGCACGTTTGATGCAGAAGCCTTGCCACCGAAGCGCGGCGTTCGCGGCTGCGGCACACTCTGTGCCTCGACCCGCGTCCCGCCCACGGCGAAGGACCGCCCAATGAAGAAGATCTCCACTCGAGGCAGCTCACTGATCGCGCTCCTGCTCGGCACGCTGGCCGTCACCACCGCCTGCAAGGAGGACGACGACGCGGGCGGCACGGCCGCCGAGGGCACCGGCGCCAGCACCAGCGGTGGCACGCCCACCGGGGGAGCCCGCAGCGGGGGCTCCCCGAGCCGCGGGGGCGAAGCGGGTGACGAGGGCGGCGACGCGGGTGACGGCCCCGGCGCCGGCGGCCTCCCGGCGGTGGGTGGCACGAGCGGTGGCACAGTCACGGGCGGAACCGGCGGCCTCGCGCCCACCGGTGGCACGCCGGGGAGCGGCGGCGGACCCAGCGGGGGCGCGACGACCGGCGGTGCCGGCATCGGGGGTATCGGTGGAACCGGCGGTCTCGCGCCCACGGGCGGCACCGCGGGCGAGGGCGGCGCGCCCGCTGGCGGCGGCCCGGCGGGTGGGACGGCGGGCGCCGCGGTTGCCGGCGCGCCGGGTAGCGGTGGTGACCCGGCCGGCGGCAGCGCGGGCGCCCCGAGCGGCGGTGCGGGTGGGAGCGTGGCCGGTGCGGGAGCCGGCGGCGTTGCCAACGGCGGGACCGCGGGTGCCGCGGACTGCCTCGCCGCCGACGACGGCATGGTCGGCGCGGGCGGTGGGACCTGCGAGGTGACCCGCTGCGGCGACGAGTCCTCTGCGACCTACCGGACCTGCAACTGGCTCTGGCAGAACGCTCGCTTCAGCGTGTTCCAGGCGACGCTCACTTGCATCCGCGACACGCCCGACTTCTGCGACGCTCAGGCCGCCACCGTCGCCGCCTGCGAGGCGTCCGTGTTCCCGCGCGCGTGCGCCGCCCCCGGCGCGATCGTCGGCGACGAGGCGATGGACTGCGCGGACGTGGCCGCGAGCTGCTCCACCATCAGCGAGCAGGAATGCAGCGTGCTGATGAGCGTCCTCCAGGACGATGCCCGCGACGAGGCCTACGCCTGCTACTTCCTCACCCCGCACCCCGCGTTGGAGGACTGCTCGGCGGTGCTGCGCGGCTGCGTCGGCGTGCCCCAGTGAGCGCCGTCACGCCTGGCCGCTCTCGCTCGCGCGGCGCAACGGAGGCGATCGGCGCCCGGCCGCGTTTCTTGGTACCATCGTGGCATCATGGCTTTCGGCAGGATGATCCCCGCTCGCCTGGGCTCAGCGCCGTTCGGCGCGGGTCTGCTTCTCCTCGTCGCCTGCGGGTCCTCGGATGTCCATGGCGATCGCCCGAGCGCCAACCCCGCTGGAAGCGGCGGTAGCGCCAGCGCTACCGGGGGACAGGTCAACGGCGGTTCCGTCGCTACTGGCGCTACCGGAGGACAGGCCGGCGGCGCATCCGTCGGTGAGGCGGGGGCCGCGGGGGCAGCGGGCAAGGCGCCGATCGCACAGATCGGCGACGACGTGTTCGACGAGAACGAGGTCAAGTCGTACTACCTGACCTTCTCGGACGAAGAGTACGCAAGGCTCACCGACCTCTCGACGCTGCTCTTGGATCCGTACACCGTCAACAAGGATCGCTACGTCCAGGCCGCGCTTCGCGTGGGAGACACGGAGCTAGGCTCGATCGGCGTTCGGTACAAGGGCAACTACTCGATCTGGGGGTGCGTGGACTATGTCACCAAGCAGCGAGTCGTGCGCGTGGAGCCGTTCTTCGGCAACATCGACGTCTGCCAGCGCTTCTCGCTCAAGCTCGACTTTGACCGGTACGACGGCGAGGCGCGCCTCGATGGCTTGAAGAAGCTGAACCTGCACGCGATGGCAGCGGACCCGAGCCGGCTGCGCGAGCGGCTGGGATACTCGCTGTTTCGCGACCTGGACATCGTGGCGCCGCGCGCGGTGCACGCGCGCCTGTACATCAACGGCGAGTACCAGGGGCTGGTCGCCGCGGTCGAGAACATCGACGGCCGCTTCAC
This sequence comes from uncultured Polyangiaceae bacterium, assembly GCA_964480725.1. Taxonomy (GTDB): domain Bacteria; phylum Myxococcota_A; class Polyangia; order Polyangiales; family Polyangiaceae; genus JAFGBI01. Next base: position 33,294 of record CAYZQO010000011.1, on the reverse strand, counting down.
CGCCCACCGATTCGGTGACGCCGGCGACGGCAATCTCTACCGGGACCTCTGGCCGTCCGCGGACGTCACCGCCCAGGACGCCGAGGCCGCCCTCAAGACCAACGACGATCCCGGGATGGTGGATGTGTCCGACTTCATGGCCTTCAGGGACGCGATTGCCGCCTCCACCGAGGCGGACTTCGCGACGTGGATGGAGCCCTACCTCGACTTCGATTACCTCGCCCGCTACGTCGTCGTCGACCGCGCGCTCGCGAACTCCGACGGCATCATGGCGTTTTACTTCGGCACCGGCTGGGGGCCGGAGAATCAGAACTACAACTGGTACGACGTCGGGGGCGGGCGGTTCACGCTCATCCCCTGGGACCTCGACAAGGCGTTCTGGTACCCGGAGCCGAACTTCTGGTCCGACAACGCTCCCCACGACGGCGGCCCCGTGCCGAACTGGAACGTGAGCACCCAGCATTGCGCCGGGTACCTCTGCGACTTCGACGCGGTCATTGTCAGCAACGGCGTGACGACGCGCGGGTCCTACGGGGTGCGGGAGATCGACTGCGATCCGTTCTTGAGGCTCCTGCGCGCTCAGATCTACGACCGCCAGCAGGCCATCGCCGACGCCTTCATCGCCGGCCCGTTCTCGGAGGCCAACGTGGGCGCGAAGGTCCAGGCGTGGCGAACGCAGATCGCGGACGGCATGCAAGAGGACCCGCTGGTGGACAGCGCTCAGTGGCAGGGCTCGGTCGACGCGCTGCTCGCCGATGTGCCGAGGTTCCAGCAGAACCTGAGCCTCATGATGAGCGGGCTGATCTCCGAGTAGCGCCGACGCAGAGGCGCTGGCGCTGGCCGACGCGCTGGCGGCCCTCGGGTGCCGGCACGTCTGCCTCACGGGGGGCGAGCCGCTGGTGCGCCCGGACTGGCCCCTGATCGCCACCCGCCTCCGGCAGCGCGGGGTCGACGTAGTCGTGATCACCAACGGCATCCGGATCGACGACGCCACGCTGGCGACCCTGCGCGAGGTCGGGGTGTCGGGGATCTCCGTCTCCATTGACGGCTCCCGCCCGGGGCACGACGCGATCCGGATCGGCGCCCCGCGGGGCACGGGCTCCGTCTACGACCGCGCCTTCGGCGCCATCGAGCGCGGCAAGCGGGCGGGGCTCAAGGTCGCCGTTATCACCCGGGTGCATCGCGGCAACCTGCGCGAGCTCGAGGCGACGTTGGCGCGGCTCGTCGATCGGCGCCAGGTGTCGATCACCGTGGCCGACGACATCGGCTACTTCGGTCGCTTCGAGCCCAAGCTCCGCGGCGCGCGCGGCGGAGAGCCACGGTCGCCGCCCCGCGCGGCTGCCCGTCCTCGGCGCAGCGCGGGTTCGAGCTCGGGGTTGAGCTCCGCGGCGAGTTTTTGAATGAGAGCCAGGGGGCACCGCCGGGCGCCGCCGCACGCCGCTCATTTCGCGCAGGATGCGTTCGCGGCGGCGACGATCGCGGCGTTGACGGCGCGATAGAGCGCCTCGGAGAGGCGCTCGTAGACAGCCTGCTCCGGGCCCTCGAAGCCGAGGTCGTTCCACGAGCCCATGCCGCCGAACACCCAGGCCTGCTGGCAGACGGCGAGCAGTCGCTCCGCTTCCGGCGGCAGGTCGCCGCGCGGCGCGAGATCCCGGTGGTAGACGCTCGGGCCGGCGCCCGTCTCGAGCGTGCGCAGGGCCGCCTCGAAGCACCCGGCGAACGCCCTGCAATCGTGCCTCCGCGCGAAGGGAGCGATCTCGCCGAGGACGCGGCCAAGGCGGGTCGCGAAGCGGCCGAGCGCGGGCGCGCGTGCCGGCGCGCCGCCGGCCACCTCGCCGACGCAACCGTAGGTCACGCGCCAGATCCGGCGCTGGGGCGCCTTCTGGTTCCAGACGTCCCAGCGCGCCGCCCAGATCGACCGGCGCCGGCCCGCGACACCGGCGATGGACCACTGGCCGCCGCCGCCGACGAAGCCAGCGGTCAGGCGATCACACAGGGGCGGGTCGCCTCCCGAGCTGCCGTGACCGAGCCGCAGGGCCACGACTCCACCGTCCTTCAGGCGCTCGAACCACTCGTCGGGCGTCGTCGCGACGACCCGCTCGCCAGCCTCCCCCGGCGTGCTGCCGCCGAGTTCCACAAACTCGACGCGGTCGCAGAACTGGCAGGTGGAGTTGTCGGGGAAGAACCGGGGCACCGGAGCTCCGCGGAGCGCCGCGTTCCCGTGGCACACGAGGGCCACGGCCTGCGCGATCGGCCCGTTCATCGACCGGGGCCCTCGCTCGGTCCGAGCTGCATGAGCCTCATCCTCGCTCGCGCCGTGGCCCCCTTCAATCCCCCAGCGGCTCGAGCGCCACCAGGGTCGGCCCCCCGCCGTACACCAGCGCCGGACGCAGCCGAACGCGGGCCGCCGCGTAGCGGGCGCGGTCGATCGAGCGCTCCTCGCTGGGGTGCACGAAGCGCCCCGCGCGGGCGCCGTCCTCGGCCGTGGCCGCGTGGCGAGGGACCAACCAGAGCGACTCGAGGAGCCCCTCGTTGGTGAGCTGGTCGTAGTCTCGCTGGAGGGGCTGCGCCATCGTCCGCAGTCGGCCGTGGAGCTGCAGCGCCTTGCTCTCGACCGAACAGAACGAGGCCCCGAGCGAGGTGCGGCAGGCGACGGCGGCCTCCAGCACACTCAGGGCGGCCGCGACGCTCCCTGGGTCCACGTGGACCACCTCCCGGGAGGGGAGCGCAAAGGCGCGCGCGCCGGGGGCATCCTCCTTCAGCACCAGGTCGTGCACGACGAGGTGGCGGACGCCCGCCTCGGTCAGGCGCGGCAGCACCGCGATCACCAGCCCGACGTCCGCGGGGATCATTGGGATCTCCACCGTGACCCGCGGGAAGAGGGTGCACGCGTCGCCGAGCGCCGCCCACACCGCGGGGTCCCGGTACCCGGTGGCCGCCAGGTTGAAGCGCAGCTCGTCCAGGCCTTGGTCGCGTAGGCGACGCAGCAGGTCGGGCGAGGCGACGAGGCCGCTCGTGTAGCACCAGAGGTACGCGGCCGGCTGAGCCGCGCGGAGCTGCCCCACCCAGTCGCAAAGCAGCTCGGGCTCGAGCAGGGGATCGCCCCCCGAGAAGCCCACGCCGCGCACCCCGAGCTCGGGCATCCGCTCGATGAGCGCCGCCGGTTGGCCGCCGAGATCGCTCCAGGGCGCCCGCGGCGGGGACGCTGGCGCCGAGCAGAAGGGGCAGCGCGCCGCGCAGCGATAGGTCAGAAAGACGCAGACCCAGCCGCCCTCCTTGCAGAGCTGGCAGCCCGGCGACAGCTCGCCGACGCACACGGTGGCCCCGCCGTCGTCGGCGACCAGGTCGGGGATCCGGGCGCTCGCCCGCACGAGCGCCTCGCGCCGATCCGCGGCTATCGGCAGCGCCGGTTCGACCGCGCCGGTGGGCGGCAACGTCGGCAGCAGGCGCGCGAAGGTGGGGTGCAGGGGCATGGGCTACCCCCGACCGGCGAGCGTGGAGAGCGCGGAGGTCACGGGGCGAGCGCGGAGGCGCAGCCACCCGAGGCACCCGCCGTCGCAGGTTCCGCGGGCGCGCAGGGCGCAGCCGACGCAGTCGGCGAATAGGCCGATCGGGAGGTAGAGCCGTGACAGCCGCTGGAGCCGCCGAACCAGATCCTGGTGGGTGACGCCCGGCTCGGTGATCCGGCCGAGGGAGGGCCAGTCCGCGAGCGGGTAGCAGGGGTGCACGGTGAGGTCGGGCCAGACGTCGATCGACGGTCGACAGCGAAAGACGAGCCGGGCGCCCAGCGCGCCGAGCTCCGCCATCGCCGGCTCGCTCAGCATGCAGCGGCAGAACCCGCAGTCGAGGTGCAACTGCCCGCCCGCCTCGCTGAGCTCATGCCCCAGCCGGACCAGCTCGCTGCCGACCCGTGCCAGGCGCGGCAAAGGGATGGGGGGGCGGCGAGCGCCAGCGCGGGGCAGCGCGAGGCCCACCCGCACCGCTGGGCCCGCGCCGCGGCGGAGCAGCTCGAGGTGGACCGAGGCGTCGACCGGCACCCGCTCGATGGTGATGCCGAGGGTCACCCGGTCGGTGAGCGCCTCGACGACCTCGCGCTGGCGGACGTGCTCGGTAGACGGCCCCCCTGGTCCCGGCGGGTTCACGTTGAGCACGATGCGGGCGCCGCTCTCCACCAGGGCGTCGAGCGGCTCGTCCGACATCAGTCCGTTGGTGAAGACCAGCAGGTCGAGGCCGCGCGCCCGGCAGGCGCGCACCATCCGGGCGAAGAGAGGGTGGCGGGTGGGCTCCCCACCGAGCAGTCGCGCCTCGGTGAAGCCCGAGCGCCCGAGGTAGTCGAGGTAGGCGGAGAACCCCGGCCAGGACACGCTCCCGTGCACGAGCGGCCCCTCGTCGTCGCGCCCAAAGCAGTAGGTGCAGTGGCGGTTGCAATCCCCGGTGATGATCAGGTTCGCCAAGCACCCTCCTCGGGCTCGATCGAGCTCTCCGCCTCGATGAAGCCCTCGACCACGAGCTCGGCGACCAGCGCCTGCAGGGGGCCTCGCTGGCGCGGGTCCGGGCCGAGCCCGTGCACGAGCTGGCGCAGGAGCGCGGCCTGGTCACCGGTGAGCAGCCGAGAGATCCGCCGCCGCTCGTTCACCAGGAGGCATTGCGGCCCCGAGTGGAGCAGCGTGGTGTCCTCGGTCCATCTCATGGCCCCGCTCCCGGCGGCGCGGCCTCGCTCGAGGTCGCCTCCCGGTCGGGGACGTCGGCGATGTGAGCGAGGACGTAGTCCGCGTCCTCGCGGGTGAGCTTGCCGCGGGCCTGCCGTGCCAGGAGCGCGGCGCCCACGCGGCGATTCCGCGCGCAACGGGCCGGATCGCGGACGAAGGGGCGCACCAGGGGGCATTCGTCGGGGCAGTACCGTGCGCAGCACCGAGCAAGGAAACAGCGCTCGCAAACGGGGTCGGAGCTCGAGGTCAGTCGGGCTAGCTCCGCGATGCGATCCGCGTCGAGTCGACATCCGGTGGCGGGGGACCACGCGCCGATGGTGAGCGCGTCGTCCGCGAAGCAGGCGCCGATGCTGCCGTCGCCGCGCAGGGCGAGGTTGTCCTGCCAGAGGAGGCAGTGCCGACCGTGCTCGGAGCGGGGGCGGGTCTGTGCCGTCTCCACCACCGCGCTCCGGCCTCCGAGCGCCACGAGCACGTCCAGGAAGCTGCGGGTGAAGTCCTCGGGGGTGGGCGCGTCGGGCGGGGCGCCGCCGCCGCGCCCAGCGGCGAACCGCGGCTCCAGGTGGAACACGCGCGGCGCCCCGGGGGTCGGGAGCGCCTCGTCCAGCGCGACGACGGCGTCGGGCAGGGCCCGGTGGGAGGCCGCGAGCACCGTGCTGCGGAGCCGGAGCCGGCCCCGCGACGACGTGGCGTAGGCGCGGAGCGTGTCCATCACCGCCTCGTAGCTGCCACGGCCGTCCGGTCTCGGTCGCTGCCGGTCGTGGATCTCGCGGGGGCCGTCCCAGGAGACGGTGAGGGTCGACACGTTCTCGACCAGCCAGCGCCGCGCCGCGTCTGCCAACACGCCCGACGTGGTCGCGGCGATCCGCAGGGACACCCCGGCTCGCGCCGCCTGCTCGCGCACCGTGGCCGTCGCGCGCTCTACCCACTCCAGGTCGCGCAGCGGCTCGCCGGCGCCGTGCAGCCCGAGCTGCATCGGGCGGCGCGCCTGGCGCGCGTGCTCGGCCACGAGCCGCGCGGCGGCGGCGATCGCTGCGTCGGCGGGCACGCCGCCCCCGGCGCGCCGGGCCCGGGCGTAGCAGTAGCTGCAGGCGAGCGCGCAACCGGGCCCCGTCTCCAGCGTTAGGGACACCGGGGCCGGTTCGGCCGCGGGCCGCGGCCCGGCGTCGAGCTCGAGCCAGCCGTCGTGCCACCGGATGCGCCGAGGGCGGGTCACACCGCGCGCTCCTCGACGTCCACCGGCGCCCGCAAGAACTGGTCGAGCTCGTCCTCCAGCCCGAGACGCGAGAGCAGGCGACCCCAGGCGATGCCCCGGGTGATCCGGCAGCGATCGCTGCGCCTCGGCGAGCAGCCGGGGAAGGTGTCCTGCACGTGGCAGGCGCCCGCGCAGTGCCAGCGGGCGAAGCAATCCCGACACCGCGGCTTGCCGTGCACCGTGAGCGCGCGGGTCGCGGCCACCCGCGCGGGGTCGAACGACGGCTCGCCGTCGTCCCCCAGCGCCCCGATCTCGAGGTCGAGCCCCCGAGCTTGCCAGGTGGCGGGGCGGAGGTAGCAGGCGCTGAGGGTCCGACCGGGGCCCACGATGCAGCCGTCGTTGCCCACGGGGCAGAAGCTGGAGACGATCGACTCGAGGGTGGCGGTGGCGTGGATCGCGCGGAGCCCGGCCGGCAAGAGGCGGCGCTCTGCGCGCAGGAAGCCGGCGACGAACGCCGCGGGAGCGGGCGGGGCGAGGCCCCAGCGCTCGCTCTCGGGGCTCGGCTGCAGCGGCTCGAAGGACATCTCGGTCGGGTTCGCCTCGGCCAGCAAGAACTCAGCGATGGCCTCGAGCTGCCCGACCGACTCCGACGTCACGCAGGTGCGGGTGACGACCTCGGCCTCCCCGGCGCTGGCCCCATGGATGGTGCGGAGCGCCGCGTCGTAGCTCCGCCCGCCGTGGGCGCGAGGTCGGAGCGATTCGTGCAGATCCGGGGGACCGTCGAGTGACACCACGACGCGGGAGAAGTGATCGGCCAGGAGCGCCCGGACCGAGTCGGTCGTCGCGCCGCTCGTCAGCACCCCGAGTCGCGGGGACAGGCCGAGCCGGGCGCCGAGATCCACCGCGTGGAGCGTGAGCCGCTCGACGAGCTCGGGCATGATGAGGGGCTCGCCGCCGAAGAGCTCGATCGCGAGCTCACGACGCCCCTCGCGCGCGCAGAGCCGCGCGAACCATTCGAGCGCCCCGATGGCGTCAGCGGGCTCGAGATCGGCGCCGTCCGGAGCCTCGGCGGCGAAGCCGCAGTAACGGCAGGCGTGGTCGCAGCGGCGCGTGGGCACCAAGCCGAGCAGCTTCGGGCTGAGCTCGCCGCGGCGGGGCGCGGGCGGTCGGGCGACAGCGGGGAGCACTCGCTCCAGGCTGCGCGCCGAGAGCTCGGCGAGGGGCGCGTCCAGCAGCAGCGCCGCGCCGTCGACGGGCGCGTAGGCGACGGTCCGCTCGCCGAGGGGAAGGAGAAACCGGGTCGGACCCGGATCGGTTGCGGGAGTGTCGGTGAGCATGCCGCTGTCGCGCTGCCGCGCTGCCCGCGGCCCGCGGGCGATGGTAGCTCGCTCGTCGCGGCGCGCGCGACCAAAGCGCTCTCCCGGGGGGCGTCGCCTCGGCCCGCGTTCGGGCCCCGGGGGGAAGCCGTTGACTTCCCGCGGCCGCTCGGACAGGTTGGGCGCGCTCCACTCATTGAGGAGGGCACATGACGGCTGGGGACGACTCGGGGAAGCGGTCCGATATGGGCCAAGGGGAAGTGGCAGAGGACGCGGCGGAAACCCCGCGCATCCTCCGCGCCGTCGCGACCCGCCAGGACGACCAGAGCTCGCGGCGGTCGTTCATGTTGCAGGCGTTGGCGGTGAGCGCGGGCGCCCTCGGCGGGGCGGCGAATGCCTGCAACGTCGAGGTGGACGTCGAGGTGGACGAGAACGGCAACTGTCGGTGCCACGCCGTCTGCTCCTGCGACGTGGACAACGGCGAGGAAGGCTCGAAGTACACGACCACCTGGGAAGGCACGGTCTGCACCTGCAACACCGTCTGCTCGTGCGACACCGTGAGCACCGGCAGCAGCAGCGGCGGCGGTGGCTACACCTATTACTACCCGAACTGAGGGAGCCCGCCGATGCGACACCGAAGCCTGGGCGGAACGGGGTGGCTGTCCCCCTGCTTGCTGGCTGCGATGCTCCAGTCATCGCCCGCCGCGGCGCAACCGCTCGAGGGGGACGCCGCCGGACGGCTCCCCGACGTCGAGGGCGAGGCCGTGCCGGCCGAGGGAGCCGAGCCGCCCGCGCCCGGGGACGCGGCTGGTGCCCCGAGCGAGGGCGCCGAGGTGCCGCCGCCCCCCGCAGCGCCCGCGACCGAGAGCACAGCCGGGGAGGACGCAGCGCGCGAAGCGGAGGGTGAGGCGCCCCCGCCGGCCTTCGTGCCGCCGCCAGCGCCAGCGTACGAGCCGCCGCCGCCGCCCCCCGAGCGGCGCGCGGCCCGCCGGCGCTCGGGGGGTGGAGCCGGATTCAGTGATGGCGACACGTTCCTCCCCGTGTACGTCGGCGGGGGGTACCCCTGGGGTGTGAGCGAGGGCAAGGGCGGCATCCGCTTCGAAGGCCGGGGCTCCTTCACGCTGGGGGGCCAGCTGTCGTTCGGTCAGAGCAAGGGCTGGGGCTTCGCCGTCGGCCTGGAACACTCGGCGCTGTTCACCCAGAGCAAGGTCGGTGACAGCGAGGTCCCCGTGCAGTTCGTGGAGAGCTGGGTGATGCCCCTGGGTGTCTACGTCAGGGCCGGGGACGGCGTGCTGGTCGAGGCAGAGGTCCTGCTGGCGCTCGGCGCGATGCGCTTCGAGAACATCGGGAAGATGGAGTTCATCGTCGCCTTCGGCGGCCGGCTCGGGGCTCTGATCGCGCTCAAGGAGCTCGAGAAAGCCACGTTCTTCGTCAACCCCCGCGTGGACTACCTGGCGCACAAGACGGCGAACATCGAGATGGCCCAGTTCATCGTCCCCACGGCAAACCTCGGCTTCCTGTTCTGATGACCGCCGCGCCTACGGCGCTGTTCCTCGACCCCGACGCCTTCCTGCTCCCAGGGGACGCCGAGGAGACGCTCCTCTACGCACCGCTCCTCGGCTTCGCTTGCAGCTTGAATCCGGCCGCCGCGCGGTGGCTCCGCCCGGCGGCGGCGGGAGCCGCGCTGCCGGTCCTGCCCGAGGTGAGCCAGCTCGCGGCGCAGCTCACGAGCCTTGGCTTGCTCCGCCCGCAGCGGCCCCTGCCGCGCCGACCGCTCGTCGCCGTGGCTCGCGGGTTCTCGCCCACCCGGGCGTCGCTGTTCCTCACCTCCGCCTGCAACCTCCGCTGCGTGTACTGCCACGCAGACGGGGGCGATCGCTCGCTCACCCTCGAGCCCCAGGCGGCGCACGACGTGGTCCAGATGCTCATCGAGCATGCGCGCTCCCAGGCGGCGGATCGCATCGGACTGTCGTTTCACGGCGGCGGCGAGCCGACCGTGGTCTTCGCCCTGCTCCGCGCCGTCAGCGAAGCGGCCCGGGCCGACGCCACGCGGGCGGGCCTGGGGCTCGAGCTGAGCCTGGGGACCAACGGGGTGATGCCGCGCGCGGCCGCGGAGTGGATCGCCGCCCACCTCACCAGCGCCACGGTGTCGCTCGACGGCCCCGCGTGGCTGCACGACCGGCAGCGACCCTGCCGCGACGGCGGCGGCAGCCACCAGGCGGTCCTCGGCACCCTCGCTTGCTTCGACACGCGCGGGTTCAAGTACGGGCTCCGCGCCACCATCGCCGCCGACGGGGTCGATCGCATGCCCGAGATCGTGGCGCACCTCTGCGCGAGCTCGCAGGCGCGGTGGATCAAGCTCGAGCCCCTCTTCGCCCAGGGGCGCGCGGCGCGCCATGGCATGGAGCCGCCCGACCCCCGGCGCTTCGTCGCTGGGTTCTGGGAGGCGCGCGAGCTGGCTGCCGCGGAGGGTCGCCAGCTCGTCTACTCGGGCCTGCGGCTGGACGTGACGACGGACCGCTTCTGCGCCGCGGCGGGGCGCTCCTTCTGCCTCACCCCCGACCATCACCTGACCACCTGCTACGAGGTCACCGACGAGCGTGACCCCCGCGCCGCGCTCTTCTTCTTCGGTCGCTACGACCCGGAACAGCGCCGCTTCGACGTGGATCCCGCCCGGCTCGAGCGGCTCGGCCGGCTCACCGTGCTCGCGGCGGAGGACTGCCGCCGCTGCTTCGCGCGCTGGCACTGCGCGGGCGACTGCCCCGCGAAGACCGCGGGCGTTCCCCCCCAGGACCCGGCCGGGCCGCCCCGGCGCACCTTCCGCTGCGACATCACCCGCGAGCTGACGCGCCGGGAGTTGCTGGAGCGCCTGCGCACCGGCCAGGATCTGTTGCCGCAGCCCGCGCTGCCGCCGCCGCGCCGCGCGCTGCCGCGCGGCTGAGGTCCGACGGGGAACGACCGTGCCGGGGCGCCGCCGGGACCCCGCGTTCGTTCAGGCCGGTCCGCCCGGCTGCGTGCGCCCGACGGGGACGTGCATCAGCCCCAGCCATTCGAGGGCCGCGGCACGACCTGAGAAGACCTCGACCGTCATCGGGTACCCCTTCGACGCGATCAGGCGCTGCACGATCCGACAGAGCCGGCCGCCTTCGGCGCTTTCGGACACGAGGGCGATGCGCATCCCGGGCGTGCTGAGCGCGGTGGGTGCGAGACCCCGGACGAGGGCGAGCAGGCGCGACTCCGACCAGCCATCGAATGAAGCTGCAGAGACGTCCCAGAGCCTCGTCGACTTGGGGTACAGCACCGCCGCTCGGAGGGAGGTTGCGACGATCTCCTCCGGATGGATCGTCCCCTCGAGGCGAAACACGCACACGTCGAGCGCATCGACGTACTCGACCCCCACCCCACTCATGACGAGTAATCTCCCAGAGCTGAAGGAGCGGCGCAATGGGGGCCGCTCGCGGGGTCGGCGAGCCGCCAGGGGGCGAAGACCGCCGCTGCCCCGGCGCCAGCGGGTTGAGCACCTCGAACGGATCCATCCCCTACCCGGCGCGCGGGCACCGTGTTACCCGACCGTCGGTGAGCCTGTTGGAGGTGGCCTCCGCGTCGCTGACCGCGCTGTCCGCGGCTCGGCAGGCGCACTTCGCACGGCTGGGGGAGGCGCCCGAGCGCTACGTCGAGCTCTTGCTGCGCCAGGGGGCGGCCCACCACCTCCGCTGGCGAGGTCGGGACGTGGGCTACGCCCTTGTCGGGGAGGACCGCGGGCTGCGGCCGACGGCGGGCTGCGCGGCGGAGAACCTGGCCTCACGGCGCGCGCTGACGCGGGCTGGGTTCGCGAGCCAGCACCGGCTGCTCCTGTTCAGCCCTCCGAGCGTGCCGGAGGATCACCGGCCCCGAGCACCGACCGAGGGCGGTTCGGCGCCCTGACTTCACGAGGCGCATCGCACCTCGATGGCGAGCAGGGATAGGGGGGCCGGGGAGCAGATGCGCACGGCGCCGGGGAGATGAGCGAGGCTCCAGGGCCGAGCGATTCGATGAAGCTCCATGGGCGGCACCAGTCTACTGCGAAGGCTCCGCGGGGCGCGCGGCCAGGCACGCGATCCCAGCGCTTGTGATCTGCGGGCCGTCGAGATCCCATGGAGCGGCCATCGGTTTCATTGCCGCGAAGAATCAACGACCTGGAGCGCCGAGCGCGCAGCGGAACTCGCCGGCATCCCCGGGCAGGCACGGTCGCGGAGAGCTCCGCGGCGATGGGACGCCGTGCCTCCACGCGCTCGGAGCGGGACGTTACTGCGCGAGTTGACCGCGCGTCGGCGTCCGGTCACCGTACGCGTCGATGACCCCGCTCGATCCCAGGCGCACCTCGCTTCGTCTCGTGCTTTCGGTAGCGTCGTTGGTCCTCGCGGCATCCATCGTCGCTTGCGGCTCGGACTCGCCCGGCGAGTCGGAGGCCAGCGGAGGCGCCGTCACGGGTGGGGCGACGACCGGCGGTGGGGGGAGCCCCGGCGCGGGCGGGGCGATGGGGGGCGCTGCTGGGAGCACGGCTTCCCAGGGCGGCGCCGTGAGCGGCGGTTCGGCGACGGGCGGTCGCGCCACGGGCGGCGAGGGGCCGGCGTCCGGCGGCGGCAGCGGCGGCGCGCCCCCGACCGGTGGTAGCGGCGGCATTGGTGGCAGCAATCCGAGCGGTGGCACTGGCGGCGCGGGGCCGACCGGCGGCGTCGGCGGCTCGGAGCCGGGCGGAGGCGCTGGCGGAAACGACCCGACGGGGGGCGCCGGTGGCGGTGGCCCGACGGGGGGCGTGGGCGGCGATCCGAGCGGTGGCAGTGGCGGCGAGGCTCCGAGCGGCGGCGCGGGCGGCGCGCTGACCGGAGGCGCTGGCACTGGCGGCAGCGGCGAGGGTGGGGTGGTGTCCGGGGGACCGCGGTGGCTCGGCCGGGTCGACGCCAGCGATCCGGACGCGGTCCGCTTCGCCTGGCAGGGCGCGGGCGTCATCGCTACGGTCAGCGGCTCGGACATCGCGGTGTCACTCCGCACGGAGGGTACCGACACGGTGTTCTTTCAGCCGGTCATCGACGGCGTCCAGGCTGAGCGTTTCGAGGTGCGGTCGGGGGGCGATCGGACCGTGACGCTCGCCACTGGCCTGCCCGCGAGCGATCACGTGGTGGAGCTCCTGCGCGACACTGAGGGGATGTACGGCGTCAGCACGTTCCTCGGCTTCACGAGCGGGACGGTGCTCGGGGCCCCGGCGCCGAGCGGTCGTCTGGTCGAGGTGGTCGGCGACTCGATCAGCGCGGGCTACGGCAACCTCGGCTCCGAGCCGCACCCGAACTGGGTGGCCAACCCCGCCTGTCACTGGACCGCGGAGAACTCGTCGTACTACCTGACCTACGCGGCCATCGCCGGGCGCGCCCTCGACGCCGAGGTGAGCACCTTGGCGCGCTCGGGCTGGGGGATCTGCCGGGATGCGGACGGCGATCCGAGCGGGGTCCTGCCGGCGGTCTACGATAACGCCGTCGGGACCGACGACGCCACGCCCTGGGGCTTCGAGCCGGCGGCGTCGGCGGTCGTGATCAACCTCGGCACCAACGACATGGCGCCGGGCGATCCCGGGGACGCCTACGGGACCGCGCTGCTCGCCTTCCTGGAGGAGGTCCGGTCGCAGTACCCCGGGGCCTGGATCGTCCTGGCCGCCGGCTCGATGCTCGGCGACGCCGAGCGCGGCACCATCCTCGGCTACCTCGTTTCCGTGCGCGACGCCCGGGCGGCGGGCGGCGACGAGCGCGTGAGCGTGCTGGATCTCGGCGCGCAGGACATGGGTGCGGACGGCTCGGTGCCGACCGGGTGCGACTGGCACCCGAACGTGGCCGATCACGAGCGCATGGCCGTGCTGCTCGAGGCAGAGCTGCGCGACCGGCTCGGTTGGTGACGGCCGGCCCCCTGTGGGTCGTACCTTGTCGTACCTATTTTCACATCTGACCACGCGGGGACGGATGGGGAGGGCGGTGGCCGGGAATAGATGGGCAGGTTTGCGTAGTCGGTTCGCAAGCCTTCGCTTGGCGGAGCTTCGCTCGCAAAGCACGCTCTGGCTCGCCCTGCGGCGGGCAAGACCGCCCCTGCCTCGGAGGCCGGTGCCCATGAAACGCAGCCCCCTGCTCCTCTGCTCTCCCCTCGCGCTCTTCGCGTTCCTGGCCTGCTCGCTCGACTCGGGTGGGGTCGTCCAGACCAGCAGTGACGGTCGCGACGGCAGCGGGGGAGCAGACCCCAGCTCCAGCGGGGGCGGTGCCGCCATCCCCCCCGAGGGCGGTGCGCCGACGGGGACGGGGGGGACCGCACCGAGCGTCGCCCTGACCGGGGGCAGCACCGTCCTGGTCGTGACCGACACCGGGGGGACGGCCGCGCCCGGGGACCAGACCCTCACCGAGGAGGAGACCTGCACCGGGCTCGCCCTCGAGCCGGACTCCATCCAGGTCGAAGAGGAGCTGACCACCACGCTCGAGACCCAGGTCCCCGCTCCAGTCGCGCTCTACGTCGTGCTCGACAACTCCAGGAGCATGCAGGAGACGGGGACCACGGGGACCACGGGGACCAAGTGGGACGAGGCCGTCACGGCGCTGACCCGCTTCGTGGAGGATCCGGCGTCCGGCGGCATCGACGTCGCCATCCAGTACTTCCACCCCGTCGGCGCTGCGGAGGAGCCTGACGAGTGCGACGGGGTCGCGCACGCTACGCCGGCCGTCGCGATGGGGAGGCTCCCCGAACAGGCGCCAGCGATCGTCGAATCCCTTCAGTCGACGGAGCTCGCCCAGTCCACCCCGACCGTCGGGGCGCTCACCGGCGGGACCAGCTACTGCGCATCGTTCCAGGCGAGCCACCCGGACGAGAAGTGCGTGGTGGTCCTCGTCACCGACGGCCAGCCCAACGCCTGCGGGCTCAGCGCGATCTGCGACGTCCCTCGGGAGGGCGAAGGTGGGGCGCCGGGCTGGGCCTTCGGCACCACCTGCGTCGATCCCGACGCCGCGGGCCTGCTGACGCCGATCGCGGCGGGGGGTCTGACGAGCGGCGTCGTGACCTTCACCATCGGCATGGCCGGCGTGACCGCGGAGGGCTTTCAGCTCCTCGACCAGGTGGCCGTAGCGGGTGGCTCGGACTGCACGCCGGAATTGCCCGGCGCGGAGGCCTGCGACGTCACCACCTCGGGCGCCGAGGGGTTCCTCGCTGCCCTCAACGCGATCCGCGACAGCGTCACCGTGGTGGAGACGATCATCGAGACGATCACCACCACCCAGATCGTGACCCTCCCCTGCGAGTGGGCGGTCCCCGAACCACCGGCGGGAGAAACCCTCGACCCCAAGCTCGTCAACGTCAACGTCATCGACGTCGCGACGAGCCCCATGATCTACGTCCCCTCCGCCGCCGACTGCGCGCTCGCGTCGGGACCAGCCTGGTACTACGACGACCCGATCGCGCCGACCAAAATCCTCGTCTGCCCGGCGACCTGCGACACCCTCACCGCGCAGACGACCGCGCGCGTGGAGGTGCTGTTCGGCTGCGAGCGGGAGGAGCTGCTGCGTTGAGCGACGTTCTGGGGCCCGTCACTCGACCGTCAGGGTCCCCTGCGTGAACTCGGCCTCTCCAGTCCCGGACAGCCCCCCGACGAGGAGCATGACCTCGTCGAGGTTGCCCATCGGCATGTCCTTCGCGGCCCAATGGGCGAAGTGCTCGGAGATGGACGTGTGCCCGCACTGGCGCCCCTCCGTCCGGACGCTGTTGGGGTCGTGGTGCCGTCCGTCGAGTCACCGGAGCCGCCGCAGGCGCCGAGCGCCAGCGCGAGCCCTACCGCTGCTGCCTTCCACCCATGGTCGTGCATCGCTCACCACTCGAGCCGTGCTCGAAGTCGCGCACGGGCGTCCCCGGCCTCTCGTCGCCGACGGTGCGCGCCAGGAGGAGTGTACGCCCGCCGCGCGCGGGGCAGCGCTCGATCAGGGGCTCTCGCCGGTCAGCTTCCCGGAGTCGCCGCGCCCCTCGAGCACGTCCGTCAGGCGCTGCACGAACAGCCGCGCCGCCTTCTCCGCGAAGTCTCGGTTCAGGTGCGAATCTCCAGGGCTCGCGGCGTTCGCGTCGAGCAGGTAGAGCCCACCCCCGGTTTCGAGCTGCCAGAAGTCCCAGACGAAGAGGTTGTCGCCTCGCTCGTCCCAGGTCGACCTCACCCAGTCGAAGAAGCCGCGCGCTCGCGCCGCGTCCTCGGGGTTGGTGCCCTGCCGGGTCAGGGCGGCGCCGGTCCAGACGATGAACTTGTGGTTGGGGAAGGAGCGGAACTTCCGCTTGAGGGCCTCATACTGCGCCGCATAGTTCTCGCGGGTCTTAGCGCCGGAACTCGGATCCGGGCGGCCGGTGTCCGGTCCGACGCTGCTCACCGGGAAGCAGTGCTTGAACACGATGACGTCGAAGGACTGGGTGAGATCCTCGAGCGTGGCCTGCTGGCGATCGCGGTTCTCCCCGGAATGGACGACCCAAAGATTGTGGTAGTCGTACGGGTAGTTCGCCCAGGGGTAGGGGTCGTTGGGGTAGGACCGCTCCTCGATCGAGTAGCTCGTTCCCTGGCGGCGGTTGTGCTCATCGAGCAGCTTCTTCACGCCCCCGCCCCAGACGTTGCCGCCGGTGCTGTGGTGCAGGAAGACGATTCTCGCGGAGCGCTGGGTGGAGACGGCCGCGGGGGGCTGGCCTCCGGGGGCGGCGGCGGCGCCCGTCCCCGACGCGACCGGCGCGGCCGCCGAACGCGCGGGAGGTGGCGAAGGGGCCGGTTCGCCCGCCTCGGGTGAGACGCCCTGTTGGGTCGCGGCGTAGGTCCCGTGGCGGCCGCAGCCCACCACGCCGAGCGATCCAAGCAATCCGAGCAACGTCATCACTGCCAGCTTCCTCATCGTGGGCTCCTGCTTTGCGGCGGGTCCCGGCTCCGACGCGCTCCCCCGCGACCACCGATCGTCCGGGCACCACCCGTGCGTGCCACCTCGTATAACACGCGGCCCGACCCTCGCCAGTGCCCACGCGCCGCGGCTCCGCTGCCGCGCGCTTCGGTGTGTCAGGCCCGCACCGTGCGGTCGGGGATCGCAGCGGTGTTCGTGGCCGGGTGGGGGATGTCGTGCGGCGGGCGTAGCTCGCTATCGATCGAGGGCGCCTCGGGCTCCGGGCAGGATCGATGGTGCGCCGAGTGGCAAGACCGGCGCGGTCCCCGACCGGTGGCGAAGCGGGGAGCGCTCCGGGACGCTGCGGAGCCCGCGTCCTGGACGCAGTGGAGGAGCGCAACGACGGGGGAGCGGCTCCGGTTCCTCGCGGTCGTCACCGACCGCGAGGTCGCGCGTGACCTGCTCGTGGCGCGGGGCCGTGTCGGCGAGCGGCGAGTCGGTCAGCGGCGCGTCGGGAGTCGGGCGCCAGAGAGGCGGGCGGCGGCGGCTCGCGCCAGCCCGTCGCGACCAGAAGGTGCGACGGGGCGGGGGACCCCGCAGCGCGTGCTCTCGATCCGATGGGCCGTGTCGAGGAGGTGACGGGCGGCGACCTCGGCGACGAGTCCATCGTCCGGCAAGACGAGGCGCTGGCGCGCGGCGACCCCAACAGCCAGGGAAGGACTTGTTGGCCCTCGCCTGGGAGCGCAGGCTGATCGTGCTCGAAGACGTGATCCGTCCGCCATTCTTCGTGCCGGAGTCGAAGAAGGCGGTCGAGCTCCTGAACGAACTGCGAAACCGCCATGTTCCGTTCGCGATCGTGGTCGACGAGCACGGCGGTATGTCGGGCATCGTGACCATGGAGGACCTGATCGAGGAGCTGGTGGGTGAGATCTTCTCGGAGCATGAGCGAGTACCGGGCGACAGCGCCAGACCCGAGCCGGGTGGCACGGTGATTGTCGACGGCGCCGCTTCCATCCGCGGCGTGAACCGCAAACTCGACCTCGAGCTCCCCGACGATGGCTCGTGGTCGACCTTGGCTGGTCTGGTACTCGCGCTGGCCAAGCGGATGCCACGTCCTGGCGAGACGTTCACGTTGCCCGACGGCGTTACGCTGGAGGTCGTCGAGGCGTCTCCCCGCAGGGTACGCACCGTGCGGGTGCGGCCAGCGCCTCGAGCGCCCTAGCCACGAAAGGCTGCGACCTCACCCTCGTCCGAGGGGGAACGGGCCCAGCTGCGGAGCGGCCCTTTCACCGCGCCCGAGCGGCTCACGCCGTTTCCCTGCGAGCGTCATGCCCGTGAAGGGATGGCGGCGGCCGAGGTCGGTGCGCAAGGGGATGTTGCCCGATCCGGGCTCGAGGGCCTTCTGCACGCGCGCTCGCAGCCATCGGTCGCCCTAACCGCCGACTGAACCATCAGCCCGGCTTCAGGATCCCCTTGAGCGCGTGGTGCCAGTTGAGCCCCATCCTCTGGGCGCCGGCGTCGTTTGGGTGCACGCAGTCGGTTGTCTTCGCCAGGCTCCAGTCGGAATTGGTCCAGAGATCTGGCACGAGCACGGGCGATTCCGCGGTGTGGAACCCCTGCGCCCAGGCCGGCACGGCGCTTACCAGCGACGCGGCGAGCATCGTCTTCGAGTCGTCGCTGCCGCAGTCCCGATTGATCGGGTGGATCTGCGCGACAACCACGGCCACCGCCGCGTTGTGCGCGCGCCTGCAGTACGAGCGACGCGAAGTTGCCCAGGATCGCGTCGACGGTCTTGCCGCCCCAGACGTCGTTCACGCCGACCTGGATCAGGATCAAGTCGGGATCGTGGGAGCTTGCCGGCGTCGCCAGGCCCGGGAACGTCGTGCCCTGGAAGCAGTTCGATACCGTGAACGACGCCTGCGTGTGGAGCGACGTCGTCGAGCAAGTCACGGCGCTGTGCTTGACGCCGCCGCAGTCGTCGCCGCACTCACCCACGAACTCGAAGGTGGGCCACGGCCAACGCGCAAGGGCAAGTCTTGGGGTGCCTCCACCCGTCGCGGCTGCGCCGCGCCGACCTCCTCCAAGCTCGTGCTCGGGCCGGTGGCCCTGCGCGCGAGCGGAGGAGGTGCGGCGGCGGACGGGGTCACGCGCCGCCGGGCGGCACGATGCCGCCGGTGCCGTAGACCGAACCGCCCATGTTCGGCACTGCGCCAGTTTCGGCGCCGCCGGTGTCCCACCCGGCGCCGCCGCTGGCGTCCAGCCCGCCGGTGCCGCTCAGGAGAGTCCCGCCGGCGGGGATCCAGCCGCCGGTGCCGTAGACCGAACCGCCCATGTTGGGCACTGCGCCAGTTTCAGCGCCGCCGGTGTCCCACCCGGCGCCGCCGCCAGTGCTCAGCCCGCCGGTGCCGCCCAGGAGCGTCCCGCCGGCGGGGATCCAGCCGCCGGTGCCGTAGGCCGAACCGCCCATGTTCGGCACTGCGCCGGTTTCGGCGCCGCCGAGCAATGCGCCGCCCGAACCGGGGCCGTCGCCGCCGGAAGCGCCCCCCGTCCCCCCGGCCGGAGCGCTGTAGAGTGAGCCGATCACGCAGGCGGGATCCGCGTCGCAGTCGGTGTCGTCGCAGTCCGTCGCTCCGTCGCCGTCCTCGTCGGCGCCGTCGCCGCAATCCGTCTCGTAGGGAACGCCGTAAACGGGCCCATCGAGACAGGGCGACTGCTCGACGCAGTCGTCGTCCACGCAGTCGACGTCGCCATCCCCATCGTTGTCGATCCCGTCGCCGCACTCTGACGCACAGTCGTCGGTCGTGCACGCGCCCTCGCCGGCCTGCCCCGGGTCCTGGCTCGTGTCGCCGCCGCAGGCCGTCGCCGCGACGGACGCGCCGAGCAACCACACCCCCGTGGTGCGACCCTGCAGCCACTCCGCGAAGGTGAGCCCAGGTTGGCGGGCGGCCTCCTTCAGGAAACTCCGGATCAGCCGTGACGAAAGCACCAGCGCTCCCTCCCTGCGCCGGCTCGTCCCGACGCTGCGTCGAAGCCTATCACGGTCGATCGGGAAGTCCAGGCGCGCGTGTCGGCAGCTCGAGTGGCTGCCGTGAACGCCGGCCTCGCGCGACTCGGCCGCCGGCACCTCGTCGTCGGATCGAAGGTGGGCCCGGTGCATGGGGTCCAGCTCCTCGCGGTGTTCACTGGGCCCGGCCTGATCCCCTGGTCTAGCTTCAACACCAAGCGCTGGGACCAGAGCGGCACCGCCTGCGCCAAGCAGCCCATCAACGCGATCCTGGTGACGGTGCCGGGTCACAGCCGGAACGTCATCCCGTCCGACCTCTGCGTGAGCGAGATCGCCCCCGACGGTGATCCGAGCGGCTCCCGCGCGGGCTAGGGTGGCGACGTCGCCGGCCCTCAGGATGGTCACCGAGCGCTTCGCCGTGCGCGAAGCGCTGCGCAGGGCAGCCGACCAGGACGGTGAGTCGGGAGCGGTCCTGCCGACGGGGGGAAGCGCTGACAACCCGGAGACGACCGCGCTTGCATGCGTCGTGGGTTCCCCGCGATACTCCGCGAACAGCATGGCGCTTGGATCCCTCAGTTACCACCCCCCCATTCGTCGCTATCAGGAATGGCTCGCGCTCGACTACGACCGCTACGAGGCGGCGGTGGCCCTGTACCAGCAGGGCCGCCACCGTGAAGCGGTCCAGCAGGTCTTCGCGCACGTCTTTCCCGGACTCGAGATCCCCGACCTGGGGACCGAACCCTTCCGCTTCACGCAGGGGTCCTCCCGCGTATCGGCACGGATCGAGGGCGACCAACTGTGCGTCCAGGTGCCGCTGGTCCGGTTGCCGGCGGGCGGTCGCTCCATCGCCGCGCTCCGCTACGTGCTGACGCGCATCTCTGGGTCCGGCCAGATCCATCAGCCCCGGCTTCACGGCGACGATCTCCATCTGGAGTTCCGCGAGGACATTGCTCGACTCCACCCGGCGAAGGTGATCGAGGCGCTGCGCCGGATGCCGCGAGAGGCGGATCGCACCGACGACTGGCTGGTGGCGCAGTTCGGGGCGACCCCACTGGAGCGCGAGTCGGTGGCCCCCCTCGAGCCGGAGGAGCTGGCGGTCGCCGAGACGGTCTGGCGCACGCACTGGAGCGAAGTGGAAGCGCTGCTGGAGGAGGCGCAGCAGAAGCGCTCGATGTTCTTCCTGAACGAGGTGTCGGCCTTCGCGGTCAATCGCATCGAGTTCGTCCTGCCGCTGTGCGGCGTGCTCTCGGCGCGCATCGCAGAAGGGGCGTCCACCTTCAACAATACCGAAGTGGACCCGCACAAGCGGGAGACCGCGCTGAGCAAGTGCTGCAAGGAGATGGCCGCTGTCCGGCGCGAGGAGCTGGAGAAGAGCCTCGGGCACGCCCAGTACGCGATCAGCCGCCTCGCCGACGGGAGCCCCGCGCTGATCGCGAACTGGTTTGGCACCGGAAACTACATGGAGAACGTCGACAAGCTCCGCAAAACCGGCAAGCCGATGGACGCCGCCCTGGCCCTGCTCAGCACGTACTACTACTTGCTGGCCAGATTCCAGTGGCCTCCCGTCGTGCGGGAGGAGCTCTGCGCCGGACTCGCGGCCCCGTCGGACAAGCCCTGGCGCGAGGCCGCCAACGTCCTCTGGGACCAGGCGCGCGCGCTGGTCGCGAAGTTCGGCAGCGACGAAGAAGCCGACGAAGACGAAGACGAAGACGAAGACGACCAGGACGACGACGGATGAACCAAGATCTCTCCAGGCTCGGGGTGTTCCAGGTGCTCACCGGTGGCGGCACCGGGTCGGGCTTCCTGGTGGACCAGAACCACCTGCTCACCAACTGCCACGTCGTGGCCCCCTATCGCTCGGTCGCCGTCGAGCTCCGCGACCGCCGTCGGATCCTCGGTACGGTGCGACGGATCCATCCCAAGCGTGACCTGGCCATGGTGGAACTGGCCAGCCCCCTCGACTGTGAGGTCCTTGCCATCGAGGCGCTGGATGGCCTGGCGCCGAAGCAACAGGTGTACATCATCGGGTTTCCCGTGGGGCTGCCGCTGTCCGTGACGGAGGGCGTCGTCTCCAACCCGAAGCAGCTAGTCGCCGGCCAGCACTTCGTACAGACAGATGCCGCGATCAACCCTGGCAATTCGGGGGGTCCCATCCTGAACCAGGAGAAGCACGTCGTGGCCGTCACGACCTGCAAGTTCGACTCCGCCGAGTTGGTCGGGTTCGGCATCCCGGCCGCCGACGTCCGTGACTTCGTGGAGCGTGCTCGGGAGCAGACGGTCCCGTTTGGTGTGGTCTGCCCGGCCTGTGACGCACTGCTCGAGACGAACGAGCGCTACTGCGAGAGCTGCGGCATGGATCTGGAGCCGTTCGAGATCGCGGGCTATTTCGATCCGCCCGAGAACCACCCGATCGTGGCCTTTGTCGAGGGCGCCCTGGAGCGAGCTGGCATCGATCCGATCCTGACGCGCCACGGGGAGCACAACTGGTCGTTTCACAGCGGCAGCGCCCCCATCAAGATCTGGTGCTGTTGCTCGGAGCACCTGTGCTTCTCGTCCCCCCTGGCGCAGGTCGGCAAGCAGGGGCTCGGCGAGCTGTTTCGCTTCCTGCTCTCGCCCGAGCACGATCCGTTCTCGTTCGACCTGGACGAGAACGTGATTCGCCTGAACCTCACCTTTCACGTCTCCGACGTCTTCGGCCGCGACGACCATGGCGCCGAGTCGACGGCGATCGCCAGGTTCGTGGAGGCGGCTGACGCCTACGACAACCTGCTCATCGAGAAGTACGGCTGCGAGCCAGCGCCCGAAACCCAGCTCACCTTCCTCAAGGAGCCGTCGCGCTAGCCCTCGACCGGTCAATAGCCAGGGGCGGCCCGGCGCGCCGGGACCCGGGCACGAACCACGGCCTTCGCCGGACGGTGATGGCGGGAGCGAGCTCCGAGGTCGAGTCAAGGGACCGATCGTGACCCCGGGGTGGACGCCCCGGTGCCGTCGGTTCGATCCCGGTCCCGCGGAGCTTCTGGGGGTCTGCCGCGGCACCGATTTCCGTGCGCCCTAGTCGCAGGAGTTGTTGAGCACGTACGGCACGGTGAGCGTGCCCGCCGCGGGCACGCTGACGTCGATCTGGCGATCCACGGCGCAGGAGTCGAGGTAGTCGCCGCTGAAGACGGCGCTCTGGTCGGCGTCCTCGTCCTCGTCGAGGAAGGCGTTGAGCCGCACCTGGCCGCTCGGCGCGCAGAGCGTGGCGTCGTAGGCGGCCGTGGGGGGCTTCAGATCGGCGCCGGTGACCCGCGCCATGCGCACGATGTCCCCCGCGCCGACGCTCACCACCAGGGTCCCGATCCCGTCAGCCTCATCGGGCCAGACCACCCACGGCTGCGCCGTGGTGTCATCGCTGCGGGTGACGTGCACGACCACGCAGCCCTCGGCGGTGGCGCAAATCCCGCAGGCCGACGTGTCGCCCGCCGTCACGCCTCCCCCGGTGCCCGACGCGCCCCCGGTGGTCGCCCCACCGGCGGGACCGAGGATCTGCGACCCCCCGCTCCCGCCGCTCGCGGCGCCCCCGCTCCCGAGGGTGTGCTCCTCCTCCTCGTCCGACCCGGAGCAGCCCGCCGTGGCGCTGCCGACCAGCAGACCCAAAACGCACCCGCACCGCACCCATCCTCGAAGGCTCATGTCGCCGAGCGTGCCGCGCCGGCAGCGCCCGGGCAATCGAGGACAGTGTGCTCGGCGACCCTCGCCCGCCGGGCCGCTGCGTCCGCCCGCCTCCGTCCGCAGTCCTGGGTGACGCCGGACCCGGGATGGTCGAACATGGCGCGGGCCACCGCACCGGTGGCCGAGGATCCCGGCGCCTTGTCTCCGCGCACAGAGCCCCGTTCACCCTCTGCCAGTGCTGGGCAAGCCGCCGGCTCGCTGGCGTCGAGGCCATGGCGGCTCGGGGTGGCGGTCGGGCTCGCGGTCGCCCTCGCCACGCCGGGACTCGGCGCCGACGCCCCGCCGCCGGCCTTCGAGGGGTCGCTGCGCGCGGGGCTGCCCGTGCGGGCGTGGTTCGACGCCGGGCGGCAGCGGGGGTTCGTGCAGGTCGGCGGCTTCACGAGCCGGATCTACCGCGCCTGGTCGATCGCGGTCGGCGATCTCGACGGCGACGGCACGCGCGAGGTCTTGCTCGGGATCTGGTCCACCACCCGCCGTCACGATGAGCCCGAGCCGCACCGCACGGTCTGGGTCCTCGCCTGGGACGACGCCCGCGGTGAGCTCCGGGAGCGGTGGCGTGGCAGCGCGCTCTCCAGGCCCCTGCTCGATTTCGTCGTGCGCGACGACCGGCTGCTGGCCACCGAGCGCCTCGGCGGTCGCTGCGTGCTGACCACCTACGACTGGACCGGCTTCGGCTTCACCGCCCGCACACGCCGGCCCACTGCTTGCGAGGGAAGATGATACGCTGGACGCTCTCGACGCTGCTCACCGTCGCCACCGCCGTCGCCTGCGCGCCGCGGGCTGCACCGCCGCCGGCGGTGGGTGGCCCCCCGTCGGACGACGGCGCCCGCCCGCAGTACGACCGCGAGGGGCGGCGCCTCACCTTCGCGGCGGGGCCGCCGGGGCGGCGGCGGATCCAGGTGCTCGACCTCGTTGGCGGCGAGACCGCCGAGTTCGGCGACGAGGGCAGCGACGCGGTCGATCCCACCTTCACCCCCGACGGGCGGATCGTCTTCGCGTCGAATCGCGATGGCGACTACGACCTGGTCCTGCTCGATCCGGGCACGGGTACGACCGAGCGACTCACCGATCTCGAGGGGGACGAGTTCGAGCCGACCGTGGCGTCCGTCCCCTTCGGCTTCTACGCGGTGCACCAGGGCATGTGCGGCGGCGAGCCGGACGGGCTGCTGGTCGACGCCTACCAGAAGGTGTTGTTCGTGCGGCGCAGGGCGGACAAGAGTGAGATCTGGTTCTCGTCGATCCGTCCGCCGGCGATGCCCAAGGTCGCCTCCCACCGAAAAACTCCCACGCCGTCACCGCACGGGAGCCACCAGGGACGGGTGTCGGCACCCGGCAAGGCCTGCTCCGAGCCGTCCTTCGCCCCTGACGGCCTGTCCGTGGTGTGGGTCTGCGACGGTCGCGTGGAGGACGCCCCCGCGCGCTACCCGCAGACGTTCGCTGCGGCGCTGGCGACGATCCGCACCGAGGCTCCGGAGGCTTGCCGGGGCTACTCGGCCGACATGACCCGGTGCCTCCCCGCGCTCGAGCGCGAGTACGCGAAGTATCCGGGGCGCCCCGTCTCTCGCGCCGAGGCCGGGATCGGCCGCCCTTCTGTCTCCGCCAACCAGACGCTCCTCGTCGCCGACGCGGACGGGCGCCCCGTGCAAGCGCCGCGGTTCGTCGAGGATCCGGCGTGGAGCCCGCTCGGCCTCGACGTCCCGCGTGCCGCGCGCGTCGTCTGGTCGCCGACCGGGAGGGAGGTGACGTTCGCGGGCGCCGCCGGCGTGGGGCGCGCGCCCACGCGCCATTACCTGCAGACCGTGCACAACCTCCACCGCTTCCCCGAGCTCTTCGGCGCGCAAGAGTCGCCGCGCCTCGAGCAGAACCGTTTCGTCGTGCGCCCGGCCGTGCAGAAGGAGTTCTACGTCCTCCACGAGGAGCTCCGCTACGCTAGCCGTCCCCAGTTCATCACCGTGGACGTAGCGCTCCAGGCCTTCCGCGACGAGGTCCTGCGGCTGCTCGAGGGCGGCGAGCGGGAGGCCGCCGTGGCCGCGCGCCAGCTCACGCGGGGTCTGTACCAGCGCTACACCGCGCGCCTCGCCGCGGGTGGGGGCTCCAGGACCGACCGCTACTACGCCGTGCTCTTCGCCACCGCCTGGGCCCCGCTCGAGGCCGCCGCGACCATGGAGCGGCTCAACACCGACGAGCTCGTCGAGTCGGGCATGGCGGCGCTCGGCGGCGAGGGCGAGGCGCGCGCGCCCGACGCCCGCGTCGAACGCCTGCGACGCCCCGTGGCGGCGCGGCTCCCCGAGGAGCTGCCGCGGGTCGTCGACCGGCTTCCCGCTTCCATCCGGGCCGAGGTGAAGGCGCACCTCGACCGGATGCTCCGGCACGAGGGTCTGGTCGACGTCGAGGTGCCGGGGCGCGCGGAGCCGGTCAAGATCGACTTCAGCCAGTTCGCCATCCGCGGCGCCTACGCCGAGAACGACCTCGCCGGCTACTTCCTCGCCATGGGCTGGCTCGGGTCGGTCCCGCTGCCGATGGACCCCTCCCTGCGCGAACTCGTGGCAACGCTGCGCACGCTCCCCCTCGAGCCGGATCCCCCCACGCAACCCTGGGAAGAGGAGGCGCCGCCGAAGGCCGCGACCGGGCTCGAGCTGTGGCGGCGGGCGGACGCGGTGGTCGGGTCGTTCATGGGGCGGCCGGTGGACGCGACCCTCGACCAGCTCGCCCAGGAGCTCGATCGGATGCCGGGCTTCGACGCGCGCGAGCTCGAGCGCCGGCTGCTCGCGCGCCGCGGGGAGGTGCCGATCCGCGACGCGAACAACCGGGATCGCGCGCTCTTCGTCACCGTCTTTCCCCGGCGGCTCGGCCTCGACGTCACCTTCTTCCGCGCCCTCACCCACCCGGCGGTCCCGGGGCGTGGCATGCCGTCGGCCCTGGACGTCTTCGCCACCCTCGGCGTCGCGCGCGCCCGCGAGCACGCCCTCGCGACCGCCGCGGACTTCCGCGAGCGCTACCAGGCGGCGCTCGACGCGCTGGCGGAGAAGACCCGAGCCGGGGGCTCGCTCCCCGGGTACGCGAGCACGGACCTCTACCACGGCTGGCTCGCCCTGCTGGTCGCGGTCGCCACGCCTCCCGAGCTGCCGAAGGGCGAGCGGCTGGCGTTCGCGCAGAGCCTCGCCTGGCGCGATCGGCAACTCTACTCCGCGCTCGCGGGCTACACCCAGCTCAAGCACTCGGGCGTGCTCTACGCGATGCAGGACATGGGTGTCGAGTGCGACGGGGACACCTCCTACCTGGTGGCGGTGGAGGAGCCCATCGTGCCAGCGGTGCGCGGGTTCGTGGAGCCGAACGTCCCCTTGTACGAGGGCCTCGCCGCGCTTGCCCGCGAAGCCTATCGGCGTCTGTACGGCGATCCCGCGGGGCCCACCGCCAACCAGTGGGCGGACGAGACGGACCCGCGGCTCAACGCCATGAACTTCGCGCGCGATCTCGCCGAGATCGCGCGCGCGGAGGTCGCGGGCCGCCCGCTCACCGACGAGCAGGCGCGGTACGTGGAGTACGTCGGCGGCCGGCTCGAGGCGCTGACGCTGGGCATGGGGCGTGGCGAGTACGCCTTCTCGACCGGCGGCGCGGGGCGCGAGGAGCGGGGCATCTCGCTTGTCACCGACATCCACTCCAACACCGATCGCCAACAGGCGCTCGAGCTCGGCATTGGTCGCATCTTCGACCTGTGGGTGGTGGTGCCAGGCGAGGTCGGCGAGACGCTGACGCAGGGCGGCGTGCTCTCCTTCTACGAGTTCCCGGCGCCGATGTCCGGGCGCCTGACCGACGCCGCCTGGGGCGAGCGCGTCGCCCGCGGGGCGCTCCCGCCGCGACCGCCCTGGACCCGGAGCTTCATCGAGGAGCGGTGAAGCGCCGGACCGCAGCGCTGCTCGGGGCCGGCGAAGCTACGACGAGCAGCGATCGATGACCAGACTGTCGAAGGGGACCGAATTGCCCACCACGTAGGCGTTCAACGTGGCACGACAGCCCTCGACCACCACGTGGATGAAGGTGCGCACGCTGCCGAGCGTGGCCTCATACGCGTTCCCGACCTGGCACGCGTAGCTGTAGGTCCGGTAGGTCCCCGTCGAGTCGTAGCCAGACCGGGTCTGGGTGGCGGTGTTCAGGGCACGGACCCGGGTGTCGCTCGCACCCACCGTGCCCACCTCGAGCTGCACCGTCCCGTCGAGGCTCCCGGTGCAGGCGTGGTCGGCGTTCATCCGACAGGTGCGGGTGTAGACGTGGCTGTGGCCGTTGAAGACCACGTCCACGTCGTTGCGCGCGGCCAGATCGAGGTACGGAAGCGCGGCGGGCGTGGTGGTGAGGCCGCCAGCGCCGCAGTAGTAGAAGGGACGGTGGTAGAAGAGGAACTTGAACTGATGCGTCGAGGCGGCCAGCGTCGCGGCGAGGGCGAGGATCTGCGGATCGGTCGTGTGCGCCGTGCTGCTGCTCGTGGCTTTGTTGGTGTCGTTCACCAGGAAGAGCGCGTTGCCGTGCTCGACCGAGTAGTACACGCCAGCGCTGCTCGAGTTGACGCCGAGCCCCTGCGCGCCCGAGAAGGTGAGGTTCCAGTCGGCGAGCCAGGTGGAGGACACCAGGATGTCGTGGTTACCGGGGGCGGCCAGGTATCGCGGGGGGTCGCCGCCGAAGGTCGTCGCCGCGCCGTCGAGCCAGCCGTTCACCAGCGCCCGATGGTAATTCCACTGCGTGGTGGACCCCGTCTCGGTGTGGTCGCCGACGCTGAAGGTGCCGATGGTGCGCGGCGCGTCGGGGGCGGCGCCGAGCGCGTCCATCTGGGCTAGCGCCGCCGAGAACTGGGGACTGCTCGCGGCCTCCACGTGGCTGTCGGAGTGGACGAAGAAGGCGAAGGCCTCGGGCTCCGCGGTGCCGCCCGCGCCGCCGTTGATTCCACCGGCGCCACCGGCACCGCCCGCGCCACCGACAAGCCCGCCGGTACCGCCCGCGCCGTCACCAGCGGTGCCGGCCCCGCCGGCCCCGCCGGCCCCGCCGGCCCCGCCCGAGCCCCCGGGGTCGGTGGTGACGGTCGTCGTGATGGCGGTCACGGTGAGCATCGGCCGATGAGCGAGGTCGCCGTCCTCGCTGGAGTACAAGTAGAGGCCGTCGCTGTTGCTGGAGGTGGCGATGACGAGGCCGTGGTTCTGCGCCGGGTCGGCGACCCAGCTTTGCACCCGGGCCACGCCGGCCGCGTTGAGCGCGATGGTGACGGCGCCGGAGGTGTTGGCCGGGGTCGTCCCCAGGCCCTCCTCGCTGCGGTCCGTCGTCCCCTGAGCCCCCGCGACCTCCCAGGGCACGCCGGCCTGCGCCAGGAGCCAGGTGGTTTCCGGCTCCGACCAGGGGCGACTGAGAGCCCGCAGGGAGTTGGTCCGGGCTGACGAGGCGCTCGTGCTGCCGCCGATGTGGAAGCTCACGGCGGCCTCGGTCACCGTCGCGTCCGCGGGGATCGAGGAGAGGTCCCAGGCCATCAGGGTGGCCCGAGCCGGGCTCGAGTCCACGGTCAAGACCGTGGCAATCCCATAGTTGGTCGTGGTGCTGTCCCCGGCGATCATGCCGTCGATCATGCCGTCGTAGCCGTTCTCGCCGTTCCTGAAGGTCAGGGTTGTCTCGACGGTCCTGGCGTGCTGGCAGAGCCCGTCGAGACAGCGGTCGACCGTCTCCGGATCGCCGTCGTCGCAGTCGAGGGGCTCACCCCCGACGCAGACGCCACCCACGCAGGCGCCGCCCTGGGTGCAGGCATCGGCGGCGGCGCAGTCGGCGTCAGTGAGGCAGCAGCCGGCGATGGCGGCGTGGGTGCAGGCGTTCGCTTCGCAAGCGTCCGCGGTGCAAACGTTTCCGTCGTCGCACTCCGCATCGGCCAGGCAGCAGTCCGAGATCGCCGCGTGACCGCAGGCGTTCTCCTGGCACCGGTCCGCGGTGCAGGCGTTCCCGTCGTCGCACTCCGCGTCCACCAGGCAGCAGCCCGGTATCGCCGCGTTGCCGCAGGCGTTCTCCTGGCACGCGTCCGCGGTGCAGGCGTTCCCGTCGTCGCACTCCGCGTCCACGTAGCAGCAGCCGGGGACGGCGCCATGGCTGCACGCATTCGCGATGCAGGCGTCCGCGGTGCAGATGTCGGCGTCGTCGCACTCGGCATCGGCCAGACAGCAGCCGGCGATGGCTTCGTGGCTGCACGCATTCGCGGCGCAGATGTCGGCGGTGCAGGCGTCGCTGTCAGCGCAGTCGGTGTCAACGAGGCAGCAGCCGGGGATGGGGGAGTTGTTACACTCGCCGTCGATGCAGGCGTCCTCCGTGCAGGCGTTACCGTCGGCGCAGTCGGCCGCCGTGCTGCACCCGGTGGTCAGCTCGTAGGTGACGGTCAGCCTCGGACGCCGACTGATGGTCGAGGCCTCGCTGGACGAGAAGTCGAGCCCGTCGGTGATGGAGGTGCTAGCGATGATGACGCCGAAGTTGCTTGTGGGATCGGCGATCCAGCCCTGGATCTCGGCGAGCCCGGCAGCGTTGAGGCCAACGGTGCGGGTGCCCTTGCTGGGAGCGACCAGCGTGCCGAGCGGCGTGCCTTCGCGGTCGGCGGCTGCCTGTGCGCCCGCGGTGGTCCAGGCGACCCCCGAGGTTTGCAGGTTCCAGGTCGTCTGTGACTCCGTGAACAGCTTGTTCAGGCCGAAGATGGGGTAGCCCGTGGCGGTGGCGTCCGTCACGTAGACGGTGAGGTTGGCGCTGGTGACGACGGCGGTCGGCGGGATGCTAGAGACGTCCCAGCGCAGCAGCGCGGCGAGATCTCGCCCGGTGCGATAGGGATCGTCGCCATCGACCGAGAGCGTCGTCGCGCTCCCGTAGTTGGTGGTGGGTCGGTTCTGGGACAGGACCGCGTCCGTCGTGCCCGAGTAGCCGTTGGTGCCGTCCTGGAAGGACACGGTGGTCGTCGTGGTGAGCCCCTGCTCGACCACGCCCACCCGGGTCGGGTCCTCTTCGGACGAGCAAGCCACCAGCGCCAGAACCGAGAGCGCCCCCCAACGAATGGACCGTCGCGTCGTCGTCATCACACCCTCCATGGAGCCCCCTCGCGGGCGCCCATTGCACGCCCCTGACCGGGCTACCTTCCCCAAACCTATCCCCCGGGGCGTACACCCGCCCTTTGGCGCTGACAAGTCTCGCCTCGACGAGCACAGCCGCGGTGGTTCGCTTCGCCACGACGCGGCCCGGAAGCGAGGCCACGACGTCAACGGTCCTCTACCGCGCCTCCCGACGGGTCTTTGCGGAGGGCCCGGGACCGGGCCGATGCGGCACGGCGGACCGGCGTATACTGACGGTCACCCCTGGGGGTGAGAGTCAGCGCTTGTTCAAGTCGGGTATCTGCAGCACGGGCGCGCCCTCGCCAGGGGGGGCGATGGGCCACGCGAGGGCCCGCGGGTACGCTCCTGCGGCGCCGCGCCTTGCGCTGTCGCTGCTCCTCGCCGCGTCGGCGGGTCCGGAGACGGGGCCAGCGCGAGCGGAAGGGCGCTCCGTGGAGGAAGGCTCCACCGCGCGCGAGCTGACGCTGGCCGTGGGCGGAGACGTGATGTTCGGCCGGGTCACCCCGGAGGGTTACCGCCCCCACGGAGGCCGTGGCCCCTTCGGCGCCTGGGGCGCGACGCTCGCGGGCGCGGACGTCGCCTTCGTCAACCTCGAGACGGGGATCTGCCAGGAGGGGCGCGCCGCGGGACCCCTGCCCCTGCTCTGGGCGCCACCGGACCGACTCGACGCGCTCTGCAGGGTCGGGGTCGACGTGGTGAGCGTGGCGAACAACCACGTGCTCGACTGCGGGCCGAACGGGCTCGACGCGACGCTCGCCGAGCTCGAACGGCGCGGGATTCGAGCCGCCGGGGTCGCTCCGGCGGGCGCGGTCCGGGTCACGGACGAGGTGGTGTTCCTCGCGGCCAGCCTGCACCCGGCACCGTACGGCGCGACCGGCGCTCGGCCGCTGTACGCCCCCGACGGGCGCGGGCTGACAGCGCGCGTGCGCGCCCTGCGCGCGGCCGAGGGGGATCGCCTGCTGGTCGTATCGCTGCACTGGGGGCGCGAACGGGCTTCGCGCCCGGCCTCGGCGCAGCGCGCCCTGGGGCGAGCGCTGATCGCGGCGGGCGCGAACGCCGTCGTCGGGCATGGCTCCCACACGCGCCAGCCGATCGAGCGCGCCGGAGACGGCATCGTGCTCTACGGCCTGGGCAACCTCGTCTTCGATGACGCGACGCCCCTCGGCCGCCCGCGCGCCCCCTTGGTGCTCCGGTTCCTGCGGACCCCGCGGGGATACGTCTTCTTGGGGCTCGGGGGCTAGCAACGCCGACCGTGCCCCTCTCCCCGGCACCCTGGCCAAGACCCCAGCATCACCGGTCGGGCCCGAACGCAGGTGGAGGATTGTGCAGCCTGGCCTGCAGGGCAGGGCGGACGAGCGCTTCAGCCTCGCGTCGATGAAGGCGGCAGCTCGGCGCCGTCGGCAAGACCATCGAGGGGAGCGGCTGGGGCGTCCTCGGCTGCCCCGTCCTCGGTCGGACGGTGCCCGCCCGGGCGCACCTGCCCGTGGGGAGCGGGGCCTCGTCACCCTCGAAACCGAGGTGAAAAACGGGCACCACGTTCGGTTGACGGCCCGCGACCGGTCGTTCGGGACCCGCTGGTCGAGAGAGAGCGAGCAAGGAGCCGAGGGAGACCTCGTCACGACTCCGGACGGGACGCGGCTCGCGTTCCTGTCGGCATCCGGCGCTCCTTCCGTGATGGACGCGGACACCGGGGAGACGACGGCCCACTTCGACGCGCAGAGGATTCCGGCCCTGTCCTTCAGTCCAGATGGCTCCCTCCTGGCCATTCGCCGGTACCGCGACAGCGTGCTCGTGGTCGACCCCGAGCGTGGGACGACGCTGACCGTGATCCGGGCGCCGGTCGTGGGCAGCTGGTTTCTCGCCGATGGCAGCTTGGTGGTGCAGGAATCCCGGAAGCTCCGGTTCCACTCGGCCCGCACCGGCGCGCTCGAACGGGAGATCGCTGCCCCTGGCGGCGAGGTCACGAGCCGTTCGCTCGATGGCCGACTCGTGCTCCTTCACGACGGGACGGTGGTGGATGTCACGACTGGGCTCGTCCGCCTGAAGCCCCCGGCGGTGTGCGACCTCCCGAGCTTCACGGTTCGCATCACGGACGAGGATGGGGTCGCCGTCAGCCACTCGGTGACAGATCCGAGCTGCACGGACGAGCCGCTCATCAGCGCCGCGAGCTTCCTTCCCTTCCAGCAGACCCTCGGGTGCGACGCTTTCCCAACGGGGCTGTTCACCCCCGAGCTAGAGTACGCGGATCCGGTGGGCCCGAGCCGCTGCCAGTACCAGCTTTACCCCGGCCACTTCCACGGCGAGCTGGCGTGGATGCTGCTGCGGGTACCGGTGCCCGGCTCCTGCCGGATCACGACCCTGGGGCTCGAGCTCGACCTGCTGCTGTACGACCCGAGCGCGACCCAGGTGCTGGCGAGCGCGACCACCCCGGGGGGAGAGGACGCGACGTACGTGCTCGAGCAGGACTTCACGGCGGCGGGGGACTACCCGGTGTCCTTCCAGGCCGTCGACCCGGAAGAGACCACGCCGGGATCGATCCTCTTCACTTGCGAGTGACGGGCCGCGCCCCGGCTCGGAGGGATGAGATCTCTCACGCCGGCGAAATGAATCCGTCGGGGCTGCGCATTACCGCCGGTGTGAGAACGGGTTGGCAGCGTCGGGCGGCGTTGGGATTGGTCTGTCTCCTGTCGGGGGCTGGGTGCGGACAGGACGGCGGGGAGGAGGCTGACGAGGCGCCCGCCGCCGGGGGTGCCGTCGGCGCCTCGGCGGGGACCGGCGGCGCGCCGTCCGCGGCGCCCGGCGCGGTCGGGGGCAGCTCGCCCGCGCTGCTGGTCGCCACCGGCGGCGCCGAGGCCGCGGAGGGGGTCGCAGAGGGGGGCGCGGCCACCTGCGCGGCGACGCATGCGCAGGCCACCCTGCGCCCGGTGCGGCTCGCGTTCCTCCTCGACGTCTCCGGCAGCATGGGCAAGCTCGACCACCCCTGGCATGACCCGGCGCTCAAATGGGAGCCGGTGGTGGCGGGGACCGAGGCGTTCTTCGGCGATCCGGCGGCGGCGGGGATCGAGGCGACGCTGACCTTCTTCCCGGCCGAGGACGACCGCTGCGACACGGAGAGCTACCTCACCCCGGACGTGCCGCTGACGGCGCTCCCGTCCCCGCTGTTCGCGGAGGCCATCGCCGCCGTCACGCCCGCGTCCGAGGACGACTGGCGCGGCGGCACGCCCACGCTGGCCGCCCTCGGCGGGGTCATCGCCACGCTCGGTCCCGCGGCGGAGGCCGAGCCGGACGTGGCGTACGCGATCGTCCTCGTCACCGACGGCTACCCGCAGGACTGCGACGACGACTCCATC
>CAYZQO010000010.1:90819-112783 GCA_964480725.1 uncultured Polyangiaceae bacterium | reverse complement strand
CCTGCTCCTGCTCCTGAACCCGAACCTGAACCTCGGCCAAGGCCTCACCTGAGGAGGCCAGTGAGGAGGGCGTAGAGGCGCTGCGCAATGGGCAGGCAGGCGTGCACGTGGGCCGCCTCGGCGTCACCGACGAGGGCGGCGGTTTCGATGGCTGCGAAGGCCTCGAGTCCTTCCCCTCGCGCGATCGTGAAGGCGCGGTTCTTGTCAGCGCGGCTGACACGACCGGCGCCTTCCGCGATGTTGAGGACCGCGCTCTTCGCGGCACGGAGGGCTTCGTCCCGCAGCTTCGCGTCGCGGATGCTGGCGGCCTTGACGGCGAGCAGGAGCTCGACGGCGACGTGATAGGCGACGAGCCGGTGGTGTGGGAGCTGCGGAGGCGGGTGCTGGTTGGTCATGCTCCGCCGGGCGCAGGGCCAGGGCAACCGTCGGACAACCGCCGTGCGCTCGTCCCACCGGCAAACCGTGGGCGATCATGGGCCACCCCTGCACCGAGGCGGCGCCCGTGGAGGAGAAACCCGCGCGACGTCCGCCGCACGGCGCTAGTCGGCCATCGGCCGCGTCGGCGTGGGCGGGGTGCCGTTGGGGATCCCCTCGGTCGGATGGGGCAGCACCGCCAGCTTGCCCGACCCGTCGGGGAGGCGGCCGTAGGAGGTGCCGTCGACCATCGTGGGGTAGGTCACTCGATCGATCAGGCGCCCGAGGGCGTCCTCGAGGTGGACCGTCTCTCCCTGCGAGGAGAGCTGGAAATCGGCGCCGCCCCCGGAGCTGCCCTTGGTGCACTGGACGACCGAGAAGCCCTGGGCGGGGATGGTCGCGCCCTTCGGGAAGGAGTAACGCTTCAGGGGGGTGTCGTACAGGCGATAGACGTCCAGCGCGACCGCGGTCGGGGAGGCGTTGTAGAGCTCTATCCAGTCGTCGCCGGGTCCGTTCGCGTAGATCTCGTTGATGACGAGCTTGGCGGAGCCCGCGCGGCCGCAGGCGGTCGCGGCCAGGCCGAGCAGCATGGCGACGAGCGCGAGCCGCGAGGCCCGGCGCGACTCAGTCACGGTGCCGGCGCAGCAGCGTGCCGTCGGGGGCGATGTCCAGCTCGTATTTGACGCCATCGAGGGCGAACTCTACCTCGTAGACGGTGACGCCGTCATCGTCCTCGCGCTCGATCTCGAGGAGGTGTCCCCCGCGGACCTCGCGCACCACCGTCTCTTGCACCGGCACGGGCAGCTCGTCGAAGCCGAGATCCTCGTCCGCCAGGGCCGTGGTGGAAGAGAGCGAGAGGAGCAGCGCTCCCAGGAAACCGACGTGCGTTGCCTTCATCTGTCGTGACCTCCGCGGCAGAGCATGGGGCAGGCACCTGAACGACACCTGAACGGGTGCTCCAACGGCGCCCGGTGGCCGCTCCCGCGGCCCCACCGCGCCCGAGACGGCTGCTATCCTGCGCCGGACGCCCATGCGCATCCTGCTCGTCGACGACCACGCGGAGCTCCGCGATCTGGTGGCGCGCGCCCTGGTCCGGGACGGCCACGTGGTCGAGGACGCAGCGACCCTGTCCGCGGCCAGGACGCGCCTCGCCGCGCAGTCGTTCGACCTGATCGTGCTCGATCTCGGGCTGCCCGACGGCGACGGGGAGGCGCTCTGTCGCGAGCTCCGCCGCCAGGGGCGGGTGACCGCGATCCTGGTGCTCACCGCGCGGGGGTCGGTCACGTCGCGGGTCACGGCCCTCGACGCCGGCGCGGACGACTACCTCCGCAAGCCGTTCGCGGTGGCCGAGCTGCGGGCGCGCGTGCGCGCGCTCGGCCGTCGCCGGGAGACGCTCGCCCCCACGTTGCTTCGGCGCGGTGACGTCGCGCTGGATTTCGCCGGGAGGCGCGCGTTCGTCGGTGATCGAGAGGCGCCCCTCACCGCGCGCGAGTGGGCGATCCTGGAGCTCTTGGCCCGTCGCGGCGGGCGCGTGGTGTCGCGCGACGCGGTCCTCGACGGCGTCTGGGGCGAGGCGACCGAGCGCTCCGGGGCAAGCCTGGAGGTGCTGATCGCCCGTATCCGGCGCAAGCTTGCCCCGGAGCTGATCCGCACGGTGCGCGGGGAGGGCTACGCGCTCGGGCCATGAGCCGACGACGACGAGTCCGGCTGAGCACCCGCGTCGTGCTCGCCTCCACCCTGAGCGGCGCGGTGGCGGCGCTCCTCGCGGCGGGCACCGTGGTCGCGGTCGTGGACCGGGTGCTCACGGCCCACGGGAACCAGCGCCTCGCCGGCGCCGCCGACGTGCTCGCCGGGGAGCTCGACGAGGGGTTCATCGAGGGGGACTGGGAGCCGATCGGCGAGATCGTCGCCGACGAGAACGAGGAGCTCGCCTCCAGCGGGGTCGGTCTGGCCGTCTATTCCGGCACGCATCGCATCGCCGGGCACCCCTGGGTCCCGCCCGTGCCGCCCGGGACCTGCGCGCTGCGGGGTCCCCTCGGCAAGCGCGTCCGCACCTGCGCGCGCTCCTACCAGGACTGGATCCTGGTGGCCGCGGCGGCGGCGGACACGCCGAGACTGCCGGCCCTGTACCTCGCCGCCAGCGTCCTCGCGTTGCTCGTCGGCGCGGCGATCGGTGCCGGGACCAGCGCCGGGCTCGCGCGCTGGGCACTCCGCCCGATCGAGGAGCTGACGCGCGGGCTCCGTGATCTGGATCCCGGCGCCGGGACCACGCCGCGCCTGGGCGGGGCATCGACGTGCGAGGAGGCCGAGCTGGTCCGCGAGGCGCTCGGGCGGCTGCTCGACCGCGTCGACGCCCTGCTCGATCAGGCGCGGCGCTTCTCCGCCGACGCGGCGCACGAGCTCCGAACCCCGCTCGCCGCGATCCGCGCCGAGCTCGAGCTGTTGACCGAGGAAACCGAGCTTGCCACCACGCGCGACGCGCTCCTGCGCGCGGTGGAGCGGGTCGACCGGCTCCACGAGCTGGTCGAGCGGCTCCTCGTGCTGGCGTCCCCGCTCGATCCCACCGCGCTCGGGGGCGAGGCCGTCTCCCTGGCGGAGCTGCTGGAGGACGTCGTCGCCGACCTGCCCAGGGCCGAACGCGACCGGGTCACGCTGGAGCTCGAGGGCGAGGGGCTGGTCCGCGGCGATCCCGCCCTCTTGCGCTCGATGCTGGCGAACGCGCTCGGCAACGCGCTGAAGTTCTCGGCGCCCGGCCCCGTCGAGCTCCAGCTCGACGACGCGAGGGTGGCCGGTCCCGGCGCCGCCGCGTCCGTATGCGTCGCCGTCGTCGATCACGGCCCCGGTGTCCCCGAGGACCAGCGCGAGCGCGTGTTCGAGCCCTTCTACCGGATCCGCTCGGACGCGACGCCCGGGCATGGGCTCGGGTTGGCCCTCATCGGCCACATCGCGCGCGCGCACGGCGGGACCGCGGGCTTCGCCGACGAGCCCGGGGGCGCGCGCCTCCGCCTGACCCTCCCCGCCTGGACCGCGCGCCAGCTGAACGGCACCTGAACCGCCAAACGCCCCCCGGCGCCCGCCCCGGCTCGCGCCTTGCGGTGCCGCGTCGCCGGGGCCACAAAGGGTCTGGATGCGACGACTGGCGACCATCGGGTTCATGCTGCTCTGCGGCGGTTGCCGCGACGGCGGCTGCGCCTCCCGCAGCGGGCTGGCGGCGCTCGCGGGCGAGGCGGCGTCGCTCACGCCCAGCGCCGAGGCTAAGGAGGCTGGGTTGGTCGTCTTCGAGGGCACCTGCGACGCCTCCGGGGCGGTGCCGCTCGACGCCCGGCGCTTCGCCGTGGCAGACGACGAGAACAACGTCATCCGGATCTATGACGCCGAGCGCGGCGGGCCGCCGGTCTACTCCGTCGATCTGTCCCCGGAGCTCGACCTCGGCGGGGACCGCAAGCAGAAGCGAAAGAAGAAGTCGCACGACGCTCCCGCCCCCGAGGTCGACCTCGAGGCCGCCACGCGCCTCGGCGATCGGGCCGTGTGGCTCAGCTCTCACGCGCGCAACAAGAAGGGCAAGGTCAAGGACGAGCGGCTGCGCTTCTTCGCGACCACCTTGCCGACGGCGGGCTCCGAGGTGAGGCTCACGTCACCCGCCAACGGCACCTTGCTCGAGGATCTGATCGCCGATCCTCGCTTCGCGCCCCTCGGCCTCGCCGCCGCGGCCGAGCGCGGCCCCGGGGAGCCCGGCGGGCTCAACCTCGAGGGGCTGACCGCGACCCCGGAGGGAGCGCTCCTGATCGGGTTCCGCAACCCGGTCCCGGGGGGGCGCGCGCTGCTGGTGCCGTTGCTCGAGCCCGAACGGGCGCTCCGCGGCGAGCCCGCGCGCTTCGGCGAGCCGCTGCTCCTGGATCTCGGCGGGCTCTCGGTCCGCGGACTGTCGCACTGGCGCGGCCGGTACCTGATCGCCGCCGGTCACTACGCCAGCGGCGATCGGTCGACGCTGTTCGAGTGGCGCGGCCCCGGCACCGAGCCGCGCGAGCTCCGCGGCGCCGTCCCCCCCGGCTTCAACGCGGAGGCGCTCTTCACCCCCGAGGAGCGCGACGACTTTCTGCTGTTGAGCGACGACGGGGCGCGCACCGTCGCCGGCGAGCGCTGCAAGAAGCTCGACGACCCGACGCAGCAGCGCTTCCGCGGCGTGTGGCGGAGGATCGAGCCGGGGTGAGCGGGTGCGGCCGCGCCCGGCGCCGCGAGGGCCGGTGCGCTCGTCCGCTGCCGTGGTCTCGCCGATGTGGTGGAGCTCCTGAAGACGCTCTCCGACGTCGCGCTCGTCACCGTCGAGGTCCGGGTCGCCGACGATAGGGTCAGGCCTTCCCAGGCGAAGAGGGAGATGAGCGCCCCGCCGGCCCCTCGGCCACCGGCCCAGCAGACCGTCGCCATGCAGCCCACGAACAACGCCAGCGCCACCGTCTGGACGGCGGGCGCGCGCACGTGCAGGCCGAATCAGAACGTGCCGCGGGCGGTACCGTCGGCATTCCTCCTCGTCCAACGCCTTCTCGAGCGCGTCGTCCGTGGTCACGCGTGTCGCGCCGCGTGATGACCTGGCCTGGAGGCGGCGAACCCTGGCTCTGCGCCGCACCGGGCGCCGGGCGCCCTCGCAACCCGCTGATCCCGGTCGAGCGATCGCTGGCCAGACGCCGTCACCGGCGGTACGGTCCGGGCGCTCGCGGCTCGGAATCGGGTTTCGGGCCAACGCCGGCGCCGGGGAGCGCCGACGTTGAAGGAACGCGCGGAGGATTGGAGCAGCAGGACAAGCGGGGTGGTGCGTCACACGCCGTCGCCCGGTGAGGGCGGTGTTCACCGTCGTGAACGCGAAGCGAACGCGTCAGCGCTTGCTTCCCCCCTCTTTCCCGCTCCTCGAATTCGAAGCAGAGAAGACAATGGAGCGATACAGGATGGCAACCAAGAGAACAGTTCGTGCCGGCACGTGGTGCGTCACGTTGGGGGCGCTCACGGGCCTCATCGGCTGCAGCGCCGGTGACCAAGGACCCGCCGCCGGAAGCCGAGAACCGGTGGAGACCGACTCGGTTCGGCAGGCCGTGACCCAGCTGAAAGCCGTACACCCCAGCGCCCACGCCCGGGTCCAGGGCAGCCGGGTCCGGCGCGTCTACGGCGTCGTGGGAACGGGCCCCACGCCGGAGTCCGCTGCGGAGAAGTTCAGGCAGACCAGCGCCGCAGCGCTTGGCGTCGCTCCGGGCGACCTCGTGCCCACGAAGGGGCGCCACGCTGCCCAGCCCCAGGTCGCGAGACAGCTCAAAGGCGGCGCCGCGTCCGCTGCGGATGGCATCGGTCTGATGTTCGACCCCACCACGGGCAGGCACAAGTTTCGTCTCTACGCCTACGACCAGCAGCGGGACGGGATCCCGGTCTTCCGCGCGGGTCTGCGCACCCTCGTCCGTCAAGACGGCGACAACCCAGTCGTCTGGGCCAACACGGATCTGCGCCCCCTGGGCCGGTTCCGGGCGCCAGCCACCCTGCGGACGCCTCCAGCCGACCCGGACAAGTCCCTCCTCGCGCTGCGCAAGAGCCCCGCGCTAGCCCGGCAGCGCCTCCCCGCACCGCCCGCCCTCACGAACTTCAGCACCCCGACGCCCACGGTCTTCGCTGGCGTCGGGGACCAAGTCGTCGCGCCCCGGATGGCGGTGACGTACACGGCGCACGCCGCGACTGGACCCGGCAAATGGACGTTCGTGGCCGACGCGGAGACGGGCGACGTCCTCTACATCGAGAGCAATCTCCACTTCAACGTCGACGGGAGGGTTGAAGGGGTGGTCGTTGCGGGCACGGAGGCCATGGAGTGCGGCACGCTGGCGGTCGAGCCGCTGCCCGACATCCGGGTCACCTCCACAGCGGGAGATGCCACCACCGACGCGACCGGAGCCTTCTCCATCGTGGAGTCGGGGAGCGGCACGGTGACCGTCACGTCCGCCATCACGGGGCAGTACTTCACGGTCAACGATGCCAGCGGCAACCCCGCCTTGCTGTCGCTCACGGTCACCCCGCCGGGTCCGGCCAACTTCCTGCACGAGGATCCGGCCAATCCCCCCGAGCTCGTGCTGGCGCAGCTCAACGCGTACAAGCACGCGAATGAGATTCGTGCCCTGGTCCTCGACCATGTCCCGGAGTACCCGGTGATTTCGGACGAGCTGGGCTTCCAGATCAACGTCAACCGGACGGGCGAATCCATCAACGACCTCTGCCCGGGCACGGGCGGCGCCTGGTACGACGGCGATCGGTATCCGGCCAGCATCAACTTCTGCCAGCGCACCGCGGAGCGGGCGAACACGGCGATAGGCACCATCGTGCACCACGAGTATGGGCACCACCTCATCGACGTGGCCGGCAGCGGGCAGGCCGAGTACGGCGAGGGCATGGCGGACACCGTCGCGCTGCTCTTCACCAAGGATCCGCGGCTCGGCATCGGCTACGACCTCGTGTGCGGCGAGCCGATGCGCCTCGCCGATCGCTTCTGTGAGTTCAGCGAAACCGAGTGCTCGTCCTGCGGGCCCGGCGTGAACGATTGCGGAGCGCTGCTCTCGGGCACCATCTGGGACATCTGGCAGAACCTGGACGTCACGGAGCCCGAAGACGCCGATGACATCATCCGCTCGCTCGCCCTCAGCTCCATCCCGATGCACACTGGCAGCGGCATCGATTCGACCATCGCCGTCGACCTACTCACGCTCGACGACGACGATGGGATGCTGGAGAACGGGACTCCCCACTACGAGGAGATCTGTTCGGCGTTCCAGCTGCACGGCATGGACTGCCCGCCCATCGTCGACGGGCTCGTCGTGCAGGGCGCGGCCTTCGCCGCAGGGGGCCCGAGCGACGGCCCCTTCGAGCCGGGCAGCGTCAGCTACACGCTCCACAACCTCGGCCCCCAGGCGAACCTCGCTTACTCAGTGGCGATCGCCCCCGGCGCTCCCTGGTTGAGCGTGGACAGCCCCAGCGGAACCATCCCGCTCGGGGAGCAAGCCACCGTCACGGTGTCGATCGATCAGGCGGCAGCCGCGCTCCTTGCCGACGGGAGCCACAACGCCACGATCGACTTCGTGAACCAGAGCTCGGGGATCGGTACGGTGAGCCGCGAGGCGACGCTGCGGGTCGGCGTTCCGGCTCCGATCTACACGGCCACCTTCACTGACGGACTGGAGGGCTACTCTGTCGACGCAGGGCTGGAGAATCTCTGGCATCGGTCGACGGCGTGCCTGGACGACCTACCGGGCCACTCGTCCCCGGGCAGCCTCTACTATGGCAAGGACGACAATTGCAGCCACGACACGGGCGTCCCCGATCGACACACGATTTCCTCCCCCGTGATCGAGATCGCCAACCCGGTCGTGGTGGACCTCGGCTTCAACTACACCCTGCGAACCGAGGGCCACGGCACCGACTTCGTGGAGGTGCTGCTGGCCGTGAATGGCAGCCCCTTCGAGATCGTGGCGAGCAACTACGGCACCGGAGCGCCGTTGAGCGAGACGACGGCCTGGCAGGAGCTCCGCTTCGAGGTCTCGGACCTCATGCCCGCCTCGGGTCCGGCGGACATCCAGCTCCAGCTCGCCTTCGATGCAGGGATGCCCGGCGATAACTTTCGGCCGGGTTTCATGATCGACGACATCACCGTCTACGCTCAGCCGGGAGACTCCCCCGGCGGCGTCACGGTGCCCGCCCGGATCGAAGCGGAAGACTACGTCCGTTACCACGATACGACCCCGGGCAACCAGGGCGGCGGCTGCGACACGGGTGACGACGTGGACAAGGAGGTCACCGGTGACAGCGCTGGCGGTGGCTGCAACGTCGGCTGGATCGATGCCGGTGAGTGGCTCGAGTACGACATCACCGTGCCGACCGCGCAATCGTTCGATGTCGTTGCCCGCGTCGCGTCCGCCGTCACCGGCAAGCGCTTCCGCCTCGAGATCGACGGCGTCGACGTCAGTGGCCCGCTGGCGGTCCCGGCAGGTGGCTGGCAGGCCTACCAGGACGTCACGGTGAACGGCATTCCGCTCAGCGCGGGCGACCACGTCGTTCGCCTGTACATGCTCACCAACTACCTCAACGTGAACTACCTCGAGTTCCGGTCCGCGGGAGTCGAGCCGTTCTGCGGCGACGGGACCTGCGACGCGTCCGAGAACTGCGGCAGCTGTCCGCAAGACTGCGGCGCATGCCCGAGCGGATGCACCTGCCCCAGCGGCTGCGACAGCGTCGTGCACGCGAACGTTCCATTCATGAAGGAGGGTGTCATGAACGCCTGCTACTTCTTCAGCGGCAACGCCGGAACCACCATCAACACCTGGGAGATGGCAGAGGTGAACCTCAACGGCGTCGACATCTCGAACCGCTGGCTCAGCTCGGGGAGCTATCCCCCGGCCGTGGACGAGGGGTACTACCTCTACGTCCGCGGCAGCTACCCGTGGTCCCATGTCGAGGTGAGGTAGTCCTCGGCGGGTGGTGGCTCTCCCCGTTCCAGGGAGAGCCACCGCATCCCACGGTCGGGTCCACGCTCACTCGTTGGCGGCGAGCTCCAGCTCCAGCTCCAGGCGCTCCCAGTCCGCGAGCAGCTCGACGAGGCGCTCACGCAACGCATCGTCCTCGGCGCGGAGGGCCGCGAGCGCCTCGGCGCTCGTCTGCTCGAAGAAGCCCGGGGCGCAGTAGCCAGCCTCGATATCGCGGCGGCGACCCTCGGCCGCTTCGATCGCGGCCACCACCCGATCGCGCTCGCGGGGCAGCTCCTTGAGCCGGTTTCGTCGGCGCTTCTGCTCCTCCCAGGTCACCTTGCGGGTCGAGGTCGCCTCCTGCTGTCGGCGGGCGGCCTTCGCCGCGTCGAGCACCGCCTGGCGGTCGAGGTGGTCCTCGCCCTCCCGCGCCAGGTACTCGGCGTAGGTCCCGGGGAAGTCACGGAACCCCTCCACCGTCACCTCGAGGATCCGGGTCGCCAACGAGCCGACAAAGTGACGATCGTGGGAGACGAACACCACCGTCCCCTCGAAGCGCTCGAGCGCCGCGGCGAGCGCCTGGATCGATTCGATGTCGAGGTGGTTGGTCGGCTCGTCGAGGACCAGGACGTTGGGACGCTGCACCATCAGCGAGCAGAAGACGAGCCGAGCCGCCTCCCCGCCGGAGAGCACCGCCACCGTCTTGTCGACGTCTTCCCCCGAGAAGAGCACGCGACCGAGGCAGCCCCGCACGAAGGCGGTCGTCTCGGCGGGGACGAGCGACCAGATGGTGTCCAGCGCCGTCCGAGCGGGGTCGGTCAGGATCTCGCGGTGGTCCTGGGCGAAGAAGCCGACCCGGACCTCGTGCCCCCAGCGCACGGTGCCGGCGTCGGCCGGCAGGCGTCCGGTGAGGGCGCGGAGCAGCGTCGACTTGCCGAGCCCGTTGGCGCCGATCACCGCCAGCCGCTCGCGCCGTCGCAGGATCAGGCTCACCCCCCGAAGAACGTGGTTGTCGCCGAAGCTCTTGGTCAACCCCTCGACCTCGAGCACGTCCTTGCCGCTCGGACGCACCGGCTCGAAGACGAACCGGGGTGCCCGTCGCGACGTCGACGCCAGCTCCTCGACCTCGATCCGCTCGATCTGGCGCAGGCGGCTCTGCGCCTGCTTGGCCTTGGTCGCCTTGGCGCCGAAGCGCTCGACGAAGGCGCGTTTCTCGGCGATGGCCCGCTCGGCGGCGGCGATCTCGGCCTCCTTGCCCTCGCGGGCGAGGCGCTTGGCTGCGAGCGATGCGGTCAGGTTGCCCGGGTAGAGAGCGATGGTGCCGTAGTCGACATCGAGCACGTGGGTGGCGACGCCATCGAGGAAGCTCTGATCGTGGGAGATGATCACCGCGCAACCGGGGAACCCCGCCAGGAAGCGCTCCAGCCAGCGGATGGAGACGATGTCGAGGTGGTTGGTCGGCTCGTCGAGGAGGAGCAGATCGGGGCGCCCGATCAGCACCTGCGCGAGCAGCACCCGGAGCTTGAAGCCACCGGAGAGCGTGCCGAGCGGCTCGCCGTGGAGCGGGACCGGGATCCCCAACCCTTGCAGGATCTGGCTCGCCCTCGCCTCTAGGGTGTAGCCATCGTGAGCGGCGATCCAGTCCTCCAGCTCGACGATCCGTTCCGCGTCCGGGTTCGTCTCGCTGGTCAACCGAGCCTGCTCGGCCAGCGCTTGCCACGCGGCCTCGTCCCCCTGCATCGCGACGTCGCGGATCCTCTGCTCGTCGTTGAGGAAGCGATCCTGACGCAGGACGCCGAGTCGCGCCTCCCGCGGCACCGTGAGGGCGCCTTCGCTCGCCGGCTCGTCGCCGGCCAGGATGCGGAGGAGGGTGGTCTTGCCTGACCCGTTGGCGCCGATCAGCCCGTAACGACAGCCGGCGTTGAGCTGGAGCGAAACCCCGGAGAAGAGGCAGCGGGAGCCGAAGCTCTTGCCGAGGTTCTGGAGGCCGATGTTCATGCGCGACGGGGCGACGGCCGGGGCCGAAGGCCGCGGGTTCCTAGCACGAAGTCGGGCCGTGATCCCGCGCCGCGGCGGGGGGAGGTGGCCCCGGCGGGCGTGCCACATCTCGGCCACATTCCTGCCTCGGGAATGCCCGCGTCGATCCTCGGCGGTGCCGCATGCCTCGTCCAGGATGGTCGTCGTGGCCGCGGGAGCTGCCGCAACCACCAGGGAAAGGATCGCAACATGACAGCACTCTTGGGACGATTCGGCGCGCTCGACGCCGAAAGCTTCACCGAACACCTCGTCACGGCGACCCCGGCGTCGCTGACGAGGGAGGCGGGACGGGCCGGCGCCGGGCTGCTGCTCGCCTCCGTCTACGGGCTCGCGCTCGGGACCCGCGACGGGGGCTCGGCCCTCTGGCTGCATGCCGCCGGGGTCCCGGCCGGTCTCGCCGCGGTCGCCCTCGTCGGCGTGCCCTCGCTGTTCGTGTTTCTGGCGCTCGGCAACGCCCCCATCGCACCGGAAGGGGCGCTCTCGGCGGCGACGCGCGCCCTCGGAATCACGGGTCTGGTGCTCGCGGGTTTGGCGCCGACGGCGGCGCTGTTCTTGGTCACCATCGAGTCGACCGTGGTGGCCGCGTCGGTCGGCGGTCTCGGACTCGCCGCCGCGGGCCTGCTCGGCCTCGCGCACCTGCTCGGCGGTCTGTCGCGACAGCTGCGCTCCGGCGGCCCCCTGACTCGGTCGTCTGGCAACGCGGCGCTGGCGATCTTCGCGTTCTTCGCGGTGGGGCTCTGCCTGCGCGTCTGGT
The DNA here is from genome assembly GCA_964480725.1 of uncultured Polyangiaceae bacterium. GTDB lineage: Bacteria > Myxococcota_A > Polyangia > Polyangiales > Polyangiaceae > JAFGBI01. The sequence continues at coordinate 101,098 of CAYZQO010000010.1, read as the reverse complement.
GGGGCTTGCTGCCGCTGCTGGGAGGTGCGTCGTGAAGGGCGCCAGCGGAGAGCTGCTCACCGTCGCCAACGACCTGCTCCGCTCCCCGGCGGAGATCGCCCGCCGCTGCCGCGAGGACGAAGGGCTGCGACCGCTGGTGCTCGGCTCGGTGGTCGCGATCGCGGTCGGGGGAGCGCTGTTCGGGGCCGTCCTCGGGGCGCCGCGAGGCGCCCTGCAGGCGCTGTCCGCGGGCCTGAAGCTCCCGCTCGCGATGCTGGCCACGCTCGTCGTGTGTGCACCCGCGTTCCACGTCTTCAACGCCGGGCTCGCGCGACCGGTGCCGTTCCGCTCGATCGTCACCCTCACCCTGGCCGCCGCCGGCCGGGCCGCGCTGGTGCTGCTCGCCTGCGCCCCCGGCCTCTGGCTCGCCATGGACACGGCGCTCGGATACCACGCGTCGGTGCTCGCCGCGTCGGCCTGCTACCTGCTCGCCGGGACCGCGGCGTTGGGCATCGTCCTGCGCGGACTCACGCCCGGCCCCCGCGGACTGGCGGCGGCGCTCGCCTTCGCCGCCGTACTGCTGCCGGTCGGCGGCCAGACCGCGTGGATGCTCCGACCGTTCTTCGGCCGCCCCGCTCAGAACGAGGTGCCCCTGCTCCGCGCCCGCGAGAGCAGCTTCGCCGACGCCGTCCACCGGAGCGCCTGGTCGGCGCTGGGCATCTACGGACCGCGGGAGCCTGACCTCGCCGCGTCCCTGAGCGATGCGAGCGATGAGCCGCGACGATCGGGGGGAACCCATGCGCCTCGCTGATCTGCTGGCCCTCTACTTCCTCGTCGGAGCGACCATCGCCGCCGCGATCTTCCGGCGCGCGGCGCCCCGCGACCGGCGGGCGGTCGCCAGTGCCGCGCTCGCCCTGCCGCTCTGGCCGCTCTGGGCCCCGATCGCGCTGGCAAGCGGTCGAAGGGCGGAGCGCGGCCCCGTCACCGGCGTCCCCCGCCAGCTGGAGTCGGCGCTGCTGGAGGCCCTCGCCGCGGTGGAGGCGACCCCGCTCGCCGGCCTCCTCACCCCGGACTCCGTCAGCGAGATCCTGGCCGAGATCGGGCGCGCCGCCACCCGTTGCGCAGAGCTGGAGGCGCTGCTGGTCCGCCCCGACTTCGATCCCGCGCTGGCCACACGGCGGCTCGCCACCCTCGAGGCGGAGGGCGCACCGCCGCGCGCGCTCGCCTCCGCACGCCTGCATCGCGCGAACGTCCACCGACTGGAGCGGCTGCGTGACCACGACCGCGGGGCGCTGGCCGAGCTGACCGATCTGGTGGGGGCGCTGCGGACTCAGCTGGTGCTGGCGCGTTACGCCGGCTCCTCGGCAGAGGGCGCGGGTGGTATCGTCACCGAGCTCTGGGCCCGTGTCGAGGGGCTCGGCGCCGCCATCGAGCTCACCGACCACGGGGAGCTCCCTCCCCGCCCGAGAGCCTCCCCTTGCCCAAGCGGATCCTGATCGTCGACGACGAGGTGCGCATCCGCGAGGTCGTGCAGTACAGCCTCGAGAAGAACGGCTTCGTCGTCGAGGCCGCCGCGGACGGTCGCAGCGCCCTCGCTCGGCTCGCCCAGGCCTCGTTCGATCTGGTCGTCCTCGACGTCATGCTCCCGGACCTCGACGGCTACGAGCTCTGCCGTCGCATCCGCGCCGCCGGGCACCTGCCCATCCTCTTCCTCTCGGCGCGGGGCGAGGAGATCGATCGGGTGGTTGGCCTCGAGCTCGGGGCCGACGACTACCTGGCCAAGCCGTTCTCGCCACGGGAGCTGGTGGCCCGCGTGCGCGCCATCCTGCGCCGATTCGAGGCGGCCGGCGCCCAGGAGAGCAGGCCCAGGACGCTGCGCCATGGCCGGCTGTCCGTCGATCTCGAGCGGCACGAGGCCCGCTTCGACGACCAGCTCGTCGAGCTGACCGCCACCGAGCTCAACCTACTCGCCGCGTTGATCGAGCGCCCGGGCGTGGTCTATTCGCGCGCTCAGCTCCTCGAGCGCGCCCACGACGACGGCACCCACGTCACCGAGCGCACGATGGACACCCACGTGCGCCGGATCCGCGCCAAGTTTCGTGCCGTGGGGGGCGATCCGATCGCCACCGTGCATGGGGTCGGCTACAAGGCGGCCGCGGAGTGAGCCGCAGAGTGAGCCTCGGCGCGCGCCTGCGGCACGAGCTCGGACGCCTTCGCGTTCGTTTGCTGGTCGTCAACCTCGTCGTGGTGCTCGTGCCCGTCGCCGGGCTGGTGCTGGGGAGGCTCGTCGAGCGGCAGCTCCTCGCCGCCCTGCAGCGCGACATGACCAACCAGATCGTGCTGACCCGCAGCCTGGTGGAGAGCGAGCTCGACCGCGGGATCCCCCTCGGCGCTCCCCACCAGGCCCCCATCCTCGAGCGCGCGGCGCGCCAGACCCGCACCCGGCTCCGCCTGATCGACCGCGACCGCGGGGTGGTGGCCGACTCCCACGCCGGCGGCCCCCCCGAGGGCAAGGAGCCGGAGCCACCCTGGCTGGTGCGCGTCAGCGAGCTCGGAGACCGGCGCGAAGTCCCGGTGTCGCTGACCCCGCCCCCGCTCGAACGCGCCGAGGTCCGCGCCGCGCTCGCCGGCAGCCCGAGCGCGCACACCCGCGTGGCGACCACGCCCCCTGCGGTCTTCTTCTTCGTCGCCGAGCCCATCCGACGGGGGGGGAGAGTCGAGGGGGTGGTCTACGGGGTGCGCTCCACCACCCCCGTGCTCCAGGAACTCCACCGCATCCGCCGCGGTCTGTCCATGCTGCTCGCGGCGGCGCTGGCCTTCACCACCGCCTCGACGCTCCTGCTCGCCTGGACCATTTCCCGCCCCCTCGGCAGGTTGGCCGCCGCGGCGCGGCGGATCGCCGCCGGCGAGCGCAACGTCACCGTGCCCGAAGGGGGTGGCGGCGAGCTCACCGAGCTCGCGCGCTCGATGCGGATCATGACCGAGCGGCTCGACGCCCGCCTCCGCCATTTCTCCGAGTTCGCCGCCGACGTCGCCCACGAGTTCAAGTCCCCGCTCACCTCGATCCGGGGCGCCGCCGAGCTGCTGCAGGAGGGCGCCGCCGAGGATCCCACCGACCGCGCCCGGTTCCTGCGCAACATCGAGCTCGACGTGGCCCGGCTCGATCGGCTCGTCTCCCGCCTGCTCGAACTCGGCCGCATCGAAGCCACCACCAGCGCGCCGACGCCGCTCGACTTCCGGCAGCTCGTCACGGCAGCGGTGGACCGGGCGCAGACCCCCGAGGGCACGCTAGAGTTACACTACGCCGCGCGCCGCACCGTGCTGCTGGGTCGCCAGGCCGATCTCGAGGCGGCGCTCCACAACCTCATCGACAACGCGCTCCGCTTCTCGCCCGACGGCGAACGCGTCACCGTCCGCGTCGACGACGAGGAGCCCCGAGCGCTCGCGGTCACCGTCCGCGACCACGGCCCCGGCATCGATCCGGCGAACCTGTCACGCGTCTTCGATCGCTTCTTCACCACCGAGGCCGCTCGCGACGGGACGGGCCTCGGGCTCGCCATCGTCAAGAGCGTCGCCATCGGTCACGGCGGCACCGTCAGCGTCGAGTCCACCCTCGGCTCGGGCGCGACCTTCCGCTGGATCCTCCCGACGCCGTGAGGAGGCGGGACGAGGGTCCGGGCCGTACCCGGCCCCACCGAAGGCCAGGCCCTTCGAACCCCCTGACCACTGGGTCGGGTCGACTGGTTCAGGTGGCGCGATCCATGCGGTTCGGGTTCGCGAGGCGCCGATCGGTGGGTGCTCGAGGGGCTTCGGCCACGGTGGCGGTCGTGCCGCGCCCCGCAGCAACTGAACGCGGATTTCGTTTTCGCCTCGCCACGACGGCGGGGGCGTCCCCCTCGCCCGCCGTCTCTATCTCCCGTTCGTCGACGCGAGCTCCCGGGCGTCGCCCGGCATTCGCCGCGCGATTGTGCGACGATACGGCGCGGCAGCCCGATGGACACCCAGCTACGCGCCAGCGTCGAGGCAGGGAATCGCGAAAAGCGATGGGTCGCGCTAACGTCGGTCGTTGCCGCCGTGGGGCTCACGGGGATGAAGCTCTTGGTGGGTTTGCGCACCGGCAGCCTCGGCATTCTCTCCGAGGCCCTCCACTCGGCGCTCGACCTGGTCGCCGCCCTGATGACGTTGTGGGCCGTGCAGGCCGCGAGCCGGCCGGCGGACGCCGACCACCCCTACGGCCACGGCAAGGTGGAGAACCTCTCCGCCCTCTTCGAGACCGTGCTCCTCCTCGTCACTTGCGCCTGGATCGTCTACGAGGCCGTCGAGCGACTCTTCTTTCACGCGGTGGTGGTCGAGGCGTCGATCTGGGCCTTCCTGGTGGTCGTCGTGTCGATCGTCGTCGACGTCTCACGCTCCCGAGCGCTCGCGGCTACGGCGAAGAAGTACCAGAGCCAGGCGCTCGAGGCCGACGCGCTCCATTTCTCCACCGATGTGTGGTCCTCGACAGTCGTGCTGGTGGGGCTCGTCTGCGTGGCGCTCGCCGGGCCGCTGGGCGCGCCATGGCTCGTCCGGGCGGACGCGACGGCCGCGCTCGGCGTCGCCGGGATCGTCGTCTGGGTGAGTCTCCGGCTCGGAAAAAAGTCGGTGAACGATCTGCTCGACGCCGCCCCGCTCGAGCTGAAGGATCGAGTGGCCCGGGCCGCGGCGGTGCCCGGGGTGATGCAAGTCGCCCGAGTTCGGGTTCGACGTAGCGGCCCGGAGACCTTCGTCGATCTGTCGCTCACCGCCGCCGCAGACCAGAGCTTCGAGGTCGCCCACGATCTGACCCGGCGCGTGGAGGATGCGGTGCGGGCGGCCGTTCCGGGGGCGGACGTCATGGTGCATCTCGAGCCGACCAGCGCCCCCGCCGGCGAGGATCCCGGCAACCGCGTGCACCTGCTCGCCGTCCGCCACGGGCTGCGCGCGCACGCGATTGCCGTCGACGGGGCCACGGTGACACTCCACGTCGAGGTCGCCCCGGAGCTCCCGCTCGCGGCAGCACACGAGCTCGTGACGGTGCTCGAGCGCGACGTCCTCGCCGAGGTCCCCGCGGTGTCGCGGGTGGTCACACACATCGAGCCGGAGCGCCGAGGCGACGGCGCAGCGCGAGCACCGGCGCCGACGGTAGACCGGGTACGGATCGTGGTGGAGTCCGTGTGCCAGCGCACGCGGGGCTGCGGCGAGCCGCACGCGATCGAGGTGCGGACGAGCGACCAGCACCTCGACCTCGACTTCCACTGCCCGGTCGCGGGGGATCTCCCCGTGGCCGAGGCCCACTCGATCGCGGAGTCCCTCGAAACCGCGCTGCGCGTGCGCTTGCCGACGCTGCGGCGTGTCACCATCCACCTCGAGCCACCCGAACCGGGCTGACGGCGCCGAACGAGCCCGGTTTGGCGGCGCGAGGCACTCGCGGTGCGCGGCCCGTGCCGGTAGCCCCGTGCCGGTCACCTTGAGAGGATCCGGTACCTGCCCGCCCCCCTCAGCGCAGAGGAGGCCGCGCGACTGCCCGCGGAGCTCCCGTCATCGTGACTGCCGACGCGCTGGTGCTCCCGACGTCCTGGGGCAACCAGCAACGACCAGGTGCGGCACGGTCCGACGGACCCATGGTACAGTCGCCGCGTTGTGCGGCTCGCTGGCGGTATGCCGCCCACCCCTCCTCTCGGCTGCATGTCGATCCCCGCCACTGACCCAGAGTTGCCTGGCATGACCGCTCCGGTCGATCCGGCGGCGGAGGTCGAGGTTGTGCTTCGCAAGCTGATGGACCAGCTCTTCGTCCTGGTCATCACCCTGGGAGCGGTGACCATGACCGCCACCACGATCCGCATGGCGGCAGCGGGGTACACCCCCAGCTACGCCATCGACGTCCTTGCCTTCGCGGTAGTGCTCGGCGCGCTGGCGCTGCGCAGGCGCCTGCCCGTTCGCCTCGTCTCCGGGGTCGTGCTCGGTGCCATCACCCTGATGGGCGTCGTGAGCCTGGCCACCCTCGGGCTGGCGAGCGCCGGGATGGCGGTTCTCACCGCCACCTGCATCCTGGTCGGAGTCTTCGCCAGCCTGCGCTTCGCCATGGTCACCGCCGTGCTCGTCTTCGGTGTCGTGGTGGTGATCGGTTTCGCGCACGTCTTCGCTGTGCTCCCTGCTCTGCCAAACCTGGCAGACTTCGTCACCGCGCCGTCATCGTGGGCCACCCAGGCGACCTCGTTCCTGGTCTGCGTCCTGGCCGTCCTGTTCGCGGCAGCCAGCGTCAGGCAACGGCTCGCCCGCTCGCTCGAAGAGCTGGGCCAGCGCGGCGCCGAGCTCGAGCGCATCACCGAGCGACTTCGGGAGAGTGAGCAACGCCACCGCCTGCTGGCCGAGAACATGACCGACGTGGTGTTCGTGCAGGGGCTGGACCTCGGCCTGGTCTACCTGAGCAAATCGGCCGAGCTGCTCTTCGGTCGGAGCACGGACGAGCTTTGTCGCCTGGGTATGGAGCACACCCTGACGGAGGAGTCCCTGCGGCGAGCCCAGGATGTCTATGAACAGTATCTGCCCCGGGCCCAGCGGGGAGAGCCCGTCGAGCCTCCGCTTCTGGAGTTCGAGTACGTGCGGGCCGACGGTTCCAACTTTTGGGGCGAGCTCCGGGTCAAATTCCTGCGGGACGCGAGCGGCGCATTGATCGGCAGCCAGGGCGTGCTCCGCGACATCAGCGAGCGCCGCCGCGGCGAACAGGAGCGACTGGCGCTCGAGGAGCGCCTGCGGGAGGTGGACAAGCTCCAAGCGATCGGTCAGCTCGCGGGCGGCGTGGCCCACGACTTCAACAACCAGCTTTCTGCGATCCTGGGCTTCGCGGAGCTGATCGAGGGGGAGGCGGGGATCGGCGCCAGCACGCGCAGTCACGCCCGCAACATCCTGCGCGCGGCTCGGCGATCCGCCGACTTGACCGGCAAGCTGTTGGCCTTCGCGCGGCGCACGGCGCAACGGCGCGTGGCGGTCGACCTACACGTCGTCATCGGCGAAGTCGTGGCGATGCTGGAGCGAACCGTCGACAAGCACATCTGCATCGAAACCAGGTTGCGTGCGCCAAGGTCCGTCATCCTGGGCGACCCCGGCCAGATGGTCAGCGCGCTCTTGAATCTGGGCTTGAACGCCCGCGACGCGATGCCCCAGGGAGGCAGCTTGGTCTTCGCCACGGACCCAGCCGCGGACGCATCGGAGACGCGCTGGGTGGAGATACGGGTGTCCGACACGGGCATCGGCATGGACCCAGAAACGATCCGTCACGCGTTCGAGCCTTTCTTCACCCTCAAGGACGTGGGCAAGGGGACCGGCCTCGGGTTGCCGGCGGTCTACGGAACCGTCCACAGCCACGGCGGCACCATCGACCTCGAGTCGGCGCCCGGCCGCGGCACGACGGTTCGGCTTCGCCTCCCGCTCCACGAGGCTCCGCCGCCGGCTGCGAGCGATCGGGCCGAAGCGGCACCGGGGCCCACCGGGCGCGCGGCGACGGTGCTGGTGGTAGACGACGAGGAGCTGGCCGGACGCGCGGCTGGCCTCGCGCTGGAGAGGGCAGGCCACCGGGTTCACGTGTTCGGCAGCCCGACCGCGGCCTTGCGTCACTACCGCGAACACTGGCACGAGATCGATCTGGTCGTGCTCGACATGATCATGCCGGAGATGTCTGGCCACGAGCTGTTCGCCGAGCTTCGTGCACTCAATCGTGACGCGGCAGTGGTGCTCACCTCCGGACACATCGCAGCAGCGACCATCCAGCAACTGCTCGAGCTTGGCGCCCGGGAGTTTCTCGGCAAGCCCTTCACCCCGAGCGAGCTGGTCGCCACGGTGGCCCGGGCGCTCGGGAAACCCCAGTCGAACGGACGCTAGGGCACCGATGGTGGGGGTCTGATCCAAGGGCACCGGCGGCCCGCCGCGCCGGTCGCGACGGGAGCGCGGGGTGTGCACGCCGAGCTGGCACCACTGCTAGCAGCTCATTGCGTGGTAGCCAGCGTGATCGGGGACCACCGAGGCCAGCCAGGGGAACGGTTCGGACTTCGGCTCGACCGGCAGCTCGTGGCCCGATCCTTCGCCGGGTTCGCCGCGGAAGATGGCGTCCGTGTTGGTGACGTGCACGTCGCCGCCGGCCGGCCAGATCCAAAGGTCGACACCGATCAGCAGGACATTCTCGGGATCGTCGATGACGCCGTGCTCCGCGCCGCCGCGAGCCACCGCCACCTCAAGGGCCGGACTCTAACCGACGCACGTGCCACTGCCGAACCGTCCCATCGCCCGCCGCCGCCCCGCCCTCCCCCCGCTGCGAGGGGGCGTGCCGAGCTCCTGCCCCCTCGTGCTAGACTCCGCGCATGGGAAGGGGCTTTGGTGCGGGCGCTGCGACGCTGATGGCCTGGCTCGTGATGGGGTGCGGTGAAGGCGAGGGGGATGGCGGCGCGGGCGGCGGCGACGCCACCCGCTGCGCCAGCGGTCAGGAGCGCTGCGGCACCGACTGCGTCCCGGCCGGCACCTGTACGCCCGTCGATCCGCCCGCGCGCGAGTGCGACGACCCGGCGCCCCTGGTCGACACGACCGCAGCCGACCACGTCGTCGGCGACGGCACGCCCGCGAGTTGCACCGAGCCGGCCCTGCGCGCGGCCGTGGAAGCCGGCGGGGTCGTCCGCTTCGACTGCGGCCCGGAGGACTTCACCTTCACCCTGACCGCAACGCTGACCCCCGGCCTCGGCACCTGCGAGTGGGTCGACACCCCCTGTTCCCGCGTGGACACCGTCGTCGACGGCGAAGGCCGGATCACGCTCGACGGCGGGGGCGCCGTCCGCCTCATCACCTTCGACACGGCCGATCACGACGACATCACCATCAATCTCACCGTGCAGCGGCTGCGCTTCGTGAACGGCAACTCCGCCGACTACGGCGCGGACTCCGGCTGCGGCAAGGACACCTTCGCCGGCGGCGGCGCCATCATGCTGTTCGGCGGCAACCTCGTCGTCACCGACTGCGAGTTCGAGAACAACGCCGCGGCGCCGCGCGGCAACGACGTCGCGGGCGGAGCCATCTACAGCCGCGGCCTCGGCAGGACCACCGTGTCCGGCTCGGTCTTTCGCGGCAACACCGCGGCCACCGGCGGCGCCATCGGGTTGCTCGGCTCGACCATCGAGATCACCAACTCCACCCTGGTGGACAATCAGGCGGTCGGCGTCGACTGCGGCGGCAACGGCGGCGCCATCTACATGGACGGTGGCGGCGACTCCACCGCGCGCTTCTGCGGCCTCACCGTCGCGGGCAACGTCTCGACGCGCTTCGGCGGCGCCATGTTCCGCACCGCGTACGGCACCGCGCAGACCACGGTCTTCGACCGCTCAACCCTGGACGGCAATGTGAGCGCGGAGGGAGGCGGCGCGCTCTACCTCCAGGGCACGCCGGTGACCATCACCGACAGCACAGTGTCGAACCACGAGGCCGCGGGCGCGGCGGTGTGGATCCTCGACCACAACGCCGAAGGGGCCGCGCCGGGCGTGCTCGACCTGACCAACGTGACCATCACCGGCAACCACAACTCGAGCTGGGGCGCGGCGGGCATCACCCTGGGTGGCGACGCCAGCGGTCGCTGGCAGAACGTCACCGTGGCCGACAACCCCGGGGACAACATCGAGCTCGGGATCTTGGTCGACGAGAACGCGACCGCCACCGTCACCAACTCCATCCTCCAGGCCTGCTACCGGACGCTCGCGGGTGATCACAACCTCCAGTGGCCCGCGGGGGAGGCCGAATGCACGCCGGGCATCGTCACGGCCGATCCGGCGCTCGGCACCCTGGGGGACCACGGTGGCCCGACGCTCACCCGCGTCCCCGCCGCCGACGGCCCCGCCGCAGCCGCCGGCAGCGACTGCGCCGCGACCGATCAGCGCGGCACCGCCCGCGCCACCGCCTGCACGCTCGGCGCGCACGAGCTCGGCGAGTAGGCGCGACCGCAAGCGGGTCGGGCCACGTCGCTCGCGGACCGAGGCGAGGGAGCGACCCCACCCCTACCCTCGGTCCCGGCGCCTTTGGGCAGGAGCTCCGCGCCGAGCTAGAATGCTCGGATGCGGACCACTCCCGTCGCGCTGGCGCTCGTGGCGACACTCGGCGTTGCGTGCGGTGAGAACGGAGCCGACTCGGCCTCTGATCCGACGAGCACGGGCGCCAGTGGCGGGGCTGGCGGCGCCAGAACGACGGGTGGCGACGGAACGACGGGTGGCGACGGAACGACGGGTGGCGACGGAACGACGGGTGGCGACGG
>CAYZQO010000010.1:78022-90719 GCA_964480725.1 uncultured Polyangiaceae bacterium | reverse complement strand
AACGACGGGTGGCGACAGGACGACGGGCGGCGCGGACCCCAGCGGCAGCGCGGGCGGTGCACCCGCGGGCGGAAGCGGGAGCGCCCCTCCGACCGGTGGCGAGAATCCCGGCGGGGGTGCGGGAACGACGGGCGGCGTGGGCGGCCTGGTGACCGGCGGTGCGGGGGGTGCGGCGGGCAGCGGCGCCGCGACCCCGTCCGGTGGCGCGGCCGGGGCGGCCGGGGCCGCGCCGGCGGGTGGCGCCGGAGGAGCCGGCGCGCGCTGCTCGCTGCCCACCAGCGCGAGCGCCGACACGGCCCGCGCCTATTACGCAACGTTCAAGGACACCGTGGTGACCGCCGACGGGGCCCAGGGGCATCTGCGCATCTGGAAGCCAGATTCCGGCAGCGTGATCGGCTCCACCGTCTCCGAAGGCATGGGCTACGGGCTGCTCCTCGCCGTCTATCACAACGACCAAACCACCTTCGACGCGCTCTGGCGCTACACGGCGCTCTACCTCAACGACAACGGCCTGATGGACTGGGAGGTGGATCCGGACGGAGACGTCATCGGCACGGGCGCGGCCAGCGACGGCGACGAGGACATCGCGTTCGCCCTCGTCGTGGCCGCCCGTCGCTGGGGAGGTCACGGATCGCTCGACGAGGAGTACCTGACGCTCGCGGTCCGCATGGTCGAGGCGATGTGGGACCATGAGGTGGACGAGGGGCGCGGCCACCTGTGGCTCCCGGGAGATGCCTGGGGCGGCCGGGACATCACCAACCTCTCTTACTTCGCACCGGCCTATTTCCGCGTCTTCGGCGAGGTGACGAACAACGTCGACGGATGGAACGCGGTCATCGACGGCAATTACGCCGTCCTCGAGCGGACCCTCAATGACACCCTCGGTAACGCGGACAACGGCCTGGTGCCGGCCTGGTCGGATTCGCTGGGAAACGTCGTCTCGGCCTACGACGGCGCCCCCACCCATTTCCAGAACGACTCGACGCGCACGCCATTCCGCCTCGGCCAGGACTGGTGCTGGTTCGGCGAGCCGCGAGCCAAAGCCTACCTCGACAGGATCGCGGCCTTCTACGCCGGGGTGGGGGTCGCCGCGATCGAGAACGGCTACGACCTCGACGGCACCCCTCGCCCGGAGAACGACTCCTCCACGCAGGCTGCTTCGTTCGTCGGTCCCGCGGGAGTCGCGTTCATGAGCGACCCGGCTTGGCAGCCCGAGCTCGACCAGGCCTGGTCCCTAGTCGAGACGGGGGCCCTCCTGAACGGGACCCTCTATTACCAAACCTCCTGGACCGCCCTGTCGCTCCTGATGATGTCCGGGGCGATGGGGGTTTCCCCCTAGAGCAGCAATCCGGTTGATCGCTGCGACAGATCGACGACCTTTAGCACCGAATTGGGAGCGGACGGCGGCGAAGGAGGCCTGGAGAATGTCTCCTCGCCCTGCACGGAGGCATTTTCCGGGCCTCCGTCGCTGTCGGCGACCTGTTCGGTGCTCTAGCGGGAAGCCCCTCGTTCCCTGAGTGAGATCGGAGGGCTGCGCGGGGGGCCGGACCGGATCACCGCGCGTTGGCGGCGCGCCTGATTGCCGCGTCGACACCGCCTTGGCGGGCGTCTATCCTCGCGCGCCATGGCGAAGCGAGCACCCCACCGTTGGCGTTTCTTCCGCGCAGGCGGCGTCGATCAGGTCGTCCTCTCCACAGGCGCGGACATCGCGCACTTGGACGAGCTGGACCAGAAGCTGTGGGTTGCACTCGCGTGCCCGACGCGGGGCACGGAACTCGACGAGAAGACGCTGGTGCTCATCGACGCCGATCACGACGGGCGCGTGCGCGTGCCCGAGGTCCTCGCCGCCGTGGATTGGATGGGCAAGGTTCTCAAGCGCCTCGACCTCCTGTTCGAGGCGGGTGACTCGATCCCACTGGCCGAGTTCGATGGGTCGAACAAGGAGGGCAAGGCGGTGCTGGCGGCCGCCAAGCGCATCCTCGCCGAACAGGGCAAGAAGGACGGCAAGGCGATCGCCCTGGCGGACGTCGAGGCCATGGCGGAGATCTTCGTCGCGACACGCTTCAACGGCGACGGGATCGTGCCGGCTGAGTCGGCAGACGACGAGGGCACTCGCCTGACGATCGAGCAGGTGATGGCGGCGGTGGGGTCGGTGCCGGATCGGAGCGGAAAACCGGGCGTCGACCAGAAGCTCGTCGATCTATTCTTCGAGCACGCGAAGGCCGAGCTCGAGCACCACGCGGCGGGCGACGCGGAGGGGGTCCGCCCGCTTGGCGACGGCACGGCCGCCGCCGCCGAGGCGCTCGACGCGGTGCAGGCCAAGCTCGACGACTACTTTGCGCGGTGCCGGATCGCGACCTACGACGCCCGCGCCGCGGAGGCGCTCAACGCGACGGAAGCCGAGCTCCAGGCGCTCTCGCCGCGCTCGCTCGTCCGCGACGACGAGGACGTCGCCAAGCTCCCCGTGGCGCGGGTCGAGAGCGGCCGCGCGCTTCCGCTCGGTGCGGGCGTGAACCCGGCGTGGGCGGAGCGGCTCAGCCGGTTTGCGAGCGCCGCCGTCACCCCCCTGCTTGGCGCCCGTACGGGGCTGACCGAGGCGGACTACACAGCGATCGTGGAACGGCTCGCCGTGTTCCGCGCCTGGAAGGCAAAGGCGCCCGCCACTCCGGTCGCTTCGCTGGGGATCGAGCGCCTGCGCGAGCTGGTCAGCGGCGGGCAGCCGGGGGCGCTCGCAGCGCTGATCGCGGAGGACGCGGCCCTCGAGACTGAGTACGCGCAGATTGCGGCGGTGGAGAAGGCCATCCGCCTGCGCCGCGACCTGGTGACGATGCTCCGCAACTTCGTCAGCTTCGCCGATTTCTACGGGCGCAAGGGCGCGGTCTTCCAGGCGGGCACCCTGTACCTCGACGGGCGCGCCTGCGAGCTCGTGGTCACCGTAAACGATCCGGCCCAGCACGCCGCGCTGGCCGGTCTATCCAAGGCGTACCTGGCGTACTGCGACTGCACCCGCGGCGCGGAGAAGCTGAGCATCGTGGCCGCCTTCACGGCCGGCGATGTCGACCACCTGATGGCGGGACGAAACGGCGTCTTCTACGACCGGAAGGGCAACGACTGGGACGCCCGGATCATCAACGTGGTTTCGAACCCGATCAGCATCCGGCAGGCGTTCTGGTCCCCGTACAAGCGGCTGGTGCGGATGATCGAGGAGCAGGTCGCCAAGCGCGCCGCCGACAAGGAGAAGGCGTCCACGGCCCGCGTGGACAGCGCCGCCGCCGCCGCCGCCACCGCGGACCAGGCTGCCCCCGCCGCGGCCGCTGCGCCGCCCAAGAAGGTCGACGTGGGGATGGTCGCCGCGGTGGGCGTCGCCGTGGCGGGTGCTGCCACCTTCCTCTCGACCGCGCTCGGCATGTTCCTCGGCCTCGGCCTCTGGATGCCCCTCGGTTTCCTGGCGCTCGTGCTCGCGATCTCGCTGCCCTCGATGCTGATCGCCTGGCTCAAGCTCCGACAGCGCAACCTCGGTCCCATCCTCGACGCCAACGGCTGGGCCATCAACGGGCGCGTGCGCGTCAACGTCCCCTTCGGCGGCGCACTCACCAAGGTGGCCGAGCTCCCCGCCGGCTCGGGGCGCGAGGTCGGCGCCGATCCCTACGCGGACAAGCCGACGCGCTGGTGGCTCTGGGCGCTGCTGCTCGTCGTGGTGGCGCTCGGCGTCGGGTGGGCCATGGGCAGGCTGGACGCCTACCTGCCGCCCTCCGCGCAGGCGGCGACGCTCCTGCCCCGGCCGCTGTTCGGGGCCGCGTCAGCACCCGCCGCCGCCCCGTCCGCGGCCGCCGCCGCGCCCGCCGCCGCGCCCGCCGCCGCGCCCGCCGCCCCCTGAACCGCCCGCGCGTCGCCGGTCGGCGGCCGGCCCCCAGGGGCGTCGCCCCCACGGCCATGCCGACCGCCCCGTCTCGTTCCGCTCCCACCGCCTTCGTCGCGGCCACCGACCCCCGCGTCGCGGTGATGGGCCGCGTCGTCCGCCTGCCGGACGGCGGGCTCAGCTTCGGGTACCCGGGGGTGACGCTGCGCGTGGCGCTCACCGGCAGCGGACTCACGGCACGCACCAGCTGCTCGACCGGCAACTGCCGGCTTGCCGTGACCGTGGACGCCGGTCCCGCGCACGTCGTGCGGCTCCCGGCGTGGGAGCGCGACATCGAGCTCGCGGCCGGGCTTGGTCCCGGCACCCACGTCGTGGAGATCGCGCACCGCACCGAAACCTGGCAGGGGATCGTGACCGTGCGTGGGCTGGCCCTTCCCGAGGGAGCAACGCTGGAGACGCCGCCGCCCTGGCCCGAGCGACGGTTGCTGTTCATCGGTGACTCCGTCACCTGCGGCGAGGGCGCGGACCGCGCCGCGATGGTCCCCGGCGACCAGGCTGCCTCCTCCGACGGGACCCGATCCTTCGGCATGCTCGTCGCGCAGGAGCTCGGCGCCCAGTGTCATCTGGTCTGCTTCGGCGGGCGCGGGATCTACCGAGACTGGCAGGGGCGGCACGACGTCCTGAACGCGCCCCGCTTCGCCGAGCTCGCGCTGCCGAACGAAGAAGACCCCGTGCCCTGGAACCATCGCGAGTGCGCGCCCGACGTCGTCGTCGTCTCGCTCGGCACCAACGACTTCAACCTCGGTTTCGGTGCTCTCCCAACAGAGGCGGATTTCGTCGCTCCCTACGTCACCTTCGTCCGCACGCTCCTCGACCATTACCCCCAGGCGAAGGTGCTGCTCACCGAGGGCGCGATCGTCAACGACGCGGCCGACCCCGCGCGGCCGCAGAAGACCGTGCTCGCGCGCCACCTCGCCGAGACGGTGCGGCGGGTCGCCGACGCGCGGGTGGTATTCGTCCCCTCGCAACACCACCCCGGGGACGCGAGCGACGCACACCCGACGGGCGAGCAGCAGGCGGCCATCGCCAGGGATCTGGCGGGGCCGATCGCGGCGCTGGCGGGCTGGTGAGGCGAGCGACCACGCACGTCTGCGCGGCGAGGGTCCGTCCCTGGTCGGGTGGCGAAATGAGACACGGTCGGCTATCATTCACCCATTCTTAGGAGGTGAGCTTGGCCATAGGACGGTTGGGACGCACGGCGATCGGCACGACGCTGATCGTGGTGGGGAGTTGTTGCAGCGATCCCGAGCTCGAGGTGCCACAGCTGCGCGGGCGGCTCGACTTCGGGTTCGACGTGGCGTTCGACGTGGGCTTCGACGCGGACATGCGCGTCGATTTCGACGGAGATCTCGCCCTCTGGTGCGGCATCGACGTGGCCACCGAGTGGACCGTCGACTTCGACCTCTCCGGGTTCGATGCCTACGAGCAGACGCTCGACGTCGACATCGACGACGATGGGGTCCCGGAGAAGGTGGTGCTCATTGCCTTCGCCACCGACGATCCGAGCGATCCGGAGCGCGTCTTCTCGACCTGGAAGGGCGACGAGTACACCTACGACGCGGGGCGCTGCTACCTGCTCTGGTGGGACGGTGCCACGGTGATGATGCTGAGCGCACCTTGTGGCAACGGCGAGCCCGCGCTTCTCTGCTCGAAGGAGCGCGACGAAGCCACGTCCTTCTCGTGCGACGTGTGCGAGGCGAGCGGGCGATGCGCGCCGTGCGACGCCAGGACCGTCGACGACTGCGAACAGGAGGGTGCCGAGGCGCTCGACCGGACGCCTGCCCCGACGGGCGGCGCGAGCGGCACGGGCGGCGCAAGCGCCACGGGCGGTGCCGCGGGCGCGGCGGGGACGGTCACCGCCGGTAGCGCCGGAGCACCGGCGGGCGGTAGCGCCGGAGCACCGGCGGGCGCGGCCGGCGCTGCGGGCGCCGCCAATCAGGAAGCCTGCGCGGACCAGGCCGTCTTCCTGGCGAACCGGGCGAAGGCCTGTGACCTCTCCAACCTGCGCGCCACCCCGGAGCTCTGCTCCGAGCGGAGCGCGGAAACGTATCGCTGCTATCTTGCGGTCAACGGCCTCGACCAGCTCGGGTCCGACTGCGACGCGCTCACTAGCAGCGTCTGCGCCGGGGTGTTCCCGTGACGCGCCCGTGCTCCGTAACCCGGTGCCTCGCGACCGGTACGCTGCTCTTCGCCGCGGGGAGCGCGCAGGCGCAGGGGGCGCAGCCCGCGCAACCCTACCCCGCGCAGCCCGCGCAACCCTACCCCGCGCAACCCGGACAGCCCTACCCCGCGCAGCCCGCGCAACCCGGACAGCCCTACCCCGCGCAACCCGGACAGCCCTACCCCGCGCAGCCCGGACAGCCCTACCCACAGCAGCAGGTCGCCCCGCCGACCCCGCCCGCCGCTGACGCGGAGCAGGACGAGGACGAGCCGCACCGCGGGTTCTTCGCGCGCTTCACCCTGGGCGGAGGCATCGCCAACGTGCGCGGCGAGCTGCCGCCGAAGCCCGGCTTCAAGCCCATCGACGATTTGAACCACACGGCGCCGGTGCTCGCGATGTCGGGCCTGCTCGGCGGCGGCGGACACGATCTCGCCATCGCCGCGGAGCTATCCTTCGAGCACATGCTGACGCGCGTGAAGGAGCCGTCGCGTGCCGGGTTCAAGCTCTTCGGGCTCGGCATCACCGGCTCGTACTACTTCGAGCAGGACTGGTTCTTCACCGCGCACCTGCGCTGGGTGACGATGATCGTGTTCATGCCGGACATCGAGTGCTTCTGGCAGTGCATCGACGGGACCAGCGGCCCCGGCCTCGGCCTGACCATCGGCAAGGAGTGGTTCGGTGACGGCGACGGCGGCGTCGGGCTGGCGCTGCAGGGTAACTACGCCAAGCTCGGCGGCGACCCCGAACTCACCTACGCGAGCTTGCTCGGACTGCTCACGCTCACCCACTTCTAGGGCACCAACTAGCTCGCCAACGGCGGCGGCACCCTGAACAGCGCCCCCTTCGAAGAGCAGCTTCGCTCAAGCCAGGCGGCGGACCCGGTCCGCGTTCCCGATGGGTAGGTGCATGACACCAAGCCAGTCGAGCGCGGCAGCGCGGCTACCGAACGTCTCGACGGAGCTCGAGAGGCGACGCAGGAAGAACCGGCGCTCAACAGCCCGGCGGACATCGGGGCCACGCGGGCCCCCCGCGACGAGGGCGATGCTGAGCCCCGGCACGTCGCCCACCGCTGCCGTGAGTCCATCAACGAGAGCTCTCGCGCGCGCCTCCGTCCACTCGTCGACGGAGGCCTCCGAGATATCCCAGAGCATCCTGGGCGCGGGAGACTGGCTCACGGCAGTGACGAGCACCGCAATGACTTCGCTCGTCGAAACCCTCCCCCTCACGCGGACGAAGCACACCTCGAGCGCACGCACGTACTCGACCCTCAACCCTCCCACGGGAAGAATTTCCCAGATCACGACGGCAGACGCAACCAGGATGGGTGCGGTTCGAGGGGGCGCACGCGCGCGGACCGTCGAGGAGGCGATCCACACCAACCGGGGAGACGCTCAGTGACTCGCCGGACTCCAGTAGAACGGCGTCGGGGTCGTCGGCCGCTCCCGGATCCCTAGCCATTCGAGAGCCGCGTCGCGATCCCGGAACGCCATCACGCGGCCCTCGGCTCCTTGCTCGCCCGCGAAGGCCTCTATCAGGGCGGCCGCGGCGAGGGTCGGCCCCCGATCGGCCAGGATCGCCCATCGACGTGGAGCCCAGTCCCCCGAGAGGACGAGGGCGACCAGCGTGCCGAGATCGGAGAGTGAGAGGCCGCTCAGATCGCCGTCCACGGCACTCCAGAGCACTTGGTCCGGAGGACCGAATTCGAGTGATTGCTCCAAAGCCCCGACGAGGTCACGCAACGTCACCCTGCCGCGCAACGAGAAGACGAGGAGGTCATCGCGAGATCCCGACTTGCATGTCACCTTTGGCATGGCTCTTCGAGGATGGAAACGGCCACGGGCGGACCGCGTGAAGGGCGGCGCCGTCCTTGCCCCCCATCAAGACGGCAGGTGACGAGGAGACGCCACGGAGCCGTGCGCTCCGCGACCTCCCTGATGGCGAGATCCGTCACCCCGTGAGTCCGCGGTGCCCACCGATCGGCGAGCTTCGCGGTCCCGACGGAGGGTCCTCCGCAAGCGTCTCTCTCGGGGGCTGGCGGGTGGCGGGAATCGACACCCGCGCTCTGGCCTGACCCGTTGCTGGCGACACCAATTCCGACGTGCGCGAGAAACCGAGACCGACGCGTGAGAAACGGATTCCCCTCCTCTCGAGGACGAGGCAACGTGTCACCCGTCTCGCGGTGTTGGCGTAGGTCGCTCGACCCCGGGCAAGCAAGGAGACGGTCGACGGTGGCCCAAGCGCGGTCGGTGTCCCGCGACGGAACGAAAACGGCAACTTCGCTGATCGCCACGAGCCGTGAGCGCGGAGCGCAGCAGTCGCTGCGCCTGGGGCTGCGCTTCGGTGACTGGTTGTGCCGCATCGCCGCGCCGCCCTTGGCCTCGCTCGTCGCCCCGACGGTAGATCGCGGGGATCCCGACGGCGACGGTGCGGACGTTCCCTGGCTCCGCTACGAGGGAGACTCCGCCAACGCCACGAGTCACTTCGGACTCGCGGTGGGCGAGGACGGGATTTACGAGCTCGTGCTCGCACGCGCCGCAACGCCGATCGACACAGAGCGCTGCTACCTCTCCGGACGGCTCGACGAGGATCAGCTCGCGGCGATCGACGCCCTCTTCACCACGGAGCCGGTCGAGGCGGGTGGGTTCGACGGCACCGAGCCGGGCGAGGCGGGGCCATCGCGCCGCGTGCGCTTCCACGCGCGAGCGGGCGCCATCGACGATCACCACCACGAGCCCCGGCCCGGTCGCTCGCGGCGGGCTCCCGTCGCGACACTGGTGAAGACCCTCGACGGTATCGTCACCGAGCTCGTGGCGCGCGGCGAGTTCTGCTCGGACGAGGACCGCGCCGTCGCGCGAGACGGCGAGTGGACGCTGTCGCTCGAGGAGTGACGGGGCGGTCCCCGTCGGGGCGGCGCTGAAGGGGGGGCTGGCCCCAGTGAGGTGCCATCGCGCGGGCGCCCCCTCACGAGAGATCGCCAACGGAGTTGACCGCGAGGGGACAGCGAGGCCGTTCGCCCGCCCCAGCGGTGACGGCACGGATCCTGCTTGGTCCCGTGACATGGGACGTGGATCGACCGCGGACCGCGCCGCTGGGCGAGGGGGAACCCCACCTGGACGGGGCGCCGTCCACCAGCTCCCCGCGACCCTCGCGCTGCTCACGCTCGCCCTCGGCGCGCTCGCCTGCCAGAGCCGCGACATCGCCAGCGATCCGCCGACGCGCACGAACGTGTTCATCACGGAGATCGCGCTCGGTGCCCCCACCGAGGCGCTCGATCTGGTCCTCGTGCTCGACAACTCGCCGGGGATGGCGGACAAGCACCGCTTTCTCGCCCGCGCCCTGCCGGAGCTCTTCGCGACGCTGCTCGGTCAGACCTGCTTCGACGAGGCGACGGGGGTGCTCCTCCCGGCGCCGGACGGCGACTGCCCGGACGGCGAGAGCTCGCCCCGCAGCGGGTTCCGGGACCTGCACGTCGGGGTGATCACCTCGAGCCTCGGCGGGCACGGCGGCATCGCCTGCTCACCGGCCGAGGGCAGCAGCTTCGTGCCCGAGAAGGACGAGCGGGGCGAGCTCATCGCGCCGCTCCGCGGGATACAGACCCCCGACGACCTCGGCTTCTTTGCCTGGGACGGGGGCGGGGATCCCGCCGAGCTCGCCGCCGAGGTCGCGGAGCTGGTGCTCGCCACCGGCGAGACTGGCTGCGGGTACGAGGCGCCCCTCGAGGCCTTCTACCGCTTCCTCGTCGATCCGATGCCGCCGTTAGAGGTGCTGAACGATGGCGCGGCCTCCACCGTGGACGGGATCAACGCCACGCTCCTCGAGCAGCGCGCCCGCTTCCTCCGCCCGGACTCCGCGGTGGCGATCCTCGTCCTCTCCGACGAGAACGACTGCTCCGTGCGCGACGATGGGCCGGGCTTCTACATCGCGGGGGCGACCGCCGGCGGGAAGATGCCGCGGGGCACCCAGATCTGCGCCACCGCTCCCGACGACGCCTGCTGTCGCTCCTGCGCCCTGAAAGAGGATAGCCCGCCGGACGGCTGTCCCGCGCTCAGCGCCGATCCGGGCTGCCAGCTCGGGCCCCTTCCCGGGGCCGAGGAGCACCCGAACCTCCGCTGCTACGAGCAGAAGCGGCGCTTCGGGATCGATTTCCTCTACCCGACGGCGCGCTACGTCGAAGGGCTCAGGAGCTCCCTGGTCTACGGCCGCGCCTGCGGCGAGGACGGGGACTGCCCGCCGAGCCCGCAGCAGCCCGAGGGTGGCCGGTGCGTGGAGGTGAGCGACAGCGCCCGCTACTGCCAGTACACCAACCCGCTCCTGAGCGAGAACCCTTACTACCCGGATCGGTTCCCCCGCTCGGGCTCGGAGCTCATCTTCTTCGCGGGCATCGTCGGCGTGCCGTGGCAGGACCTCGCGACGGAGGCGACCCGCGACACCCCGGACGAGCTCGCGCTCATCCCCGTGACGACGGCGGTGCCCGACGGCGAGTCGCTACAGAACCGCTGGGACAACCTCCTCGGCAGCGAGGCGACCGGCGGCACCCCGCTCGATCCCTTCCTGTGGGAGTCCGTCGAGCCGCGGCTCGGGACCCACCATCTCTCGTCCCTCCCCTTCCCCGCCGAGAACCCGCTCACGGGTGACGCGCCGGCGCCGCCCGAGAGCGAGGCGGGGGTGAGCGCGGTGAACGGCCACGAGCTGACCCTGCCCGCGCGCAGCGAGCTGCAGGCGGCCTGCAGCTTCGCGCTGCCCACGCCGCGCGACTGCGCGACCGCCACTCTGAGCGCCGCCTGCCCCTGCGCGCCCGGCGACGCGACGAGCCCCGACGATCCGCGCTGCCAGGCGCCGGGCACACGGCTGCTGACGACCACGCAGTACGCCGCGTCCGCGACCCCGGGGCTCCGCTTCCTCGAGGTCCTGCACGGCTTCGGCCTCAACGCCGGGCTCGGCTCCGCCTGCCCCAAGCTCACGAGCGACGACGACGCGACGGAGACGGCCTATGGCTACCGCGCCGCCCTCGCCAGCGGCCTCTTGCGCCCGCTGCTCGCGGATCGCGTGGAGGGCCTCCGCTGCCTGCCGCGCCGGCTCAGCACCACCGGCTGGATGGACTACGACGCGGCGAGCGTGGACCCCACGCCGCTCCCGAGCATAATCTTGCTCGAGGTGACGCGGGCCGAGGCGGGGGTGAGCTGCCGGACGCCCGGGCGCGCGCCGCCGGCGACCTACCTCGCCGACGCCGTGCGCCGGGAGCTCGAGCGCTATGGGCGCTGCGGCGCAACGAACTGGCCGAGTTGCCACGATTTCCGGATCTGCCAGCTCACTCCCGCTGAAGGGCAGAACCTCGACCTCTGCCTCGGGATCACGGACGACGAGGTCCCGTCGGGCGCAGTCGGGTACTGTTACGTCGACGCGATGCAGGATCGCGACGATGACGGCTCCCCCGACTGCACGCGCGAGCTCGGCCGCTCGGACGCGTGGCGCGAGGAGCCCGACTGCATCGGCAACCCCGCGCTGGTCGAGGACTGCCCGGCCGCGCAGCGACGGACCCTGCGCTTCCTCTCCGAAGACCTCGAGGTCCCGGTGCCGCACCCAGAGGCAGCGTTCTTCATCGTGCCCACGGGGTGGTGGTGAGCCGCACGGCGTCGCCCCGCGTCGGGCCCGAGCAACGAACGGGGGCGCGCGATCTCGATCCGAGGCATCGTCGCGCGGGCGTGCCGGCGGCGGGAGGTGCCAATCGCGGTCCGCTCGGGGGCGGCGTAGGGGAACGCCCCGCCCGCTCGTCGGAAGAGCAGCTCCCTCTCACCCCCCCAAAGGAACGTATCGATGAACCAGATCCCACGCCTCTTCCGCCACGCCTCCCTCGCTGCTCTGCCGATCGCCCTCCTGCTCTCCGGCCCCCTCGCCGGCTGTGAGCCGGCCACCGACGGCGAGCTCGACGTCGCCGCGCAGGCGCTCAGCGCTCCGGAGGCCGCCCCCGAGGGAGCGGCCAGGGCCGACGCGCCGCGCGACCGCGGCCCCCGGGCCAAGGGCGACCGCTCCCGCGACGGGCGCGGCGTGGATCCCGCCGGCAAGCCCGGCCGCGGCGGCCCGCCCGACCCGGCGACGATGTTCGCTCGCTGGGACGCCGACAGCGACGGCAAGGTAGCGCTCAAGGAGCTCCCGGACCGCGCGCAGGAGCGCTTGGGCGCCGCCGACCAGGACGCCGACGGCGCGCTCACCCGCGCCGAGCTCGATTCTTTCCACGCGAAGCGCCAGGCCGAGCGCCTCGCCGCCGCTGACAAGGACGGCGACGGCGCAGTGAGCGACGCCGAGCGCGAGGCGATCCGGAAGCAGCACCGCGCCGAGCGCTTCGCCGAAACCGACAAGAACCGCGATGGCGCGCTGACCCAGGACGAGGTCGACGAGCGCCGGTGGACGCGGCTGGCGACCGCCGACGCCGACGGCGACGGGCGAGTGACCCAGACCGAGCACGACGGGGCCGTCGCCGCGGGCAAGCTCGGGCCGCGTCATGGCCGAGGCCACGGTGGCCCGTCCTGCGACGGCAAGGGTCCGCGCGACGGCAGCGGCGCCTGCGACGGCAAGGGTCCGCGCGACGGCAGCGGCGCCCGCGACGGCAAGGGTCCGCG
>CAYZQO010000010.1:19469-77922 GCA_964480725.1 uncultured Polyangiaceae bacterium | reverse complement strand
GCGACGGCAAGGGTCCGCGCGACGGCAGCGGCGCCCGCGACGGCAAGGGTCCGCGGATGAACGCACCCGCCGCCCGGTGAAGCCTCGTTCGCCTCCCCTCTCTCCGAGCCCCACGCGGGCCGGCGACCCTCCGTCGCCGGCCCGCGCCGTTTGTCGTATCCATCCCTGTCGCATGCGCCCGTCCCGCCTCCATGCCCCGCTTGCGATCGTGGCGCTCGTAGCCCTGGCCGGGATCGCCGCGTGGCAGGCGACACCCCTGCCCGACCCCGCCAACACGCCACTCGGCGCTGCACCGGAGCGGATCATGGGGACGACCTGCCGCCTGCTGGCGGTGCCGCCGCGCGAGGCGAGCGCCGAGGAGGCGAACGCCATCGCGACCCGCGCCCTCGCCGAGGCCGAGGCGGCGCTGCGCGCGGTGGAGGCGGAGATGAGCGCCTTCATCGACGACTCGCCAGCTTCGCGCCTCAACCGCGCGCCACCAGGGCAGGCGGTCCCCTTGCCCCCGGCCTCACTCGAGGTGCTCCGAGCCGCCATCGCCGCCGGGCGGGCGACGGACGGCGCGTTCGACGTCACCTGCCGGCCCCTGCTCGAGCTGTGGCGCGCCGCGGGCAAGTCGGGCCAGGTGCCGGCGCCCGAGGCGGTGGCCGCGGCGCGGGCGCGATCGAACCTCAGCGCGCTCGAGTTCGGCGCCACGACCGCCACCAAGCGGCAGCCCGGCGTGGAGGTCGACCTCGGCGGGATCGCCAAGGGCTACGCCATCGACCAGGCCACGGCGCGCATGCTTGCGGCGGGCGCCGTCGCGGGCCTGGTGGACGTGGGCGGGGATCTGCGCGTCTTCGGTGCTCCCCCGCGCGAGGACCGCTGGACCGTCCAGGTCCAGAATCCGTTCGGCGAGGGTGCGCTCGTCACGCTCCGCCTGGCGCCGGGCGCCGTTTGCACGAGCGGCGACTACTTCCGCTACGTCGAGCTCGACGGGCGCCGCTACAGCCACATCCTCGACCCGCGCACGGGCTACCCCGCCGAGCCCGTGCACTCCGCGACGGTGGTGGCCCCCGATGCCACCAGCGCGGACGTGTGGGCCACCGCGCTCACGGTCCTCGGCGAGGCCGGCCTCGCGCGGCTCCCTGCCCGCCACGAGGCGCTGCTCGTGCTCGGCGACCGCGCGGCGCCGCGCGCCGTGGCCACCACGGGCTTCCTCGCGCTCGTCGTCGAGGGCCCGCCCTTCCCGATCTCCACCACCGCCCGGTGACCGCGCGCGGAGCCCCTCGGGCGCCCGCTCAGCCGCGCCACTCGGTCTGATCGACGGTGGTCTTGAACTCCGCCTCCTGGCGCGCTGGCATCGCCTCGCCCTCGGTCAGCTCGAGCTGCCGCGGCGTCGGCTTGCCGATCCACACCATGGACTCCCGCCGGCACTTGTCCTGAACGACCTGCAAGCTCGCCTTGGGGTCGTACTTCTTGTAGTCGATCACCGGCAGGTTATCGACGATGGTGATGAGATCCGGGTTCGCCCGGGCGCAGGACTTGCAGCCGGTGCAGCCGACCTCGCAGACCTCCTGCACCTCCTTGCCGAAGTCCTTGTTCGCGCACTGCACGGCGAGGATGCGGTCGGCCTTGAAGGGGACCTGGCTGATGATGGAGCGCGGGCAGGCCTTCACGCAGGCGCCGCACCCGATGCACTTGACGTAATCGATCACGGCGACGCCGTCGATCATGTGGATGGCGTCGTAGTCGCAGACAACCACGCAGTCGCCGAGGCCGAGGCACCCGTAGACGCAGCCCTGGATCCCGCCGACGAGGTTGGCCGCGTTGCAGGTCTGCTCACCGTGGTACGGGGTCTGCTTGAGGCGCTGCGACGTGGTCGCGATGCAGTGCACGATGGGGCGCACGGGGAAGCCCCCCTCCACCGTCATCCCCATGATCTCGCCGACCTGCCGGGCCACCCCGGCGCCCCCGACCGGGCACTTGTCGATGACCTCCCCGTTCATCACGACCGCCTCGGCGTACTCGCCGCAGCCGACGTAGTCGCAGGCCCCGCAGTTGGCACCGGGCAGCACGGCGCTGACCTTCTCTAGCCGCAGGTCCACCGGGACGTGGAAGGCCTTGTTGGCGACGCCGAGGACGATGCTCATGACCACGGCGAGCCCGAGCAGGGTCGCAGCGGCCAGCAGGACGGTCAGGGTAATGGCCGACATGGCGCTAGCTCCCTCCGAGCATCAGCTTGCCGAGCGACGTATCGACGCCCGCGAAGCCCATGAACGCGAGCGCGAGGATGCCGGCGATGATGAAGGCGATGGGCGCGCCCCGCATCGGCCGGGGGATCTCGGCCAACTCCAGCTCCTCCCGGATCCCTGCCATGATCACGATCGCCAGGGTGAACCCGAGCCCGCCGCCGACGCTCAACACCAGCGCCTTATCGAGCCCCCACATCGCCGCCGGTTCCACGCCGACCACGTTCTTCATGATCTCTAGGCAGGCGAAGAGGATGGCGCAGTTGGTGGTGATGAGCGGCAAGAAGATCCCGAACGACTTGTAGAGCGGGGGGAAGTACTTGCGCAGGTACATCTCCACGAACTGGACGCTGGAGGCGATCGCGAAGATGTAAACGAGGTAGGCCAGAACCGTGAGATCCACCTCGCCCGCCTCGCCGCTGATGAGCGACCAGGCCCAAGTCGTCAAGGGGGCGCCAGGACGCAAGACGTAGAAGGTGAAGGCCCAGCTCAAGGTGGAAGCGATGGCGATCACGAAGGTGACCGCGAGCCCCATCCCGACCGCCATGTCGATCTTCTTCGACACCCCCATGAAGGGGCAGAGACCGACGAAGTAGTAGAGAACGAAGTTGTGGATCAGCGCGGCGCCGATCCCGATGAGCAGGAGGTTCGCCAGGTGTTCCATGGGGTCCTACCTCAGCTCGCCGCGACCGTGGCCGGGGTGCCCTCGGCGGCGCGCTTGCGCCGCGCCTGCACGGCCTGGATGTGCACGTTGAGGCCCAGCAGGAGCCCGAGCGTGAGGAACGCCCCCGGCGGGAGGATCATCACCGACCACCCGTAGTCTCCCTGCGTCAGCGGCATCACCGGGATATCGAACCAGGTGCCCCGGCCGAGCACCTCGCGCACCGTGGCGACCGAAGCCAGCGCCAGCGCGTTGCCGAGCGACTGCCCGACGGCGTCGCCGACGGCGGGGAGCACGCCCTGCTTGGAGGCGCAGATCTCGCAGCGGGCGATGATGATGCAGTTGACGATGATGAGCGGGACGTAGGGCCCGAGGGCCTTCGACATGCCGTAGACGTAGGCGGCCAGGATCCGATCGGCGATGGTGACGAAGACCGCGATGGTCAACGTGAAGACCAGGATCCGGAGGTGCGGCCGCAGCAGATGCCGGATCAGGCTGATCATGATGTTGGCGCAGACCAGCACGAAGAGCACCGCGGCCGCCATCGTCATCGCCGGCTTCATCGCCGCCGTGACGGCGAGCGTCGGGCAAAGGCCGAGCATCTGCCGGTAGACCGGGTTCTCCGGCAGAATGCCGTTCAGGAAGCGTTCGAGGGGGGTGGGTCCGTCGCTCTGGGCCATGGTTCCCTCAGTTCACCGTCGCGGGGGATGCCGCCTGGAGGGGCGCCTTCACCGAGGCCACGGTCTGGTTGACGATGGTGCACACGGCGTCGCTCGAGATGGTGGCCCCCGTGAGCGCCTGGATGGTGCCGGTCGCCTTGTCCGTGGGGGCCCGCTTGGCATCGAGGGAGACGCCGGTGCCGAAGCCGACGAACTGGCCCCGGAACGCCTCCGTCGTGATGTTGTCGCCGAGGGCGGGGGTTTCCTTCTGATCGAGCACGAACAGTCCCGTGATCGTCTCCGCCCGGGCGTCGAGGCCCACGATGAGCTCGATCTTGTCGGCGAACCCCTGTCCCTTGCCCGGGACCACCCAGCCGACGAGCGCGCCGCCCGCGTCGAGGGCGCGGAAGACGCGACGCCCCGGGACCACGGCGTCGTCCGCTCGCCCTTGCGCGGCGCCAGGCACCAGCTTCGGCACCTGGGCGAGGGTCTCGTTCAACCGGTTCTGCGCGATGCGCGGGCCGAGCGCGTACTCGACGCCCGCCAGGCCGGAGCCGAACACGGTGGCCAGCACCAGCACCAGCCAGGCCTGCGCCAGCACGTTGCCCGTGGGCCGCTGGGTGAGCTGGGCCCCCGACGCCACCACCGGCAGGTGCACCTGGACCGGGGCCTCGGCCACCACCAGGGGCGCGGCCGCCTCCACCGGGGAGAGCTCCGGCCCCGTTCCGGGCTCCTTCACGCCCACCGGCGCCGACGCCTCCGCGGGGGGGGCCTCGCGCGCGCCTCCGGGTTCCTTCTCTTCCGCCATGGTCGTCGCCTCTCCCCTCTACCTCGCCGGGACGGGGCCGCCCACGGGCACCGGGACGGTCCAGCGATTGATGAGCGGCACCAGCGCGTTCATCAGCAGCACTGCGAACATCACGCCCTCGGGGTAGCCGCTGAAGGTGCGGACGAGCCACACGAAGGCGCCGACGCCCACCCCGAAGACCAGCTTGCCGCGCGCGGTGATGGGGCTGGTGACCGGGTCGGTGGCGATGAAGAACGCGCCGAACAGCAGCGCGCCGCCCGTCAGGTGCTGGAGCACGGTGAGCCGGAGCGCTGGCACGGCGGCGATCGCCGCCGGCGTCACCGCAAGCTGGGTGAGGCCGGCCAGCACCACGACCGTGCCGATCACCCCCACCGGCACCTCCCAACTGGCCGTGCGCCGCCCGCAAAGGAACAGCCCGCCAAGCAGGCAGGCGAGCGCGCTGGTTTCGCCGAGGCTGCCGTTCACGGTGCCGAGGAACATCGGGTAGAGGCCCGGCAGCGTCGCGCTCGCCTCCCGGGCGGCCGTGAGCGGCGTCGCCTGGCTCAGGATCCCGACCGCGTCCGCGACCTGGTACGCCGGCGCGCCGAGGAACTTCGAGAAGCTGATCATCACGAAGGCGCGCCCCACCATGGCCGGGTTGAAGACGTTCTGCCCCAGCGAACCGAAGACCGTCTTGCCGATCCCGACGCCCACGAAGCCGGCGATCATCGCCACCCACCAGGGGCAGGTCGCCGGCAGGGTCAGGCCGAGGATAACCCCGGTGACGGCCGCGGACAGATCGCCCAGCGTGGCGCGGACGCCGCGCACGCGCATGAAGAGCTCCTCGGCGGCGAGACAGCTCGCCGTGGTCACCGAAACCACCAGCACCGCTCGCCACCCGAAGATCGCCACGGCCATCGCCGTCGGCGGCACCAGCGCCAGCAGGACGTCCAGCATCATCCGGCGCGTGGTGAGGGCGAGGTCGAACGCGTGCGGCGAGGGCCCCACCTGAAGCGCCAGACGCGGCGCCTCCGCGGCGGCCTCGAGCTTCTCGGCGGCGTTCTCGGTCATCGGGCGGTCCTTCGGGTCGGCGGGGCGCGGGGGCGATCAGTCCTTCGGGAGGCGGGCCTTGCCCATCCGGATCAGCTGCACGAGCGGGATGCTGGCAGGGCAGGTGTAGGCGCAGCAGCCGCACTCCATGCAGGCCATGAGGTGGTAGCGGCGCGCCACGTCCCAGACGGACTTGCGCGCGGCGAGCGCGAGCTTGGTGGGGACCAGCCCGAGCGGGCAAACGTCGACGCATCGCCCGCAGCGGATGCACGCGGTCGGCTCGGCCTGCAGGAGATCGCGGCGGGTCAACACCGTGATCCCGCTGGTCCCCTTGGTGACGGGGACCGAGAGGTCCGCGACCGCGAAGCCCATCATGGGGCCACCGGAGAGGATCCGGACCGCGTCCGGCGTCAGACCGCCGGCGAGCTCGATCAGGTCCGAGTAAGGAGCACCGATCGGTACCAGCAGGTTCTTGGGCGTGCGAACCCCGTGACCGGTGACGGTCACCACGCGGTGGGTCACCGGCGCCCCGCGGAGCACGGCGCGCGCGATCGAGATCGCCGTGCCAACGTTGAGGACCACCACGCCGACATCCAGCGGCAGACCCCCGGTGGGGACGGTGCGGCCCAGCGCGGCCGGCACGGTCTGCTTCTCGCCGCCCATCGGGTACTTCGTCTCGAGCTCCTTGACCACCGCGCCGGTGCCCCGACAGGCCTCGCGCAGCGCGGTGATGCCCCGCGGCTTGTTCTTCTCGACAGCGATGACGACGGACTTCGCCCCGGCAGCGCGCGCGGCGAGGAGCGCGCCAGCGACCACGCCGCGCGGCGCCTCGACCATCACCCGGTAGTCGGCGGTGAGGTACGGCTCGCACTCACAACCATTCACCAACAGGACGTCGACCGGCTTCTTGGGGTTCTGGGTCAGCTTGACGTGAGTGGGGAAGGCGGCGCCGCCCATCCCGACGAGGCCCGCGGCCCGCACCGCCTCGACGACGGCCGCGGGCTCGAGCGCTGGCAGGTCCGTCGTGGGCCAGTCGCCGCCGAGGACGGCGTCGTAGATGTCCGACGCGGACGGCTGCTCTCCATCGGGGGTGAGGGCGACGGCGTCGATGTGGCGCCCGTTCGGCAGCGTCACCCGGACGACCTTGCCGACCTTCCCGCCGACGGACGCGTGCGCGGGCGCCGACACGAACCCACCCGCCTCCGCGAGCACGGCGCCAGCGACGGCCTCCTTGGGGAGCTTCGGCGGGAGCTTGGCGGGCGCGCCGATGTGCTGGAGCACCGGGATCAGGAGCTGCTTGGGCGTGGGCAGCACCTCGATGGCGGCGTCCTCCGCCAGGTGCTTGCCCTCGTAGGGGTGGATCCCTCGCGCGAACGTCCCGGCTCCCTGCGCGACCGCGATCGCGTCAACCATGGTGCGTCTCCTCCCAGGCCCGCTCCGGCAGCGCGACCGGCAACGCCGCGGTCGCGGCGGTGCGCTCGAGCCGGCGCGTCCATCCACGCGCGATGACCACGGCCACCCCGAGCCCCACCGCGAGCCCAACCAGCGCAGCGAGCGAGCGCCGGTCGGCGCCAGCGTCGGCGCCGGCGAGCAGCGCAGCGGCCATGGCGAACGCGATGGGCAACAGGAAGAAGACCGCGGCGGCGGCAACCAGCGCCGCGCCGCCAAGGGGCGACGCCGCGATCACCACGCCACCGTCACCCTCGCCGCCCGCGCAGGCGGTGCAACCGCCGCAGCCGCCCGGGGCGACCTGGCCGGGATCGCGGGGGAGGCTCGGGCTCGCTGCGGGTGGGTGGGTGCTCATCGCCGACTGCTCGTTCGCGCTCTGGGTGGCCCTCGCTCGACCGGTTCCGGGCGAGGGCCGACGCCGCGGCCGATGCGCCGGGGCGCACGGGATTCCGCGGAGCTCGGAGATCCCGCGCGGGGCGCGTTCGCCCGC
Source organism: uncultured Polyangiaceae bacterium (assembly GCA_964480725.1). GTDB lineage: Bacteria > Myxococcota_A > Polyangia > Polyangiales > Polyangiaceae > JAFGBI01. The sequence goes on along the minus strand of CAYZQO010000010.1, from coordinate 70,598 downwards.
AGGCGGGGCAGCATTAACACACCTTTACCCCGCGGGCGACCCCTGCGCGGCGCGCGTTGCCCGGTGCGACCCGGTGCGGCCGTCGACGCCCACCCGTGGAAAATCCCCGGTGATTCCGCGTTCGGTCAGGCCCCGGTCCACGACCGCGTTGCGGTGTGGGCGGCGCCCGTCCGTCCGTTGCGGCCCCATGGCCCGCGGGGTACCGTGGGCGGGCCCCATGACCTGCGGCGGCGAACCAGCATCGCGCGTCGGAGCGGGTGTCGGCGCGTGACGACGCCTCGTCCCAGCCAGGGGCCCGCCGCGCGGAGGGGGCCGGCGTCGCCCGGACCGAGCTCGCCTCCACCGCGCGAGACGCTCCGCCCCGGTCCCGGATCCCTGCTCGACGACCGTGACATCGCCGAGGCCCTCTACGATCTGGTGCGCCGAATGGCCGGCGGCGTGGCGCTCATCTTCGCGGCGTTCACCGTCTACCGGCTGTTCGATCTCGACGCTCCCGCCGCGTGGCTGGTCATCGCCCTCGACCAGACCGTCATCCTCGTCTCCGGCCTTTCCTTCCTGCTGATGCAGCGGCGCCGAGTCCCGGTGGGCTGGGCCAACGGCGTCACGGTCGCCCTGGGCCTGCTCGTCGCCGCCAACACGTCGGCCAGCGTGCTCGTGCAGGGCGAGGGCTCGGATCTGCGCTACCTGCAGGCCATCGTCGTGGGTGGAGGCGCCATCGTGCTCTCCTCGCGCGCGCTGCTGGTCCTGCTGCTGGGCACGGCCGCCCTGGCGGTGCCGGCGGCGGCCCGCGTCGGCTCGACCGACGAGCTCGTCGACTTCTGCGTGATGCAGCTCACGACCTCCCTGTTCGGCGCCGCCCTCTGCTACGGGAGGATCCGCAGCGAGCAGCGCCTGCTCGCGCTCCGGCGCCAGACCCGACAGACAGCGGAGGAGCTCGGGCAAGCCCTAGCGCGCGCGGAGCACGAATTCGCCGAGCATCAGCGCAGCGAGAAGCGGCGCCAGCAGCTCGAGGAGCAGCTCCGGCAGGCCCAGAAGCTCGAGGCGCTGGGGACGCTGGCCGGGGGAGTGGCGCACGACATGAACAACGTGCTGGGGGCCATCTCGGCCATCGCCTCGGAAGCGGTTCAGTCTCTCGGCCCTGGCGCGCCGTCCCGCCAGGAGCTCGGCGACATCCTCACCGCCGCCCGCCGCGGCTCCACGCTGACGCAGAACATCCTGAGCTTCGCGCGGCGGGTTCCCCCCCGGGTCGCGCCCTTTCGCGTCGACATGGTGCTCAGAGAGGTGGAGGTCCTGCTCCGGCGAACGCTCGCCAAGCGCATCGCGGTGAACGTCGCCCCCTCCGGCGAGGACCAATGGATCGAGGGAGACGCCGGCCAGATCAACCACCTGGTGATGAACCTCTGCCTGAACTCCGCGGACGCCATCGAGGGCTTCGGACACGTCTTGATCTCCACGCGCACCGCCCGCCTCGACGAGGCACTGGCGGGCGCCTACGGCGTCCCCCCCGGGGAGTACGTCGAGATCACGGTCACCGACGACGGCCAGGGCATCCCCGCGGACTGCCTGCCGCGCGTCTTCGAGCCGTACTTTTCCACCAAGTCGCAGCAGGGGCGGTCCGGCCTGGGTCTGTCGATGGTCTACGGCACCGTGCAGGAGCACCGAGGCGGGATCACGGTCCGGAGCGTCGTCGGCCGGGGGACCACCGTGAGCGTGGTGTTCCCCGTCCACGCGCGCCCCGAGAGCGAGGCCCCCCCCTCACGGCGAATCCCCGCGGTGGACGTGACACGCAACCTGCTCCTGATCGTCGACGACGAGCCCCTGCTGCGGCGGGCGGGGCAGCGGATCGGCGAAGGCCTAGGCTTCGAGGTGTTCACCGCCTCCGACGGGCAGGAGGCGCTGCGGCTCTACGCGGCGCATCGCGCGCGCGTCGGCGCCGTGGTGCTCGACGTGGCCATGCCGGTGATGAGCGGCGCGGACTGCTTCGACGCGCTCCGCCAGCAGGACCCCGAGCTGCCGATCGTGCTCACGTCCGGGTTCGCCAAGGATCACGACATCCAAACCCGGCTCGGCCGCGGCCCCACCCGCTACTTGCGCAAGCCGTTCGAGCGGGGCGAGCTCGCCGAGATGCTGACCCAGGCGATGAGCGACGCGGGCGTCGACGCCCCGGTTGCTGACCCCGTGCGCGCCGGATAGCCTGGCTGCCATGCGACGGGCGATGCGGGGATCGTGGACGGCGGCGATCTGGGCAGCCGGCTGGGCGGCGACGCTCTCGAGCTGCGGCGGCGACGCGACGGCAGACCACCGCGACGACACGACGTCCGGCGCCGGCGGCGGGTTCGCGGGGGACTCGCTCGCGCTCGAGGACCTGCCGGAGGCGGTCGCCCCCGTCCTCTGCGCGTATTACGACCGCTGCTTCGGCCGGCTGATGAGTGAGCTCGGCGGCGTCGATTGCGCCGCAAGGTTCCGCGCCGAGCTCGAGGAGGGGAGCTTCAGCTACCTGGCCGCGGCGGTCGGCGCCGGGCGCCTCGCGTACGATGGGCGCCAGGCCGCGGCGTGCCTGGCGGAGTATCCGGGGCTCGAGTGCGGCACCAGCCCCGCCGGGCTCACGACCTGCTCCGGGATGCTCCAGGGCCGGGTGACGGAGGGAAGCCCCTGCCGCCTCACGGAAGAGTGCGCCGCGGGGCACTTCTGCGCGCTCGACAGCGCCTGTCCGGGGACCTGTCTCGAGCGCGCTCCGATCGGCGGACCCTGCAATTCTTACGAGCATTGCGCGGAGGGGCTGGCCTGCGACTTCTCCACCCAGCTCTGCGTGGCGGCCATCCCGGAGTCGGGGAGCTGCTCGGCGGATGGCTCCGACCTGGCGCCCTGTATCGCCGGGACCTACTGCGACGTGACGACGGGAACCTGCCGGAGCGGAGCTTCGATGTTCGACGGCGCCGAGGGCGAGGCCTGCGGCTACGCCGTGGGCCCCCGATACTGCCTTCGGGACCTCTTCTGCGTCGCCGACCCGGGCGCGTCGCTCTCGGAGTCCGCGCACTGCGCGAGCACGGGCTTCGGGGCCGGCGCCGCGTGCCGCGACTCGATCCCCGACGCCTGCCCGGAGGGGAGCTACTGCGCCATCCCCGACGACGCAACCGACGGTACCTGCCAGCCGCTGCCGGGAGACGGTGCGCCCTGCACCGCCGACGAAACCTGTGCCCCCGGCCTCTCGTGCGCCGCTGACACCTGCCGGGTCAGAGCGCATCTCGGCGATGCGTGCCTCGACCACGAGCAGTGCTTCAGCGGGAACTGCGCCGGCGGGGTGTGCGTCGCGCACGACCCCTGCGTGAACTGAGCCCCCCCGGCGAACGGCCCGGCGCTCCCGCCGGCCTGCCGGCGAGCCGCTGGCGTCCTGCCGGCGGACCGGTCACGGGATCTTCCGCGCGCGATCACCCGAGAGTCACCGGGCTGTCACCAAAACGTCACCGAGCTGCGGTGGATAGTCGACCGCAGGTTCATGTCTCTTCAGACGATCGCCCGCCGCGTCTTCCCGAGGGAGGAGTCCTTCTACACTCTGCTCGAACACCTGGGGGCGCTGGCCTGCCGATCGGTCACGGAATTCCGAGGGCTCGGGGCCAACGGAGACGGCGCCGAGACCGTCGCGGCGCGGGTGCAGGCGGTGGAGCACGAGGCGGACCGGGCCTTCCACGAGGTGGAGACGGGACTGGCGCGCACCTTCGTCACCCCGATCGACCGCGAGGACATCCACGAGATCGCCTTCGAGATCGACGAGATCGTGGACATGGTCAACCTCTCGGCGAGAACCTGCGCGCTCTATCACATCGCCGAGCTGACCCCGCCGATGGTGGAACTGGCGAACACGCTCGAGCGGTGCACCCAGGCGCTCGCCGAGGCGCTACCCCGGCTTCGACGGCACGACTACACCACCATCCTCGAATCGGGGCGCACAATCCGCGGGCTCGAGAAGGAGGCGGACGTCATCTTCCGGCAAACCCTGAGCGCGCTGTTCCAAGACCCAGCCGTGGACGCCAAGCGCCTGCTCAAGGAAAAAGAGGTCATCGAGCACATCGAGGACGCCGTGGACCGCTGCGACCGCCTGGGGAACACGCTCTGCAACCTCGCGGTGAAGCATGGTTAGTCTCCTCATCGCGGTCATCGTCGCCGCGATCGTCTTCGACTACATCAACGGCTTCCACGACGCGGCGAACGCCATCGCGACCAGCGTGTCCACGGGGGTGTTGAGCCTGCGCCTGGCGGTGACCCTGGCTGCCATCCTCAACTTCGGCGGGGCGCTCGCCGGCACGGCCGTGGCGAAGACCATCGCCTCCGGGTTCGCCGACCCCGGGGAGGTGACGCAGGTGGTCGTCCTGGGCGCGCTGCTGGGCGCGAGCGCCTGGAACCTGCTCACCTGGTGGTTCGGGATCCCCTCGAGCTCCTCGCACGCGCTGATCGGGGGCCTGGCCGGCGGGGTGACCGCGCACGCCGGTGCCGGATCCTTCAACTGGTCAGCCCTCGTCTCCAAAGTCATCGTGCCGCTGGTCGTCTCGCCCACCCTCGGGTTCGTCTTCGCCTTCGTGGGCATCATCGGCCTGACCTGGGCGTTTCGACGGGTGCTGCCACGCACGGCGACGCTGGTGTCGCGGCGCCTCCAGCTCGTCTCGGCCTGCGCGATGGCGTTCTCGCACGGCTCCAACGACGCCCAGAAATCGATGGGGATCATCACGCTCGCCCTCGCCACCTGGGTGGTCAACGGGGGCGCCCCGCTCCCCGACTGGATGGTCGCCGACGACATCAACGAGGTGCCCCTCTGGGTCAAGATCGTCTGCGCCGGGGCGATCGCGGCCGGGACCTTCGCCGGCGGCAAGCGGATCATCAAGACGATGGGCTCCAAACTCATCCGGATCACGCCGATGCAGGGCTTCGCCGCCGAGAGCTCGGGCGCCATCACGATTCTGGCCGCCACCCACTTCGGCATGCCGGTGTCGACGACCCACTGCATCAACGCGTGCATCCTCGGCGCCGGCGCTAGCCGCCGGCTGAGCGCAGTGCGCTGGGGCGTCGCGGGCAACATCATGATCGCCTGGGTCCTCACCCTCCCGCTCAGCGCGGCGATCGCGTTCGTGGCCACGGTGGTCTGCGAGCGCGTCTTCTCCTGAACCCCCGGGCGGCGCCGGCGCTCCCGGCCCCCGCGGCGCCGGATGACCGCCGAAGCGTCGGTCTTTTCCTGCCGATGGCCGCACCGAGACGCGACCGCTGCATCCCGGGCCTGGGGTCTGCTAGACTTGCGAACCGTCGTGGAGGCTCCGAGATGAAAGCGCTCGCTCGACCGCTGCTGTGGCTCTTGACCACCGCGTTCCCGTTCGCCATCGCCGCCTGCTATGGGACCCCCCAGCTCTATCGACAGGGCGGGCGCGTGGCCACTGCACGCACCGGCGTCGGCGTGCGTGGAATCACCGTGCGCTGCCTCGACGGCGCGGTGGCCCCGCAGGCGCCCGTCGTCGCCGAGACGACCACCGGCGCCGACGGCGCCTTCACCCTCGAGTCGCCCGCCGGCTGCACCGCCCTCGACGTCGCCGACCTGGATGGCGACGCGAACGGCCGCTACGCCTCTCGGGTCGTCCCAGTCGACGCTTGCGACGGGTGCGCGACCCACGTCGAGCTCCACCCGGCACCTTGACCCCACCGCGCGCGTCCGCGCTCCGACGCTGGCTCCACCCGCTCCATCGCCGGCTCGAGACGGCGGCCCACCCGCTCCGCTACCTCTTCGTCGAGATCACGCAACGCTGCAACCTCCGCTGTCGTCACTGCGGGAGCGATTGCGGGAGCGAGCCGCGCACGGGCGAGCTCGACACCGAGGAGTGGCTCGCGTTCTTCGACTGGCTCGCCGTGCACTGCCGACGGGACTGCGTGGCGCTGGTGCTCACGGGCGGCGAGCCGCTGTGCCACCCCGACCTCGAGCGGCTGCTTGCCCGACTGCACGAGCGCGGCCTCACCTGGGGGCTGGTCACCAACGGGCAGCTGTTGACCGAGCGCAACGTCGAGCTGCTCACCCACCACGAGGTCAACGCGGTCACCGTGAGCCTGGACGGCCTTGAGGCCTCGCACGACTGGCTGCGAGGGACCGCGGGCGCTTTCACGCGCGCCCGGAACGGGATCGTCCGCTTGGCGGCCGCGCCGCCGCTCCACTTCGACGTCGTCACCTGCGTCCACCCCCGTAACCTCGACGAGCTCCCCGCCGTCCAGGTGCTCTTGGCGGAGCTCGGGGTGCCGGCGTGGCGCCTGTTCCCTATCTTCCCGCGGGGTCGCGCCGCCGCCGACCCCGAACTCCAACTCGACGCCGCTGGGTACCGGCGGTTGCTCGCCTTCATCCGCGACGCCCGCGCGCGCGGCGGCCCCGTCCGCGCCTCGCTGAGCTGCGAGGGGTACCTGCCACCAGCGATCGACGCGGAGGTCCGGGACGAACCGTACTTCTGCCGGGCGGGGATCGACATCGCCTCGGTGCTCTCGGACGGCGCCATCGGCGCCTGCCCTAACCTGTCGCGCGCGCTCGTGCAGGGCAACGTGCGCAGCGACGACCTGCTCGAGGTCTGGGAACGTCGCTTCGGGGCCTTCCGCGACCGGGGCTGGATGCGCACAGGCGATTGCGCGACGTGCCGCGAGTGGCCCCGCTGCCAGGGCAACTCCCTCCACCTCTGGGACGACGAGCGCGGGCGCACCGCCTGCTGCTCCTTCGCGGCGGCGACGGGGGCGCGGCCGCGAACCGCAGGTGGGACTTGAGCGGGGGCCTGGCCGAGGGGCGGCGCCCAGCTCTCGGCGCAGTGGGAGAACTCGGCCGCGCCCTGGCGCTCCGCACCGTCAGTGCAGCGGACGCCGTCGTCTGCAATTTCAACGACTCTCCGGACTCGATCCGCATCTCCGCCGCGTTGTTGTTCGACGCGGTCGAAACCGCGCCCACCACGCGGATGCCGATCAAGCTCTGACCCTGCGTCCGCGCCGGCGCACCGCGCGCGGCGACCCGCGCCCGAGGGCGGGACGGTGGGGCGTCGCCGCTCGCGGCGCGGACCGCGGCGGAACGTCCACCCGGGAGAGCCACTGTCATGGACTACGACGTCACCTTCCTCGGTCACCTGTGCTTCGACGAGGTCCTCCCCTCGGGGGGGAGCCGCTCGTCCCGAGTGAGGTCACGAACTGCTCTCGGATCCTTCACGAGCTCGAGGACATTCACGAGCGCAAGCTCACGCGGGTCCGCTCGGCAGGGCTGACCTCGATCGACGACGTGCCGCCGCTCCGCTCTCGGTGCGTGCACCTGGCGGGGATCTCGGACGAGGAACTCGCCCCGCCGCTCTTGCGGGGCATCAATCGCCGGCGACACCCCCTTCGCCGCCCACCTCTCGCACCGGCTCGAGCCCGACCCGGCGGCGTCGCTCCGGTTTGCGGTGGCGCCGGTGTCCATCGAGATGGAGTCCACCGGCCCGTTCTGGGGTTTCCTGGGGGACGTCGAGCGGCGGATCCGCGAGCGCCACCGCTGAGCGGCCGCCCAGGGTTCTCGCGGCGGCCCCGCGGTGGCATCGTTCCCCGGTGCCAGCCTCCATCCAGCAGGACGCCCGCATCTATGTCGCCGGCCACCGCGGCCTGGTCGGCTCGGCCATAGAGCGGCGGCTGCGCTCGGGCGGGTTCACCAACGTGGTGGTCAGCGGCCGTGACGACTTCGATCTGACCGACCCGCGCGCGACCTCGGAGTTCTTCGCGCGCACCCGCCCCGAGTATGTTTTCCTGGCGGCGGCGAAGGTGGGCGGCATCAAGGCCAACGACAGCCACCCCGCCGACTTCATCCGCGTCAACCTCCAGATCCAGACCAACGTCATCGACGCGGCCTTCCACCACCAGGTGCGCAAGCTCCTGTTCCTCGGCAGCTCCTGCATCTACCCGAAGCACGCCCCCCAGCCGATGCGAGAGGAGCACCTGCTCACCGGCAAGCTCGAGCCGACCAACGACGCCTACGCGCTGGCCAAGATCGCCGGTATCGTGACGTGCAAGAGCTACAACCGGCAGCACGGCACCAACTACATCGCCGCCATGCCGACCAACCTCTACGGCCCCAACGACAACTTCGACCTCGACGGGAGCCACGTCCTGCCAGCACTGATGCGCAAGTTCCACGAGGCCAAGCTCCGCGGGGCGGCCACCGCAACGGTGTGGGGGTCGGGCGAGGTGCGTCGAGAGTTCTTGCACGTGAACGACCTCGCGGATGCCCTGGTGTTCTTGATGGAGCACTTCGACGCTGGTCGTGATCGCGAGGCCGAGGCCATGTGCATCAACGTCGGCGTCGGCGAGGACGTCACCATCCGAGAGCTCGCGGAGCTCGTCCGCGACGTCGTGGGGTTCGAGGGGCGGCTCGTGTTCGACGCCTCGATGCCCGACGGCCCCCCCCGAAAGCTGCTCGACGTGAGCCGGCTCCGGGCCCTCGGGTGGCGGGCGCGCACGCCGCTCCCCGAGGGGGTGGGTGAGCTCTACGCCTGGTACCTGACCCACCAGCCCGCGTGAGGCGGCGCGCCCACCCGGCCGCGGGGTCACCACTTGTCGTGGTGGACCTTGGACTCGTCGTACCGGGTCCGCCCGGGCTTCTCCTCCCTGGGGTGACCGACGGCAACGCACGCGATCGGGAGCAACGCCTCCGGCACGGAGAGCACGCGACGGACGTGCTCGATGCGATCGGGCCGAGGGTGCACGCCGAGCCACACCGCCCCGAGCCCGAGCGCGTGCGCCGCGAGCAGGAGGTTCTCCACCGCCGCCGAGCAGTCCTGCAAGAGGTAGCTCAGCTGCCCGTCGTGGGCGGCCTCCAGATCACCGATGACGGCGAAGCCGACCCCGGCCCGGGCGAGCATCTTGCCGTTCGGAAGCGCCTCCGCCACTTGGGCCATCACGGCCCTGGACCGCAGGACCACGAAGTGCCAGGGGTCGCGGGCGACCGCCGAGGGCGCCGCCATGGCGGCCTCGAGCAGCGCGCGGACGAGGTCGTCCGAAACGGGTCGGTCCTCGTAGGCGCGAATGCTGCGGCGGCCAAGGATCGGGGCCAGCACGGAGTCGATAGCGTGGGTCATGGCTAGGGCGGGGAGTCAGCGAACCCCTCCGAGAGCCGCGCGTAGCACGGAACACAGCGGCGGTTAAGCCGGGCCGCGCGACCCTGCCCCTTGACGCTCGGCGCCCGCGACGCGAGACAAGTGGGGTGACGCACCCTTGGGGAGTGAGGCGAGGCGGCGCGGCAACGGGGGGACGCTTCCGGGGAGCGGCGCTGCTGGCGATGCTGGGGGCGGGCGCGATCACGGCGCCGGCGGCGGCCCAGTCCGAGCCCGCGGAGCGCGGGCAGGTGATCCTCGGCCTCCGGCTGCGCGCGGGCGGTCGCTACGACGCCGTGCGGATGTGCGTGGCGACCCCGGCAGGCGTCAAGGGAGGCCCGGCCGCAGACCTCTCCTTCTTCACGGAGCTCGGCCTCGGCGACGATGTCGCGCTGGACCTCGATCTGCCGGTGATGCGCCCGCTGCTGTTCGCCGCCGCCTTCGACATGGTGCAGTTCGAGCCGTCCGCCTCCCTTCGCTTCCGCCTGCAGGGCTCGGGGAGGACGGACCTCATCCTGGGGCCAACCGCCGGCATTTCACTGCACCACGGTCCCGACTACCGGTCCGAGAACGACGGCGCCGGCCGCCGGCCTTCCTTCTGGGCGCTGGGCCCCCTCCTCGGGGGGTACGTGGGTGCGGACTTCGTGCGCGAAGGCAGAGCCTTCAACGGGCAGCTCGGCTTCACGCCCTACGTCGTCCCCCTTTTCTCGATCGACGACCCAGAGCAGCACCGCGGCGTGGTGGTCGGTGGGCTCGTCGACGGGTCCCTCCGCTTCGCCGCCGATTGAACCCAACGTCCCTCACCGCCACCGAGCAATGAGCGGCGGCAGCACGCTCACCGACATTTGCGCGAGGTGCGCGATGTGATCGCCCTTGCCGTTACCCCGGCAGGCGAGCACGTGCAGGTTCCCCTGGTGCACCTCGCTGCTGACGACGAGCCCCCGCCGCTCGCCGGTAGGGAAGGCACGGACGGCGACCGGCAGCGTGACGGGGGCGGAGATGGACGACGACGCCGGCGCGCCCGCCACGGCGGCCGTGACGGGCGGCCGCCGCTCGAGGCCCAGGCTGGCGAGGACAGCGTCGGTGGTGCGGGTGGTGCTGGCGTAGCCCTCCGTCTCGATGGCGGAGTGCGTGAGTACCATGAGTTTTTCGCCCGCGACGGCGCGGCGCGCGAACGCGACGAAGGGCTTGATGCTGATCGGGTGCACCTCGGTGTCGCTGCCGGGGAGGAGGCTCGCGTGCATGCTGTCCATGAGCAGCACCGCGTCGACGAGTTCCAGCCGGCTGCGGCTGGAGAGGATGTGGTAGAGCGCGCCGTACCCGGCGCTCCAGGCCGAGAGCGCGACCCGGCGAATCCGCGGCGTTCGGAGCCCCAGGCCCGACTCGGCCGTCGCCTCGATCGACCCGAGGAGCTGGTCGAAGACGACCGGGTTCTGCAGCGGCTTCGAGTAGCGGTCCGATCCATCCCCGAGGTTGATGACGACGACCAGCGCGTTGACGCCCGAGGCCGCGACACTCTCTTCCACGAGCTCGGTGTTGCCGTGATAGTGCACGATCACGTCGAAGTGCCCATCCGGCGCGCTGAAGCCCGGCGGCGCGTAGAGCACTCCGCGCCCGATGTTGGCGTGCACGCCCCGCCGCACCGCCTCGTCCGCCCGCGGCCCGGCGGGGCTCGCCGACACGCTAGCCGCCGCCGACGGGACCGGCGCCGGGCGCACCCGCGCCACCGCGAGGGGCCGGGTCACCTCGGAGACGCCCCAGGTGAAGGCCACTGCCGACGCCGCCACCACGAACACGACCCCGCCCACCCAGATCAGCGCCGAGCCGGGCAGCACGCGGGCCCCGCGCCGGCTCCCGAAACGCGACACGATCCGCAGCGCGGCCAGTACGGCGAGCGTCGTGGCGACAGTCCCCGCAAGCACGCCGAGCACTAGCCGGAGCGTCCCGGCCGCGATCGCCATGGTGGCGAGTAGCACCACGCCAAGGGCGATGGCGAAGGACACCGCGAGCTGTCGCACCACGAGCGAAGCCTCGCCAAACCCCGGCGCGAGCACGGAGAGCCGGTGCGCGAGGTCGCCGATCTCGAAGGCGGTCGTGCGCTGCTGGCGCATGGCGAGCAGGAGGGACTCACGCAGCGGGCGCTCGCTGAGCTCCGAGCGCCGACCGTCGCGGGGGAGCGGGGTGAACCCTACCGGGCCGCCGGGTGCCCCAGCTGCCGCTCCCGGGGACGGCTGCGGCACCACGGGCAGCTCCGCCCAGCTTGCTGGTGGCAGCTCGTCCGGGAGCTGCGCGCTCCGTCCCTCGCCATCATCGCCGTCGGGCGCGCCGCCCGCCCCGGCTGGGCCGGGACCGCGGCCCGCCCCCAGGTCGCCGAGGAACCGGGTGCCATGGGGACCGTGCCGTCCGCTGCCTGGGGGATCGCTCATGGGGCCTACGCGAAGACTATACGCGCATCCGCGCCGCGCGGGGGCCCCTCGCGATAGGCCAGCCCCAGAAGGCACCCGGCACAGCCGCCCGTGCGCCAGGCAGCAGCGCGGGGCGGCTCAACCGGCGAGCAGTCCCCTCCGGGCGGCCAGGAGCAGCGCCGCCACATGCACCGCGTGCTCGATACGCCCGCCGTCGATGAGGTCGCCCACGGCCTCGAGCGGGAAGCGGCGGACACGGACGTCCTCACTGGCGTCCAGGCACTGGGCGTGGCGCAGAGTGGCGCCGAGCGCCACGAAGAGGTGCGCGCGGTGGGTGCCCCGGGCCGGCTCGGGGGTGAGCTCGCCGAGCGATGCCCACTGCGCGGCCTCGAACCCCGTCTCCTCGCGGAGCTCGCGCTGGGCTCCGGCCAGGGGTGACTCTTCGCGCTCGATCACGCCAGCGGGCAGCTCGAGGGTGATCGCGCCGCGCCCGTGTCGGTACTGCTCGATGAGCACGAGCTCGCGCTCCGCCGTGACGCAGCAGACGCAGGCCCAGCTCGGGGAGCTGATCACGTGAAACTCCTCGATCACGTGCCCGGTAGCGGTGCGGACGCGCTCCTCGCGGACGGTCAGCCAGCGCCGCTCGATCAGGGTCCGACTCGCCAGCACTTCCCAGGGCTTCATGACTGCGGCGTTCTACGACAGGCGACGCGCCAGCGCACCTCACGCCCGACTCGGACCCGGGGGCCGGCCCATCCGTCCCTCACGCGGCCGCCCTCCGCCGGGGACCGGCCGGTGGACACACCGGCGCGCCGGACGCCATCGGCTATGCTTCGCGACCATGAAGCTTCGCCTCTCCATCCTGGTCGCCTCGATCCCGCTCTCGCTCTCCGCGCGGTCCCTCGCCGCCGACGTCGTCATCGACCCGGGAGCGGACCGGAAACCGATCAGCCCCTACATCTACGGCGCGAACCAGGTCGACGGAGCGAGCGCGAGGTTCACGGCCCACCGGCTCGGCGGCAACCGCCTGACCGGCTACAACTGGGAGAACGGCCTCTCGAGCGCCGGCAGCGACTGGGAGCACAGCAGTGACACCTTTCTGTGCTCGAACTCCGGCCTCGACGACACCCGGTGCGCTGAGCCCGGCGCCGTTGCGGCGTCCTTCGTGACGAGCGCGCTCGCCGCGGACGCGTACCCGCTCGTGACGCTGCCCATGGCCGGATACGTCGCGGCGGACGCGGACGGCACCGTCACCGAGGCAGAGACGGCGCCCTCCGCGCGCTGGCGTGAGGTCATCGCGGCGAAGGGTGCCCCCTTCACGACCAGCCCCGACCCGGACGACGGCAGCGTCTACCTGGACGAGTTCGTGAGCTTCCTCGTGGAGCAGTTCGGGGGGGCCGCGACGGGCGGGGTTCGTGGCTACGCACTCGACAACGAGCCCGACCTGTGGTCCTCGACCCACCCCCGCATCCACCCCGACCCCGTCGGGGCGCGGGAGCTGATCGAGCGCAGCGCGGCGCTGGCAGCGGCCGTCAAGACGGTCGATCCCGACGCCGAGATCTTCGGGCTGGTGTCGTACGGCTACGCGGGGTTCGTCAGCCTCCAGGACGCCCCCGACTGGGCGAGCGAGCGCGGCGACCACACCTGGTACACGGAGTACTTCCTCGCCGAGCTCGCGGCCGCCTCCACGGCGGCGGGGACGCGCCTCCTCGACGTACTCGACCTGCACTACTACAGCGAGGCGCGCGGGAATGACGTCCGCGTGCAGTCGGGCACCACGGAGAACGCGGAGGCCCGCGTGCAATCGACGCGCTCGCTCTGGGATCCGTCCTACGGGTACTCCGCAGACGATCCCACCGTGGGCGAGAAGAGCTGGATCACGGAGTGGAACGACCCCATCGCGCTCATCCCCCGCGTGATGGGTCAGATCGAGGAGAACTACCCGGGGACTCGGTTCGCGATCACCGAGTACGACTTTGGGGCCGCGGACCACGTGAGCGGCGGCATCGCGCAGGCGGACGCCCTCGGCGTCTTCGGGCGCGAGGGGCTGTACCTCGCGACGCGCTGGGGGGATCCGGGGAGCTACACGGACGCGGCGTACCGGCTCTACCTCGACTACGACGGCGCGGGCTCCGCCTTTGGCGCGACAAGCGTGCGGGCCACGTCCTCGGACGTGGTGAACGTGCCCGTCTACGCCGCCGTCGACGGGTCCCGCCTCCACCTGGTGCTGATCAACCGGAGCCTGTCCGCCGCCCAGACGGCCGCGGTGACCATCGCGGGTGCGACCGCGTACCTCGCCGGCGAGGCCTGGGGCTTCGACGGTGAGAGCACCACCCTCACCGACCGGGGCGCGGTGTCCGTGAGCGACAACGCCTTCACCATCGAGCTCCCTGCGCTCTCCGCCTACCACGTCGTGCTCACGCCCGAGGGCGGCAGCACCGGCGGCGACGGCGGAGCGACCGGCAGCGGCGGGGCGGAAGGGCACAGCGGCGCGAGTCCCGAGGGCGGCGCGGCCGCGTCCGGCGCGACGGCTAGCGGCGGCGCGAACGCCTGGGCTGTCGCCGCGGGCGACGACGGCGACGACGGCGACGACGGCGGCTGCGGCTGCCGCGCGGCTCAGCGGGGGAGCGGCTCATCCTGGCTGCTGACCGCGCTGGCGCTGGGCGCGGTCGGGTCGAGGCGCCGTCGCCGGTAATCAGCGCCATGCAGCCGTTGACTTCCGTCTCCCTGCCCGCAAGATCGTGCCGCGCGATGGCGACGACGAGCCCGCTCGGACCCTCGGCGCAGCTTCTCCCCGCGGCGCTCCTCTTGGTCGTCCTCGCGGCGTGCACGCTCGAGCCCGCGGACGACCCGACGACCCCCACCGACGGGGCGCTCGGGAGCGCGTGCGACGACGCATCCCCCTGTGATGGCGATTGGGTCTGCGCGCGGGGCGGTCACCTCGAGGCGCACTGCGTCGCGCCGTGCGACGCCGACGCGGACTGCCGACTGGCAGCGGGCGATTCCTTCTACTGCCTCGATGGCGTCTGCACGCGCGTCTGCCGCGACGGCTGTGGGCTCGGCGCCGTCGTCGCGAGCTGCGCGACGGGCGAGCGCTGCGTCAGCCAGGATCGGATCCAGTCAGGGGCTTCGAGCTGCCTGTCCTGGTGCGTTCCATGAACCGTCGGGGGGCATCCCCCTGGCGCCGCGTCGCGATCACGCACTGGCCCCTCGCGCTGATCCTGCTCACCACCGTCCTCGTCTACCTCCCGTCGCTCGGTGGGCCGCTCCTCGGGTACGACGACGATTGGCTCATCACGCGCAACACGATCCTGCGCGACCCATCGCTCGGCGCGCTCGGCCGGATCTGGCTCGATCTCTCCGGGCCCACGCGGCTCGTGCTCGGCGCCGAGTACCTCCCCGTGCGCGACACCAACCTCTGGCTCGAGGCCCAGCTCTGGGGGCTCGGCGCCGGGCCGCTCCGACTCTCCCAGCTCGCCCTCTACCTCGGGGCCATCGCCGCCTTCCGCGCCGCGCTGCGCCGCGCCTGGCCGGATCCGGTCGCTGCCGAGCTCGCGACGGCCCTCTTCGCGCTCCACCCCGTCCACGCCGAGTCGGTGGCCTGGATCGCGAGCCGCAAGGACGTCCTGGCCCTGCTCTTCGTCGCGCTCGCGCTCCGCGCCTACGGCGCCGAACGCCGCGTTCTGCGCTGGCTCGCCCCGATGGCGATCGTGGCCGCCTGCTTCTCCAAGTCGATGAGCGTGGTGACGCCCGCGCTCCTGCCCACGCTCGACCTGCTCGCGCGCCGCCGCCCCGATCTGCGCGTCCTGTCCGCGTCCGTCGTGGCAGCCGCTTTGTGCCTGTGGCCGCACCTGACGGTCGGGGGGACGATGCAAATGGTCGGCGCGCCGCTCGGCGGGTCTCGGCTCACCGCCGCCCTGAGCATGGGACCCGTGTGGCTCCGCTACCTGGGCGTGCTCCTGTGCCCGGCGACGCTCAGCGTCGTGCACGAGGTGGCGGCGCTCACCCGCCTCACCGCGGCGTCTGCGGCCGGGTGGGCGCTGCTCGGGCTGTGGGCCGTCGCGGGGGCAGCGCTCTGGTGGCGCCGGGACCGGCCTCTCCTGCTGGTCACGTTCCTCTGGTTCGCCGCCCCGCTCGCCCCGGTGAGCCAGATCGCCTTCCCCCTACAGAACGCGATGGCCGACCGCTACGCGTTCCTGTCGGTCATGGCGCTCGGGATCGGGGTGGGCGCGGGGGTGAGCACCGCGGTGACGCGCCTGCGAACGGGCTGGCGTCGCGGAGCCGTGCTCGCTGCGACCCTGGCCCTGGGGGCCCCAGCGAGCCACGCGGCGGAGCGAGCCGCACTCTTCGCCGACACCATCGCGCTCTTCGAGGACGCGATGGCGAAGGCCCCGGGCTCCTGCGTCCCCCCCACGCAGATCGGGCTCCACCGGCTCGAGCACGGTGACCTGCCGGGGGCCACCACCGCGCTCGAGGCCGCGCTCATCCGCTGCGCGCCACCCGACGAGACGGCGCGACGAGCGACCACCCACCTCGCCCGCGCCCACGTCGCGGCGGGTCGACTCGTGGAGGCTGAGCGGGTGCTGCGAGCCGGGCGCGCCGGGTGGCCCAACGATCCGAAGCAGCTGGCGAACCTGATGCGCGTGCTCGCCCGGCAAGGCCGCACCAAGGAGGCGTACGACCTCTTCCTGGAGCTCCAGCGCCGCTTCCCCACCTACCTCGAGGATCGCGGTCGGATCCCCGTGGGGCCGTGAGTGCGGCGCGGACTCCCGGGAGGATCCCGGCGGGAACCGTGTCGGAGGGAACGAGGTGCAACGGCTTCGCGAGCTCGCTCCCGAAACCGAGCACGCTCGGCGACGAGACGGGGTCGCCGGGCTACCCGAGGGGGACGCCCCGCGCCGCGAGCGCGGCGCAGAACCGGTCGTAGGCCGCGGGCCCGACGAGCTGGCTGCTGACCACGATCGACCGCGGGGACTCGCCCTCGGCGAGCTCGAGCCGCAGCGCGTAGAACGTGACCCCTCGCGCGCGGGTTTCCTCGATGCGTCCGCCAAGAATGGCCGCGAGCGGCACCTGGCGGACACGCCCGGTCAGGAGGCTCGGGACCTCGACGGTGTCGCCAACGACGAGCTCGAAGGTCTTGCCCCAGGTCCGGATCAGGACGAGCACCGAGAACCCGAACAGGACCAGGGTGACGAGCGCCATCACGCCACCGAACGCGGCCCCCCACCCGTCAGCGTGCCTGGCCACCAGGACGAAGAGCGCGCACACCGCAGGCTGCACGACCAGGTTGAGGACGAACAACCAGCGCTGCGGCCGCAGGGGGATCCGGAGCTCGGCGAGGTGCGGGTCGTCCATGGCAGCGCCGTGGCCAAGACGTTCAACCGCCCTGAACCGGACACCAGGCTACGAGATCCACCCGGCGCGATCCAGACCGAGCCGCGCTGCGTCATGGCCGAGGCCTGCCCGCCCGCCTGCTGCGGGCGGTGACCGAGGTGTGGGACTCCTTCTCGCAGTCCTGAGCGGCCGCGCCACGTCGGGCGCGGCCGGTCGCCAGATCAGGGCATCGTGTGCCGCTTCAGCGCCGGCCAGCCGACGCTGGCGTTGCCGGCCTCGTGGCCCCCGCCCTGCTTGGTGCAGAGGGTCACCTCGACGCCCGCCTCGCAGGTCGAGTACGACTTGCACCCCTGGGCATCCTCGGCGGAGGCCGAGCCCGTGCACCCGTTGATCTCGGCCCACTGCTCGAAGGTCCCCTGCGCGCCGAGGAACGTGATCGGCATGCCCGACACGACCGGGGAGTACCCGCCGTCGTAGGGCACGACCGAATCCCCGGTGCCGCGGAAGGCGATGACGGAGATCGGACGGGGCGGGTTGCAGCTGCCGACGTTCTCCTCGAGCAGGTCGAAGGCGGCCGGCGCCACCGCCGCGAACAGATCGGCGGCATGGCACGCGACGTAATGGGACATGCCGCCCCCCATCGAGAAGCCGACGGCGTAGACGCGCTTCGGATCGATGCAGGCGACCTCCTGCACCCGCTCGACCAGCGCCCGGGCGAAGGCAACGTCGTCGGTGTTGGCCACGCAGCAGGGCCCGACGTTCCAGGCGTTGCCCATCGGTCCAGACTTGCCGTTCGGGAAGGCCATGATGACGCCCTCCGGGTCGGTCTGCGCGGGATACGGTGAGCTACCTCTCTCGCCGCTGGCGCTACCGCCGATCGGGTGGAAGTCCACCACGAGGGGCACCGGCTGGCTGCCGTCGTAGGCGGCGGGCACATGGAGGATGAACTCCCGGCTCTCCCCTCCCACCTGCACCGTTTCGTTGGTGTCGCCGGGGCTCAGCACAGCGGAGGGACACGTGACCGACCCACCGCCGCCCGTCTCGCCGACGCCACCGGTCGCGTCGCCGCCCGTGCTCGCGCCGCCGGGGTTCGCGCCGCCGGTGTCACCGACGCCACCGGTCGCGTCACCGCCCGTGCTCGCGCCACCCGTGTCGCCGCCAATGCCACCGGTGAAGGAGAAGCCGCCGGTGTTGGCGCCGCCCGTGTCGCCCCCGACGCCGCCGGTGAAGGAGAAGCCGCCCGTGCTCACGCCACCCGTGGCGCCACCGGTGCCGCCGCCACCGCTCGCCTGGCCCCCCGTCGGCGGGTTTCCGCCCGTGGGCGGCGCGCCACCGGTCGGTCGCACCCCGCCCGTGGACTGGCCACCCGTGGCTTGGCCGCCCGAGGGAGCTGTCCCGCCCGTGGACTGCCCGCCGGTCGCCTGCACACCACCGGTCGCCGGGGAGCCACCGCTCACGCCCTGGCCGCCGGTCGTGACCTGACCACCACTGGCGACGACCCCGCCAGTAGCGAGCCCCCCGCTGCCGGGCGTCGCGCCGCCAGTGCCGCCGATCGAGGACTCGGACGAAGGGGACTCGTCCGAGCAGGACAGCAGAAGAGGCAGGGCTAGAGCGAGATGAAAGACTTTGACGCTACTCATGCGCGGGAACTTACGCGCGCCGGGGCGCCGACGAAGAGGGACAGTATTGTCCCCCCGGTGGCGCTCGCGGGCCTGGGAGCCTGGGCGCGCGGCCGCCGCCCAGGCCTGCCTCGAGCGTGCTCACTGCGCGACGCAACGCTGCTGCATCACCGACCAGATCTCCGCGGCCGCGGCCTCGGCGCCGGCAGCGGTGGGGATGGCGTCGGACTGCATGAACTCGGCGTAGCGATCGGCGAACCTGGTCTGGAGATCGACCCAGTGACAGGGCACGACGCTCAGCTCGCACACCTGCTGCAACTGCGGAAGGAGCAGGTCCATCTTCGCGCGCAGCACGGCGTCCGCGGGGCCCGGGTAGCCGACCCAAACCACGTGCTCCACCCCGTCCGTGCCCAGCTGCGCCAGGAGCTCGTCCGCCGCAGTCACGGCGTCGGCCAAGATTGGGCAGTCCAGGGTCGGCGGTTCCGGGCAGAGCCCCACCAGGATGTCGGTGCCGCCTCCGTCCATGACGACCACCCGGGCGGGGCCTTCGGCGAAGCCCGTGGCGTACTGCTGCGCGATGAGGCGCCCGCCAAGCGCGAGGGAGTTGCTAGTGCCGTCCGTGTAGTTCCGATACTGATCGCCGAGCGCGAGGGCTCCGGCGTCCCGAGCCAGCCCCTCGAGGGACGTCGGGATCATGCGATCCTGCCAGAGGAAGACGTCTCCGATCACCATCACGTCCGCGCCGACGACCCCGCTGTCCGGACAACCTCCGGCACCCGCCGCGCCCGCCGCGCCCGCCGCGCCCGCCGCGCCGCCTGCGCCCGCCGCGCCCGCCGCGCCGCCTGCGCCCGCCGCGCCCGCCGCGCCCCCTGCGCCCGCCGCGCCCCCTGCGCCCGCCGCGCCCCCTGCGCCCGCCGCGCCCCCTGCGCCCCCTGCGCCCGCCGCGCCGTTCGCACCACCCGAGCCGCCCGAGCCGCCCGAGCCGCCCGAGCCGCCCGAGCCGCCCGAGCCGCCCGAACCGACGTCGACGCCGTACCCGCAGAAGCCCCCGACGCAACGGAGCGAGTCCGAGAGGGCGGCGCAGTCGCCGTCGGCGGTGCAAGGAAGATCACAGACGGCCGTGACGGAGCCCTCCGAGCAAACGAGGGCCGAAGACCCTACGGCTACGTCCACGCACTCCGCCGATGGCGCCAGTCGTCGGCAGTCGTCACCGCCCTCGGTGCACGGCAGCGTACAGAGGCCGCCGAGGCAGACGAGCCCCGCGCCGCACTCGCTGCAATCGGGGCGACAGGCGCGCAAGAAGTGCGTCTCACCGTCCACCGGGGGCTCCTGGACGACACGACAGCCGAGCGCCGGGAGCAACGCGCACAGGACGTGGAGGAGGCGTCGCCGGCCGCGGGCGCTACTCGTGGGGGACGGTCGGCTCATTTCCCTCGTCGATGAGGCATTGTCCCAGGTACATGACGACCCGCGTGTGGCCCTCGGGGACCTCGTGCCCTCGATTGGCCTCGGCGACTCGTGCGCGGAGCTCACCGAGCTCGGCGCGGAGCCGTCCGAGCGTAGCATAGACCTCCTCGGCGAGCGGATGCCCGGGCCAAACGGTGACGGTATAGGTGCTCCCGCCGACCCGGTCGGCGAGCTCGGGTGCAGCCGCCTCCTCGCGCAGCCGGCAGATCACGGTGGTGACCATCGCCCGGAAATGGTCGAACACTGCCGCCTCCCAGCCGGCGGTCGCGCCGAGCGGCACCAGGAGGCGGGTGACCTGGTAGAGCGGGACCCCGTCGCGCTCCGTGCGCTCCAGGCGCCCCTCTCGCTCGAGCTCGGCGAGGATCGGGGCGAGCGCGGCGGCGTCGAGGCTGGCCTTGCCCGCGATCTCGTCCACGGTGAGCGGCGGCTCGCGGAAGATGAGCGACTGGACGAGCTCGGCCAGTCCCTCCGTGCCTCGCCCTTGCTGCAGCGCGAGGAGCTCCTCGCCGCCCGCCGCGCGGTAGATCGCGCCGGGCCCCGTGCCCGAGACGATGACGAGCTGGCTCTCGCACAGATCGTGGAGCACGGCCTTCACTTGCGTCTCGTCGTCGACGTAAAATCGCGTCAGGATCTCGGCGCGAGTCGCCGTGCTCCGGCTCCGCAGATACTCGAGCACGACCTCCCAAAGCGACCGCCCCCGCTCGGTCACGCTCTCGCTCAGCCGCTGGATCTTCCGCCGATAGGTGCGAAGCCCCAGCCCGAACATGTCTGCGCTCACTTTGCGGCTGACCCGCTGGCGCTCGAGCTCCCGGACCAGGTCGAGGAACACCTGATCCGCGATCTGCGCCAGCGGGGCCCGGAGCCCTCGCGACGTGGCGAGCTGCGCGATGAGGATCGTCGTCTGCCGAACGATGGCGTGAATGAGGAAGTCGATGGTCATTCCGCCTCGCGAGCCGAGAGCGTCGAAATCATTCTACACCGACCTTCGGGCCAGGCCGGAGGGACATTCCGGTCCCCCGCTCGACCGAGTGCCTTCAGGCTACCCTCGAGCGGATTTCGCGGGCGCGGGGCCAGGGCACGGCTCGGTCGTTCGACCGCCGCGCGTCTCCGGGCTATGGTCGTGCCATCGCGAGGTTTTCACCCCGCCCCCTGCTTGCACATGGCTTCACCGCGTTGCGCGCTCGGCCGCCTCCACTGGCGCTGGCTTCCCTCGTTTCTTGCCTTGGCCGTTGCTCCCCTGATCGGGTGCGGCTCGAACCAGCCCCTCCCGCGGCCCACCGGCGGGAGCGCGGGAGCACCATCCGGCACCGGCGGCGCCAGCACCTCGGGGGGCACGAGCGGTGCGAATGCCGCCGGTGACAGTGGCGAGACCCCAGCGACAGCGGGCTCGACGCCAACGGTGGCCGGAGGTGCCGGGGCGTCCGGTGACGCCGGGGCGCCAGGGCTCGCCGGCGTGGGTGCAGGCGGCGCGGGAACGGGCGGCGCGGGCACGGGCGGCGTGGACGCGGGCGGCGCGGGCGGCGCGGACGCGGGCGGCGCGGGCTCGGTCGAGCCGCCGCCGCCCGGCGCCGAGGTGCTCTACGACCCGGCGACGCTCGCCACCTTCGAGCTGACCATCCCCGAGGCCTGCCGGGAGGCGCTACAGGCCGAGCCCACCGAGTACTGCGAGGGCACGGTCACCTACCGTCCGCCAACGGGACCGGCGCTCACCTTCCCCCGGGTGGGGATCCGCCTCAAGGGCCGCGCGACAATGCAGCCCTTGACCGAGAAGCCGTCGTTCAAGATCAAGCTCGACGAGTACCTCGACGGCCCCCGCCTCTTCGGCACCCGGCGGATCACGCTGAACAACATGGTCCAGGACCCGAGCATGACCCACGAGGTGCTCGGATACCGCTACTACCGCGCGGTCGGCGTCCCCGCTCCCCTCTGCAACTACGCGCGCGTGGTGGTGGACGGCGAGCCCTACGGGCTTTACGCCAACCTGGAGACGGTCGACGACGAATTCGCGGAGCGGCGCTTCGATCCGGCGCCAGGCAACCTGTACGACACCTCCAACGACGTCTACTTCGTCGACTTCCTGCCCGAGTGGCTGGGGTCCTTCGAGCTCGAAACCAACCGCGACGCACCGGACACCTCCGATCTGGAGGCGCTGATCGCCGCCGCCAGCGCGCCGGCGGAGTCGTTCTATGCGGAGGTCGGCGCTCTGCTCGACTGGGACGAGGTACTGACGCTGGGCGCCGCGCAGGCCGTCGTCGCGGACTGGGATGGCTACTTCGGCGCTGCCAACAACTACGAACTCTACCACGAGCTCGCGCGCGACCGGTTCCTGCTCATCCCCTGGGGGATCGATCAGACCTTCGGGACCGCCGACGGCGAGCGCGGCGAGCCGCTGGCGCAGCTCGAGTACGCCGTCGACCACTCGAACTCCGGTCGCGATAACGGCGTCCTGTTCCGGCGCTGCCGCCAGGACGACGCCTGCTGGGCCGGCTACCTCGCCCGCCTGCAGACCGCGCTCGAGGTGTGGAACGGCCTCCCACTCCTCGACGAGCTCGAAGCCGCGCTCGAGCTCACCGCCGACGCCCGCGCGGAGGACACGCGCCGCCCCTACGGCGACGCCCGCAGCGAGGAATTCGTCGAGGGCCTCCGGACCTTCCTCGCCGAGCGCGGGCCGCTGGTCGAAGCCCAGCTCGCCGAGCTCCTGGTTTCGCGCTGAGCCGCGGCGACGCGCCGCCGTCACCCCTGCCGTCAGGTCTGGGCGCCGAACACCTCGAGCAGCAGCGGCTTGTAGGCGACGGCCGCCGCCATGGCGTCATATCGGGCCTGGAGGTCCGGGGCCGCCGCCGGCAGCTGCTCTATCGTGAAGAGGCCGAAGCCGCCCCCTCCGGTCACCTCGGCCGCCAGCGCCTCGTTGGGCACGTGGTTCACGTACTCGATCATCGAGCCTGACAAGAGTTGAGTATCGGGGATCGGCGGGTGGAAGAACAGCACGCACGGGGTTTGTTGAGGCTCGACCACGTACCATGCCGTCGGCGCCACCATCGCTTCTCCGCTGGAAGAGGACAGTGAGGCCGTTGGCACGTGGAGGACCAGATCGTCCTCGGTGGCCAGGACTCCGTCCTCGCCGCTGCTGGTGACGGTGAAGGTGTTGTTCTCCTGCACCAGCGCTAACTCCCGGCCCCAGCCGTCGAAAGCGTAGGTCTTCAGCGCGTAGGCCTCCCCTTCGGTGAGGGTGCTGGCCGGCAGCGCGATGTCACGAGCGAGGTCGGCCAAGGTGCCGACCGCGTAGCGATGCCGGATCGCGTTGCCGATGAGGCCGTGCAGGATCACCTGCGTCGCTGCCTCGGGGTTCTGGTAGGACCGGAGCTCGACCCCGACCCAGGGCGGGTCCGGCACCACCGGGACGGGTTCCGGCTCGACCGGGGCGGGCTCGGCGTCGACCGGGGTGACGACGGAGCCCTCCGCCGGCGTGGCGTCCGTCGCCGGAGCGACCTCCGCCGGTGAAGCTTCGGCCGGCGGGGCCGATCCCTGGCCTCCCCCGTCGCCGTAGTCCCCGCAGGCCACGACCAGGGCGAGGGTGGTCGCGACACTCGACGCCAGCGCCCAGTGCCACGGCCGCGCTCGCCAGCGCGTCGCCAACGGATCTTGGCGGGACAGGAGGCGATGGCCGACGACCAGCCCCGAGGCGCAGAGCGCGCCCGCCAGCAGCGTCCCCCATGGGGTGCCACCAGCCACCGCCGCCAGCGCCATGGTCGTGTCGCCGCTGGAGACGACGGCTGCCAGCTGCTCCCCCTGGAGCCGCAGCGCCTCGGCGACGTCGAGCTGAAGCTCGGGCACCGCTCCTACCGGGTAGGCTTCGGGAGTCAGGATGTCGCGACTGACCTGCGTGGGGGGATACGCCGAGACGTAGCCCGAGTGCAGGAACCTCCCCACCGTATCGAGCACGCTCGCTGCAACGACCTGCATGATCAGCCCTCCAAACGTTCCGATGTGCCAGCCGACCCCTGGCCTACCCAGTAAAGCAAACGGCGTGCCAGGACGAGTCGGCGCCCGCCCTCCACATCGCGGAATGATAACGGACAATTGGGAGAGGAGGCCGAGCGCGCGTCGATCGAGAACCCTGGCTCATCCTGTGCCACAGGCGGGCGGGCGCCGCTATCCTCCCAGCGGCATGGCGGATGTCCCGCGCGACCGGCGAAGGGCTCGACCGAAGGCCCTGCCGGAGCTCACGGTCCTGGCGGCAGGCCTGACGCTCGCGCTGGCGCTCACCCGATGGTCCGGGCCGCTCGGGAGCTGGGCCCGCTGGGTCCTGCCTTCCCTGGCGCTCATCGGCGCCACAAGTCTCTGGTTTCAGCTCCGGGCCAACCCCTCCGCGCACGGGGCACCGCGTTGGTGGGGTTCCTTCTCGTCCGCGGCGGACGGGCCGCCGCGAGGGCGCTGGGCGGGCGTCGTCCTGGTGGGTCTGTTGACGGCGTCCTTCATCGCCGCGGGGTGCTGGTGGCCTGCCAAGCAGACCCTCGGGGTTCCGCCATCGGCGGTGGAGCTGGGCGCCCTCATCCTCCTGGTTCCGCTCGCCGAGGAGATCTTCTTCCGGGGCGGACTGCTGCAGAGCCTGCGCCATCTTCTCGGCGCGACGGGCGCGACGCTCCTGGTGAGTCTCTCGTTCGGTCTGTTGCACCACGACCAGGGCCAGCTATGGACCATGCTCGTGGCCTCGCTGGTGCTCTGCGCGCTGACGCTCCTGACGCAGACGCTCTTCTGGGCGATCTTGCTTCACGGCACCTGGAACGCCCTGACGCTGGTGGTTCGCATGCCGCCAACGACCGAGCGCTTCCTGCTCACCGGGATCGTGACAGCACTCGTCCTCGGGCTAATCGGTCTTCGGGTTCTTCGATCGGGTCGAGCAGCGAGCTAGCGATGCCCAGACTCGAAGACGAGCGCCTCTACTTCCAGCCGCCGACCCTGGAGGAGCAGCGCAAGGACCGGGCGGACGCCACGCGGCACCTGCTCGTCTGGGGCCAGCTGCCGGCCTGGATGGTGGTGGACGAGGAGCTGCGCGGGCTGCTTGCGGGGTTTGATGGGCGGCGCACCGTTCGCGACCTGCTGGAGCACCACGCCCATCGACACGGGCGATCGGTCCCCGAGGTCTGCCGCGAGGCGCTGCCGATCCTGCAGGACCTCTGCGATCGCAGGATCCTGACTCGCTCGCCCCGCCTCGCCCCTCCCGTGCCCGAGCCCGTCCGCATCGCGAACGTCACGGTGAACCTCACCAACCGCTGCAACCTGACTTGCCCGTTCTGCTACAACGAGCGCCGCCAAGACGCCGAGCTCGACGTCCAGCGGCTCATGGATGGGATCGAGCGCGGCCGGAGCATCCTCCGGGAGGACGCCTCCCTCATCGTGCTCGGCGGCGAGCCCCTGCTCGACGTCGAGCGGCTCTCGATGGCGCTCGAGCGGGCAGAGGGCATCTTCACCACCCCGATCCTGCTGTCCACCAACGGCACGTTGCTCAGCGAATCCACGGTGAGTCGTCTTCGACAGCGACGCGTGCACGTGCAGGTGTCGCTCGACGGCTCCACCGCCGAGCTCCACGACGCCGCGCGGGGGCGCGGCGTCTTCGCGAAGGCCGTGACGGGCATCCGTCGACTGCGGGCGGCCGGCATCTACACCCTCGTGAGCATGGTCTATGCCCGCGATTCCATCCGGGACTTCGAGGCCTACCTGGACCTGGCGGCGGAGCTCGGGGTGGACGAGGCGCGCTTCATTCCCCTGCGCACGATCGGTGGCGGGGTGGGGCAGCAGGCGAATCGACCCGATCAGACGCAGGCGCTCGAGCAACTGCTCGAGGTGCTGGAGCGGCGCCCGGAGCTCGCGCGACTCCTGGTGCGTGACTACTTCTCGATCATCGCCACGGTGTTTCGCTTCTCCTCGGCGCGGGTCAATTGCGGATTGGGTCGCCAGGTCGTGTTCGTCGACGCCGACGGGAGCGTGTACCTGTGTCCCAACCACGTGACCCCCGCGGGCAGGGCGGGGAACCTGGGGACTGACGATCTGGCGACGCTGGTGCGAGAGAGTCGCGTCTTCCGCGCGGCTCGCGAGCGCTTCGACGTGGCCCGGTACCAGCGTTGCCACGACTGCCCTTTCCGATACTGGTGCGCGGGCGACTGCCGCGGCGAGGTCGTGGCGCTGGGCGGAGACGGCACCGAACCGTCGCCCTATTGCCGCGAGCTGCGCGCGGTCTACCGCCGGATCCTCTGGTTGCTCGCGAGCGGGAGCTGCCCGTTGGGGCAGCAGATCCAGGTGACAGGCGGAGCCCGGACGACGGACACGTTCCGGTGAACAGACCCGAGCTCCGACGGCACCCAGGCTGCCCGTAACGCAGCGGTTGGCCAAGGCAGGGTCGGGCCCCATCGGAGGCAACTCCAGATCCCACTGCCAATCGCGACCGCGGCGAGCTGAGCGGCGGCGAGCTGCTGCTGACCTCGCTCGAGATCGTGGAGTAGCCGCGCCCGAGCCGGCGCCGCGAGCAGGCGGGGCCCGTCGGGCCCCGCCCCCGAGGGCCGCGGCGTGCGAGACACCCTTCACGCCTCCAGCGCCGCCGCGCGCCGTGGTAGCCTGCCAATCCATGCATCGGACCCGGACGCCGAGCGGCGCATGATGGCCGCGCACATCGGGCAACTCCCCCTCGCCGACCAGGAGGTGCTCCTGGACGTCCTCACCCGCGTGCTGGAGCAAACGGGGCCCGAGGCGTTCCTCGGCGCGAAGATCCTGCTCCCCGATGCCGAATCGTTCCCTGATCCGCTCGCGCCGCGAGGCGCGGGCGTCGCAACGCTGATACGGCGACTGTCGGCCTACGCGAAGCTACCGCCGGCGGACATCCGGCTCTCGATCGAGAGCGGGGAGCCCACCGTCATGGTGGACGACCGTGGGGAGGAGCATCACCCGGAGGGGGCCGTGGCGTGGTTCACCGGCATCGAGCACGGCACGTACGGCTACGGCGTGCGACACGATGAACTCGACGACCCGAGGGGACTCCTCGCCACGCTCGCCGTCCTGGTCGCCTCGGCCCACCTGCGACAGCTCGGGAAGCGCGCCCGCGTCCCTCCCCGTGTCAAGACGATGATCGCTGAGGTCACCGCCCTCACGCTGGGGTTCGGGGTCCTCCTGCTCGAGGGCAGTTACCGGACGCGGACCATCGACGACCCCTTCCTGCGCCGACAGACGCTCCCCGCGCGAAGGGCTGCCAGTTGCCTCCTGCCCATGCAACTCGCCTACCTCCTCGCCGTGCAGTTCGTCGTCCGTGGCCACGCGACCAGCGCCGCTAGCCACCTCCTCACCGCCCTCTCCCGCGAGCACGCCGAGCTGGTCGACCGCGCGCTCCGCGGGCTCGAGGGCCAGCGCCAGGCGCTCGCGGACCGGCTCGGACTCCCGATCACCGACGAGGCCCCATCGTCGCCGTCGGATCCGGAGCCGCTCCCCGAGGTCCGAGTGACCGTCGAGGACCTCGCGCTCGAGCGGGCTGAGACGGAGGCGGGGGCGCCCGCCTATCGACTCGCTACGACCCTCGGCGGGTGGGGTGCCCTTCTCGGCGGACTCTCCGGCTCGCTCGGCGTCTTCTTCCTCGGTGGGGCGGGGTTCTACGTGATGTTCGCCACGATCGTGCTCGGGGCAGCCGTCGGTCACCGTGTCCCGCGGTACGTCTGCTCGAGCTGCAAATGGGGTGTCGCCGCCACCGCGCTCACTTGTTCGCGATGCCAGCGCCGGCTCCTCAGCGACGAGGACTACTGGCACGAGCATGGCGACGATGGAACGACCGAGCGCCCCCCGCCGGACGGCAGCTGACCACCCTCAATCCCCGACCGCCGAGCTTCGCGCAGCGACGTCGGGGATGAATTGCGGGACCTGCGCGGTGACGGTAGGGATCAGACCGGAGGAAACCGGCGGATGAGGCGAGACCCGAACGGAGTCGCGATGGCTCTGCTGGCTGGATCCCTGCTGTTCGGCTGCCGACAGCCCCGCCCCGTGACTGCCGGTCCCGGCGCTTCCCCCCTGGCGCCGGGCTCGCCCTCCAGCGCGGTGTCCGCGCGGCGGCCCCCAGCGGCGCCGTCCGCAGCCGCCCCCCGGCGGCGTTCACTGCAAGGCATGCCGCTGAACCTGGTGGCGCAGATCGACGACGAAATGCAGCTCGCACCGGTGGGAGACGCCGCCTTGCTCTCGACGGGCTTCTGGGGGACGCGCATGCTCTACTTGATTCGGGACCGGAAGCTTCAGGCGGTCGAGGGGCTGAACGGCTTCGTCCAAAGCGACAACGCGGGGGCCTCGTTCTGGGCCGCGGGCGGAAGCTGGCCCGACGACGTCTGGCTCGCGCTCTCCATGGCCTCGGATGCGGGTCCCAGCTGGTCCTGGATCTATCGGTGGATCCCCTCGCCGGAGCGCTCCGCCGAGAGCCCCAGGGGCCATTGGGCGCTACGTCGGGAACACGAACGGAGCGTGGGACAGGTCATTCCCTGGCGCGGTGGCGCCGTGTTGGTGCACACGAGCCCCCACGTCCCGCGCCCGCTGCTGTTCGAGCAGGGCGTGAGCTGGCTGACGCCAACGAAGTCGACACGGCTCGGCGCCTCGTCCTGCGCGGGGCCGCTGCCGTGGCTCGGGCAAGACGACTCGCTGCTCGGCTTCGGCTACGTCTGCGAGAGGGACGGTGTCTGGCTCGAACGAAGCGCGGCGCTCGTGCGGCATCGGTGGGACGCGCAAGGGCAGCACGAAGCCGAGCCCCTCGCGCTCCCGGAGTCTTTTGTCGCCGACGACGATCCCCCAAGCTTACGGCTGTTCATCGAGGGCGAGCAACTGCTGCTGCTCAACACGAAATCCAACGCCGTCGAGCCGCGGCTCGTTCGACGCGAGGGGGACCGCTGGGTTGCAGCAGGTGACCTGCCCACGCCCTTCGACCTGGTCAAGAGCGCGGACCACGCGCTCTGGGTCCTGTCCGAGGGCCAGCTACTGCGGTGGCGCCGGTCGGGCTGGCAGGCCATCGCCCACCTGCCCTGCTCGAGCGCCGACGCCGCCGATGCGTGCCAGAGCCACGACGGGGAGCTCTGGAGTCGCAGCGAATCGGAGCTCTGGCTCGCCATCGCGGGTCAGCTCTGGTGCACCACCAGCGCCGAGAATGCGGTCACTCTCCTCACGTCCGACGAAGCTGAAGCGCTCATGGAGGAGCGACGCACCTGGGACGACCGCTGCCCGTACATCATGGTGGACGCGGTGGCGCTCAACGGTGATCCCCTCAACGGTGAGCCCTGGCGCATGTCGGTCGAGGAGGGGCGCACGCTGATTCGGAATGCGCTGCGGGATCACCCGGAGCTTCGCTCACTCTCCTTCTTCCGCTACGACAGCTTCGGCCACGATTGCATCGGCGCGCGGGTCCCCGACGAGAAGACCGGAGCGGCGCTCCGCCTGGCCGTTGGATCCGACCACCACCACCACTTCTACACGGTGTCCCCACACTGTGGCCCTCACCCAGGCAGCCAACCGTTTCGGGTGTTTCCGTAGTCGCGTTGCCCGCCTGCTTCTGGAAGCCGGCGGCCCCGGAAAGGGGGTTGGCCGAACACCGACACGTCTCCGTGCTGCTTGACACGGGGTCACGCGACCTGCGAAGTCCGGGCGAGCCATGGCAACGCCAACCCGGCGACGAGCACCCCGGTGGCGGCGGCAGACCGTCGCGCCGGGGGCGGGCCGGCCGGGTCCACGATGGGTCGGGCTCCTGACGCTCGGCTGCCTGGCAGCGACGACCGGGGTGGCACGCGGCCAAACCGCGACCGCGACGGTCTGGTATCGAAGCAGCGCCGAATGCCCGGATGCGGCGACGTTCCTCTCCCTCGTGGAGGCCCGTGGACGTGAGGCGCGGGTGGCCGAGGTCGGTGATCGGGTCGACTTCGTGGTCACGCTGGGCGCTGGCGCCGAGAGTTACGCCGGACGCCTCGAGCGGCAGACGAGCGCCGGCACCGTCGCCATCCGCGAGGTGGCCGGGACGCAATGCGCCGAGGTGGCGGACGCCATCGCGCTCAGCCTGACGCTCGCGCTGGCGGCGATCCCGGCCGCGGCTACCGAGGTGGTCCCGCCCGAACCCTCCGGCGCAGCGCCGCCCACCAGCGCCGGGGCCGCGCCGAGCGCGATCGCTCCGGAAGTCCCCGCCCCGAGTCTCCCGCCAAGCGCTCCAGAGCTCGTCCCGGTCGAAGCGGCAGCCGCTCCGCAACCCCGCGGTGTTCACACGAGGGGCGGACCCGTCCCACGGCGCGAAACCTGGCTCGGCGCGTCCCTGAGCGGCCGCACGGGGGTCGCACCGGCCGGGGCCTGGGGTGGGGCAGGCCACATCGAGGTGGGGCGGCCGCAGGCGTGGACCGCCCGGCTCTCCGCCGAGGTTGCGGCGGGGGCAAGCGCCGTGACGCTGGGCAAGATCCGTCTGTCCCTGTGGACGGCGCGGATCGAGCTCTGCCCGCTCCGGGTCGGCGGGCGCCGGCTGGAGGCCGTTTGGTGCGGCGGCGGGGAGCTCGGCGGCACCAGCGTGGAGCTCCTTGGTGAGGGCGGGCGGCGTGACACGGGGGTCTGGACCGCTCTCGTCGCGGTAGAGCGGTTGAGCTGGCGCCTGACCCCAGCGCTGACCCTGGAGGCCGAGCTCGGGTTCGCCGCACCCCTGACGCCGTATCGCGTCGTCACCGACCGCCCGGCCGCGGTCGTCTTCGAGATGGAGCCGCTCGGCCTGAAGGCCGCGGTCGGCGCGAGCATCCGCCTCCCCTGACGAGCGGCGTGATCGTGGCGACGCGGCGCCGACATTACCTGGGAGTGGGTCACTCGAGCCTGTCCCTCGAGATCCCGGAGGAGGCCGACGCCGCCGCGCCAGACGACCTTCGGCGCCGCGCCGCCGCCCTGGTCGCCGACCATTTCGAATTCATCTGGCGCCTGCTGCGCCGGTTCGGCCTCGGCCCCGCCGACGCGGACGACGCCGCCCAGCAAGTCTTCATGACCGCCGCCCAGAAGCTCCCCCGGATCGCGCCGGGCTCCGAACGGACCTTCCTCTACGGGACGGCCCGCTTCGTGGCGGCGAACGCGCGGCGCCGGAACCGTCGCCGCGAGGCCGACGCGCCGGTACCGGAGAGCTATCCCGTCACCAGTGAGGGGCCCGAGGCGCGGGCCGAGCTCGGCCAGGCCTGGGCCCTGCTCGACGAGCTCTTGCGCCAGCTCCCCGACGAGCTCGGTCGCGTGCTCGTCCTGGCGGAGGTCGAGCAGATCGAGGTCAAGGAGATCGCCGAGCTCGAGGGCATCCCCGTCGGAACGGCCGCCTCGCGCCTGCGCCGAGCGCGGGAGCGGTTTCAGGCGCTGCTGGGCGGGCTCGGGACACGCCACCCCTTCCGAGGTCACCGTGGCGAGTGATCCAGGCCCCTCCCAAGAGCTCGGGGCGCGGCTGTTCGCGGCCGCCCGCCGCGAGCGGCCGGCGGCGGGCGTCGAGCAGCGCACGCTGGCGGCGATGCTCGACACCGTGCAGGCGCGCAGGGACCGCCGCTGGTCCCGCTGGCAGGTGGCGGCGCCGCTGCTCCTGGCCGCGGCCGGCGCGGCGCTCTATCTCGCGCGCCGTCCGCCCGCGTTGAGCTCGATCGCCCGCGAGCCCATCGCGGCGTCACCCTCGGCGACGGCTTCGTCGGCGGCGAGCGGCGACCGCGAGCTGCCGGCACCCCTGCCGTCCCAGCGAGCCCCCACCGCCCCCATCCGGACGCCCCGCCCGACCGCGTCGCCTCCGGCGCCTTCCCTCTCGGCGGAGCTGACGTTCCTCGACCGCGCGCGCGGAGCGCTGGAGCGCGATGAGCCGACCGCTGCGCTCGCCGAGCTCGATGCCTACCAGCGCGCGGGCGGCCGTCGCCTGGTCGAGGAGGCCAAGCTGTTGCGCATCGAGGCGCTGTCGCGCGCGGGAGACGACGCCGAAGCGGGAGACCGTGCCCGCGATTTCTTGGCGACTCACCCCGGAAGCCCGCTCGTGGATCGAGCGCGGTCGTTCCTGGGAGCGAGCGCGCCCCAACCGACGACTCAACCATGAAAGGACCCGGCCATGCGTAGCAGGATGATCGAGCGGAAGGTGATCTCTCTGGGTGGCAGTGTGGTCCTGCTCACCGTCCTGGGATGCAGCGAGGACCTGCTCGTGAGCGAAGGGGCTTCGGACACCGGCGGCCAGGCTGCGGACAACGCTGAGGAAGGCGGAACCGGTGCCGTGAGCATCGGCGCGGTCGGGGGTGCCGTCAGTGAGGAAGGCGGAACCGGTGCCGTGAGCATCGGTGCGGTCGGGGGTGCCGTCGGTGAGGAAGGCGGAACCGGTGCCGTGAACACCGTCGCGGTCGGGGGTGCTGTCGGTGAGGAAGGCGGAACCGGTGCCGTGAGCAACGGCGCGGTCGGGGGTGCCGTCGGTGACGGAGGCACCGACTGGGCGGACGCCGGAGAGCCCCCCGTCGAACCAGGGACGGGCGGCGACCCGACCGCCACGGGCTGCGGCACGGAGCCGCTGCAATTGGTGATCAACGGTCACGATATGGTGCCCGGTTACGATACGCCCGCCGATCCCGCGGTCGAGCAGCTCCTCGAGCAGATGACCCTGGAGCAGAAGCTCACGCAGATGCAGGGCGTCCCCGATTGGGAGCTGCGCAACTACCGGGACATCCAACGCAGCGCGGACTCGGCGATTGCCGGGAGCGGGACACTGCGGGGTTTTCGGTACCGCGACGGAGCGAAGGGGGTGAACCTGGACGCGGGCCAGGACAATCGAGCTGACGACGGCGAGAACTACTCGACCCATTTCCCGGCGCCGTCCCTGCGCGCGGCGTCCTGGGATCTCGACCTCGAGTGGCGGGTGGGCCTCGCGATGGGCGACGAGACAGCCGCCTCGAAGAACAACGTCCTGCTCGCGCCCTTCGTGAACATCCTTCGACACCCCTTCTGGGGCCGCGCGCAGGAAGCCTACGGCGAGGACAGTCACCACATCGGCCGCATGGCGGCCGCGTTCACCGCCGGGCTGCAGCAGCACGTCATGGGCTGCGCCACCCACTTCGCCGCGAACAACATCGAGAAGGACCGCGCCAACCGGGACGCGATCCTCACGGAGCAGTCCCTGCGCGAGAGCTACGGTCGCCACTTCGAGATGGTGATCCGAGACGGCGGCGTCGGTTGCGTGATGGCCTCGTACACCCAGATCAACGGGGTCGAGTCGACCCAGAACGCCCACTTGCTCACGACGATCCTGCGCGAGCCATACGAACGGGGTGGGATGGGCTTCCGCGGCCTGGTCCTCTCCGACTGGTGGGCGATGCCCGGCGACCAGAACGTGCCCGATACCGCCACGGCGCGGGCGCTGGCCACCGAAGCGTTGCGGGCGGGCCTCGACATCGAGCTGCCCTGGCCCCTGCACTACGAGCAGCTCGCGGCGGCCGCCCTGGCCGATCCGTCCCTCACCAGCTTCATCGATGCGTCGGCGCGACGGGTCTTGGAGCAGAAGTTCCGCTTCGGAACCGCGTTCGACACCGATCCCTGGAGCCTGCAACAGCCGACGACGCGGCTCGAAGGCGGCTCGATCGCGGGGAACGAGGCCCACCTCGAGCTGGCCGAGGAGGTAGCGGTCAAATCGGCGGTGCTCCTCACCAACGGCGCGCCGGGCGCACCGTTGCTCCCGCTCACGGCCGCGCCGACGATCGCGGTGGTCGGCATCGATCAGTACTTCACCCAGGTCAGCTCGTCGGTGCCAACGTCCTGCACTGCTGACGAGGACACGAGTCAGGACTCGATCAACAGCCGGGAATGCACCTTCCACTTCGCGACGGATCCGGCGCTCGGCGATCGCGGGTCGAGCCGCGTCAACGCCGATCCCGCGCGCTCCTACGGCCCGTTCCAGGGGATCCAGGAGATCGCGGGCCCCGAGCGGACGGTGACGAGCGGCAACTCCGCGGCGGCTGCCGAGGCCGCCGACACCGTGGTGGTGGTGGTGGGCTACACCCCGGGTGACGAGGGCGAGGAGTACTACATCGCGGAGGGCGGCGACCGGAAGTCGCTCGACCTGCCGCCGGGGCACAACGAGCTGGTGACCGCGGTGCTCGACCAGAACAAGCCGACGGTCATCATCGTCCAGTCCGGCTCGATCGTGAACCTTCCCTGGCTGTCCCACCCGAACCAGAACCAGGCGACCATCTGGGCAGGCTACCCGGGGATGCGCGGGGGTCTCGCGCTCGGCAAGCTCCTCTTCGGTCAGGCCAATTTCTCGGGCAAGCTGCCGATGGCCTGGCCGCTCGAGTCCGCTCTGCCCGTCTTCAAGACGGAGGAACGTCAGACCGAGATGGAATTCTTCTTCGGGTATCGCTGGTACGATCACCAGGCCGCTGCGGGCGAGCCGGTGAGCCTCGTGTTCCCGTTCGGCTGGGGCCTGAGCTACACCACCTTCCGCTACTCCAACCTCCGGCTACCCTGCGCTGACGTTGCCGCGGATGCCGTCCTCAACGTCGAGGTCGACATCACGAACGCCGGCTCGGTCGACGGCGAGGAGGTCCCGATGCTGTTCGTCGCGGGGCCGCCGAAGCCCGCGGGCATGACCGGCGAGCGCAACGTCAAGGAGCTGAAGAGCTTCGCCAAGGTCGCCGTGCCGGCGCGCGCCACGGTCACGGCGACGCTACCGGTTCGCGTTCAGGACCTGCGCCATTGGGAGGGCGACGCGGACGGTCGTTGGGTCATCGATCCGGGCGACTACACCCTCCTGGTCGGCCCCAACGCCGCGCCGGACGCCTTGACGCTGAGTGGCGTCGTCAACATCCACCCGTGACCCTTCTCATTGGTCCCGGCGCGGTGTACGGCCGCGCCGGGTATCGCCGGTGGCGGCGACGGCTTCCTCGAGAGCTCCCCGCTTCACAGCCTCGACAGGAAGCGCGCGCGGAGCCGGTCCAGCAGGCGCTGCCGGTAGCCCGTAGGGAGCAGCTCCAGCGCCTCCAGGGTGCGGCGGGCCTGGTCCCTCACCCGCCAGTCCGCGTCCTGCTCCAGCAGGGTGCGAAGGCGGAGCACGAGCTCGGTGTCGCTCGGCTCGATGAACTCCTGGAGCATGTCCGCGGCCCAGCACCGGGCCTCCGGCGCGGCCGAGCCGAGGAGCCTGCTGAGTCGATCCCGGATCGGCTGCCGGCAGCGACTCCCTCCTGCCTCCGTGAGATCGTATAGCGGGTAGAGCACGTCGCGCGGATCCGCGACCTCTTCGACCAGCGCCAGGGCCGCGTCGAATTCCTCGAGGAGCAGTGCGCCGTGGGTGTCCATGTCCGCGACGAGCGCCTCGACGGCCATGCCCCGCGTGCCGAACTTCTCCCGTGGCAGCCCGCGCAGCCACGCCCGGAAGCCGGGGTGGCGCTTCGCCTGCTCCCGCACCTCGGCGAAGATCTCTCGCTCCTCCTCCTCGCTGACGATCGCGTGGTTTGCCCGATCGAGCCGCTCGCGCAGACCCGCGAGCCCTCCCGAACCATCAGTCCCGTCGTCGGTCATGGCGAGCAGCCTGCCATCGATCACCCGCCGGAGTCACCGTCTCCGCGCTCCGAGCGCCTGCGCCGCGGCTTGACTCCGCCCCCCTGGAGGACTGCAATTGCCCTCGTCGGCTCCCAGGCAACGGAGCCGCGGAGGGATCGGGCATGGTGCACACGGCGGTGGGTGCGAGGGGTTGGCTGCTGCTGAGCGGGGTCGCACTCTTCGCGTGCGGCAAGGCGACGGAGGATCGGCCGACCGCGGCGGACGAATGCGAGGCGGGCACGGTGCTCGTCGACGGCGAGTGCGTCGCGGAGGATGCCGCTACGGGCGGAACGGGCGGCGGCGGCGGCGGCGGAGAGGCTCCTGGCCGCGCCGGTGACGGCGCTGGCGGGGTGAACGACGGCGGCTCCGCCGCGGGCAGCGCGAGCGACGGCGGCTCCGCCGCGGGCAGCGCGAGCGACGGCGGTTCGGCTGCGAGCAGTGCGAACGAGAGCGGCGGCCAGTCCACGGGCGGGGCGAGCGGCAGCGGCTCCGCGACGGGCGGCGCCGTCGCCGGCTCCGCGGGTGCTGGCCCGGACACCGGCGGCACCGGACTCGGCACGGGCGGCGCCGCCCGGGGCGGCGGCGGCACCGGTGGGACCGTTCCCCTCGGCCCCGCCGACAGGGTCGACCTGCTGCTGGTCATCGACAACTCGATCTCCATGGCGGACAAGCAGGCAGTCCTCCGCGAGACCCTCCCGGAGCTCGTCGAGCAGCTCACGAGCCCGGACTGCGTGGACGGCGACGGTCTGCTCACGCGCCGGCCCGCCACCGGGGAGCCCTGCCCGGGGGGCACGGTCGAGGCGTTCGCGCCCGTGGTGGATCTGCACGCGGCCGTCATCACCTCGAGCATCGGCGGCCACGGCGGCATCGCGTGCACCCTGGCCGAGGGGAGCACCTGGGTGCCGGAGAAGGACGATCGCGCGGAGCTCATCGCACCACTCCGCGGCGTCGCCTCCTTCCAGAACCTCGGGTTTCTGGCCTGGGACGCGCGCACGGAGCCCGTGCCCGGGACCACCGCGGACGTCGCGACCCTGGTGAGTGACCTCGACGCCATCGTCGCGGCGGCGGGAGAAACCGGCTGCGGCTACGAGGCGCCCCTCGAGGCCTGGTACCGGTTCCTCGTCGATCCCATGCCGCCGCTGCAGGTGTTGACCGACGGAGCGGCCTCGGTCGTGGACGGCTTCAACACGACGCTCCTCGCGCAGCGGGCCCAGTTCCTTCGTCCGGACTCCCTCGTCGCCATCGTGATGCTGACCGACGAGAACGACTGCTCCGTGAGTGACGACGGGCCGGGGTTCTACGTCGCCGGGACGAGCGCGAGCATGAGAATGCCGCGCGGCACCCAGATCTGCGCCACCGATCCCAACGACCCCTGCTGCCGCTCCTGCGCCTTGCAAGAGGCAAGCCCACCGGACGGCTGCTCGGCGCTCAGCGCCGATCCGGGCTGCCCACCCAACACCAACGCGTATACCGTGGCCGAGGACCACGCGAACCTCCGCTGCTACGATCAGAAGCGGCGCTTCGGGATTGACTTCCTCTACCCGACGCGGCGGTACGTCGCCGCGCTCACCGATTCCGTCGTCTACGGCCGCCGCTGCGCGGCGGACGCGGACTGCCTCGGGAGCCCCCAGCAGCCGGACGGGGGCACCTGCGTGGAGGTGGGCGGCGGAGCTCGGTACTGCCAGTACGACAATCCCCTGTTCTCGGCGAGCGCGGTCTACCCCGATCTCACCCCGCGCCCCGACTCCGGGCGGATCTTCCTCGCCGGGATCGTCGGCGTGCCGTGGCAGGATCTCGCCACCGAGGAGACGCTCACCTCGGCGACCGAGCTCGAGCTCCTGTCGGTGAGGGACCCCGCGTTCGCGTCCCGCTGGGACGTCGTCCTCGGCGATCCCAACGCCGAACCTCGCCTCTACCCCGCCGATCCGTTCATGTGGGAGTCGGTCACGCCGCGCGTCGGGGTCCACGCCCTCAGCGGGCTGCCGTTCCCCGAGGCCAATCCCGTGACGGGCGACCGCCCGCTCGACCCGTCTTCAGCGGGCGCCGCGAGCCCGATCAACGGGCATGAGTACACGGCCACGGACGGCGGCGATCTTCAGTTCGCGTGCACCTTCCCGCTCGCCACCCCGCGGCTCTGCTCCGACGACGTCGAGGGCGGCTGCGACTGCAAGGCGGCGGACACGAACCTCGCCACCAAACCCCTCTGCCAGGAGCCGGGCTCGACCGTCGCGGGGACCACCCAGTACGCCGCCAAGGCCTACCCGGGGCTGCGTCACCTGGCGGTGCTGCGCGACTTCGGCCAGAACGCCATCGTGGGCTCGACCTGCCCCAAGCTCATGGACGACCCCGACTCGCCCGCCTACGGGTACCGGCCGTCGGTGCGCGCGATCGTCCGGCGCCTGGCGGAGCAGCTCCCGCAACCGTAGCGGTGCGCGCCCCCAAACGGGGCGGCGGCAGGGGCGCCCCGAGAGGCGCCCCCTCTGGTCGACCGCGCTCAGAGGTCCTGATTGCGGGTCCAGGACTGCGAGACGGGCTGGCCGTCGGAGCCCCAGCCGGTCCACTCGATGCCCTGCCCAACCAAGTCGAGCGACTCCGTGAGCGTGCCGTCGGGCTCGGTTTCGAGCTGCACCGACATCACCCGCGCGTCCTCGAGCCGGTAAGCGAACCGATCGATGGGCGTACCTTGATCACTGAGCCCGGTGAAGCGCGCCTCGAAGGAAGGCGTGGGGGCGTCGGTGGCGAGGGCGCTGAGATGGGCCAGGGTCGGCGCGCCGGCCCTCGTGACCAGACCGAGCGGCTCCAGCCGCGCGCGTCCGGTCGGGACGTCGTCGACGTACGGCACGAAGATCCCGCTGGTCAGCTCCGAGAAGAGCAAATCGTCCGGGCCGGCCGCGCCCCCGGGGCCGACGTGCACGTAGGACTCCTCTCCCCAGGGGACGCCGCCGCCCTCGTGGGTGAACGCATCGTAGTAGGCCTCCAGTCCCCCCTCTTCCACGGTCCAGGTGACGCTCCGATAGGCGATCACGAGGCGCTCGAGGGGGAGGTCACTCTGGGTCCCCTCCCCACCCATCGCGATCACCCGAGCGTTCTCGAACGCGACCGAGAAAGCCCCATCCGCGAGGACGATCTCCACCTCCGGGAGGAGCGTTCCTTCGACGAGGAAGCCGTACAGCTCCGGGCTCACCACGTCCGAGTTTCGCACGATCTCGATCGGGTTCGCGTCAGGAGGACCGGAGATCTCGTCGAACGACTCGTATGCGAAGACCTGCCGGAAGGCGCGGATGGGCGCCACGGGCAGCCCAGTCACCTGAAGGGTGCCGACCTCGGAGAGCAGCGGCGGCTCGGCGCCGGAGCCGGGCGGACCCGCCGGACCCGCCGGACCCGCCGGACCCTGCGCCCCTGCCGGACCCGCCGGACCCTGCGCGCCGTCGACTCCTGCCGGGCCCTGCGGACCCGCCGGACCGGTTGCACCGTCAGCGCCGTCAGCGCCCGCGGGCCCCTGCGGCCCCGCCGGACCCTGGGCGCCGTCCGCGCCCGCGGGCCCCTCGAGCCCCTGCGGCCCCATCGGCCCCTCGGGTCCCTGCGGTCCCTCGGGTCCCTGTGGTCCCTCGGGCCCCTGCGGTCCCACCGGACCGGGGATGGTGGGAATCGAGGAGCAGCCCGTACCGGTCATCCCGAGGTCGACCGTCACGCTACGGTTGAGGTTGTTCAGGTTCACCGTGCTCGCCGAGCAGTTGCTCCCGGCGGTGGCGGAGAGCTGGTAGCTGCCGTAGCCCAGGCCCGGGATCGAGTAGTTCCCGTTCGCGTCCGAGAACGTCGTGCGCATCTCGGAGCCGGTCAGCCGCACCGTCGCACCGACGATCGGCCCGTTCGCCGCGCGCACCACCCCTGAGATCACATACGAGCCGATCACAGCCTGGCTCGCGGTCCCCACGCTCGAGCCCTCATCCTCCGCGTTGCAGCCGAACAGCACCGCGGCGAGGCCGAGCGAAACCAACGCCATGCCACGCGTCCGTCGGCCCCGAAGAGTGCTTCTTCCTTCAGTCATGATCCGTCCTTCTCCTTGGTGCAGCCCCCTCCCGACGAGGAGGAATCGCCCGCGAGCGCCCCCGAGCTGGCCCGCGCCACCGACCCGACCCCTCGATCGAGGGATCGGTCGACCCTTCCCGGCGGCCCCGTGCCAGCGTCGATCGCTGCGTGCAGGCGCTGTCTAACGCCTCACTTTGGTTGCCACAATGGCAATGTCGCGGGGCGAGCCCGATTCGCCCCCCCTCTTGGCGCGACGCCCACGTGCAAGGGCCCCCGTCGAACCGGCTCCCCGCCCGCCAAGTTCAGGGCTCAACTTGGAGTAGAGCCACCGCAAACGCCAACGGGCCGGCGCGGCCGCGCGCTCGCTGACGGACGCCGCCTACTCCTGGCAGCCGGGACGCTCGAGCGCGAGGATTGCCTCTCGGCCGAGGGTGTAGGGCGAGTTGAAGGGCACGGCGGCCCCCTTCCCGGCCGTCGCGAAGACGTAGGCGGCCAGCTCCACGCCCGCGGGGAGGAGATCCCCAGCGATGGTCGCTCGCGACGCCTCCCCGTAGTCCGCGAGCAGGTCCGGGGAGCTGCCGTAGGAGGCGGTCAGATCGCCGGTCGCGGACGGATCGAGGTTGCAGGCAGGGTCGGAGAGCCAGACGTAGCTCCGGATCACCTCGAGGCCGCCCCCGTCGTCCTCGAAGCCGGTGAGGAGGTTCTCGACGTAGTAGGGCAGATCGTCGTCGCGACTGGCGGCGGAGGCGGCATTGACCAGGAACATGTTGTCGTTCATCACCAGGCGCGCCCCCACCCGCACGCTCACCACCTCCCGGCGGTAATTGTAGAAGACATTGTTGAACATGTGGCTCTTGCCGAACCGGATCAGCGGCACCCGGCGCCCCCCCTGCCCGAAGAAGTCGAACAGGTCGTCCGTGGTCACGAAGGCGTTGCCGTGCATCGTGGTCGCGATCGCGGTGCTCACCGTCTCGCTGTCCCCCGAGGCGTGCAGGCAGGTCCGCTGGACGTTGCGCACGAGGTTACTGGACATGGTGATGTCGTGGGCGCCCACCTTCACGTCCCAGGCCGAGTCGCCGGTGGTGTCGAAGGTGTTCTGGTGGATCCAGATGTCGTGCGAGGCGCCGGTGGAGCGGATCATGTCCGGGTCGAGATCGTGATCCTCGGTGTGGCCCGCACCCTGGAAGCGCAGGTTGGTGACGATCACGTTCTCGTCGGTGTGGGTCGGCTGGCTGTCGCTGTCCGCCCCGATCTTGAAGCCGCTGAAGAGGAAGTACGCCTGGCTTCCGCGGCCGTCGAGGGTCG
Source organism: uncultured Polyangiaceae bacterium (assembly GCA_964480725.1). GTDB lineage: Bacteria > Myxococcota_A > Polyangia > Polyangiales > Polyangiaceae > JAFGBI01. The sequence continues at coordinate 29,765 of CAYZQO010000010.1, read as the reverse complement.
TGTTCGAGTGGATCTGGCTCACGCGGATGGGCAAATCCCCGTCGTTGAGGGCGACGTTGAAGAACTGCTCCACGCAGTCCGCGGCGGCCACCCCGCGCTCGCTGCACCAGAGCCGATGGTCGCGGCAGCTCTCGGCGCTGGAGGCGGCGATCGCCGACTGTACGCCCGCGTCGTCGCACCAGAGCCGGTACATCGCGATCTCGAACGGCTCGGCGAAGTCCTCCTTGTCGAAGACGATCCATTGGTGATCCTCGCTGCCGATAGCGTCGAGGATCTGCTGCTCGACCGACACGCCCGCGTCTCGGGTGATGACGACGAGGCGGCTATTGCCCGCGGGGTCGTAGCCACCGGTGGCCCTCTCCCCGTAGCCGACGGGAGTGCCAAGCGAGGTCGCCAGGCACTCGACGATCTCCTGGTCGGTCTGCAGCGCGGACTGGTGCCAGTTGATGGTGGGATCCTCGATCAGCGCCCGGCAATCGCCGGTACCCACGGTCCCACCGGTTCCGGCGGCCCCCCCATTGGGTTCGACGCCGCCCGTCGGCGCAGCGCCGCCAGTAGGGTCGGTCCCGCCGGTGCTGGCGACGCCGCCCGTCGGCGTAGCGCCGCCAGTAGGGTCGGTCCCGCCGGTGCTGGCGACGCCGCCCGTCGCCTCGCTCCCGCCCGTCGTCGCGGTCCCGCCGCTGGGCTCGCTCCCGCCCGCCGCCTCGCTCCCACCCGTCGGGATCCCGCCGGTAGCGCTATCGCCACCGGTGCTGCTCACCCCGCCGGCGCCGCCGCTGCTCGTCGCGCCACCGGTGCGCTGGTCCCCACCGGTGGCGAAGCCACCGGAGCTGGCGCCGCCCGTGAGCGTCGAACCGCCGGAGGTCGCGACGCCGCCGCTGCCCGTGCCCCCGCCCCCCGATCCGGCCGGAGCCGTCCCCCCGGCCCCTCCCGCGGGGTCATCCCCCTCGCTGCCGTCGTCGCCGCAGGCGACGAGCGAGGTGGTGGCCACGAGCGAACCGAGGGCAAGGGCGAGGCGCGGGTGCATCACGACGGGTAATGCGCCGGCGCCGCGAACTGATCGCGCGGAGAGACCCATCGTGAACTTCCGCGGTTCCGGCGCGCGACGGGGGTGCCCGAGCGCGAGGCCGGCCGCGCTCGTGGGAACCCGGCGCCGTCTGGGTTGTCGGTGCGTCCATGCGAACGGCCGTGCGTGCGCTGACGGCGTGGCTTGGGATCGCGGCCGCCACCGGCGTGGCCGTCCCGGCCCGCGCCGAGGACACCGTCACCGGCACCCGGTCGAGCGAGCTGGTCGAGCGGTCCCACCAGCTCGAGATCGTCGTCGATCGCGGGCACGCGAGGCTCGTCGTGCGGCGCACCCTCTACAACGGAGGTACGGAGCACGATCAGGCGCTCTTCCGCGTCTCGTTGCCAAACGCGGCCGTGGCGGTCGGGCTGCGCACTCTCGGCACGCGTGCTGGGCGCCCGCACTGGTTCGCGGGTGAGCTGCTGGAGGCCGCGGATGCCGCCAGCCGGTATCGAGAGCTCACCGGCATCGGCGAAGCCGAGCCCAAGGATCCGGCGCTCCTGTCCTGGCAAGAGCTCGGGGAGCTCCGGCTGCAGGTGTTTCCCTGCGCGCCGCAGGCGCAAAAGACCATCGAGTACACGCTGCTCATGCCGACCCACTACGAGGACGGGCGGCACCTGCTGCGACTCCCCCGTCTGGGGACGACGCAGCTGCCGGCGACGGCGACGGTGCACGCGGCCAGGGTCGCCGATCGTCTCCTGCTCGACGGACGGCCGCTGGTGAAAGGCACCCGCATCGAGCTGGACACCCCGCGGACCGTCGAGCTCGTCCCCTCCGCACCGCCTCCCGTCGAGGGCGCGCTGGCCCTCGCCGAGACGGGCCACGGCACGGCGGTCTCGCGCTGGCGGCTCGACGTCGCCCACCGGATCTCGGAGGTCCCTCGGCACGCCCGCGTGATCATCGCCATCGACGCCTCGCGCTCGATGCGCCGAGAGGAGCACCAGGCCGCGGCGGTGGCCGCGGCCGCGTACTTGTCCCACTTCGACGCGGCCGAGGTGGAGGTGATCGATTTCGACCGTCGCCCGCACCGCCGTCACGGTCGCTTCGTGACGCCGAGCGCCGCGATCGCCGATCTCGAGCGACGCGCGGTGCCGCTCGGGAACGGGAGTCACGTGGACGCGGCCCTGGAGCTCGCCGATCAGCTGCTGGCGGAGCACCCGGGCCCTGGCCGCATCGTCCTCGTGACGGACACCCGCGTCCGCTCCTCGCTCACGATCCGCGACCTCGAGGCGAGCCTCTCCCGCAGCCGGGCGATCCTACACCTTGGCACCATCGACCCCGGCGAGGCGAGCCTCTCCCGCGACGACGAGCACGCATGGTCCCGCGTCGCGCGTCGAACAGGGGGCCTGTTCTGGTCCGCGGTGGCGCCGGTCGGCGAGGACGCGGCTGCCGACGCGGAGGACGCCCGACGCGTGTTCGAGGAGTGGGCGCGCCCGTTGCGGATCGATCGCGCCGAGCTCCACGTGTCGGGCCGCGAGACGAGCGACCATCCCCTCGCCCCTGGCGACGGCTCCGGTGCCGGAGCGCTCGCCGAGGGCGCGAGCATCACCGAGCTCGTCGTCGGGGCCCCCGTGCCCTGGGTCGAGCTCACGGGCGAGCTCTGGTCGCAGCCGTACCGCGAGGTCTGGCGGCCCGACGCGGACGAGTCGCGGCGGTGGGCGGCGCTCGTCTTCGGCGACGAGGCCCACCGCGAGCTCGACGAGGCGGAGATGCTGGCGCTCGCGTTCCGTGGGGGCGCGGTGAGTCCCGTCACGAGCTACCTGGCGATCGAGCCGGGGGTACGCCCGTCCACCGCCGGGTTCGACGAGGACGGACTGGGCCTCAGCGGCATCGGCGAGGGCGGTGGCGGCCGCGGCGAGGGCATCGGCCTGGGCAGCATTGGGTCGCTCGGCAGCGCGTCCGACGGCTGGATCCCCGATGAAGCGCTGGCAGCGCTGGTCCAGGCCGCCTGGCACCACTGCGGCGGCGTGGGGAACGTCGAGGTGACCGTCGAGACGACGTGGGACGAGATCGTCGACGTGCCGGTGGTCAAGCTCGCCGAGCCCGACGCCGCCTTGCGCGCCTGCCTGCTCGAGGCCATCTGGGGACTGACCCTCGAGGAGCGCTTCTGTCGCTACGAGTCCGAACGCTTCGAGATGGTCCTGCAGAGCCCGCCCCGCCTACAGTAGCTCCCCGGGCACCTGGAGCAGGAGCGGTCGCGCCGCGGGATCGAGCCAGCGGAGGAGCGTCACCAGCTCGTCGCGCGCTACGGCCGTGCAGCCCGCCGTGGTCGTCTCGGGCGACGCCCAGGGATGAAGGAAGATGGCGCTGCCCGCGCCGGGCAGGGGGTCCGGGGTGTTGTGCTCGACGATCAGGCCCAGCTCGTAGGCAGCGAGGGCCTCGGCGCTGGTCCAGCCCGGGGCCTGCCCCGCGGCGAGGGTCACCCAGCGGTTGTACTGGGGTGACGCGGGGTCGTCGACGAAGTGGTCGCTCGAGGTCGCCGCGCGCCAGGGCCAGCGAAGCTCGGCGAAGGGGACCGGGAGCGCGCGCCCGAAGGCAACGCCGAGGGAGAAGAGCCCCGCCGGGGAGCGGTGATCGCCCTCGCGCTTCTCCGGTCCGGAGAGCCCGGGCACGGCGACACCTCGCCCCAGGCCGAGCCCGTGGGTACCCAGGCGCGCGGGGATCGGCGCGCCGACGGCCCGCCACCCGTCGCCCCCGCGCTCGAAGCGCCGGAGCCACCCCGCCGTGGTCTGCCAGGTCGGCGCCGTGACGACGACGAGCTGGCGCGTCGCGGCCGGCACGCGGAGCCCGCTCCGTCGGAGGACCCCGCCAACGCCGCGGTCCTCCTCGGCGACGGCGAGGGGCCGTCGCGACGCCCGAAATCGGTGCGTGACCGGCACCCACCCGAGCAGATCCATCTGCTGCGTTTGGTGGCCGTCGGTCCAGTTGTTCACGAGGAAGGGCAGCCCGGAGGGTCCCGGCGTGTCCGACACGATCCCGATGTGGTCGGGGCCCGGCGCCGGGAGCGTGTCGAGCAGGCACACGTCGCCGGGCAGCCACGGTGCGGTCGGGTCGCGGGGGTCGGGCGGCAGCGACTCCCAGTGGGCGGCGAAGTACACGAGCAGGTTGCGCACGCGCCGGTGGTCGATGTTGCGGTCCGGGCGCTCGACCAGCGGGTAGGCGCGAGGGCGCGCGCGGAGATCCTCGTGCACCAGCCGCTGGAGATCGAGGCCGGCGTTGCGAAGGCTGCGAACGACGACGTCCGTGCACACCCCCTCTTCGCGAGGCAGGTCGCCGCCCGGGTACGCAAGGACGCGGTAGGTGTTGCGGTAATGGGCGCCGTTGGCGGCCGCCTTCTTGGCGCCCAGCAGCACGTCGAGGGCGTCCGGGATCTCGTCGCCGTCGGCGTCGTTCGGATCCGGGGCGGTGAGCGTGAGCGTCGGTGCGGTGCCGGCGGGGGCGAACCCCACGGCCTGCCCGGCGACGTAGAGCAGGCGCGCGTCCCCCGCGCGCACCACGACGGCGGGACCCGGCGCGAGCCATCCCGGGGGGCGGACGCGCACCTGGCGGTCCAGATCCGGGAAGATCCCGCGATCGGCCAGGGGCGGCGCGCTCGGCGCAGCCGACCAGCTTGCGCTCGCCGAACTCGCAGGCGCTGCGGTCGCACCGGAAGGGCGGCGTGGGCTCGCGGACGATAGGCCCGGCGGCTCCGGCGCCGGTCGCTCGCTCGACGGCGTCGCCGCTCCTGGCAACCGCTGGGTCGGAGTCGACCGAGAACAGGCCGCCAGCGCGGCGACCAGCAGCAGCGAGGTGCCTCGAAGACAGGCCACGGGTCGACGTCGCGCGAGCACGGCCAGGTGTGACCCGGCAGGGTGGCACGCCCCCGTCGCCACCGCACGCCCGGTGCCGCCGGTCCCTATCCGGTGAGCCACGGCGCGAGCAGGGCGGCGCTCGCCTCCCACATCGCCCGCTGCTCGGCGGGGTCACTGGCGAGGGCGGCGGGCTCGGCCTCGCGCAGCAGGTGGTAGTACAGGCCCGTCCGTCCCTCCAGGTGAGGTGCGGCGGCGAGCGTGAGCACCGGCACGGCCGCCTTCGCGGGCGAGGCGAAGCCGACGCGCATCACCGCGTCGAGCAGGGGGCGAACCAGCGCGGGGGCCTCGCGCCCGATGCGGCTCGCGACCGCGCCGGGACAGAGCGCGTGCACCGCGACCGTGGGGCGCCCGTCGTCGTGGAGCCGAGCGGCCAGAGCCTGCGCGAAGGTCATCACCAGCAGCTTGCTGTGCGCGTACTGGGCCATGCCACCGCGGAGCCCGTAGTCCACCATGGCCCCGAGCCGCGCCCAGTCCACCCGCGGGGCCGAGCGGTGCGCGCCCGACGCGACGAAGACGACGCGCGGCACGCGCTCGCCCGGGCCCCGCGCGGAGACGAGCACGCCGTCACGGAGCCAGCGGTGCAGCAGCAGCCGGTTGGCGAGGAAGTGCACCGCGACCATGATCTCGAACCCCTGTCGGCTCGGCCGCGAGCGCCGCGGCATCAGGCCCGCGTTGAGCACGGCAAGATCGAGCCGCTCCCCACGGTCGCGCAGGGTGTCGGCGAGCGCCCCGACCCGCTCGAGATCGGCGAGATCCACCGGGAGCCCCTCTACCCGCGGGTTGCCGGTTTCGCGCGCTATCGCGCCCGGGACGGCGTCGAGCCCGCCGCGCAGGGGCAACAGGAGGCGGGCGCCGCGATGCGCGAGCTCGGTCGCCACCGCGTGGCCGAGGCCGCTGCTCGCCCCGGTGACCAGCGCCGTCCGCCCGTCGAGGCGGACGTCATCCGGCAGCGTCGGCACAGGCTCGTAGCGCCGGAAGAGATCCACCAGCCCGGTCAGGGTCGCGCGCAACGGATCGTCGTGGCCGAGGGTCACTCCGCCTCCGCCACGGCCGGGGCCAGGAACCGCTCGATGTAGCCGGCGAAGCGCTCGCGCAACATGGCCTCGTCCAGGTCGAAGTCGGCGAGGTCATAGCGGTGCCGCCCGTAGCGGCCGCGCCGGTTCCGCTCCCGCGCCGCTGCGAGCGCCGCCGCGGTGGGCCCGTCCCAGGGCAGACCCGCGCGCTCGTGCACCACGGCGGCCGCCCCCAGGGGATCGGCGACCAGGACCGAGTAATCGATGTCGACGAAGCGCTCCTCGGGGAGCCGGTCGCGGGCGGCGAGCGCGCGGCGCACCATGCGCTCGATCCGGCCCGACCAGTGGGCTCCGATTTCCGCCGGAGAGACGTGGTCGGAGAAGAGCCCGCGGCTGCGCGCCACCATCGACGCGAAGGACGGCACGGTCCGCCGCGGGTCACGATGGGTCTGCACGATGATCGCCTCCGGGAAGATCCGGGCGAGCACCTCGAAATGATCGAGGTGCATCGGCGACTTGAGGACCCAGTGGGTGTGCGGCCGCACGCGCCCCAGGGAGTGCAGCACCCGGCGCAGGTAGCGGTACACCGGCTCGGCGTCGCGGGCCTCGACCCAGGCGGCGTAGGTGGGGACGTGAAGCAGCGCCTCCGCCGTCTGGCTCTCGAAGGTGAGATCCGCGAGCAAGACCTCCTCCTCGGGCTCGTCGATCTCGATGGGGTGGATGGCGAAAAACTCGGGCGCGAGGTGGCGCACCACCTGCCGCGCCCACCAGGCCGTCCGGCGCCGGCGCCGGGGCCGCTGCCCCTCGCCGGGAAACGGCGCGGGGTTGAGCGCCTCCCAGGACGGGAGGCTCCGCGCCCCCGGCGCGGCCGCGAGCAGGCGCTGCAGCAGCGTGGTGCCGCTGCGCTGCAGCCCCGCGATGACGACGACCGGCGGGAGCGGGATCGCCAGCGCCTCGGTTTCCGCGAGCAGGAGCGCCTCGAGGCGCCGGCGGTTGACGAGGTTGCCGAGCAGCCGCTCCCGCTGCAGCCACCGGCCGACCCCGTTCAGCCGGGCCTCAGCGTTCATCGAGTCGAGCAGGATCCCGAGCGCCGGCAGGAAGCTCGCGTCCGCGAAGGATGGAGCGCGGGCGCGGCGGAGCGCGGTCGCGAGCAGCGCGTCGAGCTCGAGCGGCCCCCGCGGGGCGATCCGCTCGGCGAGTCGTGCGGCGAGCGGCCGGTAGGGCCGCGTCGGGTCGGAGGGGACCGGTCGCCTCACCCCGCGGCCCCCGCCAGCGCCGCGGCCAGCTCCGTGACCCGCACGACTCGCGTGCGCGGGGTCGGGTGCGCGTCGGCCCGCACCCAGCGCAGGCACATCGTGCCCTCCCGGTGCCCCACCGTCTGGATCCAGTTGGGGACGCCCGGATCCCGATGCGCCACCACGATCCGCACCGAGCCGTCGGGCTCGTAGTGGGCTGTGTGCCGGTTGATGTGCACGCGGAAGTAGCGATAGTCGAGCGATTCCATCCAGTAGTCGTCGAGCTGAAAGTTCCAGTGCTCACAGTGGGGCGGCGTGACCTCGATCAGCAGCGCCTCGTCCGCCTCCAGGCGCCAGTGCGAGTGGTAGTAGGCGATGTTCGGGTCGCCCCCCGCCTGCCGTGACACCTCGGGGTCGAACCGCGGGAGCGCGTTGGTGTGGCGCTGGAAGTCCCGGGCCCACTTGGCAAAGAGCAGGGAGGCTCCGGCCACCAGCGTGCTCGCGTTGCGCAGCCCCTCCTCGAGCAGCTCGGGCGTGAGCGTACCCGGGACGATGGGCTCCCCGACGAGCTCGATCCGGAGATCGGCGACGCGCTCGTGCTCCCGATCGAGGAACGTCTGGCGCACGACCAGCGCGCCGGTGTCCTCGGTCATCGGCAGCCAGTTCTTGGGCTGCGGGTGGCGGCTCAGGTGGACGACGAAGCTGCCGTCGGGCTCGAGCTCCAGGGCCGAACCCTCGAGGAACCCGGACGGCGGCAACCCCCCACCCTGCCCGTAGTGGCCCCGCTGGGTGCCGAACGCCAGGTAGTGAACGGTGTTCCGTTGCCCGACGATCCGATACTCGAGCCGCCCGTCGAGCCGCGCGGTCAGGTAGTGGTTGTCGGGGTTGTCCGCCCCCATCTTCACCGTCTCGTGCACGACGCGATGGAGCACGGGCGCCCGGGGGTCGGCATGCTCGACGAAGGCCTCGAGCCCGCCGCGGAGCAGGCGCGTGAGGTAGCGGTACCCCTCCGCCTGACTCATCGGATCCCGGGGCGCTCCCGGGAACACCAGCGCGGCCCCCGCGCCCTTGAGCGTGTCGCAGAACTCGTCCCAGGCCCTCCCGGAGACGACGCGCGCCGCGGCCACGCTCGCGGGCGTCTGCCCGCGCAGACGCAGCCAGGCGAGCGAAAGCCGCCGGAAACAGCCCAGCACCCAGACCAGGAGGCGTCTCATCCTCGTCGCTCCACCTCGCGCGCTAGCGCCTGGGCCATGGTCGTGAAGGCGCGCTCCATGGCCGGACCGTACAGCGCAAAGACCAGGGGCACGAGCCAGCCGCTGAAGCGATCGGTCGTGCGATACCGGCAGCGCTCGGCGCCGAGCGGCTCGACCCACTGCCAGCGGTTGGCCGTGAGCACCCAGGCGGGGCCCATGCGCGTGCCCCAACAGAGGACGCGGCCCGGCTCCACCCGGTTCACCCACTCGCGCTGTCGGAACGGGCGGCGCCCATCGAAGCTCACGAACAGGTCCACCGGCGCGCCAACCCGCAGCTCGCCGCGGACGGCGACGGTGAACGGGTTCCACGCCGGGTAGGCGGCGAGATCGACCAGCGCGTCCCACACCCGACCGACCGGAGCGGCGATCTCGAGCTCGGCCCCGACCTCGCGACGAAACCGGCGCCCCTGCCGGAAACGCTCGTGGAAGGCCTCGTCGTCGACGCCAGCGAGCACGCGGGGCGCATACCGCAGCGACCGAGCGGCGTCACCCCGAACGCTCAATTGCAGGGCATGACCCGGGCGACCTCGATCGAGGTGGCGTCGCTGCCCGCCGCCGGGTAGGCGACGCTCCCGTCCGCGTAAGCCTTGAAGCCCTGGTACTGGTGGTCGGAGACGTCGATGGTGAATGGCGAGCCCACGGTGGCGCCGTCCCCCGAGTCCCTCACCTGCGCTGCCATCGACGATCCCGAGGCCCACGCGAGGAGCATGTGGTCTGCCCCATACGACACCAGGTGCGGGTGCTGCGAGCTGCCCGCGGCGGGAATCGTGTGGTCGGCGGGGCCGGTGGCGGTGAAGTGCTCGAGTTGGATGGTGCCCCCCTGACTCCAGGCGTCCCAGTAGCCGCCGCTGCGCGAGAGCACCAGATCGCCGTTGAACAGCGTACCGTCGCAGGCGCCGCTGGCGATGGTCGTGTAGTTCGGCCTGGCGATCCGGCATTCGTTGTCCGTCGCGGCCGCCATGACGAAGCGGCCCGACCGCGGGTCCCACACGATGCGCGAGGTCCAGGCGTGGCTGAGCCCCCAGTCGAAGGCGTCGGGGTGCGAGGTCAGCAGCGTGCCGGTCGGCCCCACCACCTGCATGCGGTCCCCCTCGTGGATGTCGACGCAGCTGGTCCCGACGGAGATGGCGGCGCCGAAGTACGCGGCGTAGTTCGAGCCGTCGGAGGCGAGGCGTCCATGGTGCTGGTACCACCAGGTGAAGATGGCCCCGTCGTCGTACCCGGCGCGGGTGTCGCTGAGGTTGGTGACCTGGGTCTCCCAGACGACGCTGCCGGACGGGTCGAAGCGCACCATCCAGATGGCGCGGCACTGGCTGGAGGTGCCGCCGCAGAGCTGACCGCCGCCGCAGTTGTCGGTCCCCCCGTTGGTCGCGTCGCGGGTGAGCAGCACGACCCCGCCCCCCTCGTCGGCGTAGATGTCCTGCAGATCCACGGCCGGAAAGCTGAACGGGGAATTGACCAGGTGGTCGTCACAGTCGAGCTCCCCGACGTACACTCGGTCATCGGTGCCGAGCCAGGCGAGACGGGAGCCCCCGAACGGCATCGCCGCAATCGCCATCGGCAGCGGGTCCGTGTCATCCTCGCGACCGTACGGGGTCACCGAGGTCCCCACGTCGACCTCGGTGACGATGACGTCCGGCGCAGTGCAGACCCCCACCGGTCGGGAGCAGCTCCCGGCGATGGCGCCGCCGACGTCCCCTCCGGTCGCTTCGCCGCCGCTCTGAGCGCCACCGATGGGGATTCCGCCCGAGCCCGCAACGCCGCCGGTCACGGCACCACCGGTCGGCACCCCGCCGGTTCCTGGCGTGCCACCCGTCGCCGCTCCACCCGTCGCCGCTCCACCCGTCGCCGCTCCACCCGTCGCCGCTCCACCCGTCG
>CAYZQO010000010.1:17882-19369 GCA_964480725.1 uncultured Polyangiaceae bacterium | reverse complement strand
CCGCTCCACCGGACCCCGGCGCGCCCCCGGTTCCCTGATCCGTCGTCGCGCTCTCTTCCGCGCCGGCGCACCCCTGCACCAGGGCCGCAAGGATGAACGGCACCCAGGCAAGGGGACCGCCACGAAGAGGGGTGCTGCTCCTGGATTCTCGCGCTGACACGGTGACTCCGATCCCCCTGGGGCGGGGCTAGTCCGATGCGGGCGGATTTTTGCGCCGCCGCTGGCCGCACTGACGAACCCTGACCGGGAGCGTGCGCGCGCCACCTCATTAGTGGCGCGAGCCCCCGAAGACGGAGCAGCAAGGTCACGCAGCCCCCCAGGGGAACGCGAACGCGGGTTGTCTCTCGCCCGAAGACGCGTGACCCTGGCCCCGGAGGTATCGGGGATGAAGCGGGTTCCGGCGGTCGTCGTCGCGGTGTCACTCGTCGCTTGCGCGACGTCGCGTCCCCCCTCGTCCCCCGCGGCGGCGCCGAGCTCGACCGCGGCGGCGCCGGGATCGGAGCTGGTCCCCGCCGCACCGTTGCCGGGGCCCGAGGACGACGCGCAGGGCGCGACGAAGAAGCCTCTCCTCGTCTCTCGCGCCGTGCTCGAGTCGGGCCACCTCGAGGGCGGGGGTGATGTGCTCACCATCATCGTGACGCGAACCGGTGAGGTCGTCCTCGAATCGCGGCGCTGGAGCTCGGACGGCAAGGTGCAAGGCCCCACGATGCACCCCTGCCCATTGCTGAGCGCTTCGGAGCTGGCCGAGCTCGGTCGCCTGGTCGACGGGGCGCAGGCGGCGATCGGCTCGGCGAGCTACTCGACCTCCAGCAGGCCGCCCCCGACCGCGAACTACTCGCGCTCCGAAACCTACCGCTTCTCGCCCACCGCGCGCTTCCCCGAGGTGTCCGTGGCGGGCTGGGCCGATCTACCCCGGGCGCTGTCCGAGCTCGCCAGTGAGCTCGCGCGCCTGCAGGCGCGCTGCGATTCGTGATCCCGTCGAGCGAGACGTGCTCCCTCCCGAGATCGATCGACGGCTCCCCGGAGCTCCATGTGGGTCCGGGTGCGCGCTGATATTCAGCGCGCGCATCGACGTAGGATCGTGAGGGATAGCGCCGCGACCTCGGCGGACGTGGCGTTGCGCGCGAGCGTTTTCGTGGCAGAAGTCTCTCAAGCGCCGTGCCCCATCGTCTCCTTCGCTTCCACCCGGTCTTCGTCCTCACCCTCTTGCTCGCCGCCGGTTGCGGTGGAAACGACGGCGACGAGTCCGGCGCTCCCGCCTCCGGTGGGACCTCGGGCAATGGCGGCTCCCCGCCCGCGGGCGGCGCCACCGGCGGCGAGATCACCTCGGGGGGCACGACCGGCGGCGGCAGCAGCACCGGCGGCGGCAGCAGCACCGGCGGCAGCAGCACCGGCGGCGGCAGCAACACCGGCGGTAGCAAAACCGGCGGCGGCAACACCGGCGGCAGCAACACCGGCGGCAGCAACACCGGCGGCAGCAACACCGG
>CAYZQO010000010.1:11310-17782 GCA_964480725.1 uncultured Polyangiaceae bacterium | reverse complement strand
GCAACACCGGCGGCAGCAACACCGGCGGCAGCAACACCGGCGGCAGCAACACCGGGGGCGGCAGCACCGGCGGCAGCAACACCGGCGGTAGCAACACCGGGGGCGGCAGCACCGGCGGCAGCACCGGCGGCAGCAACACCGGCGGTAGCAACACCGGCGGCGAAGAGGCGACGGGTGGGACGAGCGGCTCCGGCGGTGACGGCGCCACCGGCGGCACCGCCACCGGCGGGACGAGCACGGACATGCGGGACATCCCCTCCACTCAAATCGTCGAGGAGATGCACCTCGGCTGGAACCTCGGCAACACCCTCGACGCCGAACCCAACGAGACGGGCTGGGGTAACCCCCTGACGACCCAGGCGATGATGGACGCCGTCCACGACGCCGGCTTCGGCACGGTGAGGATCCCGGTCACCTGGGCGCACCACATGGGTGGACCGCCGAGCTACGCGGTGGACGAGGCCTGGATGGGCCGCGTGGAGGACGTCGTGAACTACGTCCTTTCCACCGGCATGTACGCCGTCCTCAACACCCACCACGAGGAGTGGGTGTCCCTGATGCCCGGGGAGGACCACGCGGGGATCGCGGATCGGATCGCCCGGCTGTGGACGCAGATCGCCTCGCGTTTCCGCGACTACGACGACCACCTGATCTTCGAAACCCTGAACGAGCCGCGGACGCGCGACGGGACGCAGTGGACGGGGGGGACCCCCGAGGCCCGCGCCATCCTCAACGACTACAACCTCGCGGCGGTCGACGCCATCCGGGCCACCGGCGGCAACAACGCCCTGCGCCACCTCATGATCCCGACGCACGCGGCCAACTCTTCCGACACGTGTGTCGAGGCTCTCGAGATCCCCCACGACGATCCCAGGATCATCGTGTCGTTGCACACCTACTACCCCAACGACGTCAGCTTCGGGGACGCAGCGAGCTGGGGCGATGGGGCCGATCGGGCCGAGATGGAAGCGGAGCTCGATCGTATCCACGGGTTGCTCCCCGCGCGAGGTCGCGCCGCCGTCATCGGCGAGTGGGGCACCGTCAACCAGGACAACACGGCCGTCCGCGCGGACCACGCCGAAACCTACGCGCGCCTGGTGCGGGAGCGAGGCATGTGCCCCATCTGGTGGGACAACGGCGCGACCGCCCGCGGCGCCGATGGTTTCGGGCTGCTCGATCGCGACGCCTCCCCACCGACCTGGGCCTTCCCGGACGTCGCGACCGCCCTCGTCACGGGCGCGAACGCCGGCGCCGGCCGCTGACGGCGCGCCGCTCGTGAGGCCCCGGAGGCCCTGGGCTCCGGGGGAGGCACGGCGTCCGGGAGCCCCCCCGACGAGACGTCGTCGAGCCCCCAAACGGCGACGGCCGCGCCCGGTATGGGCGCGGCCGTTTCGTCGTGATTGGGCGCGCTCGACTCGAGCCGCAGCGCTCAGACCTCGCTGAGGTGGTACCCGCGCTCGCCGTGATCGGTGATGTCGAGGCCACTCTCCTCGTCGTCGGCGCTTGGCCGGAGCCCCAGGGTTGCCTTGAGGGCATAGCCGATGGCCGCGGTGGCTCCGACCGAGAGCGCCAAGGTGACGCCCATCGCCTTGAGCTGCTCGATCCACAGGGTCGAACCGACGATCCCCGCCAGGTTGAGGTCGAGGTTGGGGTTCGCCAACGGCGTCGCCAGCAGCCCGGTCAGCAGGGCGCCGAGCGTGCCGCCCACCGCATGCACCCCGAAGGTGTCCAGCGCGTCGTCGTAGCCGAGGGCGCTCTTGAGTTTGGTGCAGGCGACGAACGGCACGACGCCGGCGACGACACCGATGATCACGGCCCCGGACGCCGTCACGAACCCGGCCCCCGGCGTCACCACCACCAGACCCCCGACGATGCCCGAGCAGAACCCGAGCACGGTCGGCTTCCCGCGCGAGATCCACTCCGCCCCGGCCCAAGAGAAACCGGCGATCGCCGCGGCCAGGGTCGTCGTCATGAAGGCGTTGGCGGCGATGCCGTCGGCGGCCACCGCGCTGCCCGCGTTGAACCCGTACCAGCCGACCCACAGCATCCCGGTGCCGACCGTGGTGAGCACCAGGCTGTGCGGAGCGAAGTTCTCGGTCCCGAAGCCGCGCCGCTTGCCGACGATGAGCGCCAGCACCAGCGCCGACCACCCGGAGGACATGTGCACCACGGTGCCACCCGCAAAATCGATGGCCTTGATCCCCGCGTCCGCGTTCCAGACGCCGTTCATGAAGCCGTCGGCACCCCACACCATGTGGGCGAGCGGGAAGTACACCACCACCATCCAGGCGGCGACGAACGCCATCAGCGCGCTGAACTTCACTCGCTCCGCGATGGCACCGACGATGAGCGCCGGGGTGATGATGGCGAACATCAGCTGATACATCGAGAACGTGCTCTGGGAAACCCAGGCGCCGTAGGCGGTGTTCGGGAGCGCCCCCACCCCGCTCAAGAAGGCGTAGTCCAAGCCCCCCAGGAAGGGGCTGCCGGTCGCGAAGGTCACCGAGTAGCCGAACGCCCACCACATCAGGGTGACCAGACCGGCGATCCCCATGCACTGGGCCATGATTGACAGGACGTTCTTGCTCCGCACCAGGCCACCGTAAAAAAGGGCCAGGCCCGGGAGCGTCATGAAGAGGACGAGCGCGGCCGAGAGCATGATGAAGGCGTTGTGGCCCGGCCCCGGACCGGACACCTTGCTGGTCGCGTCGTCCACGCGCGCGCCGTTGCCGACGTACGCCTCGAGGTCCTGGAGCCGGCGTTCGAGATCGGCGTTCGGCGCGCTCACCGTCGCGCCGGCGGCAGCCGGTTCGGCGGAGTCCGCCGCAGCCGGGCTGGGGAGAAGGAAGAGCGTCGCCGCAGCGACACCCATGCCCATCACGAGTGGCAGTAGTCTCTTCATGGCATTCAGGCTCCAGAGGACGGCTTGCCTCGCTTGCCGCCGTTGAGTCGACGAGGACCTCGAGCGGCGCCGAAGCGAGGCGTGGTGTCCGTTGACTCATTCCTTCTCCCCCGGGATCTGTTTCAGGAATGATTCCCGTTCCTTTCTGGTTGATCCGGCTGCATTTTTCGCCGCGACGCCCGGAGTCCGCTGACATCGAGCCCGAGCGTCCTATGATGGCGCCGTGTCGAACGCGTCGTCGCCTGCACCCAACGACGACCCGCCCGTTCTCGCCGAGCCGGCCGCTGCGCTCGACTCGTCGGCGCCGCCGCGCTCCCTCTTCGACGTCACGGTCTGGAACCCCGAGGAGACGCTGCGGAGCGCGGCGCGGCGCGAGCTCGCGCCCGAGATGTTGCGCGTCGCCGTGGGGCGGATCCGCCGCATCGCCGAGGTCGCCACCGTCCTCACTGGCGTCTACGCCATCGCCTGCGCCGTGGCGGCCTGGGCGGAGAACGGTGCCCCCGCTTGCACCGCCGCGGGGCTGCTCGCCGCTGCGGCCCTGGTGAGCGCCGTGACGGCGGGCGCGACCCGGCTGAAGCGCCTCCGCGCCGACCACGCGGTCGATCTGGGCTACGCCTACCTCTTCGGGCTCTGCCTCCTGCTCGGGCTGCTGCGACACCTCGAGCCCTGGCCCGAGTCGGAGACAGTGCGCCAGTGGTCGCTCGTCACCGTGCCGATCTTCGCCTTCGGCGCCCTGGTCCCGGCCACGCCCCGGCGGGCCGTGATCACCCTGCTCGGCGCGGCGGCCATGGATCCCCTGACCTTCTTCCTCCGGAACCTGGGGGCGCTGCCGCCCGCGCCCCAGGTGGCGTTCCTGCTCCTCTCCCCGCTGCTGGGCGCGCTGATCGCCGCCAGCTTCTCCGTCGTCGTTTACCAGCTGAGCGAGCACGTCGCCGTGGCGCGCAAGATCGGCTCCTATCGCCTGGTCGAGCGGCTGGGCGTCGGGGGGATGGCGGAGGTCTGGCGCGCCGAGCATCGGATGCTGGCGCGCCCCGCCGCCATCAAGGTCATCCGGCGCGCCGTGCTGATGGAGCATGGCCCGCGGGACGCGGAGCGCCTGGTGCGGCTCTTCGCGCGCGAAGCGCGGACGACGGCGTCGCTGCGCTCACCGCACACGATCCAGATCTACGACTTCGGCATCACGCCCGACGGTGCCTTCTATTACGTCATGGAGCTGCTCGACGGCGTGGATCTCCAGACCCTGGTGGAGCGCTTCGGCGCGCAGCCCGCCGAGCGCGTCGCCGAGCTACTCCGCCAGGCCTGCCACTCGCTCGAGGAGGCGCACCGCTCGAACTTCGTGCACCGCGACGTGAAGCCCGCCAACCTCTTCGCCTGCCGGTTCGGGATCGACCACGACTTCGTCAAGGTGCTCGACTTCGGGCTGGTCCTGGACCGTCACCCGACGCCCGAGGAGATCGACGACGAGCGTCGCTTCGTCGGCACCCCCGCGGTGATGGCGCCCGAAATGGTGCGCTTCCAGGCCCCCGTCGACGCGCGCGCCGACGTCTACGCCCTCGGCTGCGTCGCCTACTGGCTGCTCACCGCCGAGCGCGTGTTCGACGCCGCGACCCGTCACGACATGCTGATCATGCACGCGCACCAGAAGCCGCAGCCGCCCTCGCGGCGGCTCGGCCGGCCGCTGCACGAGGGCCTGGAGGCGCTGGTAATGCGTTGCCTGGAGAAGAACCCGAACCGGCGTCCCCAGTCGGCGGGAGAGCTGCGGGAGGAGCTCGATGCGCTGACGTTCGAGCACCCCTGGACCCGGGAGCGCGCGGGGCTCTGGTGGCGCAACCACGATCCCACCGGGAGGGCGGCCGTCGATGCTGGCGCGGTCGATGCCGGCGCCGTCGATGCGAGCACCACCGTCGCCCCCGCGTCCCCTGCGATCGACGCCCGCGCCTGAGCGACGGGGGCCAGCGCCGAGAAGATACCGGTCGGAAATGAGCACGCAACGGATCGCCAAGTAGGACGGATCACGGGCCCCACGGGCTCCGCGCTTCGACCCTCACTGGAGATCCCTCGATGCTAACGCTGTCCCCCTCCGTACCGCGCACGGTCCTGATCGGCTCGCTCCTCTGCCCGCTGGTGGCCCGAGCGCAGCAGCCCGCCCCCGGCGAAGAGACGCCCGTTGCCCCCACCGCGGCGGCGCCCGAGGCAGCGCCGCTCCCGAACGCGGAGCAGCCCGCGCCGGCGCCGGCCGTCACCCCGACGCCAACCGAGGCGGCGCCCCCTGGGGGCTCCCCCACCGCCTCCCCCAGTCCGGCGGCGCCCGCCGCACCGCCCCCCGCCGCGGAGGCCGTGGACGAGGAGGAGGGCTCCTCCGTGCCGGCGTGGTTCCGGCTCGATAGCGATCTCCTGGGGCTGCAGCTGTGGGTGGGGGCCACCCACTCGCTCGGTCCGGTGGACATCGCGACGGACATCTACGTGAATTCCGGCAGCTTCGCGGAGTTCGACCTCGGCCCGTCGTTCACGGCGGAGTTCGGGGACAGCAGCTCCCTCATCGTCACACCGATGGCGGGCCTCGGCGTCGATTGGGCGCAGAAGCGCGCCCTGACCCTGGTGGCCCCTCAGCTCTACCTCTACCTCACTCTGGGCCCGGTGTATTTCGAGTCCTGGACGCAGGCGTTCTTCAACTCCGTTTTCGTCGAGGGCTCTAACAACGACATTTACCTACGGAACTTCCTCCTGTTCAGCCTCACCGACACCGTCGCGATCGGCCCGCACATGGAAGCCACGCTGGCCCTCAACAACGAGCGTGACACGCTGGTGAGCTTGCCGCTGCAGGGCGCCGTCAGCCTGAGCTACGGCCAGAACAGCACCCTGCTCCTCGCCCTCGGCTACGAGACGGTCGAGGCCGCGCGGCAGGTGGACACCGGAGAGGTGGACGAGGACGCCGCCCCCATCTTCGCCGAGCGAGGCCTAGCGGGCCGCTTCACCTTCGTCCGCACCTGGTAGTCGCTCCCCCACGCCCGCTGCCACTCCCGAGTCGATCGCGGCTCGGGAGCGGCAGGAGCGGGCCTGGTCGGGAGCACGAGCGCCACCCTGGCGACGTTTCCATTGCGTCGATGCTGCAAGTATCCAGACGAGGGGGGCTCCCTTTCGCCCGTGGGCCCGGTACCTCCGCGCAGCTACGCTAAACCATGGAGCGTGCAATGGTGCGGTGGACGACTCGTAAGCCCTGGCTCTTGGCAGTGGCGATGGCAGGCAGCGGCGTAGCTTGCAGCGCGGAGTCGGGGGAGGACCCCACGCTCTTGGGCGGTCCGACGCTCACCGGCGGGACGAGCACCGGCGCGGCACCGGCGACGGGTGGCGTCGGCACCGGAACCGGCGGCGCGGCAGGATCCGGGGGCGGCACCGTGCCTCCCACGGGCGGATTGCCCTCCGGGGGTTCCCCGGCCACCGGCGGCACCCAGCCCGCCGGCGGCACCCAGCCCACCGGCGGCACCCAGCCCACCGGCGGCACCCAGCCCACCGGTGGCACCCAGCCCACCGGCGGCACCCAGCCCACCGGCGGCACCCAGCCCACCGGCG
>CAYZQO010000010.1:9895-11210 GCA_964480725.1 uncultured Polyangiaceae bacterium | reverse complement strand
GGCACCCAGCCCACCGGCGGCACCCAGCCCACCGGCGGCACCCAGCCCACCGGCGGCTGGGGGCCCGCCACCGGCGGCACCCAGCCGACTGGCGGCACCCAGCCCACCGGCGGATGGGGACCCGCAACTGGTGGCACGCCGCCCACCGGCGGCACCGCCGGGACGGGCGGACTGAGCGGGGACGGAGGCAGCCCGGAAACCGGCGGGACCACCCCCGACACCGGTGGCGGCCCCGGCACGGGCGGTGGAGTAGCGGTTGACTGCTCGGCCACCATGCCAACCGGCGGCACGCCTCACTGCGGAAGGAACGACCAAGGCACGGACGGCGGGCTCGACTGGTCGCTCTGGTCGAACGCCATCAACAGCAACTCGTGCATTACCACCTTCAGCACCCCCGCGTTCAGCGCGAGCTGGAACGAATCTGGCGACTTCCTCGCCCGCATCGGCCTCGAGTTCGGCAACAACGGCAAGGCCTACACGGAGTACGGGACGCTCAAGGCGGACTTCTCCTACAGCAAGTCGGGCACCGCCGGCGGCTTCTCGTATATCGGTATCTACGGGTGGACCAACAACCCCTGCGTCGAGTACTACATCGTGGACGACTCGTGGAATAACTTCCCGTTCAACGCCTGGAACGCGCAGCAGATGGGCACCGCCAACATCGATGGCGAGGACTACAAGCTGTTCCAGAACGACACGCAGGGGACGGGCGGGTCGAGGTGCAGCGGCGTATCGACCTGGAAACAGTTCTGGAGCATCCGGCAGTCGGCTCGCCAGTGCGGGACGGTGACCATCTCTGATCACTTCGACGCGTGGGTAGGCGCCGGCATGACGATGGGGTCCAACCTGCTCGAAGCCAAGATCCTGGTGGAGGTGGGCGGCGGCCAGGGGAGCATCGAGTTCCCCGTGGCCAACGTGACGGCCGAGTGAGCCCGGGGGAGCCGTCCTCGGCTCCCCTCGGGACCCCCGCAGTGGGGGGCGGGCGCTGAAGGTTCGATGGGCCACCGTCACCCCTCGTGCAGCCGGCGAGCGCGACGAACCCGCCCGACACCCCCGTCATTCTCGTCGGGCGTGGTGCCCCGAAACCCGTCCTTGGCCGAGGGCCGCACCACCTCACCCCCCACGTCACAACAGAAATCGATGGTCCGTCCAACCAGGCATGGCCATCGCAGGTCCGCAATTTCGCCGCCCAGCAAGCCAGCGGAGAGGCACGCGGAAGAAGCCATCGAGGTCAAGGCGTGAGAAGCGCGATAATGCCGCTCCCACGCCGCACCAGACTTGACCGTCAGTAATACAGCTTGAAGTTGCCGCTCAC
>CAYZQO010000010.1:0-9795 GCA_964480725.1 uncultured Polyangiaceae bacterium | reverse complement strand
TCCCACGCCGCACCAGACTTGACCGTCAGTAATACAGCTTGAAGTTGCCGCTCACGTGCAGCAGCGACAGCATGTACAACACCCCGTTCCAGTAATCGTGGTTCGGAACGTTTGCCGACCAGATCTTATCGACGAAGGCCTTGCCGTCAGCAGCAGGCAAGCCAAAGCCCAGGAGGGCATTGCAGTGGGATGCTGGCGGGCCCGCGTTCCTCTCGTGGTTGGCAAACATCGGCGCGTAGGTTTCGCTCTGCCAGGGATCGGCCTGGAAGTAGTTGTAGTCCATCATGAGGTTCATGACACAACGGACCGAGTCAGCATTGGCCTGTTGTGGGTTCGATCCATCCCAGGACGACTGGTACGGACAGACCCCGTTCTGATCAACGCCGTAGTGGAAGTACTCGCGACCATCCGTGATGGCAGTGTTCCAGAATTCGGCATTGTCGGGGTCGAAGCAAGCCCAGACCTGGTAGAAGGCGGGCAGGATGTACGACGGATCGGTGTTGTTGGAGTTGGCGACGAACTTCACGAGGTGCGGGTTCGTGTGAAAGTACTTGGTCCGGATTACGTCGAGCACCCATTGCGCTTCGATGGCGTAATTGAACTTGCCGGTATCGCCCCAACGGTTCTGCGCAAAGATGAGCGCCGTCGCCATGTACTCCTCGCCGTCCGGCGCCCCGCCGTTCGATTTCTTGGAGCCCGAGGTCGTGCAGGACCACGCGATTTCGCCCGTGCACACGTCGCCCGTGCAACCCTGGGCCATGTGATTTCTCACCCAAGTCCAAAGGCGGTCGAACTCCGTTTGATGGTCGAGCTGGACGGCGGCCATCATGCCGTACGACATCCCTTCGCTGCGCACGTCATTATTCCAGATGTCTTGGACGTAGGACTCGTCCGAGCCGGGGCCGTTGTAGTAGATGGTGCCCGAACCCGACGGATTGAAGAGCGAAGACCAGGCGTTGGCGACTTTGCTGTCCGACTCCTCCTGCGTGTGTCCGGACAACGTCACGAACAGGTTGGGGTAATCAGTGGGCGCCGGGATGCAGCCTTCCGGGAGTGAACCGCCGGTGGAAGGCTCACCACCGGTTGCCTGCCCGCCCGTGTTGGAGCCGCCTTCGGTGGACTCACCGCCGGTTGCCTGACCGCCCGTGTCAGAGCCGCCGACAGGAGACTCTCCACCGGTGGTCTGCCCGCCCGTCGGCGTGATGCCCCCGGTGGCGCTGCCGCCACTGCCGCTGACACCACCCGTGGGCGTGGTGCCCCCGGTGGCGCTGCCGCCACTGCCGCTGACACCACCCGTGGGCGTGGTGCCCCCGGTGGCGCTGCCGCCAGTGGCTAACCCGCCCGTTCCGGCCGTCGTGCCCCCGCTCGCGTTGCCTCCGACCGCCTCACTGCCGCCCGTGCCGAAGCTCGTCCCACCGGTCGCGATGCCCCCGGAGCCCGACATGGAGCCACCGGACGGGCGTACTCCCCCTGTCGCGGTACCGCCACCCCCTCCAGTGGGTTGAGCTCCGCCTGCAGCATTGCCACCAGCACCGCCGTCGGAGCCGGAAGGATCGGGATCACCGCAAGCCGACACCGAAGCCAGAACGAGCGCACAGACTGCAGCCGAGTTTCTCATAGCGACACCGTCGCTCGATTTAAGCACGTTCTCGAAATGATGCCCAGCTCCGGGGGTCGACCTCACGCGCTTTCTGCGGTGCCGTTACGCACCGCAAGAATCACGCTGCGTCGCGTGCCCGGGGGTCGGCTGGGGCACTTCGCGCCTCGCGCGTCGAGCGCGGTCCGGCCCGCGGCCAGCGCGGCCCCATTCGTACCCTCCGTCCCCCGACCGGTGAGCCGAGATCGCGGAGGGAATTGGAGCGTCTCGTGCGACCCGAGCGAGGCAAGGCGGTCAGCCCCTCGTGCCCGGCCCGCCACGCCCGCACTGCGCGGGTTGGCGGCTGGCGCCCATGGCGGAGCCGCTGCTTTCAGCAAGGAGGCGGCATCGGGAGGGACCGATGGCGCTGCCGCTGGCGCAGGCGTCCGGTGGTCCACCCCGGCCACACGGTTGACCGGTGAGGACGAGGGCCGGGTTGGCGAGCTGACAACGAGGCACCGGGGAAGGGCGAGTAGCCGCTGCCGGACCCCTCGGGGATATGATGACGCCATGGATCGAGCTGCCCATTGGAACCGGGTCTACGAAACCAAGACCCCGAACAGCCCGAGCCACGAACCGGCAGCAGATCTCGCCCCAGGCACCGCTGAAGACGCACCCTCGTCCTGAGGGGTGCGTCTTCGGCGGCGCTGTTGCCAATGGCCACCCGATCGGTGCTCTAACGCGCGCAGCGTAGGCCGCGCGATTCGAACGCGAGGTCCGGGGCCCAGGAGAAGCGATTGGCCGCGCGCAGGTTTCCCTGGACGGAGTCGTTGGAGAAGCAGCCGCCGCGGAGCGCCCGATCCTGCTCGTCGAAGGTCGCGAGCGCTGCGCAGTCGACGCATTGTTCGGGGTAGTACACCAGGGCGTCGAGGACCCACTCCCAGAGGCTCCCGGCGAGGTCCGCATGCCCCCAGCGGCCGTTGCCGAGCGGGGTGCTGCCGACGGCTACGCGCGGCGTGTTGGTGCCGGACGACTGCGCGAAGTTCGCGTGCTCGGGGGTCGGCGCCTCGCCACCCCAGGGGTAGAGTCGGTTCTCGTCGCCCCCGGCGGCAGCGAACTCCCACTCCGCCTCGGTCGGGAGGCGCCCGCCGTCCCAGACGCAGAACGCGAACCCGACGAACCAGTTGATGCCGTTCATCGGCAAGGGGTCGGCCTCGTCCCACTGGTCGCTCCAGGTGCTCGTGTCGGCGTCCAAGGTGACGCTGACGAGCAGCGCCTCCCGGTCGGCTGGCAGCACCTCGTCCCACCCCGCGAGCCAGCCGCTCTCCGGGATCCGCGGGTGCTCGCCCTCGCCCGGGGCGGGGTGGCCCGCGCGCCGCCAGCCGTCGTAGTCGGCGACGAACTGCCGGAAGCGCGCCACGGTCACCTCGTACTGGTCGAGGTCGAAGGCGGACACCGTGGCGGGGTGCTCGGGGAGCTCGTCGATCTCGCAAACGGCGCAGGTGGCGGCGTCCGACCCGGCCTCGCTCCGGCCTATCGGGAACGTCCCCCCGGGCACGGGGAGGGCACCACAACCGACCTCCTCCCCCCGGCAGCTCGGCCAGCCGCAGCGCTCGCGCACGCAGATCCCGCTGGCGCAGTCGGTTGCCACCCGGCAAGCCAGGCCGTCAGGACAGCCCGGGCAGGTCGCCCCGCCGCAGTCCACGTCGGTTTCGTCACCGCTCGTCAGCCCGTCGGCGCAGGAGCCGCCGACCCCGCCGCTGCCGCCGACCCCACCGCTCCCACCGAGGGCGCCACCCTCGCCACCCTCGCCGCTCTCGCCACCGGCGCCGTCGCGACCCCCCGTGCTCCCGCCCGCACCGTCGCGACCCCCCGTGCTCCCGCCCGCACCGTCGCGACCACCCGTGCTCCCGCCCACGCCGTCGCGACCACCCGTGCTCCCGCCCGCACCGTCGCGACCGCCCGTGCTCCCGCCCGCACCGTCGCGACCCCCCGTCCGCGCGGTTCCGCCGCCGAGGGCCGCGCCCCCTCCGGCCTCGCCGCCTCGACCCCTGCCGACGCCGCCGAGCCCCTCCGCCGGCTCCGTGCGCGGATCCTGACTCACCTGCCCCCCACAGGCCACCGCAACACCGAGCACCGAGCAGGCCAAGCCAAGCCGCACCGGGACATCATACCCCGCTGCCACCGCTGCTGTCCGCGGCGCAGTCGCACCGGCGCCAGGCTCGCTACCGACTGGGCGGGCTCACCCTTCGCCGGGCGGGTATCGCCCCCGCTGGACGATGCACCGAATTTCAATCGATGTTCCGGCTGATGGCCTGCTCGGCTGCCCCGCAGAAGTCGGGCCGAACGCAACCATCTCATCCAACTCGAGGCGTGCAGGCCAGACCGGGCGTAGACCCCCTACGGCGTCGAGAGATGGCCGCACCGACGCCCCCCGCTACATCATCGCCGCCCGCCGATCGCGCTCGAGCGCGTCGGGTCGCTCCCGGATGACAAGTGCCAGACGACATGGAGCGGGGACCGCTCGCTCACTCCGCTGGTAGGCACCGCTCGAAGACGTACACGGTGCCAGTGGAGCCGGCGCCAGCTTCCTCCGACAGAGCGCCGACGACCAGCGTGCGCCCGCTGATGGCGAGGGAACCACCGAACCGGTACCCCGCCGGCGCGTCACGCACCTCGAGCTGCTGCTGGTGGACCCACGCGTCGCCGGCGCGGGAAAAGACGTGGACGGAGCCGGCGACGGCCCCAGCGACGCTCTCCGCAGGGGCCCCGACGACGACCGTGTCGCCGTCCACGGCGACGGCGGCGCCGAAGAGCTGGCCTCCGGACGCGTCGCTCGCCACCAGCCGCTGCTGCTCGGTCCACGTGGAGCCGTTCCGCGAAAACACGTAGGCCGAGCCGGAATCGGTCCCCCACTCGTCGTCGTGCGCGGCCCCGACGACGATCGTGTCACCGCTCACGGCGACGACCCCGCCAAAGGAGCGTCGCTCCGCCGCCTCGCTCGCCATGAGCTTCTGCTGTGACCAGGTGCTGCCGCTCCGGGTGAAGACGTAGGCCGCGCCGGCGGCGACTCCTCCCTCGTCGTCCCCCGGGGCGCCGCCGACGACCGTGTCGCCGTCCACGGCGACGGAGCCGCCGAAGGACTTGTTTCCCCGCCAAGTGTCGCTCACCACTAGCCTCTCCTCGGACCAAGCAGTGCCGCTCCAGACGAAGGCGTAGACGGCGCCGACTCCGCTGCCCCCACCATCGTTCGAGGGGGCCCCGACGACGGTCGTGTCACCGTTCACAGCGACCGCGGTACCGAAGAAGTCCTGTATCGTCCCGTCGCTCGCCGTGAGCTTCTCCTGCTGCTTCCAGGTCGCGTTGCTCAGGGTGAACACGTAGGCGGAGCCCGAGTAGAGCCCCTCATCGTCGTCGAGAGGGACGCCCACGATGACCCGGGCGCCGTCCACGGCGACGGCGGCCCCGAAGTGGTCCAGTAGAATGGATTCGGCTGCCGTGAGCCGCTGCTGCTCGGTCCAGGTGGAGCCACTTCGGGTGAAGGCGTAGGCCGAGCCGAAGTTGGCCCTCCAGGCGCCGACGACCGCGGTGTCGCCACTCACGGCGACGGAGGCCCCAAAGTAGTCGTTCTTGCCCGCGAAGCTCGAGTTGAGCGCCTGTTGCCGTGTCCAGGGGGCCGATGCCAGGCAGCGTTTCGTGGCCGGCTCACCGCCGGGGTCGGAGTCGCGAGTGACCACGCCCCCACAACCGCCGCCGGCGACGAGCAGCGCTGCCAGCAGGGGTGCGACCGCACGAAGCGGGACGACGACAGCTCGACTCCTCATGGTCGCGGTCACTCCGCTGGGCCATCGGCCCCCCACGCGCAACCGAAAGGCGCTCCCCATCGAACCTCGCGCTCCGGTCCCCGTCAAGGCGCGCCATCCCACGGGAGCGAGGACGGTCGCGGCAGCGCCACCCTGGCCGAAATTCCAGCATCAACGCTCGACCTCACTCCCTTCGGGCCAGCCTCGCCTGGTCGCACTGAACGGCTCAGCCGCCGAGCCCCGCACCCCGCACGGCGCGAGGACGGTCGCCAGAACCGACGCTCACCCCGTTGCTGCCCCCGTCCGACCTGCTCGCGCCCGTTGCCCCGGTCCCGCGAGCGGGCCTCGTCGAAACCCGTCGCGATCGGGCGAGCGAACTTCGAGGGCGCTCGGTTGTCGAAGCTCGCATGTCCCCGCCGAGCCTGCCCGCGTCGCCCGCCGAACCCGCCGCCTCCGACCACGACGCTGCCGTGGGCGATGACGGCGAGCACCGCGAGGCCGAGCGCACCGCTGACGCTCCGCCCGAGGGAGGAGACGCGCGCCCCGCTCCGCGCGAGCCCGCACCGATCCTCAGGGAGTCCTCCGCCCCCACGGACGGTGGGGGCTCGAGCACGCCAGG
The DNA here is from genome assembly GCA_964480725.1 of uncultured Polyangiaceae bacterium. Taxonomy (GTDB): domain Bacteria; phylum Myxococcota_A; class Polyangia; order Polyangiales; family Polyangiaceae; genus JAFGBI01. Next base: position 3,797 of record CAYZQO010000010.1, on the reverse strand, counting down.
GCGTCGCTGGCGCGCGCTCGTCGCGACCGTCACCGTCGTCGGCGTGACCGCGGGAGCCGCCTGGCTCGCCGCAGATCGGGCGAGGCTGCCCCTCGGCAGCACACCCGCGACCGAGGTCGCGGGACCGAACGAGGAGGAGGAGGAGGAGTGGAACCGGATCCGGGAGCGCGTCGAGTCCCGTCGGACGGGACTCAGCGAGGCGAGGTCGTTCGGCATGATCGGGATGCAGCCCGGCACCGGCGCGCGGGGCGCGCCCGTCCCGCGCGCTGCCGAGGAGGGACACCTGGGGAGCCCCCGTAGCTTCGGGATCGGTCACGGTCCCGGCTTGGGCAGCCAGACCACGGCCGGCAGGCGATACGGCAGCCCTCCACGCGGCGAGGCCCCGGGCTTCGACACCGAGGCGTACCGCTCGCTCCCCGAGAGCGGCTTCGTCGCCGTCGCCGACGATCCGCGATCGACCTTCTCGATCGACGTCGACACCGCGTCGTACACGCTCGTACGACGCCACCTGGAAACGGGGCGGCTCCCGCCGTCCGGCGCCGTGCGCATCGAGGAGATGCTGAACTACTTCCGCTACGCCTACCCCGTGCCGGAGAGCGACGTGCCCTTCGCGGTCGGCACCGAGGTGACCCAGGCTCCCTGGGAACCACGGCACCAGCTGGTGCGCATCGGGGTCCGCGGGCGCCACGTCTCCGCCGAGCGCCGCCCCCCCGCCAACCTCGTCTTCCTGGTCGACGTCTCGGGCTCGATGCGACCGGAGAACAAGCTTCCGCTCCTGCAGCGGGGACTGGCGATGCTCACGCAACGGCTCGACGCGCGCGACCGCGTGAGCCTCGTCGTCTACGCCGGCACCTCGGGCCTGGTGCTCCCGCCCACGCCGGGGGACCGGAAGACGGAGATCCTCGAGGCCCTGGCGGACCTGCAGGCGGGCGGCTCGACCAACGGCGGCGAGGGGATCCTTCTAGCCTACCGCCAGGCGCGCGAGGGGTTCCGGCCCGGCGGGATCAACCGCGTGGTGCTGGCGACCGACGGCGACTTCAACGTCGGCATCACGAGCGAGAGCGACCTCGTCGGACTCATCGAGGAGAAGCGCCGAGAGGGAGTCTACCTCAGCGTGCTCGGCTTCGGCACCGGCAATTACCAGGATGGCAAGCTCGAGCAGCTGGCGGACAAGGGCAACGGCAACTACGCCTACGTCGACTCGATCCACGAGGCGCGCCGCGTCCTCGTGGAGCAGGCGATGGGGACGCTGATGACCATCGCCAAGGACGTGAAGATCCAGGTCGAGCTCAACCCGGCACGGGTCGCCGGCTTCCGCCTGATCGGCTACGAGGACCGCCGCCTCGCGCACCGCGACTTCACCGACGATGGCAAGGACGCGGGCGAGATCGGCGCTGACCACACGGTGACCGCGCTCTACGAGCTGGTCCCCGCGGGCCTACCAGTCCCCGGAGGCGAGGGCGCGCCCCTGCGCTACCAGGTGCCCGCGGCCGCCGCGCCCGCAGCGGCCACGGACGAGCTGATGACGGTCAAGCTCCGCTTCAAGCCGCCCGCGAGCGAAGAGAGCCAGGCGCTCGCGGTGGTGGTGCGCGACGCCAGCCTCCCCCTCGCGCGCGCGACCGACGACCTGCGCTTCGCCGCCGCGGTGGCCGCCTTCGGCTTGCTCCTCCGCGGCTCCGAGCATCGGGGAAACATGACCTGGGACGACGTCCTGGAGCTCGCCCGTGGCGCACAGGGCGACGACGCAAGTCGGCAGGAGCTGGTCGGGCTCGTCGCCAGGGCGAAGGGACTCGCGGGTTGAGCGCAGCGGCGGGCCGCGCGGTGCCCTCCGCTGGCACCCCCCAGCTCGTCGGCATGCCCTCGTACTCGGTTGGACACGTCGCCGCACAAGTCTCTGGGAGCAGAACCGGCATTGGCTCCGCGTGCGAGGCAGGGTCGCTACCGTTCACGACGCAGGACAGTGGCGCCGCCGCGACGCCCCCCAGAGCATGACGCGGATCATGACGCGAGATCTGGGGCGGCGTGTTTTGTGCTGGCTCTGGGTGGGGGCGCCGGGAGAAATTCCCTGTGACTGACGCCGTCGGGTCGCCATGCGATCCCCCGCCACCAGTGGCAGCAAGGCGCCACGATGAGGTCCGAAGGACGGGTTTCCTGCCGTCGTCAGGGAACCAGAACCCGCCAGGCCGGATCGACACGGCTGTACTGGACGCCGGGCAGCAATGCGATCGGCACTTCATCATCAAGCCCGCGTGGAACAAGGTGGTACCCTCCAGCCCGTGCCGCTCACCGACTGCCCGGATTGTGGGAAGCCAATCTCGACGCTCGCCTGCGTCTGCCCCCAGTGCGGGCGGCCAACGGCGAAGCAACGACAAGCTACCTGGAAGGTCCTCGGCATCTGGATGGTGCTCATCGTGGTCTGCATGGTGGTTTGGTGGGTCCTTCGAATGGAGTGGTCCGGCAGCGGTATCCAACTGAAGCGTTCGACGCCCCCATCCTCACCCCACCCGGACCACGACCACGGCCACGTCGTCGGGGAGCCTGCCCGTGCGGCCTTGAGCCAACCTGATGAGGGCTCGTGCAGGATCGGCGGGGCCCTCGCTCAGCACCTCGATGATGCTCTCCTGCCGGACGGTGTCGAAGAGGCCGTCGGTCCCAACGACGAGCCAACCTGGTTGGAGGGGGCGCTCGAAGGTCACGGGGAGTGCGAGCCCGCTGCCGATCCGTCGCTTCCGGTGCTGGTACTCGGTCAGGTCGTCCACCCTGTCGGCCGTGACGAACCAGGCCGAGCTGTCACCGCTGGAAGCCCCCGTGATGTCCAGGCGCCCGATGGCGACCACTACGGCCGTGGCCTCCCCGGCATCCAGATCGGCCTCGATGTCGGGATCTAGCTCGGCGAGAAGCCTGGCTACCCTCCTGCCGCCGTCGGGCACGTCCACGGCTCGCTGCACGATGGTGCCGACCCGGCCGATCACCAGCGAGGCAGCCCTGGCTCCGGCCCCCATGCCGCCAACGCCGTCCGCAACGGCTACCACGAGTCCATCGGCTACCTGCCAGACCTCGGCTCGGTCCTCGCTGTCCGATCGATACGAGTCGGCGGCGATCCACCATCGGAGGGAGGCCAGGCTTGGCTTCGGGATTGGGCGCCTGATGGTGACGGGCCCCGGTGTCGTTCTGGATCTGATCTCGGTCGTGATCTGCATGGCCGGCGACCAATGCAGGGAGCGTGCCGTCGCTTGTTCGGTGAGAATCGGCCCGGGCGTGACGACGGAGAGCCGGGGGGCCTTGCCAGGTTGACCACCTCGAACCAGGCGGCGTGGTCAAGCTGTCACCACGCAGGCACCGTTGACGCCCCCCAGCGGCGCTGGCACCGCCCTGCCCTGGACGTGATGGGCCGACGATGGGGGCTGGCGTTGGCCGTGGTGGCCACCCTCCTCGCTGGAGCTGGCTGCCGCTCTCCAGCACCCGCCCCGGCGGCCACCCCCAGCGTCACCGTGTCCGTCCCGCCCATCTCCGCCGACGCTCCGGCCGATCCCGAGCCAGTGCCGTCACCGTGGGACCGCCTCCTCAGCCTCCAGGCCGTGTTCTCCGGCAGGGCGGCCGTGCACAGGGAGTGACCGTACACACCATCCCTGCCAGCATATAGATGGCCGCGGCAGGGACGGTTGAAGGCCTTGGACTCCAGCCTGGGGGGCGCGTCTCGCCCGCGCAGGGAGCGTTCGCGGCATCAGTCCGTCACCGCCTCGTACGGCCGGCTCGAGGCCGATGCGAGGCTTCCCCGTGCTGTGCCTTTCCACATT
>CAYZQO010000009.1:113952-124914 GCA_964480725.1 uncultured Polyangiaceae bacterium | reverse complement strand
AATCGCGAGCCAGTCGACTGTAGCTATTCCAGATTCGCACCAAATCGTACCGCGCGGATGACGGATATCGTCATTGGCCCTTGTTCCGCGCGCCGGCGCCCGCGGGCGGCGACAAGTCCGAGGTCCGGGCGCTTGGGCTCCCGTGCGCGGCCCGGCGAGTTGCGGTTGAGGGGCGGCGCGAGGGTACCGGCCGACGGCCCGGCGCCGAGGTAGCGCCAGGTTGACAAAGTTTACTTCAGGGGAACAAATTGGCGGATGTGGTACCCGAGGCTCGTTACCGAGCGCCTCCACCGGCTGCTCCGCAGTTTCCCCGTCGTGGTGCTGACCGGGGCCCGTCAGGCCGGGAAGACGGCCCTGCTGCGCCGTGCCCTGCCGAGCTTCGGCTACGTGAGCCTGGATCTGCCGAGCCTCGCCGCGCAGGCCGAGACGGAGCCGGACCGATTTCTCCGTGACCACCCCCGCCCGCTGATCGTCGATGAGGTTCAGTACGCGCCCGGGCTGTTCCGTCACGTGAAGCGCGCCGTGGACGAGCGGCGCACCGAGGCTGGGCAGCTCGTCCTCACCGGAAGCCAGAAGTTCTCGCTCATGCGCGAGGTTTCCGACTCGCTCGCCGGACGTTGTGGCCAAATCGAGCTCGAGCCGCTTTCGTCGGCCGAGATCCGTGCCGTAGCGCCGCTGCCCGCGGCGGAGCTCCCGGCGACGCTCGCGCGCGGGTTCTATCCCGAGCTCTGGCGGCGGCCTGACCTCGACGCGCGGGACTTCCACTCGAGCTACCTCGCCACCTACCTCCAGCGCGACGTTCGGGAGATCCTGAACGTCACCAACCTCCGCGACTTCGAGCGCTTCATCCGGATCGCCGCCGCCCGCTCCGGCCAGCTCCTCAACCGGTCCGACATCGCCAAGGACGTGGGCGTGTCCGTCAAGACGATCGGCCAGTGGATCTCGGTGCTCGAGGCGTCCAATCAGATCGTCCTACTCGAGCCGTATTACCAGAACGTCGCCAAGCGGATGGTCAAGTCGCCCAAGCTCTACTTCGGAGATCCCGGCCTGCTCTGCCACCTGCTCGGCCTCGACGAGCGCTCGCTCGAGGGGTCGCCCTACCTCGGCACGGTCTGGGAAACATTTCTGTTTGCCGAGCTCCGCAAGCACGTCGCCGCCCAGGCGAGCCCGTTCACGATCTGGTACTACCGCGACCAGCGCGCGCGGGAGGTTGACTTCTTGCTCGAGGGCGGAGGTGAGCTCCGGTTCGTGGAGGCCAAGTGGACCGAGAGCCCGTCGCCACGGGACGCGGCGATCCTCCACGCCATCGACGACGACCTTCGGGGCTCTTCTCTTCGGGTCAGGGCGGGCGCCCACGCCATCCTGTGCCGAACGCCGCACCGCTTCCGCGTCACGCCGCGGGTCGTGGCGACGTCCTACGAGGGCCTCGCCGAGCTGCTCGCGCCGGAGCCGGGGGTGGCGCTGCCGACGGGGCGGGATCCGGCCTGAGCCCGGCGCATGCCGGGCGGCGGGCTCGCGGGGCGCGTCGCCAGCAGCACCCCGAGCCCGGCGAGGCCCACGGCGAGGTTTGAGGCGAGCCAGACCAGCGACAGCGCGAGGGCGCGCTCCGGCGAGAGCCCGAACGGCGCCAGCACCACCACGAACAGCGACTCCCGCAGGCCGTGCCCGCCGAGGCTCACCGGCAAGGTAGCGGCCACCAGCGCGACCGGCACGCCGAGGTAGATCGCGGCGGCGAGGTTGGGGACGGCCCACTCGGCCGCGATCGGCACCAGGAGGGTCAGGGCGACGACCTGGTAGGCGACCGACCAGGCGAAGGTCTCGAGTCGTGGGGCGGGGCGACCGAGCGCGCCGCTCCAGGCCGCAGCGATGCGTCGCAGGGACGCCGCCAGCGACGCCGAGCCGCGCTCCCCGAGGCGCGCGGCCAGGCGGAGCGGGGCGGGGGCGGCCGCGATCAGCGCGGCGAGGAGCACGGCCATGACGGCGGCGGCGGCCAGCAAGGGGATCGTGGCGCTGGTGAGCCCGCTGAGCAGGCCGACGGTCGACACCAGCACCAGCGAGAGCAGACCGAGGAGGCGCTCGAAGGCCACGGAGGCCCAGGCGTGCTCGCCGTCGCGCACGCGGCGTGCGCAGCGGAGCGCCCGCGCCACGTCGCCGCCGACGGAGGTCGGCAAGAGGAGGTTATAGGTGGTGCCGACGAGGGTGTCCCCGAGCAGCGCCCACGGCGACACCCGCTCGCCGAGGTGAGCGAGCACCCGGTGCCAGCGCCACGCGGACACCGCCACCGAGGCCGCCGTGAGCGAGAGCGCCGCGGCGACGGCGCCGGCCGAGAGCGATCCCAGCGCCCGGGAGACGCCGGCGAGATCGACCCGCAGGACCACCACGGCGACCAGCGTCACCGTGACGAGGAGCTTGAGCGCCAGCGCTGCCGTCCGCGTCATGGACGCGCGCCGCTGGCGCGGGCCTGGCGACGGAAGAGGAGCGCCTTGTAGTCCGCGAGCGGCTCGAGCGAGCGCCCGAGGCCCGTGGCGCGCGCCGTCTCGAGCAATCGCTCGCCGGCCCCGAACAGGGGGACGGTCACCCCCAGGGGCAGGTCGCGGAAGGCGAGCAGGTACCGCCCCGGGACGAACATCACGCCCCGTCGCTCCAGCAGCGTGAGCCCCTGGCGCTCCGCGTGGTCGCACCAGGCGTCGGTGCTGGCCCGCAGGATCCGCGCCAGCAGCCGCCCCGCGTGCACGGGCTCGATGAGCAACACGCGGCCGCCCTCGCGGACGAGCGCGGCGACGTGGCCGAGCGTCCGCTCGAGCTCGTCGAGGTTGCGGCAGGCGATCGCGAGGCACCCGACGGTGAGCGCGACGTCGAAGGTCCCCACGCGGGCGGGGTCCGGGGCCTGGGCGACGTCGTGCTCGGAGAACGCGATGTCCAGCCCGGCCGCGGCGGCGTCTCGCCGCGCGACCTCGAGGGCGAGCGGCGAGAAGTCGAAGGCGTGTACCTGGGCGCCGCGCCGTGCGAGGTGCAGGCTCATGCGTCCGGTCCCCGCCCCGACGTCGGCGACGCGGAGCCCCTCGACCGGCCCGAGTAGCTCGTCGATGAGCGCGATCTGCCGCGCGTGGACCTGCTCGTTGTAGGCGTTGCTGGGCCAGTTGCTCCGCGCCAGGCCCTCATAGGCGCGCGCCTTCTTGTCCCAGTACGCGGGCGAGTCGTAGAGGCCCTGCTTCCGTCCCCGGTCTCGCAAGAGCTCCAGCAAACCCAGGCCTCGTCCGGTCATGGCTCCTCCGCGGTGTCGATCTCGATCAAGGCCATCGCGGCCGCCGCCCGTGCCTCCGCTTCGGCGCGGCTCGCGCCGTGGGCGAGGACGTGGCCCGCGCGCTTGGCGCCGTCCGTGAGCGGGTGCACCGTGCCACCGGGCTCGACGTAGGCTTGCGCGTCCACCACACCCGGCAGCGCGCGGGCGGCGTCGAGCCCGCGCACGGCGCGGACGCGCCCGGGCCGCCCGACGATGAAGCGACCGGAGGCGCCCCCGTGAGCGGGCGCCTCCGGCCCCGCGCGCTCCCAGTCGTCGCGGCCGAGGGCGACCCCGACGATCCGGCGGTACAGCGACACCCCCGAGGCGAGCAGGGTGACGTCCGGATCGAGCCCGCCGCCGAGGCGGAGCGCGGTCTCGACGATGAACGCGCCGCGGGGGCCGCAGCGGACCTGGGTGTAGGACGGCCCGCGCCGGTAGCCGAGGGCGGACAGTCCCAGGAGGGCGGCCTGCTCGACCCGCGCCCGGTCCGTGTCCGCGAGCTCCGGCGGGTGGACCTCCGCGAAGGTGATCCCGGGCGGCTCGGGGTACTCGGTGATGATGCGCTCGGTGACGGCGAGCACCTCCGTCTCGCCGTCGCGGGTGTACGCATCGACGCTGAACTCGCGGCCCTCGATGAACTCCTCGAGCACGCAGCGCGGCGCTTCCATGACGCGCCCGGCCGCGTCCAGGGCGTCGGCGACCGCGGGCGCGACCTCGTCGGGCTGCATCACCACGCGCACCCCGCGCTGCCCCCACCCCCGCGCTGGCTTGACGACCACCGGCAGCCCCCGCTCGGCGACGAAGTCAGCGGCCTCGGCCGCGGCTCCGACCACCCGGTGCGCCGGCGACGGCGCGCCGCCGCGCGCGTAGAGCGCGCGCATGTCGTCTTTGTGCACGGCCGCCGCGACCCGCGCGCTCTCGGTGTAAAACGGGAGCCCGAGCGCCTCCGCCGCGCGCGCGGTGGGGATCACCGCGTGGTCGGAGCCGCCCGTGGTGAGGCCGTCGGCGCCGTGCTCGCGGGCGGCGCGGGCGATCCCCGTGGCGTCGGCGGTGGAGGCCTCGGCGAAGGCGTGGCAGAGGTCGCGCCCCACCGCCCGCGGGTTGGCGTCGAGCCCGACGACGAAGAGCCCCTCCGTTCGGCAGAACCGGAGCAGGCCGAGCTGCGGGAAGCCACAGCCCACGATGAGGATGCGCGCGGTCTTGGAGCTGGTCATCGGGTTTCGTCTGCGCCGGTTGCGGCGGCATCGAGGTTGAGCTCCTCGGCGATCCGGAAAAGTGGGCGGTCCTGGGTCTGGATGAAGATGCGCCCCACGTACTCCCCGATCACGCTGAGCGCGATGAGCTGGAGCCCGCCGATCACGACCACGGCGCTGAAGAGGCTCGTGTAGCCGAGCGTGATGTCGACGCCCAGGAGCTTCTGCGTCACCCGGAAGAGCGCAAACCCGATCCCGGCCATGGCGAAGGCGGCGCCAGCGGTGCCGATCAGCCGCAGCGGGCGCACGCTGAAGCCGACCATCAAGTCGAAGGTGTGGTTGACGAGCTTGGCGAGGTCGTATTTGGTGCGGCCGGCACGCCGCGCCGCGTGCGCCACCGGGACAGAGGCGGCGCGGGCCCCGGTCCACTCGGCCAGGGCGCTGAAGAACTTGCGCTTTTCCGGCAGCCCCGCGATGAGGCGGGCGACGTCACCGCGGATCAAGCGGAAGGTCGTCACGTCCTCGGGCAGGCGGATGTCGAGGACGCCGCGCATGAACCACACCAGCAGCCGGGAGGCGAGCACACGATGGAGCGGGTCCTGGCGCCGCTCGCGGGCGCCGTACACGATCTCGTAGCCCTCGTCGCGCTTGGCCAGAAGCTTCGGGATCTCCTCCGGCGGGTTCTGCAGATCGCCGTCCGTCTGCAAGATCCACCGCCCTCGAGCGCGCAGCATCCCCGCCTGCACCGCCGCCTCCTGGCCGAAGTTTCGCGCGAAGCGGACGACCTTTAGCCGCTGGTCGGCGGCTGCCAGGGCGCGGAGCCGGCCGGCGGTGCCATCGGTGCTGCCGTCGTCCACGACGACGATTTCGAAGGCCAGGGTCGAGGGTTCGAGGACCGCCAGGAGCCGCCGGACGAGCTCCTCGACGTTGCCCTCCTCGTTGAAGACGGGGACGACCACGCTGAGGTCGGGCGCCTCCGTCATCCTGCGTTCCCGGGGGCGCCGCCGCCCGCCAGCACCTCGCGGATCGTCTCGTCGAGGGCGCCGACCACCTCGCTCACGTCGTCGGGTGGCAGATCGGGGTAGAGCGGCAGGGTGATGGTTTGCTCGCCGAAGGCATGCGCCAGCGGGAAGTCCTGCGGCGAGAGGCCGAAGGTTTCTCGGTAGTGCTTGAGCGTGTGCACGGCGCGGTAGTTGACCGCGCAGCCGATGCGGCGGCGTCCGAGCCCCGCGAGGACCGCGTCGCGCAGGGTGGCGGGGACCTGCACCGTGAAGAGGTGGTGTGCGGAGACGCCCCGGCGGGCGACGAGGCGGACGTGCTCGTGGCCGGCGAGCTCGCGCTCGTAGCGTTCGACCAGCGTCTGACGACGGGCCCGGCGCTCCTCGAGGTGCGGCAGCTGCGGCAGGAGCAGCGCCGCCTGCACGTCGGTGAGCGCCGCCTTGTACCCGAGCTCGATCATGTCCCAGTGCGTGTACGCCTGCCCGTACCGGGACGCCGCGTCCTTGGTGATGCCGTGGTTGCGGAGGCTGCGGAGGCGCGCCGCCAGGGCGGGGTCGTGGACCGCCAGTGCGCCCCCGTCCCCGCAGGTCAGGTTCTTGGTCGCGTAGAAGCTGAAGGCGGTGGCGTCGGGCAGCGCCCCGGTGCGGGTGTCGTCGTCACGGGCCTCGATGGAATGGGCCGCGTCGTCGACCAGCCACAAGTGATGGCGATCCGCGATCGCGCGCAGCGCCCGCAGCTCCGCGAGCTGCCCGTAGAGCCCGACGGCCAGGATCGCCCGGGTGCGCGGGGTGACCGCGGCCTCGACCCGGTTGGGATCGAGCAGGCCCGTCCGCGGGTCGATGTCAGCGAACACGGGCCGCGCCCCCACCTGGAGCGCCGCGTTCGGGGTCGCCACGAAGGTCATCGGGGTCGTGATCACCTCGTCGCCCGGTCCCACTCCGAGCGCGCGAAGGGCGAGGACGAGCGACACCGAGCAGCTCGAGAGCCCCACGACGTGCTCGACGCCGAGGTAGGCGGCGAACTGACGCTCGAACTCGCCGACGCGCGGGCCGAGCGTGATGAAGATGGAGGAGAGCGTCGCGGTCACGCTCGCGACCTCGGCTGGTCCGAGGCAGTGACGGAAGAACTCGACAGGGCGGGTCATCGGGCTAGCTCAGGACCTGGCCGTCGAGGGCGAGGGTGGCGAAGGTCCGCTCGACCTCGACGAGGAAGACGTATTGCTTGAGCGTGTAGCCGCGCCGGTCGTGGGGGTCGAGCCGCCCCTCGCGGAGCGCGGCGTGCACCTCGGCGATGCCCTCGTCGACGGACACGCTGGGGACGACGCCGAGCTCGCGTTCGAGCTTGGCGAACGAGACGTGGTAGTCGCGCAGGTCGGGATCCGTGGGCGCCATCACCACCTCGGTACCGGGGATCTGGTCTCGCACGCGATAGGCGAGCTGGACGATGCGCAGGTTGTTGGCGTCGGAGCCCACGTTGTACACCTCGCCCCGGACGAGCTCCGCGGGTCGCTCCAGGGCGGTGGCGATGGTGCTTGCCACGTCCCGCACGTGGACGAACGGCCGCCACTGGCGGCCTCCGCCCTCGACGGTGATGCAGCGGTCCACGTAGGCGTTCTTGGTCATGACGTTGATCGCCACGTCGAACCGGGTGCGGCCGGACACCCCGAACACGGTGGCGAAGCGGAGCGCGGTCGTCGCCATCCCGGTCTTGGCGCCGATGGCGCGGATGCGCGTCTCCGCCTCGGCCTTGCAGCGCGCGTAGAGCGACACCGGGTGCAGGGCCGCCGTCTCGTCCAGGCGCTCGGTCTCGCCGTGCCCGTAGACGCTGCACGAAGAGGCGAACACGAGGCGTGGCACGCCCGCCTCGGCCGCGGCGGTCGCGACCTGCACGCTCCCCTCGAGGTTGATGGCGCGCGTCAGCTCTGGGTCGAGCTCGCAAGAGGGGTCGTTGGAGATGCCGGCGAGGTCCACCACGGCGTCGATCCCGGCGAAGTCGGCGGCCTTCGCGCGCCGGACGTCCCCGCGCTGGAGCACGAGATCGGCGCCGTAGCGGGCGATGGCCGGCGCCAGGGGTTCGACGCCGAAGTAGAACCGGTCCAGCACGGTAACCCGGTGGCCGATCGCGAGTAGGTGGGGGACGAGGGTCGAGCCGAGGTAGCCGGCCCCGCCGGTGACGAGCACGTGCATGGGGCGCCCATATAGCCAACCCACCGGCGCCGCGATACCACCGACTCGCGGCCCGGTTCGGGGGCGCGGTCGCCGCGGCGCGACCTCAGGCGCCGAGCGCCTTGTGGACCTTCTCGCGGACCTCCTCGATCTTGAACGGCTTGACGATGTAGCTGCGCGCGCCGGCCTGGATCCCTCGGATCACGTCGGTCGAACTGCCCTTCGCCGTGATGAAGATGACCGGCATCTTTCGGGTTTCCGGCATTGCCCGGAACCGCAGCGCGAGGGTGAGGCCGTCCATGCCGGGCATCATGACGTCGAGCAGGGCGAGGTCCGGAGCTGGTGCCCGGCTCGCGAGCGCGATGGCGCTTGGACCGTCGCCGGCGACCACGACGTCGTGGTCGCGCTCGAAGACGCGGGCCAGCATGCGGCCGATGGCGGGATCGTCATCGACGATGAGGATCCGCTTCCGGCGACGGGGCACCGGCGACGCCACGGGAGGTGCACTCACCGGGGGATGATAGCGCCGAGCCGTCTGGCGTACAGCCCCGCGCGGGACGTCGCCCATGGGACTGGCCGCGATCCCCGGGGTCGGCGAGCGGCGCGTCCGCCCCGTCGTCGCGCGGGGCTCACAGGGCCGCCTCGATCGCCTGGAGGTAGCGCGCGCGACGCAAGTCATCGCCGAGGATCTCGCACGCCTCCTCGAGGATCTCGAGGATGAGTGCGACGTCGTCCTTGAGGTCGGCCGTCTTCGCGGTGAGCAAGCGCTCCGGGTCGAACTCGCTCCGGAGCTCATCGTAGACCTTGCGCACGTCGGACGCCGTGGCGGTGTGCGGTAGATCGAGCAGCGCGAAGTAGTCGCCCTCGTTGACGAGCGCGAGGCGCGCGACGATCCGTGCGCGGCGCGCCGCGTCGTCCGGCAGGCGCTGGCGCGGGGCCGGGGAGGTGGCGGCCGGCGGCGCTGGCGCGGGGAGAGCCGGCGGCACCGTCGCGACGACGGCGGGGGGCGCCGGTGCGACGGCGGCGGGTGGCGTGGTGCTGGTCGGCGGCCTCGCGGCGTCGGCCGGCGGCGTCGGGGTCGGGGCGGTGGGGCGCGACGCTGGCGGCGCCGTTGGGATCGGCAGGGGCGCGTTCGACGGTCGTCGATCGAGCACACCGAGCTCGACCAGCGCGTAGAGCACGGCCGCGAAGTCCGGTGCCTTGGCGCTGGCCAGGATCTCCTCCAGCGAGGAGCTGCGCGCCCGGTTGACGTGGAGCTGCTCGTGGTCGGGCAGCGCGCATTCTCCGAGCAGCGCCGGGGCGACGCCGTCCCCGAAGCGAGTGCGCGGGCCGCCCAGTTGTCGCACCGCGAAATCGGCGGGCACGACGCGGCGCGCGATCTCCACCAAGACCTCCGCGCCCGTGGCCCCGCCGAACACGGCGGGCTCGGACTTGAGCCGCACCGGCACCTCCGGCTCCAGGCTCGCTGCGCCACGCTCGACGAGCATCATTCGACCGAGGACCCACTCGGCGTGCGTTCGGAGCACGGGCCACAGCTCGTCCTGGCGGAGGTGACCGTGCGCGATCAGCGCCGCGCCGGCATGGCGCCCGAAGCCGGGGATCCTTCGGGCGAGGCTCATCGCCGCTTGGGCCGAGAGCACGCCCCGCTGGACCAGGAAGGCGGAGAGAGACTCCGCCTCCAGGCCGGAGGCCGCGGTGACGAAGTCTCCGTCGCGCAGCACGGCCCGCTGGATCCCGCGCGTGGTCTCGAAGGCGACCGCGCCCGTGTAACGGGTGCGCACGAGGATCGCGAGCGCACGGACGGCGTCGCCTTCCTGCAGCGACGTCGGGATCACGACCGAGGGCGCCGCGCGCGGCGCGAGCGCGCGCGGGTCGGACGGGGCCGCAAACGGCTCGTCGAGCAGCTCCTGCACCGGGATCGGCATCGCCTGAACGAGCGGCGGACCGCTCGAGAGGTGCGGCGCCTCCAGGGCGCCGCCGGTAAGGAACGCGTTGGAGGGCATGCTCGGCGGCGGGCCTGAGGCGGGGCGGGCGGCGGAGCCGGGCAGGGGAGGGCGGCCGCCGGGTCGCGCGAGTGACAGCGGATCCCCGCGCAGCGGCGGGATCGAGCTCGTGTGGGGCGAGCTGTCGGGGCCGGTCCGCACGCGCGCCGGTCCGGGCGGCGTCGGACGGCGTGGAGCGTCGCTCTGCGGGAGCGGGCTCGACGACGGTTCGTGGCTCGGGCGACGAGGGGTCGGCTTCCCGGTGGCCCGCTCGGCTCCGGGCCGGCTTTCGCCGCGCGGCGCGGACGGTTCGCTCGTTGGTCGCTGGCTGGCGGGGCCCCTCGGCCGGTTGGAGCGCGGTGGGCTGGAGCCGGGGCGATGGGTGACACGATCGACCTCGCCGCCAACCCGCGGCGGAGGGTTGGTGCTCGGATCCAGCGCGGCCGTCGGACTGGATCGACTCGGCGAACTTGGTCTCCGTGAGCCCTCCCGGCGTGGTTTCGAGCCCTCGGCGGACCGGAGGCCCCGGGCCGGTGGCGAAGTGGCGAGGGCATCGCTCCTCTGGCTCGGGGGTGGCTGCGGTCCGTCCGGTCCGGGCGTCGGCCCCTCGCTGCCGGTGACGGATGCCTCGGGCGCCTCTGGCTCGGCCGGCTCCGGGCCCCTGCTCGTTCGGGGTGCCTCCGTTAGTTTTCGCGGCACGGGTGTCGCATCGCCCGCCGCCTCCTTCGCGGGGGCGTCTGCCGCCGTCCCGTGTTGGGCGTCTCTGGACTCACGGACCACTCCGACCGTGGCGGCCGCCACGGCGGCGGCCCCCCGAGTCCGCTCGGGATCGACCTCGCTATCGGTCCAGCCGGGGTCCGAATCCTCCTCGGGTTGGCGTCCCGGTTCGGATTCGGGATCGGACTCGGGATCGTCGATCTCGTCGTCGAGCGGCTCGTCGAGCGCTTCCAGCACCTCCGCCGGGAGGAACGCCTCGATCTCCGCCTCCGGCGAGAGACGGGTGGGGGGACGGCTAGAGCCCGTCTCCGCGTGCCGGACCCGCTGCTCGGCGCTGGCGAGGAGACGCTGGAGTTCGGCGCTCATCGGCGACTGGGGGAGGTGGCCGAGCGGGCCGTTGTCGTCCTGGTCGGAGCGGAGACTGGGCGGGATGGCCGGGTTGTCGGGCGGTGCCACCGAGCCCGTTCCTGGCGCCGCCGCCTCCCCCACCTCTTCGAGAGCTTCGAGCAGAGGTACCGGGAGGGGCAGGGCTGGCGGGGGCGCGGAAGCGGGTGGGATGGGGGCGGACGGCGCGGGCAACGACGGCGAGGGCAACGACGGCGCGGGCAACGACGGCGAGGGCA
>CAYZQO010000009.1:107124-113852 GCA_964480725.1 uncultured Polyangiaceae bacterium | reverse complement strand
ACGACGGCGCGGGCAACGACGGCGCGGGCAACGACGGCGCGGGCAACGACGGCGCGGGCAACGACGGCGCTCCCGAGGAGGAAGCGACTCCGCTCGGCCGGGACGGTCCCCGGAGCTCCGAGCGAGCCGAACCGCCCGCCGGATCCGAGCCGGACGCCGGCTTGACGGAGCGGCTTCCGGGGGGCATCAGCGAGCCGCCGGGGAGCGTGCTCGGCGCTCCGAGCATTGCCTCCACCCGGCGGAGCACCCCGATGACGTCGATGGGTCTCGGGAAGAGTTCGGCGCGGAGGCGCTCGAGTGCGGGGTGGGTCGCCATTGCGGCGGGGCCCCGGTCACTGAAGACCAACACCCGGGGCGGGGGGCCCGGTTCGAGCTCCAGCAGGCTCGCCAGCGCTGGCGCCGCGGCGGCGACGTCGAGGTCGCAGAGCACGAGGGAGGGTGCGCCTGCGCGCGCGCGGTGCCCCAGGCCCCCAACCGGCACGTCCACGACCGAGTAGCCGCGGGTGCGGAGCACCGCGCCCAGACGCTCCCCCTCGTCCGTGGTGTCGCTCATCAAGAGGATGGGATCGACCGTCGAGGGACCCGGACGGTCGGAGTCTGCCGGTGGCGGAACCACGACTGGAGTGTATTCGACCGGCGCGCCGACTGGCTAATCGCCGGCAGTTCCCGGGCCTGGCCCCGACGGTGACACGGCGTCATCCTCGCCTCCGGCGAGGCGGCTCCCGAGGTACGCTCCCAGGCGCGGCCACCAGCGCGCGCTGATCAGCGCCGCGGCGATGAAGGCCACGATGAAGAGCTCGCCGCCCGTCAGGCCCAGCATTCGGAGGTCCATAGCACGATGTCGTCGTCGCAGAACCCGCCCTCTCGCGCTCCGGGCGACCTCCGCTACGTCATCGGGCTCGGCGGCAACCTCGGGGATCGCCCTCGGGCGCTGGGGGAGGGGGTCCGGGCCCTGGCGGACCTCGGAGCACTCCTCGCCGTCTCGTCTCTGTACGAAACCGAGCCCGTTGGCGGCCCACCCCAGGGGTGCTACCTCAACGCCGCGGCGCTCGTCCGGACCGGCCTGCCACCGCGGCAGCTGTTGGGGGGGCTGCTCGCCGCCGAGCGGGCCCTGGGGCGGGTGCGACGGGAGCGCTGGGCCCCGCGGCTCATCGACCTCGACCTGCTCTGGGCGGGGGACCTGATCGTCACCGAGCCCGACCTCGAGGTCCCGCACCCGCGCCTTCGGGAGCGGGCCTTCGCGCTCGTCCCCCTGCTCGAGGTCGTCCCCGACGCGCAGGACCCGAGGACCGGCGAGGCCTACGCGGCCGTGCTCGCGGGACTACCCCGGACGTCGGTGCGCCGGCTCGGGGCCCGCGCCACGGAGCGCCCCTTTTCCCGTGACGAAGCGGCACCCTGGGGGCTCGGCGTCGGCGCGAAGGGGGCGCCGAGGGTGTAGACACTCCGGACGCGAGGTGTTACTCGCGGGGGCCCGGCTGCAAGGCGTCCGACGCCGGTCCGTGGTCTGCCGCGACCTGCCCTCGAGGCCCTCATGACGATGCTCCTCACCGCAGTCGCCGCGGGCGTTCCCAACGTGGGGACGCCCCTGGGTGCCGTGATGGCTGCCCCCCTGGCGGCCGTTCGGGTGGATTTCGACGCTACCGTCGTTTACGTGGCGCTGCTGTTCGTCGCCCTGATGCTGGTGCTCAACCGCGTCCTCTTCATCCCGCTGCTCCGGGTGTTCGAGCTGCGCGAGCGTCGCACGGAGGGGGCGCGCGCCGAGGCGCGGGCGATCCAAGAGCAGGCCGGGGAGCTCCTGCTCCGGGTTGAGCGCGAGGTCGAGCGCGTGCAGCGGGTCGCGACCGCCGAGCGGGACCGGATCCGGTCCGAGACCGCCCAACTCGAGGCGACGATTCTCGACGAGGCGCGCAGCGCCGCCAGCCGCATCATCGAGGAGGGACGCGCCCGGATCACCGCCGAGGTCGCCGAACTCCAGCGGGACATCGAGGCGCGGACGCCCCAGCTCGTGCGCGAGATCGCGGCGGGAGCCCTCGGGCGGGAGGTGCAGTGATGGCCCGGCGAGCTCGGCGCAGTTTGGTCACGATCGTCGCGGCCGTCGCCCTCGTCTGGGGTGCGGGAGCTGGTGTCGCCGACGCGAAGCCGACGCGACACGGTGGCGCTGAGCGGCGGGTCGTCGAGCCCGCCGTGGCGGGGCCGGATGCGGGTGAGCACGGCGCCGCGGAGCACGGCGCGGCCGAGCACGGTCATCACGAGGCCCCCGGCGAGATCAACTGGGTCTACGGGCTCCTCGGGGAGCGCGAGGGCGTGGAGCCGGGCCTCGCATTTCGCCCGCCGGGCATGGCGCAGCCGCTGGTCGCGCTGCTCTTCAACACGGCGATCGTCTTCGGCGTCGTCTACTACTTCGGTCGGCGGCCGCTGGCCGAGGGACTCCGGGCCCGACGCGCCGCCATCCTCAAGGGGATCGAGGAGGCGGCGGCGATGAAGCGTGACGCCGCGGCGCGCCTCGCCGAGTACCAGGATCGACTCGACCACATCGACGAAGAGGTGACCCGGGTGGAGCGCGAGATGCGTGAGGCCGGTGCGATCGAGCGGGAGCGGGTGCTCGCGGACGCCCGCCGTCGGCGCGAGGTCATGGAGCGCGACGCGCGGACGATGGTGGCCCTGGAGGCGAAGGCGGTGACCGAGGAGCTGCGGGAGCGCGCGGTGCGCGCCGCGATGGCGCGCGCGCGGGAGCTGCTGACGCGCCAGGCCTCGGTTTCGGATCAGCGGCGCTTCGTGGACGACTACCTCGGCTCGCTCCATCGCACCGAGACGGGAGGGGCGTCGTGAGCGTCGCGGCGGTCGCGGTGCGCTATGCGCGCGCCGCCAGCGAGCTGGCCGCCGAGAGCGGGCAGCTCGAGGCGACGACGCGGCAGGTCACCGACGTCGCGGCGCTCTACGAGTCGAGCCACGACCTGCGCGCCGTGCTCGACAATCCCATCATCCCCGAGGGGACGCGCGCCGCTGTGCTCGACGCGGTCGTGCAGCGGCTGGGGCTCGGGCTCATCGCACGCAACACGGTGCGCCTGCTCGTGCGCCGCCGGCGCCTCGCGGTGCTCCCCGAGCTCGCCCGGGCCCTGCAGCGCCTCGCGGACGAGCGGACCGGGATGGTTCGGGCCGTCGTCACCAGCGCGAGCCCGCTGGTGGAGGCCGACGTCCAGCGCCTGGCTGAGCAGCTCGAGAGGACCACCCGTCGCAAGGTCGTGCTCGAGCGCCGCGTCGACCCCTCGCTCATCGCCGGGCTGGTCACCCGCATCGGGGACAAGACCATCGACGGCAGCCTGCTCGGGCGTCTCGACGCGCTCGAGCGCCGCCTGCTCCAGTCATGAGCGACCGCACCCCCTAGCGGGCCGCCGCCCCCCTCGAGGTCAGCGAGCCCTGCCCAGTCCGAGGAAACCATGCAGCTCAGCGCCGACGAGATCTCCCAGATCATCAAGCAGCAGATCAAGGACTTCGACCGCGCCGCCCTGGTCGCCGAAACCGGCACCGTCCTGTCCACCGGCGACGGCATCGCGCGGGTGTACGGGCTCGAGGGCGTGATGGCCGGGGAGCTCGTGGAGTTCCCCGGCGAGGTCTACGGCCTCGTGCTCAACCTGGAGCAGGACAACGTCGGCGTGGCCGTGCTCGGGGACGCGACCGGGGTGAAGGAGGGCGACGTCGTCAAGCGGACGCGGCGGATCGCCGACGTGCCGGTGGGGGACGCCATGATCGGCCGCGTCGTCAACGCGCTCGGGCAGCCGATCGACGGCAAGGGTCCCATCGAGGGCAAGGAGCGGCGCCGGATCGAGATCAAGGCCCCGGGGATCATCGGCCGGCAGCCCGTCAAGGAGCCGCTGCAGACCGGGCTGAAGGCCATCGATTCGATGGTGCCCATCGGCCGCGGCCAGCGCGAGCTCATCATCGGGGACCGTCAGACGGGGAAGACCGCGATCGCGGTCGATACGATCATCAACCAGAAGCACACCGACGTCTTCTGCATCTACGTTGCGATCGGGCAGAAGGCATCGACGGTCGCCCAGGTGGTCGAGACGCTGCGCCAGCACGGCGCGATGGAGTACACGACCGTCGTCGTTGCTACCGCTACCGAGACGGCGCCCCTGCAGTACCTCGCCCCCTACGCGGGCGTCACCATCGGCGAGCACCTCCGCGACACGGGGCGGCACGCGCTCTGCATTTACGACGACCTCTCCAAGCAGGCGGTCGCCTACCGGCAGATGTCGCTCCTGCTGCGGCGACCGCCGGGGCGTGAGGCGTACCCGGGCGACGTCTTCTATATCCACTCGCGCCTGCTCGAGCGCGCGGCCAAGATGGCCAACCGCTGGTTCATCGCCAAGAAGGGCACCCAGGTCACCCCGGGCGACCGCGGCTTCCGTGGGGTCGACGGCGCGGTCCATCTCGGGGACGTCGGCGAGGCGGAGGCGAGGAAGATCCTGGCCGAGCGCGCCGACAAGGACGACCTCGAGCTCGTCCGCGACCCGTGGTCCGGCGGCTCGCTGACGGCGCTGCCGGTCATCGAAACCCAGGCCGGCGACGTCTCGGCGTACATCCCGACCAACGTGATCTCGATCACCGACGGGCAGATCTTCCTGGAGAGCGATCTCTTCTACTCGGGCGTGCGGCCGGCCATCAACGTGGGCATCTCGGTCAGCCGGGTCGGGGGCAACGCGCAGATCAAGGCCATGAAGCAGGTCGCGGGCTCGCTGCGGCTCGACCTCGCGCAGTTCCGGGAGATGGCCGCCTTCGCCCAGTTCGCTAGCGATCTGGACGCTACCACCCGCGCCCAGCTCGAGCGAGGCGAGCGCCTGACCGAGCTGCTGAAGCAGGCGCAGTATCGGCCGCTCCCTGTCGAGAAGCAGACCGTGATCATCTACGCGGGCACCAATGGCCACGTCGACAAGCTCCCCTTGAGCGCCCTCGATCAGTACGAGACGGAGCTCCTCCGCCACCTCGACGCCAAGCACCCGGAGATGCTGGAGGAAATCCGGGAGCAGCGGCAGCTCTCCGACGAGCTCAAGAAGAAGCTGGAGAAGGCGCTGAAGAAGTTCGGCAAGAAGTTCGTCCCGAGCGAGGGTTGACGGTTGGCCAACCTGAAGGAGATCAGGAAACGGATCTCGAGCGTCAAGTCGACGCAGAAGATCACCCGCGCCATGAAGATGGTGGCGGGGGCGCGCCTCAACCGCGCCCAGCAGCGGATCCTCGCGCTCCGGCCCTACGCCGTGAAGACGCACCAGGTGCTTGCCGACATCACGCGGGGCGGCGACGAGGGCGCGGGGGACGGCGGCGAGGTGCTCGATCCGATCGCGCTCGAGCAGCCCCTCCTCGGGCGGCGCCCCGTTCGGCATGTGCTCCTGGTTGTCATCACCAGCGACCGCGGCCTCTGCGGGGCCTTCAACGGCAACATCGGCAAGGCCGCGATGCAGGCGTGGCGCGAGGCCGAGGCGCAGGGTCAGCGCGTGAGCATCATGACCATCGGGCGTCGCGGGCGAGACTTCCTGCGTCGTCGAGGCGCCCCCGTGGTGCATGATTTTCGTGGGATCTGGGACCGGCTCGGGGTGGAGAGCGCGCGTGAGGTCGCGCGGGTGCTGCTCGAGCCGTTCCTGGCGGGAGGCGTGGACTCGATCCGGATCGTGTACAACGAGTTCAAGAGCGCGATGAGCCAGCGGGTTGTCAACGAGGCCCTGCTGCCGGTGACGCCGCCGCCCTCGGGGGAGAGCAACGAAGCCGAGGCGACCGATTTCATCTTCGAGCCCGACCGCGCCATCCTCCTGGCTCGGCTGGCGCCGATGTACGTCGAGATCTCGGTGCTGCGAGCGCTCTACGAGTCGATGGCCTCGGAACTCGGCGCGCGCATGACTGCGATGGATGCGGCCACCAAGAACGCCGAGGAGATGATCGGCAAGCTCACCCTGCAGTACAACCGCGCCCGCCAGGCGGCGATCACCACGGAGCTGATGGAGATCATCGGCGGCGCCAACGCGCTCCAGGAGGGGTGAGCCGTGGCCAAGCGCGGGGGTTCGAGGTCGAGCCGGCAGCAACGGCGCGAGGCGCGCGAGCGCAGCGAGCGGGCGCGGAGGAGCGGCCACCCCGCGCCGCCGCCCTCGCCATCCGCGGCGGTACGGAACGGGGCGACTCCGCGCGCGCGACCAGCGCGTTCGGAGGGCGCACGGCCGCGTCCGACGACGGAGCGCTCCGGCGCGCGCGACGAGCGCGGGAGCCCGGCGCGGACGGCGAGCGCCGGCGGATCCGGGCGACCGCGGGCGGAGGAGAGCTGGCTCCGTCGCCTGCAGGGGGTGCCCGTTTCCACGTGGCTCGCCATCGCGGTGGGGCTCTCGGTGGTGGTGCTGTTCGTGGTGCTCAGCGCGCGCGGCGTGCCGCCGGCGTCGCCGGGCGTCTCATCCTCTCGGCCGGCCCGCCCCGCCCCGGCTGCGCCGGCGCCGCTCGTCCCTGTCCTGGCGCCCTCGGCGATGCTCGGCCTCGATCCCGCTGCGCCGCGCGTCCCACCTCCCGCCGAGCCGCTGCCCGACTTGCTCGAACTCGGCGCCAAGACGCCAGCTGCGGCCAGCGTCGCCGCGCCCATCGCGCCCATCGCGCCCATCGCGCCAGCGGCTGCCGCGCCCATCGCGCCAGCGCCCGTCGCGCCCACGCCCATCGCGCCCACGCCCATCGCGCCCATCGCGCCCATCGCGCCC
>CAYZQO010000009.1:62367-107024 GCA_964480725.1 uncultured Polyangiaceae bacterium | reverse complement strand
CGCCCATCGCGCCCATCGCGCCCATCGCGCCCGCGGCGCCCGTCGCGCCGCCGCCGACCTCTCGCCCTGCGGTGCCCGTGGCACCTTCGCCGGCGGTCCCCGCGGCGCCGGGCGACGATCCGTACTGACCTCGACGCGCCCTGCCGCCGGTGGCTGCGGAGGAACCGTGGAGGGCAGGGGGCGGCTGCTTGACGCGGAGCCCTGGTCCGCGGTTGAACGGGCCATGCGCCCCACGACCCCGCTCTCCGTCCTGCTGCCCCTGATCCTCGCGGCCTGTGGGGGTGGCAAGCAGCCTGCGGAGAACCCAACCGCGAAGGCTGACTCCGACGACGCCGCGTCAGCGTCGGGGGATGAGGGGTCACCGACGACCGAGTCCGCCGGGACCGACGAAACGGCCGAGGGGATCCCGAGCACCTGCGTCGACCAGCACGGGACCTGCGTCCCGCCGAGGGCCTTCGTCGATCGGCTCTGTCAGGGCAGCTTTCCCGGTGTGGCGCTGGTGATGTTCGAGAAAAGCTCACCGTGGAAGCGGGGCTACATGCGCGCCGAGGTCGAGCCAGTGAACGCCTCCGGGGGTGTGACCGGGGAGGGCAAGCTCGTGCTCGGCGAGGAGGTCGTGATCGTGCGCGTGCGCGCGCAGCCGGCGGGTGGGATGCAGGTCACCGGTGCCGGAGGCTGGGACGTGCTGCGCTGGGACGGCACCTGCGCGACCGTGTCGGAGGGTGAGATGGGCCTCGAGCAGAACGGACCCATGAAGGCGGCGGTGGTGACCTTCCGTTACCTCGACGAGCCAATCCGCGAGGCACTCCGCACCAGCGCGTCGGTCGACGAGGCGTACCAGAACCGCCGGAAGCACTGCAAGGGCGCCACCATGGGAGACGTGACCCAGGAGTGCGAGAAGTGGGACAAGAAGCTCGCCGAGGCCGTCGTCACCACCGTCCGCGGCGGGATCGAGCTGCCCACGCCCGAGAAGCTGCCCTGAGCCCGATGGGAGACGGCAGGTTATCCCCCGGCGGAGGTCCCCGCGGCACTCACGCGATCGGCGGAGACAGCGTGGCGCGTGGCGTCCGGTCGTCGCCGCGGAGTCGCTCGGCAATACGATAGAGGCCGTCCTGCGGGAGGCGCTGGTAGCCCGCCCAGGCCGTGGCGGCCAGCGTCCCATCGGTGAGCCACTCGAGCAGCCAGTCGCTGGCCGCCCGGGGATCCCGCTGCGCGAGCGCGGCGCCGTTCTCCAGCGCCCAGCGCTGGTTGTAGGTTTCGTGGCGCCCCACGGGTGGACTGAACAGGAGCGGTAGCCCGAGCCCGCCGAAGAACGTGAGCTCGCTCGGCTTGGTCCAGAGCACGTCGGTGTGCGCCATCAGCTCGTTGAACCGCTCGAAGTAGGTGCCGACATCGCCCGCGAGCAGGATCTCGACCGAGCGACCGAGCTCGTTGCCGATCCCCGCCGCGTCGATCCGCTCCTCGAAAGACCGCGCCACCTCTGTCTTGGTCCCGGCCACGAGCGTCAAGCCGAGGCGTCCGGCGCGCAGCGCCGGTGCGAGGCTCGGGAGGAACAGGCCGGGGAGATCGGCCTGCGCCCCGGCGCCGCCGACGGCGAAGACCAGGTGCGGAGGGCCGTCCGGGGTCGGGAGCGGCCCGAGCGCTGCGGTGCTCTGCGCAAACTGGCGCCGGAACACGGCGCGCGGGTCGAGACGCGCGAGCCGGGCCGCGAGGTTTCGGTGCAACGCGGCGCGGCCTCGACCCCCGACCAGCGAGTGTGGGAGCGGAAAGCCGGTGAAGTCGATGCGCTCCGGCGGTACGCCGTAGGCGCGCAGGCGCCTCGCGACCCGGCTGCTGGGGGCGAAATAGTGGATGCGGGTGTTGCGCGGCTCGAGCGGCGCCCACACCCGCTGGACGTCCGAGTCGGTGACGACGCAGTACACGCGATCGTAGCCGTGGTAGTCCGCCAGGACCGCCGGTGAGTAGAAGGTGGCCACCAGCGCCGCGTCGTTGGCGCCAAGGAAGGCCACCATCGAACGGCCGAGGCCCCGCCGGGCGGATAGAGCGAGGAGCTGGGCAGGGAGATCAGGGCTGGAGAGGTCCCGGAACGGGTGGAGTCGCGGGATTGCGGTCACCGTGTCGAGCAGGGCCCGGAATGGGCGCCCCACCAGGGGCGCCGCGCTGAGCTGCGAGACGCCGTCGTACAGCCGTCGTGTCGCCGCCCAGCCTCGCTGCTCGTCACCGACCGCGAGCGGGGGCTGGTCCGCCTGCAGCACCGGCGTGCCGAGGAAGTCGGCGAGCGCGTGGGCCGGTCGTAGGTGGCCGTAGCCCATCGCAATGGCGACGATCACGGGCGCGCCGGAGCGGTCACGCGTCGCGCCCGGGCTCACGGCAGGGGGTTCTGGGCACACCGGCGCACGGCTTAGATCCGGTCGTCGGTCCTGGCAACCCGTAAGCGCCGCCTTTCTCGGAGACCGGGCCGTCGCCCCTCGAAATCGGGCCCCACCTTGGCTCGAGCACGAGTGGGGGACTCCCCGGCGTCGAGTGCGCTATCTTAGGCCCGAAGTGCAGCCCGATCTCGAGCCCGATGGCGCGCGTCGAGCGCGCGAGGACGCGAACCGGCGGCTGGTCGCCGCCATCTCGGTCTTCGCTCCCACCGCGGGTTCCCTGTTCGTCTCTTTCCTGTTCACCCCGGACGCTGTGGAGTCGGGGCAGGTCGTCCTTTCGGCGCCCTGCATGTTCAAGGCCGTCTTCGGAGTCGGCTGCCCGACGTGTGGGATGACGCGTGCCTTTCTCGCGCTCAGCCACGGCGACCTGGTGCGCGCGCTCAACTACAACCTCGCCTCGCCCATCGTCTACCTGGTCTTCTGGGGACTCGCGGCGCACTCGCTCTACGGGCTGATCCCGGCGCTCATCGACCGCTGGGGTCGGTGGCGACGTCCGGTCCGGGCATGACTCTTCCGGACGATCGCTTGGCCTCCGGGCGGCCCGGCGGCGCCGGCGAGGCGCCGAACGGTCCCCTTGGCGGTTTCGGGCTCGACCTGCCGACGGGCGTCGCGCTGCCGCGCGAGCCTCGATCGGGGGCGACGGATCCGCTCGCGCTGACCTCACTCCTGCTCGGAGTGGGCTCGCTGCTATCGGTTGCGTGCTGCTCCTTCCTGAGCCCGCTGGCAGCGCTCGGCGCGGTCGTCACCGGCATCGTGGTGCTGGTCCGCCCCGGCGATCCCCCGCGGGGAGGGCGAGGCCTGGCCGTGGCTGGGATCTCGCTCGGCTCGCTCACGCTGTTCGCGATGGCCGCCTGGCTCGCGTGGTGGCTCTCCCAGGGCATCTGAGCCCGGACCTCAGCGGGGCACGAACATCGAGCCAAAGTCCCAGGCCGGGAGCCCGCGGACACGTCCCGTCTCGGCGCCGCGGACGCCGACCTCGCCGATGACGCCGAGGGGGAGCGTGCGACCCACGACGCGCACGTTCGCCGCGGCCGTCCGCGGTGGTCGGCGCGCCATTGCCGGATCGGCAGCGGCGAGCAGCGCGAGCTGCGCGAGCTGCGGGCCCGGGCCGATGGTGCGGACCAGCTCCACCATCAGCGCGAAGTCCCCATCGCGCCGCCGCCGCTCGAGCTCGCTCGAGGGGCGCGGCCCCACCGTCAACTCGTGGCCTGGCTGCCCCAGAGCGGACGTGATTGCTCCCGCGATCCTGGCAAGCTGCGGCGCGTCGTCCCGGACGAGGACGACAGCGGGTTCCCCCCCCCAGCGAGCCGCCCCCTCCGCGGGCGGCAGCGCGCCGAGCCCGAGGTGGTCCAGACGTGCGGGATCGATGCCGTCCAGTAGCCGCTGGGCGACGCCGGGCGCGCCCCAGGTCCCCGCACCTCGGCCCGTCCACAAGGTCGCCCAGCCGAGCGACGGCCCAACGAAGTCGGTCGCCCCGGCGCGCGGCCGGTGCAGGCCCCGTCCGAGCCAACCGACATCGACCTCTCCGGCCTCGAAGGCTCGGAGCGCGTCGGCCAGATCGGTCGCGCGCTTCACCTCGATCGCGTCGAGCCACGGCGTGCCGCGGGCGGCGAAGGCATTGCGGTCGAGGCGGAGGTGGTCGCGGCCCGGTGTCGCTGTGAAGGGACCGGTTCCGTCTGGCCGCCGGGGATCGAACCCGCGTGGCACCAGCGCGGTGACCGGGCTGGAGAGCGCCAGCGCCAGCGCCTCCGGCTCCGCGCCGGGCACGACGACGGCCAGGCCGTCGTCACGGTCGTGGAACGGCTCACCGAAGGGCCCGAGCAGCCCCGCCGCCGCGCGCGCCCGCGCGCGCTGCCAGGAGTAGAGGAGGTCCCGTCCGTCCAGCGGGCGTCCGCGTGCGGACTTGAGGAACGGCCGGAGTCGGAGCACGGCGCCCTTCGTCCCTCGCTCCGGCGCGCCAGCCGCGAGCGTGGGGTAGGGCCGACCTCGCGCGTCTAGCGCGAAGAGCGGCTCGGCGACAGCGGCGCCGAAGAGCGCGGCACAGGCGTCGTCGATGGCATGGGGATCGAGCGCACCGACGGGCCATGGCACGCTGAGGCGCAGGACGCCACCGTGGGGCGTTCGCCCCAGCCCCCGCGCGGCGAAGCTGCAGCCCGTGAGCGCGAGGAAGGCGCGGCGTCCGAGGCGGCCCGGAGCGCGGGTCTGGTTCATCGCACGATCCAGAGCGATCGGGTGGTGGCGATGGCGATCGGCGCCATGGACTCCCCGTCCGATGGGCACACGCCGACCGCACGCACGCCCTCGGGGACGGGGACTCGCAGCCGCTCCTCGACGCTCCCATCGCCGCGCCAGGTCCGGACGACGACCGCGTCGACGGTGGGATCGAGCGTGTCGAGGCTGGTCAGGAGCTCGGGATCGCCGTCTCCGTCGAGATCGGCGACCGCCAGTTGCGCGCCGGCCTCGGGGACACGCGCCGTGCGACGGTCGCCGTCAACGAGCACCACCTCCGGGGTGTCACCCCGGCGCCCTGCGTAGATGGAGCGCAGACGGCCGGCGCGGTCGAGCAGCGCCGCCCCCCCCACCGCGTCGGTGCCCCACCCGAGGGCGTCGAGGGCCGGCGCGGGGTCCGTCGCCACGCACGGCTCGATCTGGCCAGCGAGCACCGGACCGACGAATCGTGAGCAGCCGCCCGCCGGCCAAGGGAGCCGGCGTCCCGGTTTCTCGGTGAGGTGGAGGGCGCGGTCGAGTCGCACCATGAACGCGCGATCGCTGGTGCCGACGTCGACGTGGGAGCCCGCGCTGACCGCGACCGAGCCGATGGGCTCGCGCAGCGGGGACTGCGCGACCGGGGAGAGGCCCGCCAGCTCGACGCTCGCCGCGCGCTCGAGCGCGCCCTTCCGCAGCCGTCCCAGGACGACCGCGTGCCTCCCCAACAGCACCAGCTCGCTCGCCCCGTCGAGATCGAGGTCGTCGCACCCGAGCGCCACGACCTGGCTCTCAGGGAGGTCAGCCCGGTCGACGTGGCGCGCGACGATCGGCACCGGCGGGAGGAACGATCGGATCTCGGGGTCCAGCCGCCGGCTCGCGAAGGCGTGGAGCACCGGGCTCGGGCGGGGATCCCGGACGCGATCCCAGAAGCGGGCCGGGACCGGGAAGACGTCGGCCACCACCCGCACCTCGGCAGCCTCCAGCGTTACCGCCAGATGAACGAGGGTGCCCGCCTGGCTGGCCAGGGCGCGAGCGCGGGTGAGATCGGCGGCCGCGTCGGCCGCGCGGGCGCCGCGCCCGAGGCGGCCGGCCACGTTCGCCGCGATCCGTCGCGAGAGCTCCTCCGGTTGGCGTAGCGCGGCGGCGGACACCGTGGGTGCCGCGACGACCAACGCGCCGTTCGGCAGCTCCGCCAGAGCGAGGGCGAGCTCGCACGCCACCTCGGAGATAGCCGACGCCTTGCCACGGCTGCAGGCGTCTTGGGGAGGGGGGGACGTCGCCTCCGCGGTTCCCTGTGCTAGAGCTGCCGTTGTGGTGGTCGCGAGGGCGCAGAGGCCGAGCGCCCATCCGGCGCGTCGACGACGACGGTGACGCAAGGGGCCCGGTGCTGTCACGGGAGCGGACCGCATGGTTCCGCGATCATACTCGCGCTTGGGATTCGGTGCTGGTCGGTCGCGCCCGGCGTGGTGGCTTTCGGCCCGGTCAACAGTGGCCGGAGCACCTCCGTTGAGGGTGACCGGGATCGGGTGTAGAGGATCGGGGTTGCTGCACTGGTCTTCGGACCCGGTGGCCGGGACGTCGTGGCCCCAGTGATCGCACCGCTCGCTCGATGAAGGCGCATCGCACCAGCCGGGAGGTAGAGGAGTCGGCGTCCACGCTCGTGCCGGCGAGCAGCGCCGTCGGGCTGAGTGCGCTCGGTGGCATCGCGCTCCATCGCCTCCTCGACGCGCTGCCGGAGGCGCTGGAGGCGAGCACCGTCGGCGGGCAGGTGATCTACGCCAACGCCGCGTTCGAGGGGGCCGTTGGGCGGCCGCTCGGCGAGCTCATCGGCTCCCCAGCGCTCTGGGCTCTGGACGAGCGCGCCGCGACCGAGGGGCGCGCCGCGATCGGCGCGGGCGTCGAGTGGGTGGGGACGCTCCAGGGCGGCCGGGGCGTTGGCTGCGACGTCACGCTGCTGCCCTTGCGTGGCGACGACGGGCAGGTCGCGGGCTGCCTCTGCCTCGTGCGCGGGCGTCGCGGCTCCCCGCTCCACGCGGGGCCCGAGCCCCGGCGGTCGGGGATGATGCGTGCCGCTCCCGCGGCGGAGTCAACGTCGGCGGGACTCGACCGCGTGGAGCCCGGCGCGAACGGCGACGTCCGTGCCGGCACGATGCTGCTCACCACGGACGGGCTAGGTCACGTCGTTCATGCCAGCGCGGAGTGGGTCGCCCGGACCGGGTTCTCGCTGGGTGAGATCGTTGGCCGCCACGTGGATCGCCTGCTCCGTCCCGTGGCGGGATCCGGCGAGCTTAGCGCGCGTTGGTCCACCTCCGCGCTCGCCAGCGCTCCCTGCCGTTGCCGCCGGCGAGACGGCACCACGTTCGAGGTGCAGGTGACGACGACCCTGTCCACGCCTCCGCCGGCCGAGGACGAGGACCAGGGGCCGCAGCCTCCGTGCCGGGTGCACGTGGTCGTGACGCCCCGGGAGGCAGCCGGCGCGGCCGAGATCGTGGCGGTGGCGGAGTC
Organism: uncultured Polyangiaceae bacterium; assembly: GCA_964480725.1. Lineage (GTDB taxonomy): Bacteria > Myxococcota_A > Polyangia > Polyangiales > Polyangiaceae > JAFGBI01. The sequence continues at coordinate 99,885 of CAYZQO010000009.1, read as the reverse complement.
GGCGCAACGGCTCGATCTGCTCGGGCGCATGGCGGGCGGGCTAGCGCAGGATTTCAACCGGGTGCTCGCCGCGATCACCCTCCACGCGGAGCTGGCGCTGCAGCGACTTGGCCCCACTGACTCGGCGAGGGAGGCCGTGCTTCGGATTCACGAGGCAGCGCAGCGTTCGGCCCGCCTGACGCGGCAGTTGCTCGCCCTCGGGCGCGGCGCGGATCGCAGTGCGGAATTCATCGATCTTGACCAGACCTTGTCCGGGCTCGACGGGCTCCTGCGCTCGACCGTGGGTGAAGTGGCCCTGTTGCGCACGGAGTTCGGCGGCGTGAACGGCCTGGTCAAGATCGCGCGGGAGGAGCTGGAGCAGGTCCTCGTGAACCTGGTGGCCAACGCGCGGGACGCGGCGGTGCCTGGCGGGGAGATCGTGGTCCGGACGCGCAGCGAGACGCTCGACGCGGAGGCCGCCAGCGCCATCGGGGTTGGCTCCGGCGCCTACGCGGTGATCGAGGTCGCCGATGCGGGGTGCGGCATGTCCCGCGCGGTCGCGTCCCGCGCGTTTGAGCCGTTCTTCACGACGGGGGCCGGGGGCGACCAGAGCGGGCTAGGGCTGGCGCTCATCCAGGGCATCGTGCAGCACGCGGGTGGCGCGGTGTCCTTCCGCACCGCGGAGTCTCGGGGCACGACCTTCGAGGTTCGGCTGCGGCTCCACCCGGGGCGGCCGTCCTCCCGGCCCCCCTCCCCAGCACGGCGTGGCATCCGGGTGCTCGTCGTGGACGACGAGGCGCCCGTACGACGGGCCGTCACCCGGCTCGTGACGGGCGCCGGCTTCGACGCCGTCGCGGCCAGCGATGGGCACGAAGCGCTGGAGGTGCTCACCCGGGACCGGATCGACCTCCTGCTCACGGACGTGGTGATGCCCGGCCTTTCGGGGGTCGAACTCGCCGAGCGAGCGACCAGGGCCCGTCCTGAGCTGGCGGTCGTGTTCATGTCGGGCTACGCGCACGACGTGATCGCGGAGCGTGGGCTCGACCCCGCCACCATGCTCTACCTGCAGAAGCCTTTCACCCGGCTCGAGCTGGTGCGCAAGGTCGAGCGCGCCCTCGGCATCGAGGCGTTCGAGGCCGAGGCCTGAGCCGCGCCTCGGCCGCTCGCGGCTCCTTCCGGGCCGGGGCATCTTCGAGTAGTCTGCGCCGCGCCCCGGCGCGCCGCGCTGGAACCCCGGCACCCCCATCAGGAGGCCCTCATGTACAAACTCGTGCTGCTTCGACACGGCGAGAGCCAGTGGAACCAGGAAAACCGCTTCACCGGTTGGGTCGACGTCCCGCTCAGCGACAAGGGGATCGCCGAGGCGCGTCGGGCGGGCGAGGTCCTCAAGCAGGAGGGTTATACCTTCGACGTCGCGTTCACGTCGGTCCTCAAGCGCGCGATCAAGACGCTCTGGATCGTGCTCGAGGAGATGGATCTCATGTGGATCCCGGTCCACCGGAGCTGGCGCTTCAACGAGCGCATGTACGGTGGTCTCACCGGGCTCGACAAGGCAGAGACGGCCGCGAAGCACGGGGCCGACCAGGTCAAGATCTGGCGTCGGAGCTACGACATCCCGCCGCCTCCGATCGACCCGGCGAGCGAATTCAACCCCGCTCGGGATCGACGCTACGCGGACCTCGCGCCCGGCGAGGTCCCGGTCACCGAGTGTCTCAAGGACACCGTTGCACGATTCCTCCCCTGCTGGGAGGGCTCGATCGCGCCGGTGATCCGGTCGGGCAAGCGCGTGGTCATCGCGGCCCACGGCAACAGCCTGCGCGCGCTCGTGAAGCACCTCGACGGCGTTTCCGAGGCCGACATCGTCGAGCTGAACATCCCGACCGGCGTGCCGCTGGTCTACGAGTTGGACGCCGACCTCAAGCCGATCAAGCCGTCGTACTACCTCGGTGACCCCGCTGAGATCGCCAGGGCCGCCGCGGCGGTAGCAGCGCAGGGCGCGGCGAAGCGCGGCTGAAGGCGGGGGGCCCGCCGGCCACGATCCCTGATCGTGAGGGACGTGCACCGCGGCCGGGAACACCTCCCACCATCACCCTCGCGTTGACCGGCACTCCGCGGGTTGCCAAGCTGAAGGTCCGTTCCTCGCGGTCGGCGGTGATGTCACGGGGCCCCGGGGAAGAAGAGCCCCAGCACGGGAAGGATGCGGCGCTTCCTCTATATCTCCCCCTATTTCCCCCCCGATTCCCGGGTCGGGGCGCTGCGTCCACTCAAGTTCGTGCGCCACCTCGGCGTCTGCGGTTGGGAGGCGGTGGTGCTCGCGGACTTTCATTCCGGAGCCCCCTGCGATTCCAACCTTCTGGCGGCGGTGCCGGGCGGAGTCGAGGTCCTCTACGACTATGGGTGGTGCGCCGCCCGGGATGCACGGGCCCGGCTCGGGGAGCGCGGGGCTCCCTGTTCGGCACCGTCGCTGCCGGCGGCGCCCGGGCCCGGGGGGGCCTGGGTGCGTCGTCGCGCCGCCGCTGGCGGCCTGCTCGAGCGCCTCGTTGCCAACCCCGAGCTCCTTCCGCTCGGCGAGCATCTGTGGGATCTGCCCCACGCGTTCGAGGCGGCTCGTCGCGCCCTCACGCGGTTCGGCTGCGAGGCGATCGTCGTCAACGCGGACCCCTTTGCGGCACTGTTGGTCGGGCGGTCGTTGTCACGCGAGACGGGCGCACCGCTCGTCGCCGACCTGCGCGACCCCTGGGCGCCGTGCGAGCTGCGCCGGCCGCTGCGTCCGGCGCTTCAGCGTGCGATCGTGGACGGGCTGGAGCGTAGCGTCGTGGAGGCGTCCTCGTTCGTGGTGCTGAACACGGACGAGGCGCGCGACGTCTACCGCGCCCGGTACGCGGATTTGCCCGCGGCGCGGTTCGTGACCATCCACAATCACGCCGATCGCGCCCTCACCGGCCCCTCACAGGGGGCGAAGCTCCCCGCGTCGGCGCCGTTCGAGCTCTTGTACCTCGGACAGCTGCGGCGTTTTGTCGCGGGCGATACCCTGATCGCCGCGCTCGACGAACTCGGTCACCGCGGGTTCGGCCCGGACCGGCTGCGGCTTCGCGTCGTGGGGGCCGTCAGCGCGGCGGTGCGCGCCCGCGTCGACGACCTCGGGCTGGCCGACCAGGTCCAGTTCACAGGACCAGTCCCACTGGGGCGGACCAGCGCCGTCATGGCCGCGGCCGATCTGCTCGTGGCGGAGAGCCACGCGGGGCGCCAGCGAATCCCGGCCAAGGTCTTCGAGTATCTGGCGTCGTCGCGCCCGCTGCTGGTCGTCACCGACAACCCCGAGCTTCGCTCGCTCCTCGAGCGGGCGGGCGGGGCGCGCTGGTGCGCCAGGGGCGACGCACGTGGCGTGGCGGATCGGATCGCAGAGGCGATCGCGGGTGATCGCCGACCCGACGTCACGCGGAACGACCTCGGCCTAGACAGCGCCACGGCCGCACGGCGTCTCGCTCGGCTCCTCGACCGCGCCGTGGCCGGCGAGGCGCGCGGCGACGCCGGGGCGGCGCGCGTGTAGAGCGTGAGCTGCACGCGGCAGCAGCGTTGGAGCTCGAACTCTGCCCGAACGTGGTCGAGCACGGCGCCATCGAGCGCCTCGACCGTCTCTGGGGTCGCCTCCGCCAGCACGCAGCATCCTCATTACCGCGCGCGCGCCGCGCCCGCCGCCCGGTGCGCCCCGGCGGGCTTTCCAGCCCTCGCGAGCCGACCTAGCATCGCCGCGGCGAGCCTCATGTCAACCAGCACAGGCGGACCCCAACCGAGCGTGTCCGTGGTGATCCCGTGCTTCAACGGAGAACGCTACCTCGGCGAGGCGCTCGCCTCGGCGCGGGCGCAGACCTTGCCCGTCGCGGAGATCCTCGTGGTCGACGACGGCTCGACCGACGGCTCGGCGGCGCTGGCGGCCTCGTTCGGAGCGCCCGTGCAGGTCGTGCGCCAGCGGAACGAGGGCGAGTCGGTCGCGCGCAATCGTGGCTTCGATCTCGCGCGGGGCGACTGGATCGCCCTGCTCGACGCCGACGACGTCTGGCACCCGGACAAGCTCGCTGCGTCGGCGGCGCTGATCGAGCCTGGGGTTGTGTGCGTGCACACGGCGTACTTCAAGTTCGGCGCCGCCGCGGGGGTCGTCGACCGCTCTTCGCTTCCCCCATCGCTGCGATACCGGCCCCGGTACGTCGCGCTCCACAACTTCCTTCTCCCCTCGACCGCCCTGGTGCGTCGCGATGTTCGCGCGCGGTTCCCCACCTGGACTCGCCACGGCGAGGATCTCCTCTTCTTCCTCGATCTCTTGGGCGAGGGGGAATTTCGCGCTGTTTCCGCGCCCCTCACCGGTCACCGTTGCCACGCGGGGGCGCAGTCTTCCGGTGGTCTGCGCGATCTGCGCTGGCGAGGCTCGGTCGAGGGGTGGCTGGCGCGGGGTGAGCTGGGACTCGACCCGACCGAGGCGCGGGCCATTCGCGTCGGTTGGGATCGGCGCGCCGCGCGGGCGGCGCTCGCGGCCGTCTGGGAGGGGCGCGCGGAGGACTTCCGCGCGATCGCGGAGGCCTTCTCGGTTCCGGGGGCGTTCGCACTCGCGTCACTCGGGTCGATCGTCGAGGATCTTCGGCTCCTGCCGGAGCGGACGCTCGCCGCCCGTCGGCGGGCGGCGGGCCGCGACGAGCCGGTAGCCGCGACCGATGCGGTCGATGGGCGCGCCGGGTAGACGTGCTCGCCGCCCGAGCGCCGCGCTGGCGTTCTCGCCCCATCCCGACGCATTGGCTGGCCGGGTGCCAGAGGGCCCTCGCTCAGGCGAGCCAATCGGTCGAAGGGCTTTCCGGCTCGTGGGCCATCGTGGCGCCAGCGTCACAGGGGGCGCCAGAGCCGTATCGAATTTGCAACACCAGATTCCACTATCAATGAATTCCATCTCGGTCCCTGAGTCGCTTCGGAGCCATGACCCAGATCGGAGCCGACGGAATCTCCAGATCGGCTCGGGTGAACTGCACGGGGACGAGCGGGCACTCGGCTCCGGAGCCCCTGACTGCGGGGAGTGTCGATTGGTGGGCCGGTCAGTCCAAACTGGTATGAATGGTGCTCAGAGGTCGCTGTTGCTCCCACAGCTTCCCGTCCAGCACGGATGACCGGCCGAACGGAAAGCGCAGCGTCTGAGCGTGACCTCGATGGCGACCCACTCCCCTGAAGACCGAGCCGACGCCCGCTGGCCGCGGCGGGTCGGGCTACTGAACGACTACCTGCGTATCCCCTACGCGAATGGCTCCTCGTTCGCGAGCCAGCTCCTTTATCGGGAGCTCAGCCAGCGCGGGATCGACGTGACGGTGCTCGGACCGAGCGATCCGGCGACCAAGCCGGGGGATCTGCCGCGTCAGCACGTCGCTTTCCCGTCGCTCCCGCTCCGCAACCACCCGGGAGTGCGGCTCCCCATGCCTTCCCCCGCTGCGCTCAACGCGGTGGCAGCCAAGGGGTTCGATCTCACGCTAGCCCAGACCAGCAGTTCCTTCCTCGATCTCGGCGCGTGGCTGCGCGCCCGGCACGGGGTGCCGTTCCTTTGCGTCAACACCGTGCATCTGCCCAGCGTCTACAACGTCGTCCTCCCCGACTCGGTTCGGGAGAACCACACGGCCCAGCGCGTGATGGGGGACTGGTTCATCCCCTGGGTCGAGCGGATGTACGTCGACAATTACAACAACAGCGACGGCCTGCTCGTCCTGAGCGAGGGCCTTGAGCGCTACTGGCGGGCGCGGGGCGTGACCGCCCCGATCCACGTCATCCCGCGCGCCATCGAGCCAAAGATCTTCGACCACTCGGCTGACGTCGATCCGTTCCATCCCACGGCGCGGCGCGGAGGACGCCTGCTCTGTGTCTGCCGGCACACGCGGGAGAAGGAGGTCGAACGTCTCATCGAGGTGTTCGCCAGGTGGGTCGTCCCGGCCGTGCCGGAGGCCACGCTCACGCTGGTCGGCGACGGCCCCGACCACGACCTGTTCCGCGCTCACGCCGCCGCCCACGGCGTGGCCGACAAGACGTTCTTCCCGGGGGAATTCTCGGTGAAGGAGATCCCGACCTTCTACCGCTTCGCGGATCTGTTCGTGTACGCTTCCCTCAGCGAGACGTACGGGCAGGTCGTGAGCGAGGCGCTCTGGTGCGGTCTGCCGGTGGTGGCCGTGCACGACGACATGGGCGTCTCGAGCCAGGTGCGCGACGGGGAGAACGGCGTGCTGGTCACCCCCGGCCCCGACCCGGATCTGAACGACTGGCGCTTCGGGAACGAGGTGGTGGCGCTATTGAAGAATCGGACGCGGCGCGCGGCGCTGGCCGCGGAGGCCGCAGCCAGTGCGCGGCGACGGGTGGAGCCGTCGCGCATCATCGAGCGATACTTCGCCGCGTTCGACGACGCTCGGCGTCATTGTGCGGACACCGCGGCGACGCGGGAGCGCCAGAACCCCAAGGCGTTCCTCGCCCGGTGGACCTGGGTGGGCTTGACGATCGCCGGCTTCGGCCTGCTCCGTCGCCCCGCCGTCGTGAATCGTCACGGTCGACGTCAGCCCTGCTGGGAGGAGCTGAGTTCCACGGCGCCCGGGCCATCTACGGTGGTGGGTGCGCGGGCGGGATCCGTGTCGGGGATCGATCCGGGCGCCCTCGTCGGCGCTTGAGCGGCCGCGCTGTGCGCCGGCCTCGCCGCTTGCCGGCTCGGATTGACGGGCGGGGCGCGCAGTGTTCCGAAGGCGGCGGTTCAGCGCCGGGCGTGTCCGCCCCTCAGGAGCCGCTGCGGGACCGACCGAGGTGACCGAGCGTGCGAGAGGATCCCCCGGCAGCTCCGGTCGAGCCGGTGTCGGACCCTGCCCGCGCGACGGCACAGACGCTTGGGACTGGCTCCGCGGCGGACGGCGGTTCCACGGCGACCGTACCGAATGCCCCGGCGCCTCGCCCCCGCCTCCGGTCGTCACCGCTCGCCGCTGCGGTGCCCGTCGCCGGGTCCGCCGGGCGATCGGCCTCGTTTCTGTTGCACGTCGCGGCGTTCGGGATCGTCCACGGCGACATCGGCACTAGCCCGCTCTAAGCCGTTCGTGGGTGTTTCGCGGCCGGGGCGCACGGCCCGGTGCGCAACGCGGAGAGCGTGCTCGGTGTCCTGTCGATGAGCTTCTGGGCGCTCACCATCGTCGTCTCGGCCCAATACCTCCTGCACGTGATGCGCGCCGACAGCGACGGCGAGGGCGGCGAACTCGCCCTGATGGCGCTGGCCACGCGGCACGTGGAGAAGGGGACCGTGCTCCACGCGCTGGTCTTCGTGGCGGGGCCGATCGGGGGCGGCCTGATCCTCGGCGACGGGATGATCACTCCGCCGATCTCCGTGTTCAGCGCCGTGGAGGGCCTCGGGGAGGTGGTCGGCAGGCTCCACAGCGCCGTGATCCCGCTCACCATCGCCGTCCTCGTGGCGCCATTCTCCTTGCAGCGCCGCGGCACCGCGCGGGCCGGCGCGCTCTTCGGTCCCGTGATGCTGCTGTGGTTCGCGACCCTTGCCGTCCTCGGCGTCGCCAACATCGTGCATTGCCTCCGAGTGTTCGCCTCGCTGTGGCCGGGGTACGCCGTGGCGTCCTTCCTTGGCGATCCGTAGCGGGCTTGGGTCGTGCTGGGCGCCGTCTTCCTTGCGGTGACCGGCGGGGAGGCGCTCCACCGCCGGACCGCGTGATGGCAATCGGCTACCAGTTCGAGCTCAGGTGAGCGGGCTCGCGGATGGGGCCGGGGAGGCGCCTGTGGCCAGGTCGTTCGGCCCGCCGTGTCGCTGCCGCGTCGGGGGGACGATCCCGTGGTGGGACCGCCGCCGCCGGCCGGATCGGCCGATTCCTGACGAGATCGGCGCCAATCGTGACGGTCACCTGACAACCGGGGGGCGAGCCTTGCGGCAAGCTGGGGACAGCCGACACGCCGGGCGTGTTCGGTGCCTTTGCGCCGAGGTGCCTCCCCATGCCGTCGCTCCCGCTCGTCCATCGCTCCCGCTCCCTCCCGGACCGACCACGGATCCTGCTCGCTGGCGTCTTCGGTCCGTTCGGGGTCGACGACGCCTTTGGTCGGCGGGACAACGTGATGGAGCTGTTTCACAACCAGGTCACCAAAGCGCAGGGGATCGCGTCATTTCGCTTCCACCACCGCTCGTTCGGGCTCTACTTCCTCGCCGAGAACATCGACGCCGACGTGACCGTGCTCGATTTCCCCTCGCGTCGCCGCTTTGAGCGTGAGGTGGCCAAGGGGCAGTACGACGTCGTCGGGATCTCGTTCATAGCGCCGAATTTCCTCAAGGCGCGCGAGATGGCACGGATCGTCCGCTGCCGCTCCCCCCAGTCGATCATCCTGCTCGGCGGGCACGGCGCCGCCATCGAGGGGCTCGAGCGCGAGATCGACTGCGACCACGTGGTGAGGGGGGAGGGGATCCGCTGGCTGCGACGCTTCCTGGGCCAGGATCCGGACGCGCCGATCCGCCACCCAATTCTGCCGAGCACCGAGCGCCAGTCCATCTTCGGCGTCCCGTTGCCGAAGCCGACCTCGGGGCTGCTCGTGCCCGGCGTGGGCTGCGTCAATGCCTGCAAGTTCTGCTCGACCTCCCATTTCTTTGGCAAGGCCTACACGCCTTTCTTGGGCACCGGCGCCCAGGTGTTCGAGACGGCCTGCCGCATCGGTGACGCGCGCGGCATCGACGACTTCTTCGTGATGGACGAGAACTTCCTCAAGGATCGGGCTCGCGCGCTCGAACTCTTGCGACTGGAGGAGCAGCACGGGCGGTTCTTCAACCTCCAGGTCTTCTCCTCGGCGGAGGCGGTCACCGCACTCTCCGTCGAGCAGCTCGTCCGTCTCGGGGTCGAGTTCGTCTGGATTGGGGTCGAGTCCTCCAGCGCGGTGGGCAACTTCGACAAGAACGCGGGGATCGATCCCCGCCCCCTGATCCGGGAGCTGCGGGACCACGGGGTGCACGTGCTCGCCTCCGGGATCCTCTGCCAGGAACACCACACCCCCGCCAACCTGCAGCAGGAGATCGATTACCTGGTCGGGCTCGAAACCGACTTCGTGCAGTTCATGCTGCTGACGCCGCTGCCCACCACGCGCCTGTACCGCGAGCACGAGGCGCGTGGGCTCCTCCGTCATGAGCTCCCGTACGAGGACTGGCACGGACAGCGGCATCTCGCCTACCGCCACCCGCACTTTGCCGATCACGAGCCGGGGGAGTGGATCGATCGGGCTTTCGCCGAGGACTATCGCGTCAACTCGAGCTCGATGTTTCGGGTCCTGGAGACCGCCTGGCGCGGGTACCGGACGCTGCGCGCCGCTGGGCACGACGATCCCTGCTGGCGAGCGCGGACGGAACACCGTCGCAAGAACCTCGTCTCCTGGTCCCCGATGCTGAACGTCATCGAGCATTTCTCCGTGAACGAGCGGGAGCGCGCTCGTGTGCACGCGCTGCGCGAGGCAATCGAGGCGGCGATCCCCGAGACAAACTCGCCCTACGTTCGCGCGCGGAGGGCCGGTGCCGTGGCGCTGGCCCGTATCGAGTCGCTGCGCCTGCGCTGGTTCGATGATCGCATCCAGCCGCGCACCATCCGAACGCGCTATCCGGCCGGGCGCAGCGAGGCGGTGTCAGTAGCCTCGGGGGCGCCTCGCTGGCGGCTGCCCGCCGCCCCCGCGGCGGACCTTCCCGCGGCGGCCTGCGCCGCGGAGTGAGTCGGGGATCGAGGCGGTGCGGGGCGCGCGGCGCCGTCGGTGGTGTCGGCAAGGGCTCGCGACAGTGCCGGCGCGGTCCGCGGAAACCGCGGCTCAGGGGGTCGTCGACGGCAGTCCGGGGTGGGACAGGAGCGGGAACGCCAGCGCCGCGCGCGCGTTCCGTGAATCGGGCGTCGGCACGAGTGACGCGAACGGTGGCGGGGTAGTGGGGTACGATGCGCCAAGGGGCGCCGCCATCCCGGCGCGCAAGAGCTCCCTCGCCGCCACCTCGCCACGGATCTGGAAGGGGATGGTCAGCCGAAACCTGCCGCCGATGGTCGCGCTCCCGTCGAACGTGTAGGGGACGACGCTCCGGGTGCCTGCCAGCGCTAGCACGCTCGGCAGGTTGAGCCACGGGAGCCTCATGTCGGCCGTGACGTGCTGCCATGCGTGCGCTGGGAGGTAGCTCGCGGTGGGGACCGATGCGGTCCCCAGCGGTACCTGATCGGCGAACGTAATGGTTCCGGAAACCGCGGCGACGTTCAATGAGAACCCGTTCGGGTTAAAGACGTCCAGATCCGTTCGCACGACGACGCCGGCCAGGTCCACGCCCCAAATGCGTACCACTTGGGGTGTAACGCTCGGGCGCTGCATCGAGCAGCCTAGTCCGAGCGCACCCAGCAGTGCGGCGGCGATGCGTCCGTGGAGCCTGCGCATGGCCGGATCATAGCGTCGAGCGAACCGCGTCGGGAGAGCCTCGGCGAGCGGTGACCATCCGGGCCGGCTTAGGCGGAGCTCAGCGCGGCGGCGAGCCGGTGCAGGGCGTCACTGGCCGCCTGGCGGACGGCTCCGGCGAGCGCGAGCTGCCCTCGGGCACGCGCCAGATCGTGATCCGAGCGCGTCGCGTACCGGGTCGGGTCCCAGCCGAAGTACCGCTCCTCCAAGGCGTCGGTCGCAAAGCGGGCGGCGAGCTCGAGCGAAATGCGTTCGACCCCGGGGACGATCGACGCCCACTCCTCCTCGATCGGTCCCTCACGCCCCGCGCGAGCGGCCTCCGCCCAACCCGCCGCGTAGCCGCTCATCGCCGCGCCGAATAGCTCGAGATTGAAGGCGGGAGTCTCGTCCTCGAGTGCGGGGTTGCACCAGCTCCGGAGCGCGTCGCCGAGCTCCGCGTCCAACGTGCCCCTCCCGAGCGTGTCCAGATCGATCAGCGCCTGCGCCTCCGCGCCGGTGAATCGGACGTTGCTGATCTTGAGATCGCCGTGCACCACCCGCACCGGCAGTCGCGGCACCTCGCCCCAGCAGCGCCACGCCTCGTGCAGCGAGTCTGCGAGCCTCGTTACGACGTCCCAGTGGCGATGCTCCCGATAGCGAGCGATGGCCGCCGTCAGCCCGTCTATTCGCTGCTGGGTGTCGTGGAAGCCGTCTCGCACCGAGCGGAAGTCGTGGGCGAGATCGGCGGTCGCGGCGTGGAACCTCGCGACCAGCGCCCCTGCGGAGCGAGCCTCGGCAGCCGAGGTGAGTCGGTCGACGGTTCGCTCGCCCACCGGCGTGAGCAGGCGCCAGACGCCCCCGTCCTCGTCCGCGTGCCAGAGCGCGCCCTCGCGGGTGCGGATCAGGCGTGGCGTCGGGATCCCCCGCGAGGTGAGGTGCGCCGTCACCGCCTCGGTGTCCAGGTGCACGGCCGGCGAGAAGACGTCCGTGTTCAGCCGCTGGAGCACCGCGACGGGGCGTGCCTGGGCCCGGACGAAGAACGTCAGGTTGATGAGCCCCGTCGTGCTCGGCACGAGCGTCACGTCGGGCGGGAGCGGCCAGCGGGCGAGCAGCCTGGGACCGGGCAGCATCCACCGCCCCCTACCACGGCCGGGCTACTGCGCGAGTGCCGTGAAGGACAGCGTGAAGGAATCCGCAGCCCCGCTCCAGTCGTCGTCGGGGTTCTCCACCGCGACCCCGAGGTACCGAAAGCTCACCCCCAGCGACCACTCCCGGGCCACCCACCAGTCGTGGCCGACCCAGAGCCCGATCGCCCCGCCCGCCGCAGCGGGCGGGTCATCGTCGTCGAAGCCGGGGGCGTCGATGCCGAGGGCGGCGACCCCGAGCAGACCGCCGACGTGCAGGCCGCGCTTCGCATCGGGGAAGAAGTCCACCATCGGTCCGAGCGCGCAGAGCCCGATCGCCGGTTCGGCGTCGCGGGAGCGGATGGAATCGGCGCGCCGCACGTCCTCGCTCCCCATCCCGTTGCAGAGTAGCCCGCCGCCGACGACGAAGCCCTTGAGGGGGGTGCCGCCGAGCAGGACGTCAAAGCCGCTGCTGGCGCCGGTCACGCGGGACTGCTCGAGCAGTCCGTCCGAGAAGAGGGTGGTCATCGGCCCCGTCCCCAAGGACATTCGGGCGTAGAAGCCCTGGTGGATTCGGCGGGTTTCCATCGGGACCGGCGCTGGCGCGGGCGTCGTGACGACGATCGCGCTCGTCGCTCCGTCCGTTGGCGCTGCGCCGTCCCCGCTGGTCGCCGGCCTTGTCACGGGGGCGGGCGGCGGGCTCGCCTCGGTAGCATCCCCGGATGCGGGGATGGCGGGGGTGGCGGGCACATCGCCCGACGAGGCGGGCGACTCCGCCGCAGGCGCGCCCGCGGGCTCGGCTTGGCCGAAGGCAGGGAGCGACGAGGTCAGCGCGATGGCGAGCGTGGTGGGAACGTGGAGCCGGCGCAGCATGGGACTTACCCCAGCAACAGTCGTGCCCACGTGTCAAGAAGGGAAAGGTCAGCCTTTCGCGGTACTTTCGGGGGAGACGACCGGGTCGGAGAGGTCACGGTGTGAACCGCCGTGCACGCGCCGAGCTGTGGTGCGAGAGGAAGTGGCTCGGCGGCTGACATTCGGGCCGCAGATCGGCTCCAGAGCCAATCCCTGGCCAGCGCGATCGCATCTGCTACCCTGCGCGCGGCGCCGGCCCCCGCGAGCCGGTCGCCCTGTCTCGGAACGTCCGAGGAGCATTGCTACGCCATGATCGATCTCGATTTCTCCAAGATGAACGGCCTCGTCACTGCGGTCGCCGTCGACGCGACGGACGGCGAGGTGTTGATGGTCGCCTACATGAACGAAGAGGCGTTCCGGCTCACGGTCGAGACGGGAATCGTCCACTATTACTCGCGGTCTCGCGACAAGCTCTGGAAGAAGGGCGAGTCGTCGGGCAATGTGCAGCGGGTGCAAGAGATCCGGGTCGACTGTGACCGGGACGCGATCGTGGTCCGCATTGACCAGAGCGGGCCGGCCTGTCACGAGGGTTACAAGAGCTGCTTCTTCCGCACCATCGGTCCGGACGGCGCGCTCACCGAGAACCAGCCTCGCCTGCTGGATCCGGCGGTGATGTACGGGGCCAAATCGTGAGTAGGCTCAAGCTCGGGATCCCCAAGGGGTCACTCGAGTCATCCACCATCGATCTCTTTCGGAAGGCCGGCTGGACCATCACCGTCTCCAGTCGGAGTTACTTCCCCAGCATCGACGACGACGACGTCGAGTGCATGCTGATCCGCCCCCAAGAAATGGCGCGGTACGTGGAGCTCGGCGTGATCGATGTCGCGCTCACCGGCAAGGACTGGATCCTCGACCACGACGTCATCGAGGTAGCGGAGCTCGTCTACTCGAAGCAGCTCAAACGGCCGGTTCGCTGGGTCGTCGCAGTTCCCGACGCCTCCTCGATCCAGACGGTCGCCGATCTGCAGGGCAAGCGCATCGCCACCGAGGCCGTCGCGCTCACCGAGCGCTTCCTCGCTCAGCACGGCGTCACCGCCCAGGTGGAGTTCTCGTGGGGCGCGACCGAGGTGAAGCCCCCGCACCTCGCCGATGCGATCGTGGACGTGACGGAGACGGGCAGCTCACTGCGGGCGAACAAGCTCCGAATCATCGCCGAGATCATGCAGTCGACCACGCGGCTCATCGCCAATCGCACCTGTTATGCCGAGCCCGGGAAGCGGGTGAAGATCGATCGCTTCGCGATGCTGCTCACCGCCGCGCTCGCCGCCGGCGGCAAGGTCGGGCTCATGCTCAACGTCCCTGAGGCGGGGCTCGCCCGGGTGGAGGCCGTCCTGCCGAGTCTCAAGAGCCCGACCATCGCGAAGCTCAGGGCGGAGGGGTGGTACTCGGTCAGCACGATCGTGGACGAGAGCGTCGTGCGAGACATCATTCCCGAGCTCAAGGCGGCCGGAGCCGAGGACATCGTCGAGTACCCGCTCAACAAGATCGTCGAGTGAACGCTCGGCCCAGACCCGCCGCGGGGACCGAACGCTCACTTCCGGGCGCCGGATCCGGGGGACGCGAGGGTCGTTGTCCTCACCTTTGGTCAGCGCTCGGAGACTGGCCCCGTGGTGGCGGCGAGAGCGCGGGCGAGAGCCGTCAGGCGATCGGGGCGGTTGGTCATCAGACCATCCACGCCGAGGTGCAAGAGCTCACGCATCGTCGTCGGGGCGTCGATGGTGAAGACGTGAACTGGCAGCCCCAGGGCGTGCGCGGCCTCCACGAAGGGTCCGTCCACGATGCGCAGGAGCGCCCGGCGCAGGGGCACCTGCAGCGCGTCGTAGGACGGGTGGAGGCGCTGCGTCAGACCGAGCTGAGCACTCGCGAAGAAGGTCGCCACTTCTCGCGGTCCCGCCGCGGTCGCGATACGACCGCGACACCCCGAGCGGAAGCGCTCGATCACCGACTGGGAGTGCGAGGCGACGACCACGCGGTCGCCGTACCCACCGAGCTCGAGCGCGTCGATCAGGCGCCCGACCACCGCTGGATCGTCGGGTTTGACGTCGAGGTTGAACCGGACGTGGGGAGCGATCGCGAGTGCCTCGCCCAAGGTGGGGATCCCGATGCCGCAGTCTCGGAAGGGGAACGTCGTCCCGTCCCGGCTGAAGCGCCACCCCGCGTCGAGTCGGCGCAGGTCCCGGAGCGCGATCTCCGCGATGGCGCCGTGACCGTCCGTCGTGCGATCGACGGTCGGGTCGTGGCAGAGGACGAGCTCCCCGTCGCGGGTCAGGTGGACGTCTGTTTCCAGAAAATCGACCCCCAGTGCGATGGAACGTTCGAACGCCAGCAGGGTGTTTTCGGGCCAGAGCGTGGCACCCCCGCGGTGGGCGAAGGTCGTCGGGGGAGGCGCAGCGAGCGCGGGACGTGGGGGACGAGGCGGCATCGACGATTCTCTGCCGAGGCGAGCGCGGGAGTCGGAGCCCGCGACGGCGGCCAGAGCGGCAAGCGGTTTGATTGCCGCGGAAGATCAACGACCTAGAGCACCGAGCGAGCAGCATATCTCGGCCAAGGCGCCCTGGGAAACGCCCTGGCAACCGGTGGTGCCAGGGGGGCGTTGCTCAGGGCGCCGACCCGGTGGGCGAACCGGTCGGGGCGCTAGGGACGGATCCCGTGCGTCTTGACGAAACGCTGGACGAGCGGGTGTCGGGCATCGGAGCGGATGGCGAAGACAATCGCCTGGCGGACGCCCTGTTCGTTCCCGTCCAGCAAGGCCAGCTCCGCGAGCACGTAGTGGGCCATCGTGAGCGAGGCATCCTGACGGAGTGCACGCACGGCGAGCGTGTGCAGGTCCCGACGCTTGAGCAGGCGGTCACCCGGGCGTTCGAGGAGCGAGAACCGCGCCCATTCGGCGTAGACGGCGTACTCGGCCGCGCTCGGGAGTAGCCGGGCCGCCTCGAGGAACTCGGGCAGGGCGAGCGCGGGGTCGCCCGCGAAGAGGTGGCGCTTGCCCGCCTCGAATCGCTGCTCCGCTTCCAGCCGGTTGTGGTGCTGCTCGAGCGCGCGTTGCGGGCGAGCAGGGGGCGCCGGCGTCGGTCCCGGGGGTGCAGCTCGGGGCGGACTCGACAGCTTTGGTGGTGGCAACGGAGCAGCGCCGCGGCGAGACGGCGGCTCGGCCGCGTCGTCGCGGAGCACCACGGCGCCGAGGATCAGCAGCGCCGTCAGCAGCTGGGTGGCTAGGACCACGTCGAGTGGGCTCGACTGAACGAGCATCTCGGCCGTACGGGTGCCGTCGACCAGGTTCAAGAACAGCCGCTCCTCCGCGCCAAGGTCCAGCATCTCGGCCATTGCGACACGATCGACGCTGACATCCGGGTACTGCTCGGGGCCACGCTCGCCCCACACCTCGCGGCAGCGCGCGGGATCGAAGAGGCGACGGAGCCCGTACCAGAGGACCCGCGGGACCGAGCAGGGGAAGTGCGACACCTCCGCCACCGCCTCGGCATCGGGACGGAACAGGAGCTCGGCGTCCTGCCACTGGAGGCACCGCCCGACCTTGGCGCGCACCTGCTCGCGGAGCCCGTCGGCTACCTCCTCGGCGGTGATGAAACCGAGGGCGACGGCGACCTCCCCGAAGCGCGCCTGCTCGTTCTCCATCACGCTGCGGGTCATGCGGTGAATGACGGCAGCGTACTGCTGCTGGGTGAGCTTGCCCTGGCGGACCAGGACGCGGCCCAATGACTCGCCCAGCGTCCCTTCTTCGGCGAACACAGGGGTGCCGGACTCGAAGTAGACGATGGTGACCAGGCCCTCCGCGCGCACCTCCAGCACGCCGGTCTGGCCCTCCTGCGCCAACCTCACCAGCTCGACAGCCACCCGGGGCACGTCGAGGGACTGGTTGGTCGCGGCCGGGGTCACCAGGGGCAGATCGTAGCACGATTGCCGGCCCGTCGAGCCTGCGTCACAACGCCTTGGGCGGAAGGACCCGGGGCTCGGGGGCCCGTGTCGCCCACGCCACGGCGATGGTACGCTCCCCTAGACGGCTCATGGTTGACCCACCGCTCGCGGTCCGCATCGATCAGTGGCTGACGGCGGCGCGGATCTACCCCTCACGGACGGCGGCGGCGCGCGCTTGCGAGGGTGGGCTCGTCAAGCTCAACGACGCCACCGTTCGCCCCAGCCACGTGTTGCGCCTCGGTGACCGCGTGACCGCGCACGCGCCGCGGGGTCAGTGCGTGGTTGTGGTCACTGACCTCGAGAGCAGGCGCCAGGCTCCCGCTCGTGCCCGCACGCTCTACGAGGACCACTCGCCGCCGCCGCCGCCGCGGGTGGAACGCGTCGCCCCCCGCCTCCGGGGCGCCGGTCGGCCCACCAAGGTCGAGCGTCGGGCCATCGACCGTTTCCGCGAGCGGCTCGGGTAGCGCCGAACCCGCCTGCCGCCCGAGCAGCGCTCGGCCCGTCAAGGGCGCCGGCATCCTCAGTAGTGCCACCCTGCGGGGGTCGAGGGCCCTTCCCATTGCGCCCCCGGCGAGATCCAATGCTCGCTTTCGGCTCCCGTCCGTCCGCCTGCCGCGGCAACAGAGCAGATCTTCGCACCGGTAACCGTCAGTCCTCGTCCTTGTCGTCTTCGTCCTTCTCCTCGTCCCGCTCCTCCGCTTCGTCCTTCTCCTCGTCCTTGTCGCCTTCGTCTTTCTCCTCGTCCTCCTCCGGTTCTTCCTCCTCCGCCTCTTCCCCGGCTTCCGCCGCCGGTGGCGGCGGAGGATTGAGCACCGGCTGAGGGGGCGGGGGGGGCACGGGAGGGGGGGGCGGAGGCGCTGGCGGAGCTGGGGCGGCTGGGGGCGGGGCGGGTGGGGGCGGTGGGGCGGGGGCGGGTGGGGGCGTCGGTGGCGCGGCCGTGACCGCCGGACGCGTCGCGCGGGGTGTCTTCGTCGCGCGCGTGGGACGAACGGTTCGAGTTCGCGTCTTGCGTCGCGCGGTCGGCTCCGCTGCCGGCTCCTCGGGCTCCGCCTCGATCGGCGCCGCCACGGCCCTCGCCGACGCGGTCGCCGAGGCCACCCGCTGCAAGCTCGGGAGATCGTTGGGGATCATGGCCGGCACCAGGATTGCGTAGAGCACCGCCGCGCCCGTGAGGGCGACGAACGGTAGCCAGCGCCACCCCACCAGGCTGGTGAATCGCCGCGACTGGACCATGCCGACCTCTCGCCGAATCCGGGCTCGCCCTGCTGCCCGAGAGCCGGGCGGAGTCTACCCGGCGCCTTCGTCCGGCGCTACTCGCTGTCGTGCGCCGACTCTCCCTCCGGTGGCGGCGTCGCATCGTCCAGATGGTCCAGGTACCCGTCGGGTAGGGCGACCACCTGGCTTCCCCCGGATTTGCCGCGTGGCACGCGCATCGCCGACGGCGGGAAGCGCTCGTCGGCGTCCAATCGGGAGAGCACGGATTCGAGCTCGGCGAGCGAGCGGAGTCGCATCAGCTCGCTCCGGAGCCCCGCGCTCCGCCGGAATCCCTTCGTGTACCAGGTCGCGTGGCGGCGGAAGGCGCGGAGCGCGGGGCCCTCTCCGAGCCAGTCGACGAGGGCCACCGCGTGCTCGAGCATGACCTTCGCGACTTCGCCGAGGCGCGGCGGGTCCTCCGGCCGCCGTCCGGCGAACACGGCGCTGAGCTCGCGGAACAGCCAAGGGCGGCCGAGGCACCCCCGGCCCACGACGACACCGTCACAGCCCGTAGAGCGCATCATGCGCAGCGCGTCCTCCGCCTCCCAGACGTCGCCGTTTCCGAGCACGGGGATCCGGACGAGCTGCTTCAGCTCACCAATGGCCTCCCATCGGGCCGCACCGGAATAGAGGGCGGCGGCCGTTCGCGCGTGCAGCGCGACCGCCGCGCAGCCCTCCCCCTCCCCGACGCGACCGGCTTCGAGGAAGGTCAGGCGGTCGTCACTGACGCCGAGGCGGAACTTGATGGTCACCGGGATCGCTTCCGCTGCCCCCACGGCAGCGCGGACGATCGCGCGGAGCAGGTTCGGCTTGAGCGGGATGGCAGCGCCGCCGCCCTTGCGCGTCACCTTGCGCACGGGGCAGCCAAAGTTCATGTCGATGTGATCGACCGCCCCCTCTCCGACGAGGCGGCGTACTGCTTCGCCGACGTACCAGGGGTCCACGCCGTAGAGCTGCAGGCTCCGGGGCGCCTCGTCGGGGCCAAATCCAGCGAGCCGCAGGGTCCGGGCGTTCCCCTCCACCAGGGGGCGCGCGGTGACCATCTCGCTCACGAGCAGCGCAGCCCCGAAGCGGCGACAGAGCCGACGGAAGGGGAAATTCGTGACGCCGGCCATGGGCGCGAGCACGACGGGGGGCCAGACGACGAGGGGCCCGATCGAAACCGGGCGAAACTCACCGTCGGCGGCGGGTGGAACGTCGTGGTTGATCGCGCTCAGGTAGTCGAGGCTCATCGAGCGGTCCCGCAGCGTACCAGCGCGATTCGGGGCGGCAAACCGGGCTGCCACCGGCGGCAGCGGCCGCAGACTGGGGCGTCGCTCAGGTCGTGACCTCGGCCAAGCCGAGCGCCCGGTAGTCGAGCTTGCCCAGCCCCTTCGCCGCGGCCAGCGCGAGGTACTCGACCTCCTTCTGGGGTGCCCCGAGCAGGTCCGTCGCCCAGGCATCGACCGCCACCGGATCCGCGCTGACCGCCACCGCGTGGTGCTCGCGCACGTCCGCGAGGTTGCCACCGCGCGGGCCGTTGCGCATCAGCACGCGTGTGGCGTCCACGATCGTGAGCGTGGGCCGCACGAACTCCGCGAGATCGGCGATCGTCCGATCGAGAGCGGCGTGGAACCGCGCGCGCTCGTGCAGAGTGATGCCGAACCAGTTCTTCATCCCGGCGGTGATGCGCGAGGAGCCGTGGTGCTTGGCGACGGGGACGTTGAGCACCTTGTCGGCTCGGACCAGCGGCGAGAGGACCGGCCAGTTGCCCAGCGAGTCGGAGAGCCGCACGGTGAGCATGCCGGCGTCTCCGGGGAGGAGCACGCGCGCCCCGGCGCGCTCGGCGGCCTCGCGCAGGCCACTCATCGCGAAGGTCCGCGTGGCGTCGTTGACGGGGCAGTCGCTGACGATCACCTCCCGGGCGCCGGCGTCGCGGCAGGCGAGGATCACGGCGGTCAGCGCGCTCGGGTCCGTGTTCGCGGCTTGCGCCGGCGTCCGCTCCCACCCGATGTTGGGCTTGACCAGGACGACCTCGCCCCGCTTGACGAAATGCCGGATCCCACCGATGCGCTCGAGCGCGGCGCGGACGTTCGACGCCGGGTCCTTGCCCCGAGCGATGACGAGCCCTGGGGCGCCGCGCGCTGGCGCTACCCGGTGGTCCCGAACCTGCCCGTCGGCGGAGTCGCCGAAGCGCCGCCATCGGTCGTAGCCGACGAGGCCAACTCCGGAGGCGACCGCGCCGGCCCCGAGCACGGCGCCGCCCGTGAGCAGCCAGCGGCGACGCGTCCAGGCCTCGGTTGCGGGGCGACCGACCGAGGTCGGCTCGGCGATGGTCAGCGGTTCGGTGGGATCGACGTCGGACAAGGGGAAACCTCCTGGCCTGGACGCAGGGTAGCGCACCCCCACCGGGGTGACGACTCCGGCGCCGCGGTCGTAGGACCCGCGCCGAGCCACGATCAGCGGGCCAGCGGCCTCGGCGCCCTCAACAACGCCTCCCGTGCCACCACGGGTTGCCAGGGGCGAGGGTGCGTTGCGGAGGGAGCTTGGGGCTAGATCCGCTGCTGGCTCGTTGCTCCAGATCGTTGATCTTCCGCCGCAATCAGAGCGGATTGTCGCTCCGGGATGGCAGCGTCGGCGGCTGGCTCGAAGCGGCTGGTGGCGGGAACGGTTCTTCCCCGGCCCCCGCCGTGGCAGGCTCAGCGAGCCAATGGCGTTCACCTCCCGATTCCTCGTGGTCGAGGACGAGCCGCAGGCGGCGGAGAGCATCGCCCGCCTGCTCGAGCGCTATCGCCCGACGGAGACGGCGCTGACCGCCCGCGAGGCGAGGGAGCGCTTTGGGGCCAAGACGGCGTGGACCGGCATGGTTGCCGACCTCGGGCTCCCGGACGGGTCGGGCCTCGACGTCGTCCGGTACGTGCGTGTGAAGCACCCGCTCCTGCCGATCCTCGTGCTGACCGGGATGAACGACCGGGAGAGCATCAATCGGGCGCATGCGCTCCGCGCCGAGTTTGTGGTCAAGCCCGCCTCGGGGTCCGCTCTCATCGGCTTCGTGCGACGGGCCGTGGCCTTCGAGCGGGTCCCCGATCAGCGTCTCGCGGTGCTCGTTGACGAGCTGGCACAGCAGTGCGGGTTCACGGCGCGCGAAACCGACATCGTCGCGGCGGCGCTGGGCAACACCTCTCGACAGCGCCTCCTCGACCAGTTTGGCGTCACCGACAACACGCTCAAGAGCCAGATCCGGGGGCTGTTGCGGAAGACGGACCACGACTCGCTCGACGCCCTCGTCCGCTCCATCTTGCGCCAGGCGCTGGAGGGGGGGGAGGCGGACGGGCCGGTGGTCGTCCCCTCCTTGCGGGACGAAGACTGACCGTTCGCTCAGGGCGCCGTTGACGGTGGAGCCGCGCCGGCACCGGGCGGTCTTCCTGCCGCGTCCGAATCGGAGCCACGGCCATCGACCGCTGTCACGGGGCTCGGGCTGGATCCCTTCAGGCCGGCTGTCGCGGACGGGCGGAGAGGTTCGGCGGGGGCGCGGGGCTCCCGGCTGGTGGCGGCGGGGCGTCGGGCACGTCGCCGGGCGGCTCGCTGGCCCGGCGCAGTGGGTGGGTGGCGGCGAGGGCCCGGGCGAGGGCGGAGGCGCGTCCCTCCGACAGGGGCGCCTCGATCTCGCCGGCCGCTGGCGGCGCCGGCGTCGCCGAGCGGTACCCCGGGGAGTCTGGGGCGTGATCGGGCCCGATCCTCGTGGCGGCACCGGCGCCCGGTGGCGGGGTGAGAGAGCGCTTGAGCTCGAGCGCCGCGCGGCTCGCCTCGTCGCGCTGGGCCTGAAGGCGCAGCAGCATCTCCCGCGCCCGCTCGCGCTCCCTCGTCAGCTCCTCGACCCGCGTCTCGAGGGTCGCGATCTGGTTGCGGAGCGCGCGGACGTCCTCGACTGGGGTCGCGTTCGGGAGCGCCTCGGGGCCGGCTGGCCCCGACGGCGATCGCGAGGCGTTCGCGTGCACGCGCTGGAGATCCCGTCGCGCCTCGTCGAGCTCCGCCTCGACGGCCGTGAGACGAGCCTCCGTGCGCGACTGCTGCGCGCGGAGGGCGCGGCGCGCCTCCTCCTCCTCCTCGAGGATCGCGGCCAGGAATGCGTCGTGCTCTTCGATCAACCGGTCATGCTCCGTCGCCAGCGCGGCGGCCGCTGCGCGCGCGGCGGCCGCCGCGCCGGCTTCGGCCTCGACGCGCTGGCGCAGCCGCTCGATGACGACGCGTCCAGTGGCGAGCGCGTCCCGGATTCGGCGGACCTCATCGGCGAGCGTCGTTCCCGCGCGCTGCACTGCGGCCACGCCTGCGGCCGCCTCGTCCGCGGCGCTGGCGGCCGCGGCGAGGCTTGCGGCGGCGCGGTCACACCAGGCTTCGTCGGTGGCCTGCGGGGCGGCGACCCCCGCCCTCGCCTCGTCCGTAGCGTGGATCGGCGTCAAGCCGCCCGTTGGCCACGCCCCGGCCGCCGGAGCTGGCGTTTCCGCCCGAACGGCAACGGCCGGCAGTGGCGGGGTGCCATCCGTTGGCTGCGGAGGGTTGCGGACGATGGTCATCGTTCGGCCCCGGGGTCCCGAAACACGACGATAGCCCAAGCGTAAGGGCCTCGTCGCGACATTTCCCTCTCGGGGACGGTGACGGCCCGCCCGAGCCCCCCAGAGAGCACCAAGCAGCATGCCAACCCTGTCAGCGGCCCCCTGGCACTGCTGGTTCCCAGGGGCGAAGGGGCGCTCCCCGGGGCGCCGTGGGCGAGGTCGGCTGCTTGATCGGTGCTCCATCTCGGCGATTTCCTGCGGCAATCAAGCGCCCCACCGCTTTTTCCTGTTTGGGCCCGGCGGGGCCCGCCCGCGCCCCGGCGCCGCTGCCCGACCGGGGCGTCGAGCGCGACTCGGGCGCTCGCGCCGGGAAGCCGGACTCCCCGCACGGAGGGCCGGGCGGGGCTCCCGCACGGGGGGTCGAGCCCTGTTGCCGGCCCCCCTCGCTGCTAGGATGGGGCCGATGGTGCGCGTCCTGCTGGTCGAGGATTCCGTCGGCGTCCGCGCCTTCGTGCGGAGCGCTCTCGAGGCGGAAGGGGGCGGCCTTGGGGACGTCGACGTCGTTGAGGCCGCCAGTGGGTTCGACGCGCTCCGGCTACTCCCGCGGGGCCCTTACGATCTGGTCATCACGGACGTGAACATGCCGAACATCAACGGCCTGGAGCTCGTGCGTTTCATTCGCGGCAGCGATCAGCATCGAGATACCCCGGTGCTCCTGATCTCGACCAGCGCGTCTGAGCGGGACCGCGAACGGGGCCTTTCGCTCGGAGCGAACGCCTTCTTGCCGAAGCCGTTCTCCCCGGAGTCGCTGCGCGCTGTGGCGGCGCGGTTCCTCGGTGCGGGGGCGCGACGGATCGCATGACCGAGATCGCGGACAAGACACGGGAGGAGTTCTTCTCCGAGGCCCAGGAGATCATCGAGACGCTCTCGCGGAACCTGCTCGCCATCGACGCGCTGAGCAAGCAGGGGCGGGGCGATCCGTCCCTGGTCAACGAGGCCTTCCGCGCCGTGCACACCCTGAAGGGGCTCGCTGGCCTGTTCGGGGCCTCGCGCATCGGGACGGCAGCTCACCTCCTCGAGGACCTGCTCGACAACATCCGCCTCGGGCGCCAGGAGCTAACGAACTCGGCGCTCGATGTCCTCTTTCTCGCCGTCGAGACTTTCAACCAGCTCCTCGGCGCCGAGCGCGACTCGGCGGACCGGCCCGTCCCCGCCCTGGACGAGCTGCTCACTCGCGTCGCCGCGCTCGGTGGCGCCGCCCCCTCGGGCCCCGGCCACGTCGACGAGTACGATCTCGATCCGGGGATGCTCGCGGTCCTTACCGAGTACGAGGAGCACCGGCTCCGCTCGAACATCGATCAGGGACAGAACCTCTACCGCCTCCGCGTCACCTTCGACCTCGCCACCATCGACAAGGCGCTGGAGGACATCAAGGAGCGAGCGCGACTGCACGGCGAGATCATCACCTACCTGCCCACCGGACAGCCGAGTGGCGGTGACACGATCGAGCTCGACCTCATGATGGCGTCGAGTGAGGAGCTCGCGGCGCTGGTGGAAGCACTCGCCGCGGACAACATCATCATGGAGGCCATCCCGCGCCGTCGCCGGCCGACGACGGGGCGGCCCCCCCTGCCATCGTTGGTCGCCTCCGCCGCTCCGTCCCCGGTGGATGGCGGCAGCGGCGGGGTTCCGGTCGCACGGCGCGAGGAGGGTGGGCAAGTCCCGGCGCTCGATCACCGCGAGGCGTCGTTGCGCTCCGTGAGCCAGACCGTCCGGGTCGATATCCACCGGCTCGATCACCTGATGAACGTCGTCGGTGAGCTCGCCATCGTGCGGAGCGCGCTCGCGCGCATCGCCGAGCGCCTCCGCGGCGAGGGCCAGCGGCAGGTGTCGTCCGAGCTGCTGCGGTTGCACCGGAGCTTCGACCGCAGGCTGATGGAGCTCCAGGACGGGATCCTCGAGGTGCGAATGGTGCCGCTCGGGCAGGTCTTCGACCGACTCGCGCGGGTGGTGCGGCAGCTCAGCCGGGACGCGAGTAAGGAGATTCGGCTCGTCATCACCGGCGCAGAAACGGAGATCGACAAGCTGATCGTCGAGGAGCTGAGCGACCCGCTGATGCACATGATCCGCAACGCCATCGATCACGGGATCGAGCCGGGCACGGTTCGCGCGGGGGTCGGCAAGCCCAGCGCCGGCACCATCGCGCTGAACGCCTTCCAGAAGGGCAGTCACGTGCTGATCGAGATCGAGGACGACGGCGCCGGGATCGACGAGGAGGCGCTGCTCGACCGTGCCATCGCGCTGAGGGCGGTGAGCGAAGCCGACGCTGCGGACCTGAGCCGCGACGAGCTGTTGGCGCTGGTCTTTGTGCCGGGTCTGTCCACGCGCGCGGTGGCCTCCGAGGTCAGCGGCCGCGGCGTTGGCATGGACGTGGTCAAGACCAATATCGGGAGGCTCGGCGGCATCATCGACGTCCAGAGCGAGCGCGGCATCGGCACCAAGCTGACCATCACCCTGCCCATCACGCTGGCCATAGTGAGCGCGCTCATCGTCGACGTGGGCGGAAGAACCTTCGCGGTCCCCCTCTCCACCGTCTCCGAGGCCATCCGTCTCGACGAGGCCGGCGTGCGGGTGCTGGACGGTCGGGAGGTGATGACGTTGCGTGGATCGACGCTTCCGCTGTGTCGGCTCACGCGGCTCTTCCACGTCGAGGTGTCGCCCGGTCCGCGCCGCCAGTTCGTCATCGTCGCGGCGGTGGGATCCCGGCGGCTGGGGCTGGTCGTGGATCACCTGGTCGGGCAGCAAGACATCGTGATCAAGCCATTGGGGCGGTCGCTGCGTGACGTTCGCGGGTTCGCTGGCGCTACCGAGCTCGGCGATCAGCGCATCGGGCTCGTGATCGATGCCGCGGCCCTGATCGAGGAGCAACTCGCCGGGCTCGAGGGGCGGGAGCGGGCAGGGAGGCAGCCGTGGGCGCCCTCGTGAAGGCTCACTCGGGACGGTTGGCGCGGCGCCGGGATCCGAGTCGCGGCCCGGTGAGCGAGTACTTGGCGTTCACTCTTGGGGACGGGCTCTACGCGGTCGAACTCGGCAAGGTGCGCGAGATCCTGAGCCCGCCACCCATCACGGAGGTTCCGCGCGCCGCTCCCGGGATCCTCGGGGTCTGCAGCGTTCGCGGGCTCCTGGTGACGGTCATCGATTTGCGCCGACAGTTCGGGCTCCCCGCCGTCGCGATCACCCGACGATCGCGGATCCTGCTCGCGCGCTCCAGCGACGACGAGGTAGTGGGCCTCCTGGTCGACGAGGTGCGTCAAGTGGTCCGTCTTGCGGAGACGGACGTGGAGCTCGCCTCGTCCGTGCTGGGCGGAGACGTCGCCGAGCACGTGGTCGGCATCGGCCGCGCCCCCGACGCGGAGTTCATCTTGCTCGACCTCGCGAGCGTCGTGCCGAACTAGCCTGGAGCGAGCCCATGTCCGCACCGAAGCACCGTCCAGATCCGGAGAAGAGCCTCGTCGGCTTCACCATTGGCGCGGTCGCGTACGCAGTCCCCATCGCTGCCGTGAGGGAGATCGTGGGTCCGTCCTCGCTCACTTCACTGCCGCACGCTCCGGCGGCGGTTGCGGGAGTGGCCGCGCACCGCGGAGAGGTGGTGCCCGTGATCGACCTGCGTGTGCGCTTCGGGCTCCCGCCGGCTCAGGACGCCCGGCACAGTAAGTGGATCCTGGTCGAGGTGGAGGGACGCACCGTGGGGATAGTGGTGGACCAGGTGACCGAGGTGTTCGGCACCGGTGGCGCGGAGCTGCGCCCGTCGCCGGAGCTCGGCGAGGGGGACGACATGCGTGGCATCGCCGGCGTTACGACGCACGACGGGGTCCTCACCTTCGTGCTCGATCTCGGGCGCCTCCGCGACCTGACCCGGCCGCTGGCGCAGTCGGGGTTGTGCGGGGCGAGCGAGGGATCGTAGCGGATGGATCGGGAGCGGTTCGAGGCGCTGCTGAGCTCGGCGGATCCGGAGGAGCGGAGGCTGGCGACGGCGATGCTGGCAGCGAGGTCGGGGCCGGGGGTCGTCGAGCCGCTCCTCCGTGTCCTCGGTGACGAGGACTGGCGGGTGCGCAAGGAGGCGGTTGCCACCGCCGTCGGGATGGCCGGCGATCCCGCGGTGCTGCAGGCGCTGGTCGAGGTGCTCCTCGCGCGCGACGAGGACGTCGGGCGACGAAACGCAGCGGTGGAGGCACTGGCGGGCTTCGGCGTAGCGGCTGTTGATGCCCTCAGCGTGGTCATTCCTCGGCTCGACGCGGACGGCCGCAAGCTGGCGGCGGAGGCCCTGGGACGGACCGGATCGGACGCGGCCTTCCTGGTCCTGCGCGCAATGGTGGCGGACGCCGACGTCAACGTGCGGGTCGCGGTGGTGGAGGCGCTGGCGGCAATTGGCACCACGTCGGTGGACGCCGTCGTCCCCGTTCTCGAGGCGCTGCTTGACGAGCCGGAGCCCATGCTCCGGCTCACAGCGTTGATGGGGCTGAACGACCTCGGGGTGGCGGTGCCCTCGGTCCGGATCGCCGACTGGCTCGAGGATCCCGTCCTGCGGTCGGCGGCGCTGGTCGCACTCGGGCGTCGCGGCGATCCGGCGGTCGCGACGCGGCTGGTCGCGATGCTCGAGCGGATCCATGGCAGCGCCCACGAGCAGGTGGTGGCGGCGCTGGTTGACTTCGCGCGGGCCTCACCGGAGGCCTTCGCGGCCGCACGCGGGGCGTTTTTCGACCTGGGCCCTGACGTGGTGGCCGCGATCCTCGAAGGGGCCGAGCGCGCGGAGCCCGCGGATCGCCGCCGACGGTTCGTGTCGCTGCTCGGTCTGGTGGGGACCGTGGCGAGCGCCCGGATCGCCGTGCGTGCGCTGGGCGACGAGCGGGTGGCGAGCGCCGCGGAGGAGGCGCTGCTCGCCATCGGCGAGTCGGCGATGGGGCCGGTACTCGATCACGTCCGCGCCGGTGCGAGCGAGACGCGAGCCGTGTGCATCGCCCTTGCCGGGCAGCTGGCCCCGTCCGAGGCGGAGCCGGCGCTCCTCGAGCTCCTGCGCGGGCTGCTCGACGTGGCGGAGCCGGAGGACCTCGAAGCCGCGCTGGGCGTCCTCGCGTCACTCGGCAATGCCGGTAGTCTGGCCCCCGTGGCGCGGCTCCTAGGCGATCGATCGCCGCGGATCCGCCGCGCTGCCATGGAAGCGGTGTCCGGCATCGCCGCTCGTCACCCGGCCTCGGCGGCGGCGCTCGTGCGGGAAGCGAGCCCGGACGGACCCGAAGCGCTGGTCGCGGCGCTCGTGATGGGGGTCATCAACGCCCGGGTGCGGCCGACGGAGGGGGCGGATGTCGCATTCCTCGTGCAGGCCCTCTCACACGGGGACCCGCTGGTGCGACGGGCGGCCCTCGATGCGCTCGCGTGGCGGGGCGGCGTCGACGCCGTGGAGGCGGTTGTGTTCGCGCTCGGCGACGAAGAGCCCGGCGTACGCCTCGCCGCCGCTCGCGCGCTCGGGCGGTTGCGGGACCCAGCCGGAGCGAGCCTCGGCGTCGAGCCCCTGCTCGACTTCGTGTCGCGAGGCACCGAGCTCGAGCTGGTGGCAGAGGCGGTCCGTGCCCTCGGTGAGGCGGCCTCGCCGCGCGCTGTCCCGCTCCTCCGAGGGCAGGTGCGTGAGGGGGCCCCGATGGTGGCGGTGGCCGCGTTGGAGGCGGTGGCGCGCATCATCAGCCCCGAGCGAGTGGACGCGCTCCTCGAGGGGATCTGGCACGAGGAATCCGAGGTCGTGAAGGCCGCGCTCCAGCGTCTGGCAGAGGAGGACGACCCACGGGTGCGCCCGCACCTCACGGCGTGCTTGGACCACGACGCTTGGGGCGTGCGGCGGCTGGCCGCCGATTTGCTCGCTCGACGCGGCGGGGAGGGTGTGACTTCCCGGCTGAAGACCCGCCTCCTGCGCGAGACGGAGCCGCTCGTGCGCGAGGCCATTCAGCGAGCGCTCGTCGCGATCGAAACCGACGCTGCCGGGATCCACCGGACCACCACCGCGCCGCCCATGCGTGGAGGTCCCGAGGGGGCATGAGTTCGGCGCGCCCGATCCCCGTGCGCCAGCGCCTTCGGGCCGAGGAATTTCGCCTCCTGCGCGACCTCGTGAACGCCCGCTCCGGGCTGCACTTCGACGACGATGCCCTCCCGTCCTTCGAGCGGCGCCTGGCCGAGCGATTGATCGCGCTCGATCTCTCGGGGTACGACGACTACTACAATCACTTGCGGTTCAGCCCCCGCGGCGAGGCGGAGCTCGAGGAGGCCATCGACGCGCTGACCACCAACGAGACGTATTTCTTCCGGCAGGAGTATCAGCTGCGGGGCTTCCGCGATGAGGTTTTGCCGCGACTCGCCGAGGAGAACCGGACGCGACGTCGCCTCACTCTCTGGAGCGCGGGCTGCTCGACGGGTGAGGAGGCTTACACCATCGCCATCCTCGTCCACGAGTCTGGGTTGTTCACCGGCTGGGACGTGCGGGTCATCGGGAGCGACATCTCGCGGTGGAGCATCGCGATGGCGCGTCGGGGCGTTTATCGGGGGGGGGCGTTCCGGACGATCCCGGTGGCCGCGCGTGGCGCCTATTTCCGCGAGGCGCCGGAGGGAGAGCGGGTGGTCGATTTCATCCGCGAGATGTGCCACTTCGGTCAGCTGAACCTGCTCGACACCGCCCGCGCCGCCATCGTCGGCCGGGTCGACGCGGTCTTCTGTCGCAACGTGCTCATCTACTTCGACTCTCGCTCGCGGAGGCAGGTCATCGACAACCTGTACGACCGGCTCGTCCCCGGGGGTTACCTCCTGCTCGGCCACTCGGAGTCGTTGCTCAACCTCTCCACCGCCTTCGAGCTCGTCCACCTGCGTGAGGACCTGGTGTACCGCAAGCCGACCTTGGCGCTGCGCTCGGATGCGGGGAGGCCGCGGTGAAGGCCCCCGCTCCGAACGGTGCGGCGCCGGTCCGCGTGCTGGTCGTCGACGACTCGGCGCTCAACCGCCGGAGCATCGCCGCCATCCTTTCCGGAAGCCCTCAGGTGGAGGTCGTCGGCAAGGCCGCGGACGGCGAGGAGGCGCTCCGGCTGGTTTCTCTCCTCAAGCCGGATGCCATCACCCTGGACCTCGAGATGCCGAGGATGGACGGCTTCACGTTCCTTCGCATCCTGACCGCGAAGCTCGCGACGCCCGTGATTGTCGTTTCGAGCTACGCGCAAAAGGAGAACGTATTCAAGGCTCTCGAGCTCGGCGCCATCGATTTCGTCGCCAAGCCCGACCGGATGGACGACGTTGCGCTCGCCACCATCGGCGAGGAGCTCCTGCAGAAGGTCCTGCTCGTGCGTGGTCTGCGCGTCGCGGCCAATCCGGCGCGTGCTCGCCTCGATTCACAGAGCGATCTCGTCACCACCTCGCCGTCGCGCGGTGCTCCGCCTCGAGTCGTCGTCGCCATCGGCGCCTCGACGGGCGGGCCGACGGCCTTGGTGGAGCTCCTGTCCCGGCTGCCGAGCCGCAGCTCGATCGCGGTCCTCATCGCGCAGCACATGCCGGAGAAGTTCACTCGCACCTTCGCGGAGCGGCTGGACCGGCGCTGCCCCCTGCGGGTCCGGGAGGCGGAGGATCGGGGGGTCGTGGGGGCGGGGACGGCCCTGGTGTGCCCGGGCGGGCGGTGCATGGAGGTCGAGGCCGCCGGGGCGGAAGGAACCCGCGTGCGGATCGTCGAGCCGCTCGTTTCCGACCGCTACATTCCCAGCGCGGACCGGCTCTTCGCGAGCGTGGCGCGTCTCGGTCGCGGCCGCGCCATCGGGGTCGTGCTCTCGGGGATGGGCGACGACGGCGCCCGCGGGGTACGCGAGATCGCAGACCGAGGTGGCGTGGTGATCGCCGAGAGCGAGCTCACCGCGGTCGTCTACGGCATGCCCGGCGCGGTCGTGCGGTCCGGCGTCGCTCACCGGTCACTGCCGCTCCTGGAGATCGCCGCCTTCCTTGCCGGGCTCGGCTGAGGACGCGCGGAGGTGACGGCGGCGCTGTTGCCGCCGTCTGGCGAGGGCCGAGAGCCGGACGCCCCGCCGGTAGCCAGCTCTGCCAGCGCGCCGGCTATCCCCCGCGGGGGTGGTTGACAGGCGCCGGAGGGTGATCATTTTTCGTCACGTTCCTGACCGGCTCCCTGCCGAGCCCGCCGGAACCTCAATCCAGACGCTCTTCTACTGCGCCCCTCCGGATGGCGGCGGCGGCGCGATGCGATGGAGGACGACCATGTTCCACTACGTTCCCGAATTGGACAGCACATTCTCTCTGCTGAACCAGCTGCGGCGGCAGATGGACCGTACCCTCGACGACGTGGATCGCGCGGGGCGCTGGCCCGGCGAGCTCTACGCACACCCGGCGATCAACCTGTACGACGACGGCACCCGGTTCGTGCTCACCGCCGACCTGCCCGGGCACGCGCCCGGGGACGTCCAGGTGACGCTCAACCAGGATGTCCTCACCCTCGTGGGCGAGCGCAAGCCCGACGCTCCCGAGGGCTACACTGTGCACCGCGCCGAGCGCGTGCCGGTTCGCTTCTCGCGCAGCCTCAAGCTCCCCGCCCGGGTGGATCCCGAGAAGGTCGAGGCCTCGCTGGAGAGCGGCGTGCTGCGCGTCACCGTGGAGAAGGCTGCCGAGTTGCAGCCCCGCAAGATCAACGTTCGTTCCGCCTGATGCGGAGGAGGGATTCACTATGGCCACCAGCGAGATCCAGAAGAACCGTGCCGGCACCCCCGAGCGCAGCGACGCTCGGCTCACCGTCAATCCACGCGTCGATATCTATGAGAACCGCGACCAGTTCCTGGTGGTGGCGGACTTGCCCGGGGTCAGGAGCGACGACCTCGCGATCCACGTCGAGAACGCGGAGTTGACCCTGACGGCCACGCGACGGACGACGCCTCCCGGCGTGGAGGTGGCCCGCGAGCGCCTGGACGCGGACTACCGGCGGACGTTCCTGCTGCCCCAGGGCATCGACCGCGAGAAGATCGATGCGGAGCTCAAGGACGGTGTCTTGCGCCTCACCCTTCCCAAGGCGGACGCTCACCGTCCGCGGCAGATCCCGGTTCGTGCCGCGTGACCCGTGGACGGCCTCCGGGGGGCGGCCCCGGCCGCACCCTCGGGGACCGGCCCGGCCACCAGCGCAGCGCTCTTCGCGAGCGCCGGAGCGAGCGGCTCGGGTCGGCTCGCGATGCTTCGGGGGGGCTTACCAGTCGGAAGTGACGGTGCCGCTCTCGGAGCTGGCGGTCGGGGCGGCACGGCACCGAGGTTACCGGACCAGTCCCTGGTCACGGGGCCAATGCTCCGCCCGGAGCTCGGCACATCGAGCCAGCTGCGTCGGCTCCCTGTGAGATTCCGCCCTGCGGAGCGAGGGGACGCGCCCCTGGGCTCTGGGGGTGGGAACGGCGGCTTGTCCGGTGCTCAAGACGGTCGAACCTACGCGGCGTTCGAGCCGACCTCGGCGCCATGGTTCTGGGGGAGGAACGTTTTACGCGGGTGGGGACGCGGGGAAGGGGCTTCCCTGTGGGCTGCGTCGCGCCGTCACGGATGCTCTGCCAAGGGGCTCCAGAGGGGAGGACCGGGGTCGGGGCGGGCGACCGCCCGGGATGCGCGTCGGGACGGAGGGGGAGTTTTCTGGAGCCATCGGCCACAATCTACCTCGAGGTGGGGCCCGGTGACCGGCCGGCGGTTGGCCCCAGAAGTCCTGTCATTGCGCGGGTTCCTGGCCGTGGTAGTAAGCCGATGCCGAGAATCGGTTGCCCTCACGCGCCCTACCTGGTTGAGTCCGATCCCGTGAACAGGCCACCCCCCGGATCGCGGGGGGAGGGAGCGCTCGCTGCTACGACGTCGAGCGCCGGGCCCGCCATCGAACGTACCGGGGGCACCTCGGCCCCAAGCTCGGACTGGCCTCGTGGGCGACGCCCGCGGCGCCTCGATGGCAGCAGCCCGGTCCCGCCAGCCCCCAGCGACGCGCCTCACCAGTCCCCCCGTCCCCCCACCTCAGCCCAATGAAAGCCCGACCCAGTATCGAGAAGCGGCGTCGCGAGGCGGCCCGTCATGAGCGCCAGGCCGACAAAGCCGAACGTCGTGCCGAGCGCAAGAAGGCGAAGGGCGATCGCTCGGCCTCCGTCGATAGCGGCGAGGATCCGGACCTGGCCGGGATCGTGCCCGGGCCCCAGCCGGTCAGCGCCGAAGACGACCGGAACGAAGAGGGTTGAGTCCCGGGATGCGGATGCGAAACAAGCCAGACGCCGCGCTTCCAGGGGGTGGCGGCCTCGCCGTCGTGGGTCGGGAGCCGCGGCCGTGACCCGTTGGCGCCAGGCGGGTGCGGACGCCAAGCTGCGGATGCACGAGCGCTGGACCCGTGAGGACGCGGCGCCCCGGCTCGCCGACGTGGTCCCGACGCTCGTGCGGCTGGCGCTCCACATCGAGGAGAGCAACGGACCCAGCTCGATCGACTCCGCGCGCTACGTGCGCCACGTCATCGTGGCCAGCGCCCCGGCCGTCTTCACGATGCCTTGCACCGACCCCAACTGCGAGGATGGTGGCCACGACGTGACGAACGAGATCCTGCGTGGGCTCCAGCGGGGGGAGATCGAGTTCACCGGCGACGCCGTCTGCCGGGGGCGACGGGGGGGCGAGGACTGCCGTCGCGTCCTGCATTTCCAGGTGCGGGCCGAGTACCGGGTTCGATAGCCGACCAAACGCGCTACGCCATTGCCCGCCGCGCCTCCGCGAAAAGCGTCGTGAGGCGCTGATCGAGGCGCCGCTCGATCGCGTCGAACGTCGCCATCCCCAGGGGACGGACGCCAGCGCGTGGGTCACCCCGGAGCAAGCCGGAGAGCGGCGGGGTGATCGGCGAGAGCGGAAACTGATCCAGGTCCCAGAGGGCGCTTTCGTCTCGGTTCTGCTCGAGCGCGTCCGAGTAGATCGGCGCCACGCGTCGGATCTCCTCCCAGACGTCCCTGGTCCCCTCGTACTTCATCCGGAAGCGGCTACCGATCCGCGCCGCGAGCTGGCAGAGGATCTGCCAGTTCTGAAGGCCGTTGCGCGGCGGGATGGACCGTCGCACGCGCTGGATGCGGCGCTCGTGGTTGGTGAACGTCCCGTCGGTTTCGACGGGGCTCGAGAGCGGCAGGAAGACGTGCGCTGCCTCCGCGGTCGGCGTCGGGAACAGATCGCCAACCACGAGGAAGTCGAGCTCGCGGAGCGCGCGGCGTAGCGACTCGGGCAGGTCGGGGTTGCCGATTGGGTCTTCACCGAGCACGATCGCTGCCCGAATGCGCCCGTCCACGAGGGCCGCGGCGAGATCGTCTGGGCAGGCCTGGACATCGCTCAGCGCCACGCACCACTCCCGCTCGAGGCGCACGATGGCGGCTGGATCCGTCGTGGAGAGGTAGCCCGGCAGCCACGCTGGGTGAACGCCCATGTCGAGCAGCCCCTGCATGTTCGCCTGCTCCCGTAGCGCCAGCAGCGGGGCCCCGAGGGCACGTGCAATCGCCGCGAAGTACCGCTCGTCCTCCGCGTTTTGCGGGCCGCGGGCGTCCTTGTTGAAGACCACCACGCGGGCGACGCTCGATTGCAACAGGCGCGCGATCTGTGCCGCCTCCGACCCGGTGATGCCGGCCCGATCCGCCAGCTCCTCGAGGGGCAACGCGGCAACCTCGCGGAGCAACCCCTCTGGCGCCCCACGCTCCTCGGGCGTGCCGTCCAGCGCCAGGAGCTGCTTGTACACGGCGAGCAGCGCGTGAGCCTCGCCCCCGGGGGCGCAGACGAGGTGGGCCTCGGCGCTCCTGCAGACGTAGTCACGGTCCGAACCGATGTAGACGACCCGGGCGCCGCCCCGGATGGCCCTCTTCACCAGTAGATCGACGGTGAAGTGCTCCTCCTCGAGCTGCGTTCCGACCAGGACGACGACCTGGGCACCGAGCAGGTCGTCGTAGGAGGCCGTGGAAACCACCTCCGGACAGAACCGTTCGCGCCGGAGGAGGTTTGCGAACGAGGAGACGGCGTGGGTGCGCAAGGCCACGCGGGCGAGTTTCTGGGCGAGGTACGCCTCCTCGTTGGTTAGCCGCGGCGAGACGAACACCGCCAGGCCCTCACGCGGCGTTCTCGCCGCGATCTCCTTGAGGCGCATCCCGGTGTACTGGATGGCGTCCTCCCAGGTGGTTTCCTGCAGTTCCCGGCCGGCGCGCACGCGGGGTTGCAGAGCGCGATCCGCGGCCTGGACGTAGTCGTAGCCGAACAGGCCCTTCTTGCAGTGATTGCCGAGGGTGTGACCACCCCGCTCGAGGCGCACCGGAGTGACGAAGGTGTCGTCGTGAGCCTCGAAGCCGATGGCGCATCCCACGCCGCAGTGATGGCAGACGGACTCGACGCGGGTGGTCTGCCAGGGGCCGGGCTTGGTGAGCGGAAGCTTCGGCGTGAGGGCTCCCGTCGGGCAGGTCCCGATGCAGAGGCCGCAGCTGACGCACTCCGTGTCGAGCAGGGATCCACCCAGAGCCGGGCGGACCACCGTGTTGAAGCCACGGTTGATGAAGCCGAAGGCGCCGACGCCGACCACCTCGCTGCAGATGCGGATGCAGCGACCGCAGAGGATGCACTTGGCGGGGTCGATCACGATCAGCGGGTGGCTGCGGTCCACACGGTATTGCCTCACCTCCCCGAGGAAGGGCGTGGGATCGGCCCCGTAGCGGGTCGCGAGGTCGCGCAGGTCGCAGGTGAAGAGCGCTGAGCACCCGCACTCGAGGCACCGCGCCGACTCGCGGTTCACGTCCTCCAGCGCGTACCCGAGCTCGACTTCCGCGAAGCTGCCCCTCCGCTCCTCGGGCGGCAGCACCGGCATGTGGCGCTGGGGGACGCGCTCCACCGAGTCGAGATCGTCCACCGTGGGCTTACCGAACAGCGACTTTCGGCTCAGAAAGCCGGTCGGCTCCGGGCGAGCCTTGCCGGTCGAGAGGTACTGGTGGATGGCGTGAGCCGCCTTCCTCCCGGCGGCCACGGCCTCGACCACGGTCGCTGCGCCGGTCACCACGTCGCCACCGGCGAAGACGCCCTCCACGGTCGTCTCGAAGGTGTCGCCGTCCACCTGGAGGGTGTCCCAGCGCGTCAGACGCAGCGTTTCCCCTGCGGGGACGAGGTCGGAAGCACCGGTGCCGACGAGCTGACGCATCGTCGTGCTCTGCCCGATGGCGGCGATGATGGTGTCGCAAGGGATCTGGAACTCCGAACCGCGGAGCGCCTTCGGGCTGCGTCGCCCGCTGGCGTCGGGTGCGCCGAGCTCCATCCGGGTGCACTCGATGCCCGTGACCTGGCCGTTCTCGACCACCACCTGTGTCGGTGCGACGAGCAGCTCGATCCGCACGCCCTCGTGCTCAGCCTCCTCGATCTCGACCGGGTTTGCGGGCATCTCTGTGCGCGTGCGCCGGTACAGCAGCGTGACCTCACTGGCACCCAGCCGCAACGCGGTGCGAGCGCAGTCGATCGCGGTGTTTCCGCCCCCCACGACCAGCACCCGACCGCTCAACTCTGCCGGTCGCCGCAACCCCACGTTCTTCAGGAACTCGATGCCCGACAGCACGCCCGGGACGTCCTCGTTCTTCACGCGGAGTGTAGAGCTGTCCCAGGCCCCCAGCGCCAGGAAGACCGCGTCCTGACCCTCATTTCTTAGGGAGGCGACGGTGAAGTCCCGGCCGAGGTGCACGTTGGTCGAGAGCTTCACCCCGAGGTCGAGGATCTGCGCGACCTCCGAGTCGAGCACCTCTTTGGGAAGGCGGTACTCGGGGATGCCGTAGCGGAGCATGCCGCCCGCCTCGGGCTGGGCCTCCAGGATCTGTACCGAGTAGCCCTCTCTTGCCAGGTAGTACGCACAGGAGAGCCCGCCGGGCCCCGCACCGACGACGGCGACGCGCTTGCCGTTCGGAGGCGCGGTCTCGGGCTTGAACGGCTGCGCCATGCCCAGATCCAGGTCGGCGACGAAGCGCTTGATGTTGTCGATCCCGACCGACTGATCGACCTCGCGGCGGCGGCACCCGCTCACCTCGCAAGGACGGGTACAGACGCGGCCGCAGATGGCCGGCAGGGGGTTCTTCTCCTTGATCAGCCGGATCGCCTCGCGGAACTTGCCGAGCGCTGCCAGGGCAACGTAGCCCTGGATATCCACGCCGGCGGGGCAGGTCTGCTGGCAGGGGCCGACGCAGTCCGCGTAGTGGTTGGAGAGCAGGAGCTCGAGGGCGGCCTTGCGCGACTGCCGGACCTCCAAAGTGTCGGTCTTGATCACCATGCCGTCGGTGACCTTGGTGGAGCACGCGGGCAAGAGCGTGCGCGCCCCCTCGACCTTGACCACGCAGACGAAGCACGAGGTGAACGGCTCCAGTTGCTCGTCGTGGCAGAGGGTGGGGATGTCGCCGATGCCGTGCTGGCGGGCGACGGTGAGGATGGTCTGACTGTCGACGGCTACGACGCGGCGGCCGTCGATCTCGAGCTTGACTAGCGCCATGGTTGAGTCTCCGGTTCGCGTCAGTCGACCGTGATGGCCCCCTCGACGTTGCACACCTTGTAACACTGGCCGCAGTGGGTGCACTTCACCTGGTCGATCGTGTGCTTCTGCTTGCGCGCACCGGTGATTGCACCGGCCGAGCAGGCCTTGAGGCAGAGCGAACAGCCCACGCAGGCGTCGGTGATCTCGAAAGTGAGCAGCGGCAGACAGTGGTGGGCAGGGCACTTCTTGTTGTTGACGTGCGCCTCGTACTCCGAGCGGAAGTACTTGAGTGTGGTCAGGACCGGGTTCGGCGCCGTCTGGCCGAGGCCGCAAAGCGAGTTGTTCTTCACCAGCACCGCGAGCCGCTCCAGGAGCTCGATGTCCCCCGCGCGCCCCTGACCCTCACAGAGCCTGGTGAGCACCTCGAGCATGCGCTTGGTGCCGACCCGGCAGAAGGTGCACTTGCCGCAGGACTCGCGCTGGGTGAAGTCGAGGAAGAAGCGAGCGATGTCTACCATGCAGCTGGTCTCGTCCATGACGACGAGCCCGCCGGAGCCCACGATGGCGCCGGTCCGGGTGATCGACTCGTAGTCGATCGAAGTGTCCTGCAGCTCGGCGGGGATGCACCCGCCCGAGGGGCCACCCATCTGCACGGCCTTGAGCTGGTGGCCGTCCTTGATCCCACCGCAGATCTTGAAGATGACGTCGCGGATCGAGATCCCCATCGGCACCTCGACCAGTCCGCCGCGGCGCACCTTGCCCGCCATCGCGAACACCTTCGTGCCCTTGCTCTTGGCGGTGCCCAGCGCGGCGAAGG
>CAYZQO010000009.1:56561-62357 GCA_964480725.1 uncultured Polyangiaceae bacterium | reverse complement strand
CCGGCCGCTCAAACTCTTCCTTGCGCAGACCGGCCCGTGCGTCACGATCCAGGGGACGTTGGCCAGCGTCTCCACGTTGTTGATGCAGGTCGGTTGGTCCCACAGGCCGCGGACGGCTGGGAACGGCGGTCGCGTCCGGGGCATCCCGCGCCGGCCTTCGATGGATCCGATGAGGGCCGTCTCTTCGCCGCAGACGAAGGCGCCGGCGCCCTCCTTGAGCTTCACGTGGAAGGACAGGTTCGAGCCGAGGATGCGGTCGCCCAGGAAACCCGCGGCTTCTGCCTGCTGGATGGCTAGCGTCAGTCGCTCGATGGCCTTGGGGTACTCGGCCCGGCAGTAGACATAGCCGCTGCGGGCGCCGATGGCGTGAGCGGCGATCGCCATCCCCTCGAGGACCGAGTGTGGGTCGCTCTCGAGCACCGAACGATCCATGAACGCTCCCGGGTCGCCCTCGTCCGCGTTGCAGATCACGTGCTTCACGTCGCCCTTGGCTTGCCGCGTGAAGCGCCACTTCATCCCGGTGAGGAAGCCCGCCCCGCCCCGCCCGCGGAGGCCGGAATCGATGACGGTGGCGATGAGCGCATCGGGATCGTCCTGCGCGAGGACCTGGCGCAGGGACTGGTAGCCGCCCACCGTGAGGTAGTCGTCCAGCGACTCGGGGTCGATGCGACCACAGTTGCGCAGCACGATGCGCGTCTGGCGCGCGTAGTAATCCTGTTCGGTGCCCACGCCGTCGTCCGACCAAACCAGCCACTCGACGATCGGGCGCCCCTGCGTGATGTGCTCGTCGAGCAGTCGATCGACACGATCGGCGGTCATGGCGCCGTACTGATAGCGGCGGCCGTCGGGTTGCTGGACCTCGACCAGCGGCTCGCGGTAGCACATGCCGGCGCAGCCCGTCCTGGCCAGGGTCCAGGCGCCACCGTTGGTGTCCACCCGCGCCGCCAGCCGGTCGTAGGTCTGGTCGGCGCCAGCCGCGATCCCGCAGGTTCCGAGTCCGACGAGGAGCTTCATGGCGCGACCTCCGCCGAGGCTGCCGCGGTCTGCTGATACTGCTTGAGGACCTTAACGACCTTGCGGTCGGTGAGATTTCCGTGGGTAGCGTTGTCGACCATGATGACGGGGGCGAGGCTGCAGCACCCGAGGCAGGACACCGTCTCCAGCGTGAAACGGCGGTCGGGCGTGGTTTCGCCGGTGCAGATCTCAAGGTGCTTCTCGATGGTTTCGGTGATGGCGTTGGCGCCCGCGACATGACACGCGGTCCCGTGGCAGACGCGGATCAGGTGCTTGCCCACCGGGCTCAGCCGGAACTGCGCATAGAAGGTCGCCACCCCGTAGATGCTCGCCAGCGGCACGCCGGTCTGGCGCTGTATCTCCAACAGGCGCTCGCGCATGAGGTAACCATCGGCTTGCTGCGCGCGTTGCAGCAACGGGATGAGCTGTCCCTCTTGGCCGACGAACTGCTGGCGACGAAAATCGTACTTGGGCAGGTGAATCACGGGACCATGACCTCCGGGAATGGATCGGGACTCCTTCACGCCTGGGCGGCGAGGCTGGGCGTCGGCAGCGCGGGTCCATCAGCCTTCATCGTGCGAGTCCGTGGGCAGTGCACGCTTGCGTTGGAGCAGCTCGATGTGGACGAAAGGGCAGTCACCGAGCTCGGCGGCGCCATCGACGACGTCGCCGGCCAGCGTTTCGCAGGTGGGCGCGCCGCAGGCACCGCAGTCCTTGCCGGGCAGAGCGGCGGTGAGCTCGTTGACGCGCTGCTGGCGTGCCGTGGCCTGGCGAAGATCGGGTGCCGGCTCGGGTGGAGGCAACGGTTCGATCGCCCCCTCGAGATGCAGGGATCGGGTCTGCAGCAGATAGCGGATTCTCTCCTCCTTGACCGGAGGGGGGTCACCGAGCTGCCGGACCACCTGGTGCAGGTAGCGCTGGGCCGCGTAGCGGCCGGCGATGGTGAGGTGGCCGCTAAAGCAGCCGTCGCTGCAGATGTAGGCGTTGACGAAGTCCGCGTCGGCGAAGGTGCCGCTTTCGATCCGATCGAGGACGTAGACGACGTCCTGGAGTCCCTTGACGGTGATCGAATTGGCGTTGCGCATGCCGGGGATCTCGCCGCTCGCCATCACCCAGCGAAGCCCTCGGAGGCTGACGGTGTCGCCCGAGTCGCCGGTCGGGTCGCCCTTGATGGCGCGGAGGAGCGGACCGTAGAGCTCGGCGATAGAAAAGGCCCCGTCCAGGTGCGAAGCCGGGCGCCCGAACGGGCGCTCGATGGCGTCCACCAGCGCCGTGCAGGGACTGATGTAGAACAGGCCGATGTCCTCCGGGGCCACCCCGCGCTCGGCGGAGATGCGGCGACGGTGGAGCTTGCCAGCCAGTTCGCGCGGGGTGTCGATGGGGATCAGGTGGGGGATGAGGCTGGGGTACTGCTGCTGGATCAGGCGCAGGACCGCCGGGCAGCTCATCGAGATCTTAGGCCAGGGACCCTTGCAGTCGGTCAGGTAGGCGTCGATGGCGGCCGCGACCATCTCGCAGGTCCACGAGATGTCGCAGGCGAGGTCGAAGCCGATGGAGCGGAAGGCGTGCAGGATCTGGCCCGGCCTCACGTCGTCCCCGAACTGTCCATACAGCACCATCGAGGGCACGGCGACGCGCAGCTTGAAGCGCTGCAGGTCCACCGACGTGGCGGTGCGGGGCCGCAGCGCACCGTGCTGGCAGGCGCGGATGCAGGCGCCGCAGTCGATGCAGCGCGCCCAGTTGGCGCGCACCACGTTCCGGCGGACGCGGAGCGCCTGCGTGGGACAGGCCTTGGAGCAGGCAACGCAGCCAACGCACCGCGCCTCGTCGATGACGATCGCTTGGGTGCGGGCTGCCATCGCTCAGCCCCCGCCCCCCGGGGTGCGGGAGAGGACCGCGTAGCGGAGCGTCGTCCCGGCGCCGACCGTGGACTCGATGGAGAAGTCGTCCGTGTTGCGGCGGATGTTGGGGAGCCCCAGCCCCGCGCCGAAGCCGCGGGCGCGCATCGCCTCGGTGGCGGTGGAGTGCCCTTCCTGCATCGCCCACGCGACGTCCCCGATGCCGGGACCGCGGTCCTTGACCACGATCCGCACGGCGTCCTGGTAGAGCAGGAGCTCGAGGTTGGCCTCCGCGGCGTACATCACCACGTTCATCTCGGCCTCGAAGTTGGCGATCGAGACGCGGCGGACCACGTCGGGTGGTAGGCCGAACTGCTTGAGCAGGCCCTTGACGTGCGTGGCGACCTCCCCGCCCCGCTCGAAGTCGTCTCCCTGAATGTGGAAGAGCTCGCGGTAGAGCGGGGTGTCACGGTCCATGGCTTACTCGGCGGGGAGGGCCGGTCCGCTGGGCGCCTGGTGAGCGCGGAGGCCGTGCACGTAGAGCACCCCGCAGGCCTCGAACATTCCGCGGGAGGTCACCAGCAGCGGAAGCTCGCGCCGCCGTGCAATCAACACCGCCTCCTCGGTGGGGCGCTTCTCGCCCACCAGCAGGATCGCATCCAGGTCGGCGATCTCGGCTGTGTGCACGGACTGGGCGCTGGTGAGCCCCGTAATGAGCAGGCCGCCGCGCTCGGCGAAGGCCAGCACGTCGCTCATCAGGTCGGCGGCGAAACCGGCGTTGATTTCGAGATCGAGGCGCTGCTGACCGGAGAGGACCTCGCAACCGAGCGCGGAGACGATCTGTCCTAGCTGCAACTGCGAAGCTCCCCGGGTTGGTGTTCGTGTCTCGTTGGTCCGCGTGCCATCGTCGCCCGTCCGGTGACCAGCTGTCGAACGACCGGCGCTAGCTCCGGGGGAGTGGGAGTGGAGTCGGTTTCAGGGCATCGCCCGCGAGGGACGACCGAGGGAACGTTCAGCGCAGTCCGATCTCGTAGAGCTTGGTTGCCACTTGCCAGCGGTTGAGCGGCGTGGAGAAGACCGGAATCTTCGCTTTTGCGGCCATTTCCAGCACTTTTCCCTCGGGCTGCTTGCCCTGCGCGACGATGATCCCGCAGAGATCCACCAGGTTGGCGGCGGCGACGGCGTTCGCGTGCACCTGCACCGTGACCAAGAGGTTGCCCGCCTTGGCGTTGGCGATCACGTCGCTGATCATGTCGGAAATGTAGACACCATCGACCTCGTGGTCGAAGACCGGCGTGAGCTTCTCTAGCCCCAGGCGGTCGGCGATCTCTTGCAGTTTCATCCAGACTTCTCCTTGGCGGGCCGGGCGACGCCAGCGGGCGGCAGATCCACGAGCCGGAAGTCGAGCATCAGCTGCCCGTGGGAGATCTGCGCGTGCAGATCGAACAGATCGGGCACGATAAGGATCCGCTTGCCCGGGGTGCGCAGCCGCTCATTGAAGGCCCGGTTGAGGAGCTGAAGCTTCTCGCCGGGGACCACGAGCGGATCGCCTCTCGGGGAGGCATAGGCGATCGCCGCGTAGACGGAGATGCCGACGGCGTGCGCGATCTCTCCGATCTGATGCAGTGTCGAGCCCGGCTCCGCGCACCCGTAGTAGAGCAACCCCAGGAGCTCGTCGAACCGGGTCACCTCACCCGTGGCGCGTTCGCGCACCGCGAACTGGAACGACTGGGCCGCGTCGGCGAAATTCCAGACCGCGTCGCCCTCGCGGTAGGACTCCTTGGGCGGCACCGGCTCGGCGGAGAAATAGGCACGGGTCGCGCGCGAGCAGACGTCTCGCTCGATGACGACGAAGCCGGGTCGCACGTCGGCGAACTCGTAGCGCACTGCGCCTTCCTCGGTCATGGTTTCTAGAGCCCCGAAAGAGCGGCGCTTATAACACGCGAGGGGGCCGGAGCCAATCGGGCTTGGTCGGCGCCCTGTGCTCGCGCGACCGTCGGACAGGGGCGCGCCGAGGCCACACGCAAGAGCGCTGCCCGGTCGGGAGCGCGCTCCTCTCGTCGCGAGGTCGGTAGCCGTTCGGCTCGCCGCGCTCGGCGCGGTGGCGTAGGCTCCGCCGCGTGAGGCGAGTGGGAGTGGTCCCTCGCGTGAAGCAGCGGGTGGTCGGGGCGGCGCCCGTCGGCCACCTCGAGCGACGTGACGCGCACCCGCGCGCGGTCGTCATCCGGACCTTGGCTGCCCTCGGTGGCGCGCGCACGCGACCGTCACGCCCGCCCGCGGGGCGACGAGCACGATCAGTCCGGCAGCTCGCGAGCGCGGTGGTCCTCGCGGGTGCGGTCAGCTGTCACCGGAGCGAGCATGGCGCAGCGGCCGTTGGTCTCGGCACCGCGGTCCTTCTGACCGGTGTCCACCGTGCCAGGACGGGGGATTGCTGGGCGACCTGCGGCGCCGGGACCGTGTGCAACCGGGAGCGCGGCCTGTGCGAGCGAGGGGAGTGCGTGCCCGCCTGCCCGGTGGGTCGCCATTGCATCCGCGATCTCGACGGGCAGCTTTACTGTCGCGCCCATCCCGCGGTCTTCAGTCTTGGGGGTGGGGCGGCCACCGCCTCGGGGTCCTCGTTCTCCGTTGGTGGTGCGGGTGCCGCCGCTCCGGTTGGCGTCGAGGCGGGGGTGGGCGAGTCGAGGGCGACCGGCGCTCCGTACGCGCCCTGGAACGACGCAGCGAACGGGGGCGCAGCAGCTCGGGATCCGGCGTCCCGCCCGCCTTGACCGCCGAGGGCGGGCGCGTACTCTCCTGACGTGGGAGCCCGATCGATCGTTCCGTGGGTGGTGGTCATGGTCGCGACGCGTGCCGCGTGGGCCCAGAGCCCCCCCGCGGCGGAGGCTTCCTCGCCGAGCGCGGCAGAAGCCGCCGCGCCGCCGAGCGCGGCAGAAGCCGCCGCGCC
>CAYZQO010000009.1:0-56461 GCA_964480725.1 uncultured Polyangiaceae bacterium | reverse complement strand
CGCCGAGCGCGGCAGAAGCCGCCGCGCCGCCGAGCGCGGCAGAAGCCGCCGCGCCCTCGCCGTCGGTGTCCATCTGGGTAACGGCCGGCGAGGTCATGGTGATGGTCGATGGCGAGAGCGTCGAGAAGCTCCCCATCCCGGGGCCCGTCTTCGGCACCTACCACCTCGGGTCACGGCTGTACGTGGCGCTCGGCCCTCGCGGCGTCGCCGTGTACGATGTCAGCGATCCGAGATCGCCGCGCCTTGTCAGTCAGCAGGGCACCCCGGGCGCGTTGGCGACCAACTTCTTCACGATTGACGACCAGGTCTGGGTCTTCGTCACCGCGCGCACGGCGCGGCCGGTGGACGCAGGCGAGCCGACCGTCTCGCCGGAGACGATGGCGGCCGCCAGCGCGCCGCCGGGGTCCGCGTCGGCCGCGCCGGTGCTGCCCGCGTCGGGCGCGGACGCGCCCGAGCCGGGCGCTCCCCGGCTGGCGGCGGTGGAGGCGCTCCGGCCGGGGACCGTCCGGATCGCGAGCGGGAAGGGCGATGGAGTACGGGTGGGGGATCGCTTCCTCGTCTACCGTCCGGAGGTCGACGCGGTGGCCGGGGCCGACGGGTTCTCCGGTGAGCAGTACGTCGGCAGTGCGGAGGTCGTCGCTGTGCGCGACGACTCGTCGATTGCGGAGCTCAGTCGCTCCGCCGTCGTTCGCGCGGGCGATCGAGCGCGCGCGGCGCTGCCGTCGGATCGGCGTGAGCGCCTCGCGTTTCCACCGCGGGTGGCGCGGGTCGGCGAGTACGGGTTCGTCGCGCGCCCGCTGGTCAACGTTGGTAGCCCCCTGGGTGCGGGCATCCTCGCGGATCTGGAGGCGAGTTACTGGGGCGAGGGGTACTTTGCCGGGGTCACCGTGCAGCCCCTCGGGCTTGGCACGACCGCCGTCGGGGGTGTGGTGTCGGTAGCGGCGCTGGCCGAGGGCGGCTACGACGGCGCCGCGTTCGCTGCCGGCCTGGGTGCGGGTGGCGGGTGGGTGAACGGTGATATCGACGCGATGCTCTGGAGCAACGATGACGATTCCGACGCCGCCGCTGGGCCCTCCCAGATCGAGTCCGAGCAGCAGACGCACGGCGCGTTCGCGCTCTCGCAGGTCGCGCGGCTCGGGGCCCGCGACGGGACCCACCTCTCCTTGCGCAACATCCTGCTCCTGCATCGTGACGATGATGACGGCGAGCGTGGGTTCATCTACGGGGGCACTTCTGGCAAGTTGGCGGTCCCGATTGGGCGGCGGGTCGACCTGTTCGCCGAGGCGGGCGGGGGCGTCATGGGGTACTGGTTCGGCGGGATCGGCGCCGGGACTTGGCTGCTGGGCAATGGCGGTCCAGGGTCGCTCCACCTGCAGGTGTCCGCGGGCGCTGCCGGCATCTCCGGCTCGCGGGAGGTCACGGAAACCTACATCGACCCCGTCAGTGGTGCACGGCGCGAGTACTCCTACGAAGAGGATATCCGGATCGCCGGCCCCATGCTGGCGGTGGGCCTCAAGCGGCGCTTCAGCCGATAGCGCGGGCCGAACGCCGTGCCCATTCCACCAGCGATGGCCCCTGAACCTCACTACTTCCCCGTGCGCGTCTACTACGAGGACACCGATCA
This sequence comes from uncultured Polyangiaceae bacterium, assembly GCA_964480725.1. Classification (GTDB taxonomy): domain Bacteria; phylum Myxococcota_A; class Polyangia; order Polyangiales; family Polyangiaceae; genus JAFGBI01. Next base: position 54,837 of record CAYZQO010000009.1, on the reverse strand, counting down.
CTCGGGGCTCGTCTACCACGCGAACTACCTCAAGTTCTTCGAGCGGGCCCGCGAGCACTGGCTCGGCATCGATCTCCTGCTGACGCTCGCTCGGGACGAAGGGCTCGGTTTCGTCGTCTACCGTGCGGAGGTCACCTACCGCGAGGGTGCCCGGTTCGGTGACGAGCTCACCGTACGGACCACGGGCAGCTGCGAGAGCGACTACCGGCTGGTCCTCTCCCAGGACATCCTTCGGTCGCCCACGGGCACGGCCACGGGCACGGCCACGGCCACGGCCACGGCCACGGCCACGGGCACGGGCACGGCCACGGCCACGGGCGCGGCCACGGGCAAGGTCATGGTTGCCGGGAGGATCACCCTCGCGTGCGTCGACCGCGATTCCCGCCTCGCCCCGCTCCCCGAGGTGGTGCGGGCTCGCCTCCCGTCCGCGTCGTGAACGCAACGCCCCACCGAAGGCGTTTGAGCCCGTCCGGCGCTCGGCCACCGACCGTGGTCCGGCGGCTCACCGTGCTCCGGGGTGACACGCCGTTCAGGTGGGTGGAGCGGGGCGGTCCTGGCCGCTCGCGAGAAAACCTCGCGTCTGCCCCGAGGACCCCGTGAGCCCCGCCGGTGGGTGGCGGAATAGGCTTGCATTTTCGCGGTCGTGCCCGGAATTTAAGGATGCCCCTGAGGTGCAGTGGCCGCAGACGCTCGATGGGTTGGGTCACGGCTTCAGGGCACCCAGGTTCACTTCGTGATGCAACCTCCCCGGACCCTGCTTGCTGGCCGTTACCGCTGGGTCGAGACGTACCCGTTGCCGGACGGGGGGTGCTGGTGGGTCGCCATCGACGGAGACACCGGGCAGCACGTCGTAGCGGCCGCTGTGGGCCAGCGCGACGTTTCCCGATGGGAAGCGGTCAAGGGGGAGCGGCACGTTCATCTCGCCGCCATCACCGACGTGGTGACGAAACCGGACCCCGCCGCGGTCCCCGGCGGTTCGCTGGCGAGCGGAGCGGGTGTCGCCGTCGCGGAGCTGGTGCCGGGGCAGACGCTCCATGGTCAGCTCGCGCGGGGCAGGGTGCACCCATTCAAGGCCGTGGCCTGGCTATTGCGTCTGGTGGATGCGGTGCAGCTTCTCCACCATCGTGGTGGTCCTCACGGCGCCATCTCGCCGTACACCATCGTGGTCGAGCCGTTCGGCAGGGCGATCGCGCCGGTGCTCGGCGTTCTGGTGGCGCCTCCCGTCGCGGCGTACGTCTCGCCCGAGCGGCTCTCGGGCGCGGGACCTTCTCCCGAGGACGACGTGTGGGCGCTCCACGCCGTGCTCTACACCGCGCTCACCGGGCGGGTTCCGTTCGAGGGAGGGGTGCAGTCGCTCCTGAGGCGGGTGAAGTCGGGGCCGCCCAAGACGCTGGCCGATCATGGGGTCAGCGAGCCCAACCTGCAGCGGATCCTCGAGCGCGGGCTGGAGCCCGACGAGCGACGGCGGACGACGGAGCTCGATCCGCTCGCGGCAGCCCTTGACGCCTGGGAACGGGGGCGTGAGCCGGAGCCCCCGCGGCCGAAGCCGCCTCGCGTTCTCCGCGCCAGCCACGCGGCTGTGGTCGAGACCATCGCCTTTGACGTGTCCAGTCTGGCGGCGATCGACGCGGTGCCTGCTCCATCCGCCCCCGCGGCGGCCGATCTCGCGCCGGCGGCACCGGCAGCATCCCCGGTTACGGCGCCCTCCACGGCGCTCTCGGCGCCAAACCCGCCCGCAGCGACGGCGCCCGCGGCCGCGGCGGTGGCGCCTGCCGCTCTGGTGCCCCCCGCCGCTGCCCCAGCCCCCGTTCGCCCCCCGATCGTATCGTCGCGGCGTTCCCGCCTGTGGCCGACCCTGCTGGGCGCGGTCGTGGTGCTTGGGGTGCTCGGCGGAGGGCTTGCGGCCCTGCTCCTGCGCGAGCCCGAGCCGGTCGCCGCCGCCCCCGGCCCCGCGTCCCTCCCGAGCGCGGCGATCCCCTCCGCGGTTTCCTCCGCCCTCCCGCAGCTCGCTCCGAGCGAACAGCGGGCGACGTGCATCCGCTCCTACTTCGAGCCGCCCGCGCTCCAGGGCGCGGCCGACCTCGATTTCGTGTGTGGCGGCGAGCCCTTCCAGGAGGTGAGCGCCCGTCTGTTCCGGCTCGCCGCGCCAGCACCGGCGCCGGCCCTTTCGGCCGGACGATCGCAGCCGGGCGCCGGCGAGCAAGGGATCCTGGTCACCGGCGCCAGCGCCCCCTTCGACCTGGGTTGGTTCGAGATCCCGGCGACCGTGATCGTGCGCACGACCTGCTGCCCCGGCGCGGCGCCGGTCACGCTCCCGACGACGCCAGGGTGGTGCGAACAGCTGCAGGGTCAGCTGCGCGTCCTCGCGGACGCGAGTCGCAAGCCGATCGATCTGTCACCCCATGGTCGCAAGTTCGGTGACGCGGTCCAGTGCCTCTACTCCACCGCGACCAAGCACGGCTACCCGTACCGGAGCGCCCCGACCGACCTGCAGCGCTACAATTTCCAACGCTTCCTCAAGCACGCCGCCGAGAGCGACGCCCAGCGTTCGCGCATGAGCTGGTTGCGCTGACGCGTCAATCAGCTGACCAACCGCATCGGCGCTCTGAACGACGCTCCGGCGCGTCGGGGGGAGGAGTGCACCCGGGGTGCCTCGAGCGAGGTCTGTTCGCCGGCTCGCTACTCCAGGTTACCGATTTTGCGCGGCAATTGGACCGATCGCCGCTCCGGCGCGGCAATCGGCGTGAATGGGGGCGCGGTCGGCTCTTTCCGGTTCGAGGCAGTTCGGCTAGACACCCTGTTTGCGTAGCGATCGGTGCCGTGACCGGGTGGTCGACGGTCCGCGGCGCTTCCCCCTCGCCCGAGAGTGAAGAACATGAGCGCTCCCTGGATCACCTACCGTCCCGAGATCAAGGTCCTCGACGCGACCATTCGCGACGGCGGCCTCATCAACGATCACCAGTTCGAGGATCGCTTCGTGCGGGCAGTCTACGACACCTGCATTCAAGCCGGGATCGATTACATGGAGATCGGCTACAAGGCGGCGCAGGCCGTCGCGGCGCCGACCAAATCGGGGCTCTGGCGATACAGTCGCGAGGAGGACCTGCGGCGGGTCATCGGCGACAAGGATCCATCGGTGAAGATATCGGTCATGGCCGACGCCGGCGGCAAGACGAACTACCGGACCGACATCCTGCCCAAGGAGCAGAGCGTCATCGATCAGGTCCGAGTGGCCTGCTACATCCATCAAATTCCCGAGGCGGTCGACATGATCCGGGACGCCGCGGACAAGGGGTACGAGACGACCTGCAACATCATGGCGATCTCGATGGTGCACGAGGGCGAGATCGCGCAGGCGCTCGAGGTGATCGCGGACACCCCCGCGTCCACCGTGGTTGTCGTCGACAGCTTCGGTTCGCTCTACCAGGAGCAGATCCGAAACCTGGTGGAGCAGTATCGGAAGGCGCTGGCGGGGACCGGCAAGGAGGTCGGCATCCACGCGCACAACAACCAGCAGTTGGCCTTCGCCAACACCATCGAGGCGATCATCCACGGCGCGAACCGGATCGACGCGACGATGGGCGGCATGGGGCGTGGCGCGGGCAATTGCCCGATGGAGCTCCTGCTCGGGTTCCTCCGGAACCCGAAATTCCGGCTCCGTCCGGTGTGGCAGTTGATCCAGGATCACCTCGTGCCCCTACAGAAGCAGACCGAGTGGGGCGCCCTGCCTCCCTACGTCATCACCGGGCAGATGAACCAGCACCCGCGGAGCGCCATTGCGTGGCTAGCCAGCGACCAGCGCGAGCGCTGCGCTGACTTCTACGATCGGTGCCTCTCCGAGGTCTAGTCGACCGCGCCCGTTCGACGAAGGCCTACCAGCCGTAGATTCGGGCTTGCTCGGCCGCCAGCCCTGCGAACTCCTCTGCCAGTCCGGTCCGGTCGTCCTCGAAGGCGACCGCGACCTTCTCGCACCAGGTTCCCCGCTCGTCGGGGGCCAGGGGCTCCTGTCTCACCACGCGCCCCGCGACGACCTCGACGCGATCTGCGTCGCCGGGCAGGTAGACGCGGAGCTTCACCGTCTGGCCCGCCACCAGCCGGGCGCGGGTGAGGACCAGCATCCCCCGTGCGCTCACGTCCTTGGTGATGGCCGTGCGGACCGAGCCGCCGTCCACGTAGATCTCCGCGGCGAGGTAGACGTGATGACGCGCTCCGCGACGTCGATCTTCGATTTCTGACATCCCGAGGTTTCCGGGGGGGCAGCCTCGACGGTGGCGAGGTGGCTGGAGTCGGCCTTGGTGGCCCCCGCTCCGGCGTCACCGCGCCAAAGCTAGCCCATCTTCTCCCACAGTCCCGAGGTCCTGTAAAATCCTCGGGCTTCGGGGTCGATCCCCGGCGGGCGAGCCGCCCGTCCCCGTCATCGGCCGAGGTCGGGAGGAGGCGGGACGCCGTGTCGGAGCCGCGCCCGAGGGAGTCCGGGGCTGGGGGCGCTGGCGGGGTGGGTGCGGCGGCGACCGGCGCGGCGGGGTCGCTCGCGGGGGGGGGGGGGCGTCCGCCCGGCCTGGCTGATGTGATAGACTCTGTCTTCTGGCGACGAGGCGAGCAGTGAAGGGCCACGACGACCTCATCGAGCCTGGCGCGGACGACGAGCGCACGGCGATCGTGAAGCTGCAGGACCTGCGGGGCCAGCGGGCCGTGCCCAAGGACCGGCACCTGCTGGTCCGGATCCAGGGCGAGCAGGTCGGTCAGGTGGTGACGCTCCACGGGGAACAGTGGCGGGTCGGGCGCGCTCGCGACGCCGATCTCTGGCTCGGTGATAGCGGCGTCAGCCGCAACCACGCGCGCATCGTCTGGGTCGACGGGAGCTACGTCGTCGAGGACCTGGGGTCCGCCAATGGGACCTACGTCAACGGCGTGAAGACCACCTCTCGACCGGTGGTCGATGGTGACGTCGTCCAGTTCGGGGCCTCCGCGGCGTTCCGCTACGCGCTGACCGACGCCGATCAGGAGGCGATGTTGATGCAGCTCTACGAGGCGAGCGTCACCGACTCGCTGACGGGAGCCTTCAACCGTGAGCACTTCGACCACCGGCTCGAGGCCGAGATCTCGTTCTCTCGTCGGCACGGCGCCGAGCTGTCGCTCTTGCTGCTCGACATCGACCACTTCAAGCGCGTCAACGACACCTTCGGTCACCAGGCGGGCGACACGGTGCTGGTGGAGATGGCCGCGGCGGTGAACGGTAGCCTCCGGACGGAGGACGTGTTCGCCCGCTACGGGGGTGAGGAATTCGCGATCATCCTCCGCGGCATCGATCTGGCGAGCGCGTACCATGTCGGAGAGCGCTTCCGGATGTTGGTGGAGAGCTTGCGGATCGAGTCCAACGGGCACTCCATCCCGATCACCGTCAGCGTGGGCGTGGCCTCCCTCCGGTGCTGCCCCGACGATCTCGCCGAGACGCTCATCGCCACGGCGGACCGGCGCCTCTACGCCGCCAAGCACGCGGGTCGCAACCGGGTCGTCGCCCACGGCTGAGGGTGCTGGACGGGCGTCGGGCAGGGTGCCGGTGCTGCTGCGGTGAGGCGGTGATGACGCGCCCGCACGCGCGGGGGAACGCCAGCGACCTCGCTGGGGGGTCCCCAGTCAATCGTGCGCGAGCGAGTCGATGATCGTCTGGGCGGTTGCCCGCATTCGCTCCGCCTCCGCGGCAGCGATGGACACGGTGAGTAGGTACGCGACCCCCTCGCGGACGAACACGCGCCGCCACTGGCGGCGCGGCCGGTCCGGGTCCGCGGCCTCCACCTCCAGATCTGTGACCACGGTCCCGGCAATCTCGTGCTGGCGATGCGCGATGACCTGCTTCGCCGGCTCTCGCTGGAGCTGCTCCAGCAGGGTTAGCCCGAAGACGTGGCTCGGGAACTCGGCGGGCCGGGCGTGGCGCGCGAAGAGAACGGCCGGCGCTCCGGGGATCGCCCCGTCGATGGCATACACGAGCCAGATCATCGTGTCCGTCTCCTCGCGCGGAGGTCGGACTGCGAAGGAGTTCGGCACCGCGATGGACCAACCCTGACTTCTCACCCGCTGGTATCCTGGAGGCGTTGCGGGCGCAGGCACGCCCGCGTCGTCCTTGCCACCGTCGCGGCGCGACGGGCAGCCCGCGGACAGGCCGAGCAACACGGCGAGCCCGAGGAAGAGCCCCAGCCGCGCGCCCGGCCGACGGGCGCTGGTCGCGGCGCGGCACGGCATCGCCGATCTCATGAGCTAGCGCATACGCGAGGTCGCGCCGGGCGCCCACCGCATTCGGAGCCCAGGCTCGCCGTCGCTGCGCGTTCCGTCGCGGGGGCGCTGGCTGGCGTGCGCCGAACCGGAGGCCGAGCGGGCGCGAGCGTGCCGACGGTCGCCACCGCCCTGGGGTTCGGCCGCTGCTATCGTCACGGGAGTCGGCCGCGCCTTTCGGCGTCGTGCCGCCAGGTCCGCGATGGACGCCACTGTCCCGTACGCCCCGATCACCGCGTTGCTCGGACCGACCAACACGGGCAAGACCCACCGCGCGGTCGAGCGCATGCTCGAGCACCCGACCGGGATGATCGGGCTGCCACTCCGGCTCCTCGCGCGAGAGGTCTACGATCGGATCACGTCTCGCGTGGGCGAGCGGGCCGTGGCGCTCGTTACCGGCGAGGAGAAGCGGGTACCGGCGTCGCCGCGGTACTTCGTCGCCACGGTGGAGGCGATGCCGGTCGATCGCGAGGTCGACTTCCTCGCGGTCGACGAGATCCAGCTCGTGGCTCATCCGCAGCGAGGCCACGTCTTCACCGCCCGGTTGCTCGGCGCGCGGGGGGCGCGCGAGACGTGGTTCATGGGTTCCGAAACCGTACGTCCGCTCGTCGAGCGGCTCTTGCCCACGGCCCGGATCGCCAGCCACCCGCGGCTCTCGCGCCTGTCGGCCGCGGGCCCCTGGACGCTCCGCGGGCTGCCGCCGCGGAGCGCCGTCGTCGCCTTCTCGACCCCGCAGGTCTACGAAATCGCCGCTCGGATCCGGGTCGCACGGGGTGGTGCGGCGGTGGTGCTCGGGGCCATGTCCCCCCGTACGCGCAACGCCCAGGTGGCGCTCTACCAGGCCGGCGAGGTGGATTACCTGGTGGCGACGGACGCCATCGGAATGGGGCTCAATCTCGACCTCGAGCACGTCGCCTTCGCTGCTACCGCCAAGTTCGACGGGCGCGAGACGCGGCCGCTCGAGCCCGCTGAGCTGGGGCAGATCGCGGGGCGAGCCGGTCGCTACCTCGCTGACGGCAGCTTCGGGACGCTTCAACCGCTGCCTCCCTTCCCAGAGGCCGTGATCGCCGCCATCGAGGAGCACCGCTTCTCGCCGCTCCGCGCCGCGGTCTACCGAAACGCGGAGCTCGACACGAGCTCCCTCGACGCCCTGATCGGCTCGCTGCTCGAGCGGCCGCGTCGGGCCGATCTCCGGCCGGTCGAGCGCGCCGTGGATCTGGCGGTGCTGCGCTACCTCGCGGCCGACCCGGCGATCCGCTCCCGCGTGCGCTCGAGCGCGCTCGTGGAGCTGCTCTGGCAAGCCTGCCAGATCCCAGACTACGGGCAGTCGTTGGTCGAGCACCACGCCCGCCTGGTGGCACGCATCTTCGCCGATCTGAGCGGCCCGAGCGCTCGCGTCGATCCCGACTGGCTGGAGCAGAACGTGGCACGGCTCGACGATGTGCGCGGTGATCTGGACACCTTGATGCTCCGTATCGAGCTCACGCGTACCTTTACCTACATCAGCCACCGCCCCGGCTGGGTGGACGCGAGCGGCGGTTGGGCCACGCGCACGGAGGCCATCGAGACGCGGCTCAGCGACGCCCTGCACCAACGCCTCGTGGAGCGCTTCGTCGAGGTTGGCCGTGTCGCCGCGCCGCGCGCGCGGCCGCGCGCGCGGCGCCCGCCGGGGCCACCTCCGGCCGCGCCCCCCGCGGATCACCCGTTCGCGAAGCTGCTCACCATGAGGCTCGAGCTCAGGGCGCCCCCAGATGCCGGGCCCGTGGGCGACGACGCCTGGGCGCACGAGCTCGTGGAGGCGCCCTTCGAGCGCTTCACGATGGACCGGGAGGCGCGGATCAGCGCGGACGGGAGGCTGCTCGGCCAGCTGACGGGCGGTCCCGACCGCCTGCGCCCGGAGGTTCGCCTTCTCCTCCCCGAAGAGGTCGGCGCGGGCGCTCGGTCGCGGCTCCAGCGGCGCCTTGTCGCCTGGTCCCGGGATCTCGTGGCGGAGCTCTGCGCGCCGTTGCGCGTGGCGCCGGGGAGCGAGTTCGGCGCCGCGGCGCGGGGCCTGCTCTACCAGCTGGAGCAGGGGCTCGGGACCGTCCCGGTGAGCAGCGCCGCGCGCGAGCTCGAGCACCTCACTGCGAGCGATCGGGAGCAGCTCGGTGCGCGTGGGATCGTCATTGGAACTCACCACGTCTTCGCGCGCTCGCTGCTCCGTCCGTTGGCGATCGCGCGACGGGTGGCGCTGGTGGCCGCGCAGCTCGGCGACGCCCGACGCGCGCCTTCGCCGTCCACGGGCGCGGTTTCGATGGCGCGGGTGGCCGGGATCGACGCGAGAGACTACCTCGCCGTCGGCTACCCGCTCGTCGGCGCTCGCGCGGTGCGGGTCGACGTCGTCGAGCGCTTGGCCGCGGCCATCGCCGCGTTCGTCGCCGGCACCGCACCGGATCCGAGCGGTCGGATCCCAGGGTGGCTGGGATGCTCGGTGGAGCCTGCGCGCCGGGTCGCCTCCGTGCTGGGGATGCCGGTGGCAGCGGCCGGTAGCGAGCGCCCTCGTCCCCGTCGCCGCGCCCGTCGACCCGCCGGCCCGCCGGCGAGCGACTGAGCCGTGGCGCCGGTGACCGTCAACCGGCTCGGGGTGCGCTGGTGGGGTCGGCGTCCCGGCAGCAGCGGAAGCCCGTGGAGTAGTCGTGGTAGGTCGGCTCGTGGCCGGGCGTGAGGAAGAGGCAGCCGCGGCCGTGCTCGCTGGTCGTGCTGAAGAACCCGCCCATGAAGATGCCGTGGCCGTAGTTCTTGGGGATCTTGCGCGCGATCTCCGCGTTCAGGTCGATCTTGGAGGGGAGTTCGTGGTCCACGGCGTCGGCGACCCACTCGTGGAGGTTGCCCACCAAGTCGTGGACGCCCTCCGCGCTCACGCAGCGCGCGTGCTCGCCCGTCCTCGCGAGAAAGCCTGGCGTCCGGAGCAGCTCCGGGCTGTTGAAGTGCTCGTCGTACTTCCAGCCGCGGGGATCGTTGCCGAAGAGCTGGCCGAGCAGGTGGGTCTTGGCTGTGTTGCAGGCGGCGCGCTGGCCCTCCCGTCCGTAGGGGTAGGTCAACCCCGTCGGGCCCGCGCAGGCACGGTGCCACTCGCGCAGCGAACAGAGCCGTTTGCCCGCCCGCTCGCAGGCAGCGGCCGCGATGGGGCGGCTCACGTGCCCCTGGGGGAACTCCCCAGGGGCGGAGCGTGCCGCGAAGCGCAGCGCGGGATCCGGCACCTGCCAGTGTGGGTGGGGCTGCGTGGTCCCGGCGTCGGTGTCGACGACGAGCGTGGCCTCCCAGCGGTCGACGCAGAAGCGACCGATGTGCGCCATCTCGGCGGGGCATCCCGCTGGGGCGGTGCTGCTCGAGCTGGAGCCGCTCGCGGTGACGGTCGACCGCGGTCCCTGCATGGCGCTGGTGGTGGGGGACGGCGCCGAGGCGCTCGCCGGTGCCGCCAGCGCGCTGGCAGCTGGGGTCGGCGACGGGGGCACCTCCACCGTGGGCTTGCCGCAGGCGACGGCGAGCAGCGCCAGCGCGGTCCAAGCAGGCGCCAGGGGCGGCGTTCGACTCATGGGCGGTCGTCGTCCAGCGCGGCGAGCTCTCGATCGAGATCGGCATCGAGCGCGCTCGACGCGGGGTCCAAGCCGGTCGACGCTCGGCCGGTTGGGAGGGGGACCGGCGCGCGGCGGAGCAGACGCCAGAGCAGCAGCCCGAGCAGGCCGACGGCGCCGAGGCTCACCAGGAACGGCATTGCGCTCTGCAACGGGGTACGTGGCCCGGCGCAGAGCTTCTGGCCGGCGCGGGCCTCGAGCCGCGCGCAGATTTCGGTCTTCGTCCGCCCCTCGTCCACCCAGCGCTGGATGTCGTGGCGCCAGGCCGCGGCTTGGGGGCTCCCGCAGGAGGCGAGCGTCGTCGCCGGACAGAACGGGCTGTTCACGGCGGACACGATCTCGCCAGCACGCCGCGCCCGCTCCACCTCCGTCTCGGCCCCGGCGGGTGAGGTCAGCACGGTCGCGACGAGGGCCAGGCCCCCGGCGACCGCGGTGCTCCGGATACGCGCCACCGCAAGAAGCCTAGAGCGAGCCGTCCCGGGAGACCAGGGGCCCGGTGCGGCGCCGGCAACGGAGGAGTTCCTCTGGACGGTCTGCCCTGGTAGAAGCGCCGACGCCGCGAGTGTGCGGCAGGAGGTCCCGTGAGCGCGACGATCACGCTGGTCTTGGCCCTCATCGGCTCGGATCGACCCGGCCTCGTGGAGGCATTGAGCGACGCGGTGGCGCGTCGTGGTGGGAGCTGGCTGGAGAGCCGCATGGCCCGCCTGGCCGGAAAATTCGCCGGGATCCTGCGGGTCGAGGTTCCCGACGCCGCCCGGGCGGCGCTCGAGGCGGATCTCGCGTCGCTGGAGGCTTGCGGGTTGCGGATCGTGGTTGAGGCGTCCGCGGACGCCGCGACTCCGCTGCCGGTATCGCGGCTCCTCGACCTCGAGCTCGTGGGGCAAGACCGACCGGGCATCGTGCGGGAGATCTCGCAAGCCCTCGCCAGCCGGGGTGTCAACGTCGAGGAGCTCGTGACCGATCGCGTGAGCGCCCCCATGTCGGGGGAGGCCCTGTTTCGGGCCCACGCGCGGCTGCGATCGCCGACGGCGGTCGCGCTCAACGATCTCACCGCGGCGCTCGAGGCGGTGGCTCACGACCTGATGGTCGACGTTGCCCTCGGCGAGGCGCATCAAGACGAGTGAGGCAGGTTCCAATCCCGAGTCGGGGGGGGGCGGCTCACTCGGCGGGCTCGCGTCGCAGCGCGCGGGCGCCGGAGGTTCTCGCGTGCCGCTCCATGCGCTCCCAGTCGCGCTCGCGCCCTGGAAGCGCGGCCCGGCCGCGCTGGACGACCCCCACCGCCTCCGCCATGCGCCCGGCGTCGACGAGGGTGACGGCCAGGTCCCAGTAGGGGTCGAACCAGTCCGGCTTCAGCGCGATGGCACGCTCGATGGAAGCCACCGCCCCCGTCACGTCGCCGCCCTTCGCCAGGCACAGCCCCAGGCCCTTGAGCGCGTAGGGGTGGTCGGGCTTGAGTGCCAGCGTCTGGCGACACACCGCCTCGGCCTCCGCCGCCCGATTCTGGAAGTAGACGACGAAGCCGAGCAAGTCGAGGGCGGGGACGTGGTCGGGGCGAGCTGCTAGCACCTCACGGAGGAGGCTCTCTGCGCGCGCGAACTCTCGCCGCTGCGCGGCCACCTTCGCCTCGTCGAGCAGAGCCCCGTATCGCACGAGCGAGAGCCTACCGCTCGCCGCGTCGGGTTCAAGGTGGCTGGTGCTCGAGTCTGGCCGGGCACGCCACGTCTCGGCCCCGTGCCGGGCCGGGCCCCGCGGCGGGGGCCGCGGCGGCCCGGGCTCTCGGCCTCGTCGCGGGCTACGCACCCGTTCAGTCCTTGCCCAAAATCCTCCGGGTTGGCGCCTGGCGCGTGTATAAACCGCGCGTGTCCTGGGTCCTCCCCGCTGGCAAGCTCGAGGAGCTCCGTGATCGGCTCCGTGACCGCGGCCGCGCGCGCCCGTCGCTCGTGTTGCACCAGGCCGCGCCCGACGTTCTGCAGGCCAAGGAGTTCGTCGAAGAGTTCGGCGCCATCTGCGAGCTGATGTACCTGGTGATGCTCGCGGATCGGAAGATCCGGAACGTCGAGCGGGAGGTGCTGCGCGGGGCGCTGGAGATCATCTCTTCCGATCGGATCCGGACTGCGCACATGGACGCCATGCTCGACGCCTCGGCGCGCGCCATCGCGCGGCACGGCGCGGACGCATGCTTCGAGCGCACCGTCGCGGAGCTCCAAGACGATCCCGTGAAGGCGGAGACCTCGCTCGTGCTCGCCGCGGTCGTTGCGAGCGCGGATGGCTCGGTGACTCCCGACAAGGCGGCGCTGCTGCGGCGGCTCGCGCAGGCGCTCGGCCTCGAGGACGCTCGGGTCGCGGCGCTCATCGAACCCGTCATCGGCCAGGTCCGGTGACAAACCCTGGTTTCCCGATCGCCGTGCGGCGACCGGTGATCAGCAACCGCTGAAGGAGCTCAGCCCGTGCAGTACGGTCACTTCGACGACGAGCGGCGCGAGTACGTGATCGATCGCCCGGACACGCCCCGCTCGTGGAGCAATTACCTCGGCAACACGCGCTACGGCGCCATCGTGACCAACAACGCCGGTGGGTACAGCTTCTTCCACTCGGCGGTGCAGGGGCGCTTCATGCGGCTCTGGTTCAACAACGTGCCGCTCGACCAGCCCGGTCGCTATTTCTACCTTCGTGACCGCGACTCGGGGGATTTCTGGAGCGCGTCGTGGCAGCCCGTCGGCAAGCCACTGGAGAGCTTCCAGACGTCGTGCCGTCACGGCACCGGATACACCGTCTTGACCAGTCGCTATGGCGGAGTCCTGGCCGAGACCACCTACTTCGTCCCGCTCGATCGAGACTACGAGGTCTGGCTGCTCACGCTCACGAACGAGGGCGACCGTCCGCGGCGCCTTTCGGTGTTTCCCTTCGTCGAGTACGCGAGCGAGTGGGCCCCGTACCACGACCAGTTCAACATGCAGTACTCGCAGTACATCGTACGCTGCGAGCTGGTCGACGGGATGATCGCTCAGAGCATCTGCCACCACCTCCCGGAGGACCCGAACGATTTCCAGAACCGGGATCAGTCCCGGCACACCTTCCTCGGCGTGGTTGGGATGGCGCCGACGGGATTCGACACGGATCGCGAGACGTTCCTCGGGGGGCCCTATCGCACGTACGCCAACCCACTCGTGGTCGAGCGCGGCGCTTGCACGGGCTCGCTCGCCCAGGGAGACGACGCTTGCGGCGTCTTCCAGCTCGATCTCACCTTGGCCCCCGGGGAGAGGCGGGAGCTCATGGTGGTGATGGGGGTCGGCCGGGCGGGGGTTGCCGGTCGCGCGGCCATGGCGGAGATGGACTCGCCGGCCGCCGCCCGCACCGCGCTCGAGGCGCTGCGCGCCCACTGGCACGATCGGCTCGGTGCGCTTGTCGTCGCGTCTCCAGATGCCGAGTTCGACAGCATGATCAACGTCTGGAACGCCTACAATTGCCTGGTGACCTACGCTTGGTCGCGTGCGGCGAGCCTGGTCTACGCCGGCGGCCGTGACGGGCTTGGTTACCGTGACACGGTGCAGGACATCCTGGGCGTGCTGCCGGCGATCCCGGATCTCGCGCGGGAGCGTCTGGAGCTCATGATCACCGGTCAGGCGTCCACCGGCGGCGCCATGCCCGTGGTCAAACCGTTCGCACACCGTCCCGGGCAGGAGCCGCCGCCCGACCCGGAGGAGTACCGCGCCGACGACTGTCTCTGGCTTTTCAACACCGTGCCGGCCTACGTGAAGGAGACGGGCGATCTCGCGTTCTACTCACGCGTGCTGCCATTTGCCGATCGGGGCGAGGCGACGGTCGCCGGCCACCTTCGCCGCGCCATCGAGTTCAACGTCGAGCGGAGTGGCCCGCACGGGCTCCCCTGTGGGCTCTCCGCGGACTGGAACGACACGCTGAAGCTCGGCTACCGGGGGGAGAGCGTGTTCGTCGCGTTTCAGCTCCGCTACGCGCTGGCGACGTATCTCGAGATCGCCGGGCTCTTGGGCACTCCCGCGGAGGCGGATTGGGCGCGGGCGCGGCTCGTCGCGCTCGACGCCGCGCTCGAGAGCTGCTGTTGGGACGGGGAGTGGTATGTGCGCGCGTTTCGCGAGGATGGTTCCGTCATCGGGACGCGGCGGGATCCCGAGGGATCCATCTTCCTCAACCCGCAGTCGTGGGCGGTGCTGAGCGGTGCCGCCACCGGCGAGCGGGCACGCCGCGCCATGGACTCGGTCAACGAACGGCTGGCGACCCCGTACGGGGTGATGCTCTGCGATCCGCCGTTCGTCGAGACGGACGTCGCGGTCGTGCGTGCGGTGCTGTTTAACCCCGGGATGAAGGAGAACGGCGCCATCTTCTGCCACCCACAGGGCTGGGCGGTGATCGCCGAGTCCCTGCTGCGTCGTGGGGGCCGCGCCTGGGAGTACTATCGGGCGTACATGCCGGCCGCCTACAACACGCGGGCGGAGATCCGGCAGGTTGAGCCTTACGTGCACTGTCAGTCCACTCACGGCCGGGCCAGTCCGAGGTTCGGTTCGTCGCGGCTCCCCTGGCTGACCGGCACCGCGGCCTGGTCGTACTTCGCGGCCACCCAGCACCTGCTCGGCGTGCGGCCGGACTACGCGGGCCTCCGCCTCGATCCGGTGGTGCCTGCGGCCTGGGATGGGTTCACCGTGCGCCGGCGCTTCCGCGGGGCCGAGTACCACATCGCGGTGGAGAACCCGCGGCACGTCGAGTCTGGGGTGCGGGTGATCGAGGTCGACGGGGTGGCGGTCGAGCCGTCCTCGCCGCTGCCGGTGGCGCCGGCAGGGACCACGGTTCGCGTTCGCGTCGAGCTCGGCTGAGGCGGTTGTGGCGGCGCCCAGCGCGCGCTGCAGCCGGCCGTGCTCAGCGCGACCGCGCCGGTCCGAGGATCGAGGCGAGCGCGCCCGCCTCGGCGAGGGACGCGTGGACCGCGGTGGCTCCGGCGGCGCGGAGGGCGTGGACGTCGAAGCCGCTCGTGGCCACGGCGACGGACTCCGCGCCAATCGCCTGGGCCGCGGCGACGTCGCGAGGGGTGTCGCCAATGACCACCACGCGACAGCGTTCGAGCGGCGCGTCGAGACGCCGCGCACCGCGCATCGCGCCCGCGCGCAGGACCTCCGCGCGGGCCTCTGCGTCGTCGCCGAACCCGCCGAACGGGAAGGGCTCGTTCAGGCCGGCGCGCGCGAGCTTGAGCCGGGCTCCGCGCTCGAGATTCCCGGTACCGAGCCCCACCGCCACGTCCGGCTGTCCGCAGACGGCGGCTATCACCTCCGGCACGCCGGGGAGCACCGAGAAGGCCGCCGCCCGCTCGAGCTCCTCCACTAGGCAGGCGAGGTAACGTTCCACGAGCCGGGCGAGGAGCGCGGGAGCGGGGCCCAGCCCCGCCGCCGTCACCGCCTGCCGAAAGACGGCCTGATCGGTCATCCCCCGTAGATCGACGGCCTCGATGACGTCGCCGCGGCCGAGTTCCACGGCGAACGCTCGCACCAGCGCGCGGCGACCCGCCCCGCCCGCGGTCAGCAGGGTTCCATCCACGTCGAAGAGCAGGATGGTAGGCGCCACGACCGCGTTTCCCGCCTCACCCCTCGCCCGCAGCCGGGGCCGCGAGGTGGGAGGGGTCACCGAAGAGCTCTTCGGCGGTGAGGCCCGCGGCGAGCGCGCGGAGCGTCGCCGCGAAAGCCGTGGCCGAGCCGTTGCCGAGCAGGTCCCGCGCCAGCGCCTCGCCGCCGTCGGGGGGGGGCTCGCCGGCGGCAGCCCGTCGCGCGACCTCGGCGAGGCGCGCGTGCGCGACGGCGGCGGCCGCGGGGTACTCGTGACGAGGGAGCACGGAGAGGGCGACCCACAGCGCGCTCGGTTCGCCGAGGACCAGGGCACGGGCCCGCTCGAGCTCGTCCGTGGTCGCCGCCCGGTTCAGGCGTCGCCTCACCACCGCGGCGGCGACGGTGAGGTCAGCGAGTGCCGGTACCGGGAGTCCGTCGTGGGGCACGCGCTCGGTGCGAGGCGCGGTTTCGAGGAGCCGCAGCGCGATCGCGGTGCCGGCGCGCACGGCCGCGACCGGCTCGGGGCGGGGCGGTCGGGGGCGGACTTGGTGCGCGGCAGCGTTCTCCACGGCGGGTTCGGGAGCGACGACGAGGAGGGTCACCGCGAGCAGGTCGATCACCGACCAAAGGAGCGCGGGCTCGGCGTCGAGCTCGGCCGTTGCTCGCTCCAGCGCGCCGCGCCAACGCGTCACCAGAGGCCCGAGCTCTTCCCGGAGCTCCGCGCTGCTGGCCCCCGCCCGCGTGAGCGCCGGCAGATCCAGCTCGACGATCGCCGGCTCGAGCAGCGGCCACCGCTCGGCCGTCGCGGCGGACAGGTAGTCCCACTCCGGCCGCTCCTTCCCCGTCGTCGCGGGGTCGGCGCGGAGGGCGGCGAGCTTGCGCGCCAAGCGAGCGGCGTCGTGGGCCTGGGCCTCCGCCGCCTTCCCATCCTGGAGCTGCCGCTCGAGGTTCGCGAGGCGATCGCTGGCGCCGCCGGCGAGGCTGCGCAGCGCCTCGAGCGCGCGCTGCTCGAAGGCGGCCTCGAGCTGCCGCGAGAGGGGTGAGATTCGCGTCCGAACTCTCGCTCGTCGCGTCCACCAGAGGAGTGCCAAGAACAGCACACCAAGGCCGCCCAACGCGATTGTCTCGGCCGCGCCCATGTCGGTCCGGCGGGTCTAGAGCACCGAACAGGTTGCTGTCAGCAACGGAGGCCCGAGAAATGCCTCCGTGCAGGGCGAGGAGACATTTTCAGGCCTCCTTCGCCGAAACCTGCTCCCAATTCGGTGCTCCAGGTCGTTGATCTATCGCAGCCATCAACCCGATTGCTGCTCTGGGCGGCCGCCGCGTTGTGGCACACCGCCGACCGGTCAGTGGCGGCGACGCTCCTCGAACATGACGATCTTGATCAGCGAATCGACCTCGGCGTCGCGGATCAGCGGATCCTTGGTGTTGATGGTGGGATCGAGCAGCTCGATCAAGGCCAGCATTGCCTGGCGGAGCTGGATCTGGTTCGGGAACGCCTCACGGATCGCGTCCTCGCGCTCCTCGTCGGACCCGGCGATCTCGAGGTCTGCGTACATGGTGTCGATGGACAGAAGCATCGCGAGCGAGAGGTGAGGGTGCGAGGGAGGCAGGCGCCCGATCTGCGAGAGCCGCTCAATGACGGCGCCTCTCGCCTCGTCTCCCTCGCCGGCAGCCGCCGGCGACGGGGGCGGTGGCGGCGGCGGCGCGGACACGGCCTTCTGCGGGGGTCCGGGCGGCAGCGGCGCGGGCTTCGCGGGCCCCGGGGGGCGTGAAGCGCCGGCGGGCGCGCTGATCGACGTCGGGCGCGAGCTGGTTGGGTTGGTGGTCGCCGGCTTGGTCGAGGCCGCTGGCTTGATCGGGGCTGCTGGCTTGGCAGAGGCAGGGCGAACGGACTGACGCGCCGCGGGCTTGGGTTTCCCTCCCTTGCCGGCGCCGTCGTCGTCCCCATCGCCGGTGTGCAGGAGCTCGCTCGGCTTCGCGATCACGGTGACGATGACGCGGTTCCAGACCTCCGCGAGCTCGAAGAGGCCGAGCAACTCTTCGAGCGGCACGACGCTGAGCAGGCTCTTCTCGTCGAGGGCCTTCCCCTCCCGTCCGGTGACCAACGCGTGCCGCACCACGTCCTGCAGCCGCTGCTCGGGGAGGAGGCCTGCAATCTCGTCGAACGTGAGGGCGTCGGCGAGCTCCTGCAGGTTGATCAGGTTCTGGGCGAGCGCTCGCTCCACCATGAAGACGAGGCGGGCAAGCGCTCGAGCGTGGTCTCGCTCCTTGTTACCGACGCTCCACCACTCGCCCTCGGTCGCGAACGCCCAGAGCTCGGGGGCGTCGAGGAAGGTGACACGGTCGTCGGGACCGTAGACTTCGAGGACCTCCGACGGCTCGCAGATCCCCTCCGAGACGGCGATGGCCAGATCCTCTGCCGCCGACTCGATCGATTTCTTCGCAGCCGCCTTGGCATGGACCCTCGCTGCCTTGACGAGCAAGCTGACGCGGAGCTCCTCGACCTCCGCCAGGGACTCGACCAACTTCTGCGGTGGGAAGTGTCGGAGGAAGTCCTCCGCCGTCGCCCATCCGTCTTGTAGGGCGTGGACCATCACCTGGGCGAGGAACCGCTCGCGGCCGGTCGGAAGGAGCGAGTCGAAGGGTTGGGGGCTCGGGCTGGTTGGCATCGGCCGGATCCTTTTCGCAGAACCCTGCTGCCGGGGGCGTTCGCCGCCGCTCCGGGGTGCTGGGGGTGACGCACTAGAGACCACGGCCGGGCGGGCGGATCAACCGCCCGAAGCGGGCTACCCAACGGAAGTTCCGGGCTCGCCGCCTGCCCGGTATTGCCCCAGGGGGCGCGCGGCGGGGCGTTGCCCCCGCCTGGCTCCGCCGGGCCGGCCGTTGGTACTGCGCTGGTCGCGAGTCCTGGCGGCGGCGCCGCCGGCCCCAGGTTCCCTCCGTTGGGCCCCTCGGCGGCCCTTGTGCGACGATGAGGGGGTGCGCTGGGTCCTGCTGGCATTCGTCCCCGTGCTGCTGGAGGGCGTGGCTGGGTGCCGCGCTCGCGCCGAGGAGGCCCCGGGGTGGCGTGCGGAGCTGGAGGCGCCGGCGCCGTGGCGCCCGGGGGTTCCGTCCCCGGTTCCGGCCGCATCCCGGCGGGACGGGTCGGGTCCCAGCGGGGCGGCTTCGGTTCGACCGCGGGCTCCGTCGGCGTTCTCGCACCGGCACCCGCCGTCCTCGCGCACGCCCCGTGCGGCGCCGAGCACGCTGCATGACGAGTCGCCCTGGTCCAGCCCCGAGGCCTGTCGCGCTGGCCTCACCGCGCGCCGGGCCCGTGCCCCCGGGACGGCGCGCATTGGCACCTGGAACGTCCGTTGGTTCCCCGACGGTGCCCCCGGCAAGCGCCCGCTGCCCGACGCGGCAACCGATCTCCAGTGGCTCGCCTGCGCGATCGCGCTGCTCGACGTCGACGTGCTGGCGGTGCAGGAGTTCAAGACCCACCCGGCCGCGATCGCCGCGACCGCCCAGCTCACTGCCGCGCTGGATCGGCACGCTGGGGGTCGCTGGCGTGCCGCCTTCGACGACTGCGCGAACGTCACCGGGCAGCACGTCGGGCTCCTGTACGATGCCGCCCGCGTCTCCGCGCGCGGCTTCACCATCTACGGCGGGCTCAACCCGCACGGGGTGGCCTGCCAGGATCAGCTCCGCCCCGGCTTCGGTGCGCACTTTCGGTTCCCGGGGGGCCTCGATCTGCACGTCATCAGCGTTCACCTCAAGAGCGGCGGCGAGCGCCGGTCGTTGACGCTGCGTCAGCGGTCCGTCACCGCGCTCTCGGGGGCTGTCAGCGAGGCGCGGGCGGTCGTCGCCGACGAGGACGTGGTGTTCGCGGGGGACTTCAACACGATGGGGTGCGCAAGCTGCTCGCCGCCGGTTTCGGCAGCGGAGGAGCTCGAGGAGCTCCGGCGACGGCTCGACGGACCGGGGCTCCGCGCCGTCGCGCCGTCGGTCGGCTGCACGGAGTACTTCCGGGGGCGCGGCGCTCTGCTCGATCACTTTGTTGTCGCCGGGGCGCTCGCGGAGCTGCCGGCGGGGGCGACCGCCGAGGTCTCGGGTGTGTGCGGCGCGGTCGCCTGCGCCCCGGGGCGCTCGCGGTCGCTCGCCGAGGAGCGGCTGAGCGATCACTGCCCGCTGGTGCTGTCGCTGGTGGATCGCGACCGGGACTGAGACGAGCTCACTCCCCGTCGCCCTCGAGGTCGTTCCAGCGCAGGCTGGGGGTCGGCCGCCAGCTCGGCGGGGCGCTCACCGGTTCCCAGGACTCCCAGTCGAGATCGGCGCAGAGGACCTGCAGACGCTCCGCGACCTCGACCCCGATGGACAGCGTCATGCAGCTGCGCCCGTCGGTCATCGAGAGGTAGGGCTGCGACACCTGAACGACGCCCGGTCGCGTGATGGCGCGGCGGAAATACGGGCGACGATACCAGTTAGCGCCCTCACAGTTCGCGAACGGGCGGAAGCGAGCGTCGGTCGCCGCCCGGCGGCGCGCGGCCTCCACGGTATGCCCGATTTGAATCCCGTCGCTGTCGAGCAGGTAGCAGCGCTCGACGCCTCCGAGCGCGAGCAGTTCGCGACAGGCGACGCCGAGGCCAGTGCCCTCGCGGAGGCGGACGCTGACGCGATCCAGCGCGACCGTGTACTGCCCCAGCGTGTCACGCGACACCTCGGTCTGGCGTGCAGTCCTGTGGCGGAAGATCCGGAAGAGGTTCCGCATCGTGCTCGCGAGCCGCTCGCAGGCTGGATCGGCCTTCGCCACCGGGAAGCCGAAGTAGAAGCCCTGGACGAAGTCCACGTCCATCTCCATCGCGATCAGCGCCTGGTGCTCGTTCTCGATGCCCTCCATTACGACGAGGCAACCAGCCTCGTGCAGGAGCGCCACGAGACCGGGGAGGATCCGCCGCACGCGCGGCTCGCGTGTCGCCTCCTCCAGCATGGACCGATCGAGCTTGACCAGATCGGGCGCGATGCGCCAGATGCGCTCGAAGTTCGACTGGCCAGCGCCGAAGTCGTCGAGCGCGACCACGCAGCCGAGTTCGCGGAAGTAACTCACGACGTCCGCCAGCCGCTGCTCGTCGTAGGTCTTCGACTCCAGGATCTCGATCACGACCTGGTGGGGTGGCACCCCGCGGCGATCGAGCAGCAGCGCGAAGAGCGGGTCCGGCGCGCCCGTCGCGAGGATCGTGCTGGGTGTCATGTTGACGAACACCCAGACGTCTTGCAGGTGGGAAAGCTCGAAATTCACCAGGTGCAGGGTACGACACACCCCGTCGAGCAGGACCGACTCTCCACGCTCCGCTGCGCTCGCGAAGACGTCCGTCGGTGGGAGCGACTTGCGCTGATGCGGCGCGAAGGGTCGGACCAGCGCCTCGAAGCCGACGGCGCGTCCGTGCGCGAGGCTCACGATGGGCTGGAAGGCGCTCTCCAGGCGCAGCCCTCCGTAGCGGGCCAGGGCGCGACCTTGGTCGACGTCGATTCGAGACTCGATCGCCGTCAGCAGGTCGAGCGACGACGGGCGGGGGGGGCTAGCCCCGCACCCGCCGGGTGAAGGGCGACCGGACGCGCCCGACACGGTCGCCGGCGCGTTGGGGCGGGGGTGAGGGTTGCCCAAGCCTCACAAATGTAGCTCGGACGGCTGGCCGTAGTCCATTTTCGCAGCGAGATCGGGGGCTCTCGCCCATATTTGCCCTCGCGGTGGGTCGGTCAGGCTCGGCGGCCGAGGGGTCCCGTCGGATCGCCGCGGCCCCCGAGGCCCCGCCAAGACGCCCCGTGGCCGCCGCCACGGCGACACCCGCCGGCTGTGGGGCGAGCGCAGCGGGAGAGAGGCCGCTCAGGTGAACACGACGGTCTTGTTGCCGTAGGCGATCACGCGATCGTCGAGGTGGGCACGGACGGCCCGTGCGAGCACGAGCTTCTCCAGGTCAGCGCCCTTGCGGGTCAAATCCTCCACCGTGTCGCGGTGCGAGCAGCGGATCACGTCCTGCGCGATGATGGGCCCCTGGTCGAGGTTCGCGGTGGCGTAGTGGGCGGTTGCACCCACGAGCTTCACGCCCCGCTCGTAGGCCTGGTGGTAGGGCCTACTCCCGACGAAGGCAGGCAAGAAGGAGTGGTGGATGTTGATCACGCGGTGCGGATAACGGGCGACGAAGTCCGGTCCGAGCACCTGCATGTAGCGCGCAAGCACCACGAGATCGACGCGCTCCCGTTCCAGGAGCTCGAGCTCACGCTTCTCCTGCTCGGCCCTGGTTTCCTGGGTGATCGGGAAGACCTCGAACGGGATCCCGTAGTGACGCGCAACCGGCTCGAGATTCGGGTGGTTGCTCACGACGACCGGGATCTCGCAGCGGAGCTCACCGGAGCGGTACCGGTAGAGCAGGTCGTACAGGCAATGATCGGTCTTCGAGACGAAGAGGGCGACGCGCTGGAGGCGGCCGTAGTACGCGATCCGGACCTGCATCTCGAAACGAGCGGCTACTTCGGCGATGGCGCGCTCGAGGGTGCCTCGATCGGTCAGGAGCTCCGAGAGGTCGACGCGGAGACGCTGGAAGAACTGGCCCACCGCGAGATCGGTGTGCTGGTCGGAGTCGAGGATGTTGGCGCCATGTCCAGCGAGCAGCTGCGCCAGCGCGGCCACGATGCCGCGCCGGTCGGGGCAGGACACGAGTAGCGTCGCGAGGTCGGTGTCAGCCGGGGGAATCATGGCGGGAATCTACCAGTATCAACCGGTCACGTCGCGTCCAGGGCGACAGTGGTGATACGCTGAAGGCTGGGTTCGCGGCCGTCCCGTTCGATGCTGCCAGCATACGCTATCTCCTCGATCCTGGCGGCGGCCGCCCTGGTCGCCATGGGGGTAGCTTCACTCGTGCAGCGGCGGGAGCGCGCCCGTCCTGGGTTCGCCCTGCTCTGCCTGGCCTGGGCCGCCTTCGCGGTGGCGGCGGCGCGCCTGCAACTCCTCGACGATCGCGTCGGAGAGCTCTGCTGGGCCTCGATCTGCGCTCCGGACTCGCCGGCCTTCGCGGCTCCGGTCACGTCGGCGGTGATGCGCTGGGCGCGCGTGCCGGCAGCGCTCGCCTTCGTCGTCGGGTTCTTCGCGATGCTCCAGGTTCTGGCGCTGACCGGGCACGACCGGCGGCTAGAGGAGCGGTTGGGCCCGATTTGGGTTCGGCACTACGTGATCCTCTTCACGGGGTTGACCTTGGCGGGAGCGCTCCTGTCCCTGCTGACGCCGCTCGTCGTGGCGGGCGCGAGCTACCACCCAGGGCTGGGCTTCGGGCTCCGTCTCGCGCCGACAGCGCCGTTGGTGCTGATCCCCTTCGGGCTCGCCTCCCTGGTCTGGAACGTGCTGCTGCGGCGCGCCGTCCGAGGGCGAGCGGGTCAGGCCGAACGGGAGCTCCTCCGCCACGCACTGATCGGTATCGGGGCGCTCCAGGTCGCAGCCGCGGTCATGACCCTGGTGGTCCCCGGTTTCGGGCTGTCCGTGCCCGGGATCGCGCTCGACGCCACCGTCCTCGTCGCAGGGTTTCTGGCGGTGGGGCTGGCTCGGCATCGGAGGGCTTGCGTCGAGGAGCGGCTGGCGGGCGCGGAGCGCCGGCTCGCGGCCGGCACGGATGCCCTCCGCCATGCCCAGGCGCGCCTCGCCGAGGCCGAGAGGCTCGCCTCGCTCGGGGCCCTCGTCGCTGAGATCGTCGATGACCTGACCGGGCCGCTGGGGGCGGTGCGCACCATGCAGGACACGCGCGCGCGCGCCGTGAACCGCGTGGTGCAGCGACTCCAGGCCCTGCTCGGGGAGGGGGCGACGTCGGATCGGGCGCTCGTCAACGCGCGCGCCGTCTTCGAGCAGGGGGATCAGGTGATTCGGGAGGGGCTCGACCGGATCGAGACGGTGATCGGGCACCTCCGCGGGCTCGCCAAGCTAGACCAGGCCGAGCTCACGGCCATCGACGTCAACGCCGAGCTGGATCAGACGCTCGAGTTGATGACGACGAGGATGGCTCGGATCGGCGTCGTCCGCCGGCACGGCGAGCTGCCGCTCGTCACCTGCGTGGCGCGCCAGATCCGACATGTGCTCTACGGAGTCGTCGCCAACGCCGTGGAGGCGATCACCGAGAGCGACGCCGAGCGGGGGACCATCACGGTGATGACCGAGCGCCAGGGGGAGATGGTCGCTATCGTCATCGCCGACGACGGCCCCGGGATCCCGGAACCGTACCTGCCCCACGTCTTCGACGCCGGCTTCACCACCAAGGAGGCGAGCGGTGGGCTCGGGCTGGGTCTGGCGATCTGCTCCCACGTCGTGCACGAGCACGGCGGCGAGATCGGGGTCATTAGCCACTTCGGAGCCGGGGCCAGGGTGACGATCCTGTTGCCGGTCGAGGCACGGCTGATCGTGCGGTCCGTGGCCGCGCCGGCGCCGAGCAGCGAGGCCACGCCGACGATCCCGCCGACGCGCACGCATCGCCCTTGACGGCGCTGCGCCTCCGAAGTGAGGACACGCCAAAGCCCGCCGCGGGGGGGCCGCGCCGGAGGACGTCCGCGCAGCGCGGCGACTCAGCCGAGCTTCTCGCGGAGCAGCGTGAGCAGGGTGGCGGGCGCCACGGGCTTCTGGAGGACGCCGTCGAGCCCGAGCTGGGTCGGGCTCACGGACATGCTGAGCGAGTCACCGACGGAGCTCAGGAGGTAGATCGGCACGGTGCACCCCAGCAGCTTGAGCTCGCGCACGAAGTTCGCCCCGGCGTCGACCTCCTCCATCATCAGATCGACGATGACGAGGTCCGGTTTCGCTTGCTTGAAGACCCGCACCCCCTCTTCTGCCGTGGCCGCGCCGACGTGCACGTAGCCGTTGGCCTCCAGGATCATCCGCATCGATTCGCGGATGTCGGGGTCGTCATCGATGCACAGGATCACGTGCTTGCCGTCTTGCATGACACACTCCGAGCAGGGTCCGCCCTAGGCGGAGCAGGGGCCTGGCGCCGCCGACTGCCGGGCGCGCTGTATCAGCGCGTCGACGTCGTTCGTCGTCAGGACGGAGAGCAGGAACGCCTCGGCCTCGTCGAGGTTTCGGGATGCGCCGGAGGACAGGCGTTCGCCGAACTCGTTGAACTCGTAGCCCCGGATGCCGAGCACGAAGCCGCGCGCGGTGGCATGGAAGAGATCCTGGGCGAGCCCCAGGACCTCGTCCGGATCGAGGCTGTGGGACGAGAAAGAGATGCCGCGGCGAGGCTGCACCTCGGAAACTGCGAACGGGCTCGCTCCGGTGACGGCAGCGTCGGCGAACACGACGATGTCGTGCCGGCTCACGGTCTCCGCGTCCTCGACCTGGAGCTGATAATCCGCCTCCACGGACACGGCCGGGAGCGCCGCCGCCTCCAACCGCCCGGCGAGCGCCGGACCGAGGCCGTCGTCGAGGCGCCCGGGGTTGCCGAAGCCAATCACGAGAAACCTCGTCCCCGAGCCTTCGCGCGGTGTCAAGTGCACCCTCCCCGGCTCAGCCGGCGATGTCCTCCGCCACGCCCTTGCCGCGCCGCTGCAGGCGCCGGCCGGTGTGGTCGAAGAGTTCGATCACCAGCGGCATCTGACCCATGGCGTGGGTCGCGCAGCTGAGGCATGGGTCATAGGCGCGGATCGCGACCTCCACGTGGTTGAGCAGGCCGTCCGTGATCGTGGGCGCCCCCTGGAGGTGCTGCTCCGCGACCTTCTGGACGGCGCGGTTCATCGGCTCGTTGTTGCTCGTGGTCGAGACGATGAGGTTCGCCATCACGACCTCATCGCGGTCGTTGACCCGGTAATGGTGGAACAGCGAGCCGCGCGGCGCCTCGAGGATGGCGACGCCCTCCTCCCGGCGCTCGCCTTTCACCACCAGATCCGTGCCCTGAAGATCCGGGTCGTGGAGCAAGTCCCGCATCTTCTCGGCCGCGTGCAGCAGCTCGATCATCCGGGCCCAGTGGTACGCCATCGTGATGTTGTTGGGCTTGCCGTTGGTGACGGCCATGAAATCCCGGCGCGCCTGCTCCGCCTCGGGGGTGTCGATGCGCTCGGCGACGTTGATGCGGGCGAGGGGCCCCACGCGATACCAGCCGCGCTCCGGGCCGAGCGCGCGGATGAAGGGGAACTTCATGTAAGACCAGGGGCGCACCTCCTCTGCGATGTGGTCGAGGTAGCGCGCCGGCTCCATGTCGAAGATCCGGTTGCCCTGGGCGTCGATGGCTCGCAAGAGCCCATCGTAGAGATCCATGGTCCCATCGGCGGTGACGAGGCCTGCGTGGTTTGACTCGAACGAGCCGAAGTCCTTGACCTTGTCCAGGTTCTCGACGGTGTAGTCCTTGGCGATCTTGAGGGCGCCGCGCGCCCACGCGAGCTGCTGGTCGATGTCCTTGAGGAACCCGTCGCGCTCGGCGATCGAGAGGTTCTTGTTGATGCCGCCGGGGATGGCGCCGGTGCCGTGCACCTTCTTGCCGGCCGTGGCCTTGATGATCTCCTGGCCGTACCTGCGCATCATCACGCCCTGCACCGCCAGCTCCGGGAAGGCGGCGGCTACCGCGATGACATTGCGTTTGCTCACGTCGGCGCCAAAGCCGAAGAGCAGATCCGGCGAGGCGAGGTGGAAGAAGTGGAGCGCGTGGGATTGGTAAGTCTGCCCGTAGTGCATCAACCGCCGCATCTTCTCGGCGGTCGGCGTGAGGCGATCGGCTCCGACGATGACGTCCATCGCCTTGGCGGCGCAGAGGTGGTGGCTCACGGGGCAGATGCCACAGAGGCGCTGCACCAGGACCGGGACCTCCCAGTAGGGACGCCCCTGGACGAAGCGCTCGAATCCGCGGAACTCGACGATGTGCAGGCGCGCCTGGGTGACCTTCCCCTGTTCGTCGAGGAGGATGGTGACCTTCCCGTGCCCCTCCACGCGCGTGACGGGCTCGATGACGATGCGCTGGTTGCCGCTAGCAGTTGTCACTATCAAGCCTCCGGGATCAGTCGTACTTGAGCAGGGTGTAAGGGAGATCGATCGGCTTGCCCGAGAGCAGCGCGACCAGGGCCTCCCAGATGGTGTCCGCCGAGGGGGGGCAGCCGGCGAGGTGGTAGTCGATCTTCACTACCTCGTGGCAGGGGTAGACCTTGTCGAGCATCAGCGGGATCTCGACGTCGTTCGGGATCACCTGCAGCGGGTTGTGGACGGTCGGCCCCTTCAGGTACGCCTCCTCGAGGCACTCCTGGAGCGGGATGGGGTTGCGCATCGACGGCACCCCGCCGTTCTTGGCGCACTCGCCCACCGACACCAGGACGTCGCAGTTCTCTCGGAAGGCCTTGAGCACGTGGTAGTTCTCGTCGTTGGCGACGCCGCCCTCGATGAGCCCGACCGCGCAGCGCGCGGTGAAGGTCTTGATGTCATTGATCGGGGACTTGTTGAACTCGATCAGCTCGACGAGCTTGAGGATGCGGTCGTCGATGTCGAGGAGCGACATGTGGCAGCCGAAGCAGCCGCACATGGACGTGGTGGCGACTTTGGGTTTGCTCATGGCTATAGGCTCACTTGGCGACGGCAGCGGGGTGCTCGATCTCGGACCCGATCGGCTTCTCGTCGAACCGGCGCTGGCCCACCGGGACGGCGAAGCCGACGCGCTTCTTCATGAGGCAGCCCACGGGGCAGACCTCGATGGCCTTGTCGGTCGCCGCGGCGTCGGTCCCGCCGAGCCCGGCCTCCGCGTTGACGGCGATCCGCTTGTGCGTGCCCCGCCCCACGAAGTCGAAGGCGTGCTTGCCATCGACCTCGCTCGAGGCGCGAACGCAGCGGGCGCAGAGGATGCACCGGTTTCGCTCGATGAGGATGTCGGGATGGGTCGCGTCGATCTCGCGCCGCGCGAACGCGTAGGGGAAGCGGGGTGAGACGATGCCCAGGCGGTAGGCCGTCGCCTGTAGCTCGCAGTTCCCGCTCTTCTCGCAGGCGGGGCAGATGTGGTTGCCCTCCACGAAGAGCATCTCCACCAGGACCCGCCGGACGTTCAACAGCTCGGGGGTATCGTTTTCGACGACCGCGCCGTCGGTGACCGGTTGGATGCAGGCGGCTTGGGCGCGCCCGTTCACCTTCACCATGCACACGCGGCAGCTCCCCCAGGGGTGCAGCTCCCGGTGGGCGCAGAGGTGGGGGATGTAGACGCCCGCCGCGGCAGCCGCCTGCAGGATCGTCTGCCCGGCCTGGGCCGTGATCTCCTTGCCGTCGATCTTGAGCTTGACGCTGTCGGTCATGGGGTCACCTCACTCCGCCGAGCCGGGTTGCTCGTGTGTCCCGTGCTGAACGCTGTCGTGCCCGGCGATCCGCTCCGCCCCGGCGACCGCCGCCGCGAGGTCGAAGCGCCGCTGCTCGCCGTGCGTCGGCGCCCGGAGGCGGGCATCGTAAGCGGCACGGAAGTTCTTGATGGTGGTCAGCACCGGGTTGGCGCTGGTCTGCCCGAGCCCGCAGCGGCTAGCGAGCTTCATGACGCCCCCGATCTCCTCGAGGTAGGCCAGGTCGGTGGGCTCGCCCCGACCCGCGATGATGGCGTCGAGACGCTCCTTGAGCAGCTCGTTTCCGACCCGGCAGGGGGTGCAGTACCCGCAGCTCTCCTCGCAGAAGAACTCGACGAACTCGCGGGCGATCTTGAGCACGTCGCGGGACGAGTTGAAGACCATGATCGACCCGCCGGTCGCCAGGTCGTCGTAGCAGATCGTCCGCTTGAAGTCCGCAGGACCAACCATCTGTCCGCTCGGCCCGCCCACCTGCACGGCCGCCGCGTCCTCGGCGCCGGCGAGCGCCAGCAGGTCCGCCAGGGAAGTGCCGAACGGCACCTCGTAGATCCCGGGGCGCATGCAGTCGCCGGACACGCTGAGCAGCTTGGTTCCGCTGGTGCCCTTCGACCCGAGCTGAGCGAACCAACCGGCGCCCTGCTCGAGCACGCGCGCCACGCAGCAGAAGGTCTCGACGTTGTTCACCACGGTGGGGCGGCGGAGGTAGCCCTCCTGGGCCGGGAACGGAGGCCGGTTCTTGGGATCCCCCCGCTGGCCCTCGCAGGAGCTGATGAGCGCGGTTTCTTCGCCGCAGACGTAGGCGCCGGCTCCCATCTGGATGCGGATGTCGAAGTCGAAGCCCGCCTTGCCGCCGACGGCCTCGCCGAGCAGACCCGCGGCCCGCCGTTGCGCCAGCGCCTCCTCGAGGAAGGCGCGGAGGTAGAGGTACTCGCCGCGCAGGTACAGGATGCCGAGGTCCGCGCCGACCGCATAGCCGGCGATGGTCATGCCCTCGAAGACCAGGGACGCTCGCTCGGTCAGGATCGCGCGGTCCTTGAAGGTGCCGGGCTCCCCCTCGTCGCCGTTGCAGAGAACGACCTTCCGTTCACCGGCGGCCGCCCGAGCGAAATCCCACTTCATACCGGTCGGGAAGCCGGCCCCGCCGCGACCGCGGACCCGCGAGGCCTTCACGTCGCGGATCACCTCCTGGGGGGTCATCGCGAGGGCCTTGCGCAGCGCCGTTCCGGCGGTGAAATCCGCGAAGATCACCGGGCCGGTCTGCTGGATGTTGTTGCGCACCATCGAGTGCACCAGCGCGTGGGCGTTATTTCCGTCCCCGAGCTTGGTGATCACGCGGCGCGGGTCGCCGTGAGTGCGCAGCTCCTGCACGATCTGGCGGGCCTTGGACGGGTTCAGCTCGACGAACACCTCGGCGTTGACGAGCGCCGCGGGCGCCTGATCGCTCATGCCGATGCAGGGCGTCGCGGTGAGCGTTATCTTGCCGTCCGGGGTCGTCTCGCCCGGCTGGATCCCGAGCGCGTCGGAGAAGGCCTGGAGCACGGCGTCGGCGCCTTCCAGGCGGTCGACGACGTCGTTGCAGACCCGGATCACGACCTTGCCCTGGGGGGTGGGGGAGAGAAAGGCGTAGAAGGACACCACAGCCTCCACCTCGACCCGCCGGCACCCGAGCTCGGTCGCGATGAGGTTCATGGCCGGCGACGGGACCGCTCCCAGGCGGCTCTGCACCTGGTTGACCACGTCCATCAGGCGCGTGCGGTCGTGCCCGGCGGCGGCGCAGGCTTCTTTGACTACCGTACTGAGAGCTTCGCTCATGGACACCTCGCATGTGCCGAATCGGAACGTCGTCACGAGCACCCAACGGCGATGGCGCGGGAGCCGGGAGTCCGTCACGGCCCCCGACCACCGTGTTCGCCGGCCTTCCGGGCTTGCCGTGAAGCGGGCCGCGAAACGATGTCCGAGAACGCGGGAATATTGGTGCAGATCGCGCCGCGTGACAAGGGCAATCTGAAGCTCGGGGGCCGGCAGGAAACCCCGTAATTGGAGCCGACTTCCGCGTCGCCCGGTTTGGAAGTGACCGCACGCCCACCGAGTGGGGGGCAGGGCAAGCGGTGGCACGAAAGTAGAAAAAAGTGGCACGCCGTAAGCTGCTCGGGCGAGTAAAACTGGAGAATCGCGATATTCTTGCATCAAGAAATGGGCAAACCGTGCCACGCTGTGACTGAGGTAACGATAAAAAGCCGTTACGAAACGATCCATTCGCTGCCCGACGGGGGCTCGTCGGTCGGTGAGAGGGAATCCGAGAATCGATGATTGGTGGAGCGCTCTCGGGGTTAAGATAACGAGTCATCAATCGCGCGCTGCGGTGGGCGGTTGTGGGAGGCGGACCGTGAACTCCGCCCACGCGCCGTGCTCGGAGCG
Organism: uncultured Polyangiaceae bacterium; assembly: GCA_964480725.1. Classification (GTDB taxonomy): domain Bacteria; phylum Myxococcota_A; class Polyangia; order Polyangiales; family Polyangiaceae; genus JAFGBI01. The sequence goes on along the minus strand of CAYZQO010000009.1, from coordinate 24,659 downwards.
CGCCGTCACGCGACCGCCATGCAGCGTCACCAGGCGCCACACGGTGTAGAGCCCGACCCCCGAGCCCCGCTCCCGGGCGAGCTCCGGCGAACGCAGTCGCGAGAACTTGCGGAACAGGCGGGACTGCTCCGCCGGCGGGAACCCCGGGCCCTCGTTCCAGACGGAGAGCAGCAGGTGCTCGTCGTCGCGGCCAAGGGCGACGCGCACGAGTCCATCGTCGCGGCCGTACTTGACGGCGTTGCTCAGCAAGTTGACGAAGACGACGCGCATCAGGGCCGGGTCGAGCTGTGTCGTGCCGAGATCGTCCGATGCCTCCACCTCGACGCGGATTCGGCGGCGTTCGGCCTCAGGCCGGGTCACGTCGAGCGCCACGGCGAGGACGTCGCGCTGGAGGTCCACGCCCGCCTGGGGGGCGTAGGCCACGTTGCCGCCCTCGAGGCGCGCGAGCTCGAGGTAGTCGCGCACCAGATCGAGGAGGTACTCCCCCCGGGCGATGAGGCGCGACACCGCCTCCCGTTGCTGGTCGGTCAGGGCGCCGAGGTACCCGTCGCGCAGCACCTGCGCGGTCGAGACCATGGCCGCGACGGGGCTCTTCAGCTCGTGGCTCACGAAGCCGAGCATCTCGGAGTAGGCCTGGTTGGCCGCGCGCAGCTGCTCGAGGCGGTACGTCTTCTCGATCGCCTGGGCGAGTCGCTCGGTGAGCGCCAAGTGCAGGGCGGCGTGTCGCGCGGTGAAGGCGCCGGGCTCGCGCGAGCTCCGGAAGAGGGCCCCCACCACGCGCGATTCGACGTGGAGCGGGCAAGTGAGGGACGAGCGGACCCCCTCGGCGACGAGCGCGCGGGACGCCCGGCTGTCGCGGTGGCGGGCGAGGTACTCGGTCAGGTCGCCGATGATGCGGATCGCGCTGGTGGCGAGGACACGCTCGAGGGAGCTGCCGCGGAGGTCGGCGGCGAAGCCACGGTCGAGCACCAGCGGCGCGTAGCGGGCGACGGTGTGGTAGGAGACGAGGCGCTGCCCGGCCTCCTCGACGAAGGCGACGGAGAGGCGGTCGCCTGGGCAGATGGGGGCGGTGCGCTCGAAGACGAAGGCGAGGACGTCTTCGGTGGACTCGCGCGCCGCGACGCGGGCGTTGACGGCCTCGAGGATCTCGAGCTCGTCGGGGTCGAGCGCGTGCTCCCGCGCGGCGTGGGCGTCGAGGTAGAGGACGGCGGGATCCGGGGCGGCGTCGGTGCTCATGGCGTTCGAGTCTTGGCTTCTACGGGGCGGTGCGGGGCAACACCGAGCGGGCGGAGGGCCATGGGGAGCGCGCCGGGCTCGTGCCCGTGGATTGCCGCGTCCAGGCGCGACGCTGGCAGGGCTCGTGGTGCTGACACCACCGGGTGATCGCCACGCAGGGACGCGCTGCGCTGGAGTGACGGGCGCGCCGTGACCCGGCGAGGTCAGCTGGGCTCTGTGCCCCAGAACCGCACGCCGTCGAGGTAGAGGGTGATACGGTCATTGGGGATGGGCGTCGTCGCCGTGCCGACGTAGGAGTAGTCGTTGGTAAGGGTGAAGGACGTCCCCCCGGTCGGCTCCCGGTCGACGTTGAATTCGAGCGGCGGGGACTGGCCGTTGGCTGGCAGCGTGCCAGCGGTGAAGGAGATAGAGAGGTAGGCGTCGGCCGTCGTCGTGCGCTCACCGACGAGGAGCGTGGTAAACGACGAGGCCACCGTGGCGCACCCGTTCTCGAAGACGTAGCAGGCGAATCGCGGGTCCGCCGGGAGGGTCCCGGTGTCCCGGGTGAAGTAATAGCGGAGCTCGAGGCCGGGCAGCGGGATCGCCTGGTCGTCGTCGTTGACGATCACGACGGTGGCGCGGATGTCGCCCGACTCGCTCCCTCGCTGGTAGCGCACCGACGGCCCGGCGCAGGTCCCGGTGCCACGGTTGCAGGCGCCGGTGACGCAGTCGGTGCCGGTTTGGCAGCCATCCCCGACCCGGCAGGGGTCGCAGTCCGCCCCGCCGCAGTCCACGTCCGTTTCACCCGGGCTCGGCGCTCCGTCGAGGCAGGTGGTCACGGTGCAGTCACCACCGACGCAGTCCGTCCCTTCGACGCAGTCGCGCGGCAGGACGCAGGCTTCGCCGTTCTCGCAGGGGTTGCAGTCCGGACCACCGCAATCCAGGTCCGTCTCGCCGGTGCCCGGCTGCCCGTCCCCGCACGAGGTCGGCACGCAGCGCAGGCGCTGGCAGACGCTGCCTGTCACGCAGTCGGTCGTCTCCTCGCAGCCCTCGCCCAGCGGGCACGGGCCGCAGTCGGGCCCGCCGCAGTCGACCCCCGTTTCGCCCGCGCTCGCCGTCCCGTCCACACAGGAGTCCGGGCGGCAGCGGAGATCGAGGCACAGTCCGCCGTCCGCGCAGTCGTCGGGCACCTGGCAGGGCTCCCCGACCGGACAAGCGGCGCACTCCTTGCCGCCGCAGTCGACGCCGGTTTCCAGCCCGTTCCGTTCTCCGTCCGAGCACGATGCCCGGGGGACACAGACCCGATCCTCGCAGAAGCTGCCGCCCTCACAGTCGGTGTCCTCCTCGCAACCCAGGCCCACCGAGCACGGGGCGCAGGCGGGGCCGCCGCAATCGGTGTCCGTCTCGTCGCCGTCCCGGGCGTCGTTTTCGCAGGTTTCCGGCACGCAGGTGAGCCCCTGGCAGACGGCGCCCGCCGTGCAGTCGGCGGAAGTGTCGCATCGCTCGCCGATCGGGCACGGATGGCAGTCGGCGCCGCCGCAGTCCACGCCGGTTTCGTCGTCGGAGCGCGCCCCGTCGAGGCAGGTCACCAGGAGGCATTCCAGAGCCTCGCACAGGGTGCCCGTCACGCAGTCGGCGTCGATCAGGCAGCTCTCTCCGGCCGCGCAAGGAGCGCAGTGGCGACCGCCGCAGTCCAGGTCGGTTTCGTCGGAGTCCTGCCGGCCGTTGCCACAGGTGGTGGCGATGCAAACGAGGCTGGTCGGGTCGCACTCGAGGCCCGCCACGCAGTCGCGATCGAGCGCGCAGGCGTCGTCACGCTCGCAGCGCGCGCACCCGTCGGCGCCGTCGGGGCCGCCGCAATCGGTGTCCGTCTCCTCGCCGTTCTGCTTGCCGTCGTCGCATGCGGGGGCCAGGCATTCGTCCGCGCGGCAGACCTGGCTTGCGCAGTCGGCGGCGATGGAGCAACCGTCGCCGACGGCGCACGGCGGGCAGTCCCCGCCGCAGTCCTCGTCGCTCTCCAGGCCGTTCTCCACCTCGTCGTCGCAGGTCGCCGCCTGGCAGACGCCGCCCTTGCACACCCCGCTCGCGCAGTCGGCGGGCCGTCGGCACGCGGCCTCGTCGGGACAGGGAGGGCAGGCGTTACCGCCGCAGTCGGTGTCCGTCTCCTCGCCGTCGATCGCGCCGTCGAAGCAGGTCTCGGGCACTCCACCGCCGCCAGCGCCGCCGGCCGCGTCGAAGAGAGACGGAGCGTACGGGTTGCAGGCGCACCCGAGCACGGTGCCGAAGATGGCGCCCATCGGGGTCCGGCGCCGCGAGGCGGGTCGCCGAGGGAGCGGAGCGGAGGCGTTCATGGACGGAGCCGGAGGGCTCCGGCGCGCCTACGATACCCCACGTCACCCGACCGCCCAAACGGGTCATCGAGGAGCGGGTGCGTGGGGCGACGCGGACGGCGCGAAGGCGTCGCGCGAATCGGCCTCGCGACGGCGCCGGGCCCCGCCGGGCTCGCCAGCCGACGAACCCGGTCGCCCGCCCGCTCCGGGGCGCGGGCCCCAGCGGAGGTCAACCGTCACGCCACTCTCGGTGACCGGGGGCACCGCCCTCCTCGGTCGGCCGCATCGGCGCGCGATCCGTGGCGCTGACAGCGAACGCCCCGGGCGGAACGGAAGAAAACCCACTCGGGCGGCTCGCCTCCCAGGGGCGTCGGCGCTACCTTCCGGCGTTACCCTATGCTGCGAAACGTCGGTGCTCGGGTCGCGCGCGGTGCTCTTCGCCTCTGGGGCTCGGACGTCGCCGAGCGCTTCGAGGTGCGGCGGTTTGCCGGTCCTGAGGTGCACGTCGGCGTGCTCGATGGCATCCGCCTCGTGCACCTCACCGATCTGCACGTGGGGACGGTGACGCCGCTCGAGGTGCAGCAGGCGGCGGTGCGGGTCGCCAATTCGCTCCGGCCGGACCTGATCGCCATCACCGGTGATTTCGTCTGTCACAGCCAGCTCCACCTCGCCGCGCTCGGCGAGACGATCCGCTCCTTCTCCGCGCCGGTCGTGTGCGTGCTCGGCAACCACGATCACTGGGCCGGCGCGGCCGAGGTTGCGCGCACGTTGGAGCAGAACGGCGCGGCCGTGCTGACGAATTCGACGACGATCCTCACCGTCCGCCGTCAGCGCCTTCAGCTCGTGGGGCTCGACGACCCCTACACGGGGCAGGCGGACCTCGGGCGCGCGATCCGGGGTCTACGCCGGGATCTGCCGTGCGTCGGGCTGTCGCACCTTGCGGAGGAGGCCGATGGGCTCTGGGCGGCGGGTGTGCCGCTGGTGCTGAGCGGCCACACCCACGCCGGCCAGGTGACCGTGGCGCGCCTGCACGAGCTCGTGCTTGGGCGGCTCGCCGGGCATCGCTATGTCCACGGCCTCTACGGGACCCGTGACGCGGGTGGTCCGGGGGCGGTGTATGTGGGTGCCGGTGTGGGGGCGGCGGTGCTCCCCTTCCGGCTCGGCGAGCGTGGGCGTCGGGAGGTCACGCTTTTCGAGTTGGGGTGCCCGCCGGGGGCGTTCCCCGAGGCCCACGCCGAGCAGCGCGGCCTGGTTGGTCGCGAACCGTCGTCGCGGCGACGCTACCTGCGCGCGGCGTCTGCTGTGCGGCGCGAGCAGCGCCGCCTCCGCGCGGTCCGCTCGTGAGCCGGGTGGCGGTGCGCGGCGGGAACCGGGTGACTCCGGGCCGGTACGGCGAGCGCCGGCCTCCGCGCGCTGAGCGTCGGCCCGTCGCACCACGAAGTGTGCGGTTTGGAGGCGCTCGCGGCGTCGGGCAGGAGATCGCGATGGACGCCGCCGCCCCATCGGTTAATGACGGCAGGGGCGGGCGCCGGCCACGCGGGTGCGCGCCGGGATCTCCGCGGCCCCGCTCCTTGAACGCGCGGCCGGGGTTTGTCAGACTGGACGTGCAGTGACCTCCGCTTCCGAGTTCGTGAACGCAGCAGGCGACATCGGCGCCGGGCACGTGCTTGGGCGCTACGAGCTCCTGATGCCGATCGCGTCGGGCGGGATGGCGATGGTCTGGGCGGCGCGCCTCAAGGGGACCCGCGGGTTCCAGAAGATCGTCGCCATCAAGACGATGCTCCCGAAGCTCAGCGAGGACGATCAGTTCGAGCAGATGTTCCTCGACGAAGCCTCCCTCGCCTCGCAGATCCGGCACCCCCACGTCGTCGAGATCATGGACCTCGGGGAGGAGGACGGGATCCTCTACCTGGTCATGGAGATGGTGGATGGGATCCCGCTCAATCAGCTGATGAAGGCGGCCAAGAGGGGGGGAGGGATCCCCCTGCCCATCGCCGTCCGCATCATCATCCAGGCTTGCGCGGGGCTTCACGCCGCGCACGAGCTCCGGGATCGCGACGGGAAGCTGGTGGGGCTGGTTCACCGCGACGTGTCCCCGCAGAACATCCTCGTCACCTACGAGGGCGTCACCAAGGTCGTCGATTTCGGCATCGCCAAGGCCACCGCGATCGGCGGCGGGGCGACCGTCGCCGGACAGATCAAGGGCAAGGTCGCCTACATGGCGCCCGAGCAGGTCAAGGGCGGGGACATAGACCGGCGGGTGGACGTCTTCGCGCTGGGGATCGTGCTGTACGCGCTCACCACGGGCAAGCACCCCCTGCGTCGGGAGTCCGAAGCGGCCACGATGTACAGCATCTGCTCGCCGGAGCCCGTCGTCGCCCCGAGCAAGATCATCCAGGGCTATCCGCTGCCGCTAGAGAAGGTGGTGCTCCAGGCGCTCGCCAAGGAGCCGGCCAAGCGCTTCGCTACGGCCAACGACCTGCTCCGCGCGCTCGACGCGCTCCCCGCGACGATGCGGGCGAGCACGGACGTCGACGTGGGCGCTTTCGTGAAGTCGCTCTTCGGCGACCGTCGCGACGAGCGCCAGGCCGCGCTCCAGCACGCGCTCGATCTGGCCGACCGTCAGGTGCTCGAGGAGCAGCGGAACCTGCGCCCTCCCCAGCAGACCGGGACCCACTCGACGCTGTCCTCGGTGACGGGCCCCGGAGGATCCGGGATCACCTCCAATCGTGGAGTCCTGCCCTCCGCCCCGAACGAAACCGGCGGGGTGCAGGCCATACCGAACACGCTCGACGTCGTGGAGGCGGACGCCCTGACGCCGGCGCCGGGGCGGCGGCGCCTGGCGCTGTACGTTGCCGCCGCGGGGGCGGTCGCCCTGCTCGGGGGGTTCGCGATCGTCGCCATGACGGGCGGCTCCGGTGAGAGCGGGGCCACGGACGCGGTCCAGCCGGCGGCCTCCAGGACCGCGGCGGCTCCCGCGACCCAGGGGGAGGCGGAAGCGCCGCCAGCCGCGTCGGCCTCGGCGGACGGGGTCGATCCATCGGCGTTGCCCACCGAGTCCGAACCGACGGAGCCGGCGCCGTCCCCGTCAGAGCCGCCCCCCGTCGCGCGGCTCCCGGCCAGCCCATCCCCGGCGATCCCCGTTCGTCCCGTACCGACCACGCCCAAGGGCAAGACCGGTAGCTGGAACAAGCAAGACCCTGGCTTCTAGTGCGAAAATCGGCTTGATTGCCGCTCAAGATCGACGACCCAGCGCGCCGTGCTAGCGGCGGACCTCGCCGAAGGGGTCCTGGGAAACGCCGCCCGCCCCACCTGCGGGCGCTTGTTGGGGCGCCGACGCCCGTCGGCAAACCGGTCGGTGCTCTAGAACCGCCCGTGCATCGTGAGTCCGAGTCGCTCCGGTCCGAAGTCCGGCGTTACCATCACGCGGGACGAGCTCGCGTCGGCCTCCTCGCGGTCAGCCTTCGACTCACGGACCAGCAGGAATACGCCCACCCCGGCCGCGCCAACCCCGGCGACGGCGAGCACCGGTGAGAGGGCCCCGTAGGTGGCCACGCGCGCGCGGCTCTTCTCGATCTCGTCCTGATCCTCGTCGCTGAGCTGCGATCGGGGCGGGCAGAGATCGCCAGGGCAAAGGCTGCGGAAATCGTTCAAGGCCGCCGAGCGCATGAGGAGCATGGCGCCCGAGCCGACGAGCAGGACGCCGCCGCCGCCGATGAGGGAGACGGGGACGATCGGGAATTGCTGCTCCGGGGGAGGGGGTTCCGGCTCCTCCTCGACGGGCTCCTCCTCCACCGGCGCGACCTCCGTCTTCGCGAGGGTCAAGGTCACCGTCTGGGTCGCCTCCTCGGCGAGGTCGATGGTGGTCGAGAAATCCTCGAATCCCGGCGCGGTCGCCGTCACCACGTGCGGCCCCGGATCGACCGGGACGTCGACCCCGATCGAGCTCGAGCCGAGCAGGACGCCATCGAGCTCGACCTGGGCGGCCTCCGCCCCGTCACCGCGCTCGATGATGAGTTTGGGGATCCGGCCCCTCACCGCGGCGATCTTCTCCTCCACCTCGACGCGGAAGCTCTCTCCCACCGAGTCGGCCTCGGCGAGCGCGAGCTCGTAGCCGCCGAGCGCCGCGACCAGCTTGCCCAGGTTCTCCTCACAGAGCGCGATGTGGAAGCGCACCTGCGGGGTCATCTTCACCTGGCTCACGTCGCGGAACATCCGCAGGGCGCCGGCCCAGTTGCCCGCCTGCTCGAGCTCGAGCCCTTGATGGAACATCATTCGGGCCTGCTTCACCGGGTCCTCCTCGTCCTGGGCGCCGGCGGGGGCGGCGCCCAGGAGCGCGGTGGCGAGGGCGCAGGACCAGGCCAGGACCCGGAATCGCGGAGAAAGCGCGGCGAGCGAGAACATCGCCGCCATTTTACCCCGACGCCCGCTCGACTGCCGCGATTTCGCTCGCCGGGCCGGGCGCCGACGCCGCCGCCCGCTCCCGCCGTCCCAGGTACCGCGCCTCGCATCCGACGGGTCACGGCGCGCCCGCATTCGCCGGGTTCCGCTGGTGCTGGAAAGTGCGCTCTGGCCCGCCCCGCTCGCGGTCGCCGTGACGCGCGGTACGCCCCGGGTGGCGGATCTCGTCGCACCGCGGCGCTATTGCCTCCCGGCGGCTCGGTCGTGCAGCATCCCCCTCACCTTATGCCGCGGTTTCCCAACGTCTTCGGAATGGTCCTGGCAGGAGGAGAGGGCAATCGTCTCTCCCCGCTGACCCGCGATCGCGCCAAGCCCGCGGTCCCCTTCGGCGGCGCGTTTCGACTCATCGATTTCGCGCTGTCGAACCTGGTCAACAGTGGCTACCGGCGCATCGCCGTGTTGACCCAGTACAAGAGCCACAGCCTCGACCGTCACATCGCGCAGACTTGGCGCCTGGCGCCGCTGCTCAACAACTACGTGATGAGCGTGCCCGCGCAGATGCGCCTCGGACGCCGGTGGTTCGAGGGCTCGGCCGACGCCATCTACCAGAACCTCAACATCCTGTCCGACGAGAAGCCGGACTACGTCTGCGTGTTCGGCGCCGACCACATCTACCGCATGGATCCCGCCGACATGGTCCAGGCGCACATCGAGTCCGGGGCGGGGGTGACGGTGGCGGGGATCCGCGTTCCGCGCTCCGAGTGCTCCCGCTTCGGGGTGCTGACCCCGGGCGACAACCAACGGATCGTGAGCTTCGTCGAGAAGCCGGCGGAGGCGCGAGGGCTGCCCCGCCACCCCGAGGAGATCTTCGCCTCGATGGGCAACTACGTCTTCACGCGGGAGATCCTCGAGCAGGCGGTGCAGGCCGACGCCGAAAACGCCGACAGCGCGCACGACATGGGGGGCAACATCGTCACCATGCTGGTCAACTCCGGGGACGCGGCGGTCTACGACTTCTCGGAGAACCATGTCCCGGGCGAGACGGAGCGCGATCACGGCTACTGGCGCGACGTCGGCACGCTCGACTCGTACTACGAGGCGCAGATGGATCTCATCAGCGTCCACCCCATCTTCAACCTGTACAATCGCGAGTGGCCGATCCACTCGTTCGCCACCTCGATCCCGCCGGCCAAGTTCGTCTTCGACGACGAAGACCGGCGCGGGATGGCGGTCGACTCGATCGTCTGCGCGGGGGTCATCGTCTCCGGCGGCGTCGTGCGTCGGAGCGTGCTCTCGACGGGGTGCCTGGTCCACACGCGCGCGCTGGTGGAGGACTCCGTGCTGATGGACGACGTCGAGATCGGGCGCGAAGCCGTGGTGCATCGCGCGATCCTCGACAAGAACGTGCGGGTGCCGCCCGGCGTCCGCATCGGTGTTGACCACGAGCAGGATCGCGCGCGCGGCTTCACCGTGTCGGAGAAGGGCGTGGTGGTGGTGGGCAAGGGGGACTGCGTGCCGGAGGCGGGCTAGAGCGGCGGTCGGTTGGACTGCCGCGGAGAACCCACGACCTGGAGCCACGAGCAAGCGGCAGACCTCGGTCAAGGCGTCCGGTCCGGGCTTGGCCCTCGCGTTGGGCGCTCGCGGGCTCTGAAGTACGCGCCCCGGCCAGCGGAGTATCGACGGACTCAACGCGCGCATGGCCCGCGATCGGCGGGGTTGCCGCTCGGGGAGCGGCTCGCTAGACCGGCTGGAGAGCGAGCAGAGCCATGCAGTATAGCAAGCTTGGGCGCACCGGGTTCGAGGTTTCCACCGTCAGTTTCGGGGCGTGGGCGATCGGCGGGACGTGGGGCACCGTGAGCGACGAGCAGTCACTGCGCGCCCTCCACCGCGCGGTCGACCTCGGGGTGAACTTCATCGACACCGCCGACGTCTACGGGGACGGTCGGAGCGAGCGGCTGGTCGCGCGGCTGCGCAGGGAGCGCAGTGAGACGATCCACGTCGCGACCAAGGCCGGGCGGCGGCTCCCGGCGCAGACCCTGACCGGCTACAGCCGTGAGAACCTCACCGCGTTCGTGGAGCGGAGTCTCCAGAACCTCCAGACCGACTGCATCGACCTGCTGCAGCTTCACTGTCCGCCGACCGACGTGTACTACGCCCCCGAGGTCTTCGGGATCCTCGACGACCTGGCGGCCGCGGGCAAGCTCCGGAGCTACGGCGTGAGCGTCGAGCGGGTGGAGGAGGCGCTCAAGGCGATCGAGTTCGAGGGGGTCGCCACCGTCCAGATCATCTACAACGCCTTCCGCCAGCGCCCCGCGGACCGCTTCCTCGACGAGGCTCGGAGGCGCCAGGTCGGCGTGCTCGCGCGGCTGCCCCTCTCCTCGGGGATGCTGGCGGGAAAGATGACGCGCGCCAGCACCTTTGCGGAGGACGATCACCGGAGCTTCAACCGCGCCGGCGCCGCGTTCGACCGCGGCGAAACCTTCTCGGGGATCGATTTCGAGACGGGTCTTGCGGCGGTGGAGGCGCTCCGACCGCTGGTGCCGGCGGGGGTGTCCATGGCCACCTGGGCGATCCGGTGGATCCTCATGCACCCGGGGGTCACCTGCGCGATCCCCGGGGCGAAGCGGCCCGAGCAGGTGGAGGAAAACGTCGCCGCGGCGGCGCTTCCCCCCCTCGACGCGGCGACGATGGCCGCCGCGCGCGCCGTCTACGACGAGCGGATACGGCCCCTCGTGCACCAGCGCTGGTGAGCGGCGAGCTGCCGGGCGTCACTCGGTGTAGAGGCGGATGTCGTCGATCCAGACGTCGAAGGTCACGTCGGCGGGCACCTGGAACTGAACGGCGATGGTGCGGGCGGCGGCGAAGTCCACCTGGTAGCCCCAGCCCTCCTCCTGCGCCAGCTCGGCGAAGGGCACGCTGACCTCCGTCCAGGTCGCGGTCACCGGGAAGAGCGTCTGATGGGCGTTGTCGCAGTCGGCGGCTTCCCACTCGTCCGACGGCGGGCAGGTGCCGTGCTTGTTGTCGGCGGTCTTGACGATATCGGCGGTCTTCACCCGCAAGGACAGGTCGGGGTGGGCGTCGGTGAAGTCATCGCCGCTGCGCACCCAGAAGCGGACGCCCGCGTAGGCGGAGGCGTCGTAGATTTCCTTGTCGGCGAGGTCGAACCCGAACCCCGCGCCCCAGGTAGTGAAGGCCTCCGAGCAGACGACGTGCAGGGCGCGGGTGCTCTCGTCGCGGGGGGGGTCGAGCACGGTGGGGCGCACCGACGCCCCCTCCGCGGGGCTGATGGTGCCGGCGCTGCCGTCGGTGAAGGTGTACCAGTAACCCACCCGCCCCGAGACGGTGACGATGGTGTTGTTGGCTAGCTCGAAGTCGTCGATGAGATCCGGATCGACGACCGCCGCCCCGCCCGTCCCGCCGGAGCTGGTCCCGCCGGTGGACGCGCTCCCGGCATTGCCGCCGGCGCCGCCCTGGGGGGGCGTGCCACCGTTGGGCACGCCGCCGTTGGGCGGGCCCCCGGCGTCGCCGCCGGTGCCACCTTCGGGGGGGGCGCCCCCTTCGGGAGCGCCGCCGCCGCCCTCGGGGTGCCCGCCTCCACCTGGGGGAAACCCGCCGAAGCCACCGCTCGGGGGACCGCCGCCCGTCGGCCGGCCGCCGGTGCCGCCGGAGCTGGCCCCGCCGGTGCCGCCCGCGCCCGCCTGCTCGCCGCCCGTCCCGGCGCCGCCGGTGTTTTGGCCGCCGGTCGTGACGCCGCCCGTCGTTCCACCGCCGCTCTGGGTCCCACCGGTCGCGCCCGCGCCTCCGGTCGGGCGTCCGCCAGTGGCTCGACCCCCCGTCTCCTCCCCGCCTGTCTCGTCCGGTTCGGTGCCGCCCGTGGTGGGCTCGACCAGAGACGGCGTGTAAACGTTGCAGGCGCCCGCCAGCAGCGTGCCGATCGCGATGAGCGACAGTCCGTTCGTCCACGAAGCGCGATGCATGGCTGCCCCGGTCGATGAGCGTGAGCGCCCGTGGGCGCCGAACAATGATAGCGCAATCGATGGCGGTTGGGGATCCCGGACGGCGAGGGCCGGGGCGCGCGCGCAAGATGGGGGGAATGTGGTGCGTGGCCGCGTGGCGCCGGGGTCAGAGCGCGGGCCCAGGGCGTGCGGCGGCGGCTGCGGTCGCACGCATCAGCAGGTCGTCGTCTCGCAGGCAGGCGAAGCAATCCAGGCGTTGCTGCGGACCGCAGCCCTGCGTTCGGGCGAGCGACCCGAGCACGGGGAGGCTCCGCGCGTCGCCGTCGACGATGACCTGGGGCAGAAGCGCGCGGTACGACGCGCAGGAGGTGCCGTTCCAGAGCGCGAGCGCGACGCGGAGTGCGGGGGTGGCGCGGCTCGTCGCGCGGGGATCGTCGAGCAGGCGCGCGCAGCGGGTGGCGAGCGCGGCCCCCGCGGCGTCCCGCCGGGCCGCGGACCAGGCGTCGTACACGACGTCGATCCCGATCGAGCCGAGGCGTTCGAAGGCGAGCTCGAGCGCGGCCGCGGTCGCGGCGGGATCGTCGACGGCGCGGCGCACGTCGCGCGCGACGCCGAGATCCTCTGCCCACCGCGGCTCGAGCTGCAACGCCCGCGCGTAGGCGGTGACACTGCGGGTGGCGTCACCGCGCGCGGCGTAGCCCCGGCCGAGCGAGCGGAAGGCCGAGGCGGAGAGCGGCACCGCGCCCTCGAGAGCCAGCAGCGCCGCCGCGTCGCCTGCAGCGGCGCGGGCGCTCACCTGCGCCGGGTCGATTTCGCTCGGCGTTGTGGGTTGGGACGATGGCGCGAGCCCGACCGCCTTTGAGCGCGAGCGGGCGACGAGCCAGGCGCCGGCCAAGGCCAGCAGCAGGGCGATGGTGGCGAGGATGGCGAGCGCGAGGAGGAAGCCCCGACGAGAGCTCGGCGCCGCGGGCGCCGGGTTGCTGCGGCGTGGCGGGGATCGCCGCGAGGACGCCGCCCCCGGGGTCGATTCGGGACCGGTCGTCGGCCCCTCTGGCAGCGGCGAGCGCGCCGCGCCACTCGCGGAGAGCCACGACGACGGCGACGAGCCCGGCGCGCGCTGGGAGTGCGTGCTCCCCTCGGGGTCGAGCAGATCGTCGATGCGGCGCACCACGTCGTCGGCGGTCGGGGGTCGCTGGTCCGGGTCCTTGGCGAGGAGGATCGAGGTGAGCGCGACCGCGCCCGCCTCGATCCGGTCCGGCAGCGGCGGCGGCGGCTCGGTCATCTGCTGGCGCAGCACCGCTTCCATCGTCTCGTCGCGGAACGGCGGGTGACCCGCGAGCATCGCGTAGAGCACGAGGCCGAGCGTGTAGAGGTCGGCGCGATGGTCCACGATGGTGCCGGCCGCCTGCTCGGGCGCCATGTACTCCGGGGTGCCTGCGATGGCCGCGCGGGTGTCGGGGGCGACGTAGGCGGAGCACTCGGCGGGGAGCTGGGCCACGCCGAAGTCGACCACCTTGACCGTCTCCTCGCCGAGGTGCGCCGTCAGCATCACGTTGTCGGGCTTGAGATCGCGGTGCACGACGCCGGCGCGGTGCGCGGCGCCGAGGGCGGCGGCGATCGCGCGGGCGATGCGCAGCGCGCGGGCAGTCCCGAGCGGCCCTTCGCTGGCGAGGACCTCGGCCAGGCTCGCGCCCGGCGCGTACTCGAGCACCAGGTACAGCGATCCGTCCTCGAGCTGGCCGAAGTCGAGCGCCCCGGCGACGTTCGGGTGATCGATGCGGCCCGCCGCGGCGGCCTCCCGCTCGAACCGTGCGGCCACCTCCGGGAGCAGCCCGAGTTCGTGGTGCAGCAGCTTCACCGCCACGCGGCGCCCCTCCGGGATCGTGTCGGCGAGGAACACAGCGCCGACCCCGCCGGCGCCAAGCCGTCGGTCGAGTCGGTATCGACCGGCGATCACCGTCCCCACGCGCCCCTCGGGGACGAGCTGCCCGCCGACCAGCGCGTCGAGCGCGGGGTTGGCGGCGGCGCCGCCCCGGATCACATTCCCCTGCGGCGCGCCCGCGCGGACGGGCTCGAGCGGCGGGTCCGACGGGGCCCGGGTGCCCTCGGGCACCCCCCAGGGTCGGGTTCTCGCCACGGGCACCGGAACCAGCGGGGGCGTCCCGGGGGCCGCGTCCGCGGGCGGCGACGGATCGCCGCCTGCGGCGTCGCCGGAGCGCGCCGTCCCGGTCCTGTCGAGCGATGCGTTGCCTCCGTTCACGAGCCCCGCTCCGGCGATCTTGGGACCCTAGCATGATCGGAGCCGCTGGCTTCGCCGGCGCGGGAGGCCAGCGCGCGGAGCCGGGCGTCAGCTCCGGCGCGGCGGGAGTGCGGGGCAGGTGGCGCTGGAGGTGCCAGTGACGCCCCGGTGGACGACGATCTTCCGTCCCTCTTCGCGCCCCCGAGCGAAGGCCTCCGTGTGCTGGCTGCCGAGGTGGCGTGTCCAGCGGATCCGCGGGTGTCGGCCGCGGAAGAAGCTGTCGAGCCCGGCGTCGCCGACCCACACCAGGCCCTCCGCCCGGTGGGCGCGCTGCTGGCGCTCCAGGCGGTCGCGGAACCCCGCCATGACCCCCGCCAAGAACTGCCGACGGCCCTCGTTGCGTGCCGTGCCGCGCGCTCGCTGATGCTCGCGCCAGAGCGCCGTCGCCGTGTGCCGGAGGAAGCCGTGGGTGTACGCCGCGAGCTCGAGGTTCTCCTCGGTCCCGCAGACCTCCAGCACGGTGCCGCGCTTGCCCTCGCGGCTGCGCCAGACCGGGACCCAGATCGCCTCCACGAAGTAATGCTCGGCCAGGATGGCGGCGAGGAGCCGCTCCGCCTCGCTGACCCGCCCCGTGGGCTCGCCGAGGTGGCGGAAGGCGTACCGGCGGGCCGCTCCCTCGGCGTCGAGCGCGACGTTGTACTTGAGCATTAGGCGCTGCGCCGCGAGCGCTGCTGCCTGGGCCTCGTGCTCGTCGGGGCTGGTGGCTAGGGCGAGGAGCTTCGCTACCCGTTCGAGGACGCGCAGCTCGCGCTCGCTCCGGGGGGAGGTGGGGATGCCCGCGGCGCGCGGATCGATGCCCCGGGTCCGGCAGACCTCGCGGAACGCCGGTCCGTGCGCCGGCTCGTCCCAGTGACCCAGCACCTCGTCGACGAACTGGTGGGCCATCTCGTGCTTGAGCACCTCGAGCACCGTGCCCCACCCGTGGCCGAAGAGCAGCGAGCGGTCGATCTCGAGGGTGCGGTGCTCCCTCGACCAGGTCCCGAGGCGACCCGCGGTGTCACTCAGCCCCAACACCGGGCGCCGGAGCCGGCCCCCGAACAGCTGCGCGGAGAGGTCGGAGTAGGCCTCTCCGAGCGCCCGGAGGGCGGCGGCTTCGAGCTCCGTGCTGAGCTCGGCCGGGGGGGACACGCCAGTGCGCACGGCCTGGCCGCTACCACCCCCGCGCGGCGGATGCGAGCCTTGGTCGCGACTGGCGCTTCCCGGGCCGGGCAAGCGGTGGCATATTCCGCCGCCCCATGGCCCGCGACGACGATTTCGCTTCCTTGATGGAGTCGGTGACCTCCGACAGTAGCAAGCGGGCCTCCCGGCGACTGCGCCGCGGCGAGGTGACCGAGGGCACCGTCGTCCAGATCTCCGCCGACAGCGTGTTCGTCGACGTCGGCGGCACCTCGGAGGCGCGGCTCGATCGCGCGGAGTTGCTCGACAAAGCCGGGGAGTTGACGGTCAAGCTCGGCGACCGCGTGCGGGCGACGGTGACCGATGGCCGGCCGGGCTCGCTGACCCTGGCGCTCTCCATCGGCCGCGACGGCGCCGTGGACGTCGGTGCGCTCGAAGCGGCGCGGGTAGCGGGCTCCACGGTCGAGGCGGTCGTCAGGCAGGCCGTCAAAGGCGGGCTCGAGGTCGAGATCGGCGACATTCGGGCGTTCTGCCCGGCCTCACAGGTGGATCTCGGTTACGTCGCGGACCTGGGCGTGCTGGTCGGGCAGACGGTGCAGGTGAGGGTGGTCGAGGTCCGCGACGGGGGGCGCTCCGTCGTGGTGTCGCGGCGGGCCGAGCTCGAGGCGCGCCGACAGGATCAGCAGCGCGAGCTGGTCGAGCGCCTGGTCCCCGGGGCCGAGGTCGACGGGACCGTGCACTCGACCAATCGCCACGGCGCGGTGATCGACCTCGGCGGGATCGAGGGCTTCGTGCACGTCTCCGAGCTGGCCCACCACCGCATCGGGAGCGCGGAGGAGGTGGTGTCGGTCGGCGATCCCGTGCGCGCGCGTGTGCTCGCGGTGGAGCAGAGCCCCAAGGGCGTGCGCGTGCGGCTGAGCGTCAAGGCACTGCAGGATGCGCCGCCGCGCCCCGCCGCCCCCGCGCCGGACGAGGTGCTCAAGGGCGTGGTTTCCCGGCACTCCACCTTCGGGGTCTTCGTGCAGACGCCGGGCGGCGAGGGGCTGGTGCCGGCGCGCGATCTGGGGCTCGCCCCAGGCGCCGATCACCGTCGCGCCTACCCGGTGGGGCGCGAGGTCGCCGTGGTGGTCACGCACCGCGAGCAGCAGAGCGGCAAGCTCCGCTTCAGCGTGAGCGGCGTGGCGGACGTCGAGGAGCGCCGCAACTACCGGGAGTTTGCCGCCGCGGGGCGCCCGGCGCCGCGATCGGGCGGGATGGGCAGCCTCGGCGAGCTGCTCCGCGCCAAGCTCGATCTGCCGCTGCCCGCCGCCGAGCCGCCGCCCGAGCCGGCAGCGCCGCCGGTCGCCGGCCCCCCCCCGCCCGCGCCCGCGCCGCGCGACGACCGCGGGGTGAAGCGACGCAAGAAGGTGTAGCCGCCGAGCGCGGTTGCGACGCGCGCGTCGTCGTCGCCAGTGTCCCCACTGGCGCGCCGGGGTCGCCGCCTCGCTCAGCCCTGGCGCTTCTCGATCTTGGCCCAGGAGTCACGCAGGGTAACGACGCGGTTGAACACCGGCTTGCCCGGGGCGCTGTCCGGGTCGACGCAGAAGTAGCCCTGCCGAAGGAACTGGAAGCGTTCGCCCGTCGCCGCCCCGGCGAGGCTCGGTTCGACCTTGCAGCCCGAGAGCGTCTCGAGGGACGTCGGGTTGAGGTCGGCGAGAAAGTCGCCGTCTTCGCCGGGGTTCTCCCGGGTGAACAGGTGGTCGTAGAGGCGCACCTCCGCGTCGAGGGCGCTGGTCGCCGACACCCAGTGCAGGGTGCCGCGCACCTTGACGCCCTGCGCCTCGCCGCCGCGCGTCGCCGGATCGTAGGTGCACCGAAGCTCCACGATCTGTCCGGAAGCGTCGCGGATGGCCCGCTCGCAGCGGACGATGTAGGCGTGCTTGAGCCGCACGAGGGCGCCCGGGGTCATGCGGAACCACTGCTTGGGTGGGTCCTCGCGGAAGTCGTCGGCCTCCACGTAGAGCTCCCGCGAGAAGGGGATCTCGCGGGCCCCGGCGGCGGGATTCTCGGGGTTGTTCTCGGCCGGGAGCGCCTCGACCACGCCCTCCGGGTAGTTCTCGATCACGACCTTCAGGGGTCGGAGGACGGCCATCGCGCGCGGCGCCCGCGCGTTCAGATCGTCCCGAATGCACGCCTCCAGCAGCTGATGGTCCACCTTGCTGTTGGTCTTGGCGACGCCGATGCGGGCGGCAAAATCGCGGATCGCCTCCGGCGTGTAGCCGCGACGCCTGAGGCCGCAGAGCGTCGGCAGTCGCGGGTCATCCCAGCCGCGGACCCGGCCTTCGGTGACGAGCTGGAGGAGCTTGCGCTTGCTCATCACCGTGTACGTCAGGTCGAGGCGCGCGAACTCGATCTGCTGGGGCGCGAAGATGCCGAGCGCCTGCACGAACCATTCGTACAGCGGCCGGTGATCCTCGAACTCCAGGGTGCAGATGGAGTGGGTGATTCCCTCGATGGAGTCGGACTGCCCGTGCGCGAAGTCGTACATCGGGTAGATGCACCAGCGATCGCCCGTCCGCTGGTGGTGCGCCCGCTTGATGCGGTAGAGGATGGGGTCGCGCAGGTTGAGGTTGCCCGCGCGCATGTCGATCTTGGCTCTGAGCGTGCGCGAGCCGTCGGGGAACTCGCCCGCCCGCATGCGGCGGAAAAGATCCAGGTTCTCGGCGACGCTCCGGCCGCGGTGCGGGCTCTCGCGCCCCGGCTCGGTGAGGGTGCCGCGGTGAGCGCGGAGCTCCTCGGGGGTCAGGTCACAGACGTAGGCCAGCCCCTTCTCGATCAGCAGCTCCGCCCACATGTAGAGCTGGTCGTAGTAGTCCGAGGCGTAGAGCTCCCGAGTCCACTGGAAGCCGAGCCACCGGATGTCCTCCTTGATCGCGTCGACGTACTCCTGATCCTCCTTCTCGGGGTTGGTGTCGTCCATCCGGAGGTTGCACTCGCCGCCGTACTGCGCGGCGATCCCGAAGTCGATGCAGATGGCCTTGGCGTGGCCGATGTGCAGGTACCCGTTCGGCTCCGGCGGGAACCGCGTGCGAACCCGCCCTCCGAAACGCCCGGATCGGTTGTGCTCGTCGATGATCTCGCGGATGAAGTCGGTGCTGGTAGGGGCGGACGACATGAGGCGCTCCGGGCGTGCCGCACACGGCACGGCGGGAGAGGATGTCCCGAGCGGTCCAGCCGGGCAAGCCTCTGTCGCTGGTCGGCGACGGCGGGGGTCCGCAGTCTGAGTGCCCGCGCGGGGGGAGAGGGGTGGCTGGCCGGTGCGGCATCGGCTAAGCAGGGCTGTCGTGCCCCCGTTCCCACACCGCAAGAAGCCCACCATCAAGGATGTGGCGGCGAAGGCCGGCGTCTCCAGCGCCACGGTGTCCTTCGTCCTCAACAACCGCCCCGGGCAGGCGATCAGCGACAAGGTCCGTAAGCGCGTCCAGCGCGTCGCCGAGCAGCTCAACTACCACCCCTCGGCTGCCGCCGCGGGGCTCGCCCGCAAGCGCACGCACAACGTCGCCGTCGTTTTCTACCGGAACCAAGAGCTCATCAGCAACCACTTCTACTCATTCGTGGTGCAGGGCGCGATCAAGGAGGCGATCCGGCGCGAGTACAACCTACTCTTCTCGTTCTTGCCGGGCGAATACCGCGGGTACGCTGACCTGCCCAAGATCGTCCGCGAGAACAACGTTGAGGGGGTGATCCTGGTGCGCGAAACCAGCGCGCGCTTGGTCCGGGACATCGAGGCGCGAGGGATCCCGGTCGTGGCTATCGATCATTTCCCGCCGCTCACCGGCGTCCAGGCCATCGAGATCGACAACCAGCACGGCGGGCGGCTCGCCGCAGAGCACCTGCTCGGGCTCGGCCATCGACGGCTCGCCTTCGTCCACGGCGCCCTGGATCGCCCGAGCATCGCGGCTCGCGCCGCGGGGTTTCGCGCGGGGCTCGAGGCGGCGGGGGTGCGCCTGACCCAGCGCGGGCACCTGCTGCGCGCGGCCGATCTCACCTTCGTCGGCGGCCGTGAGGCGGCGGAGCGCGCGCTCCGCCGCGCCCAGCGCCCGACGGCCCTGTTCTGCGCCAACGACGAGATGGCGGCCGGCGTCCTCGCCGCCGCACGCGGCCTGGGGATCGCGGTGCCGCGGGAGTTGAGCGTGGTGGGCTTCGACGACATCACGATGAGCAACTACACCGATCCTCCGCTGACCACGGTCGGCGTGGACAAGGAGGCCCTCGGCGTGGAGGCCATGACCTGGCTCATCGAGCTGGTCGAGCGCGGCCGGCGGGACCCCGAGACGCGCCTGACTCCCGTGTCCCTCGTCGAACGCGCGTCCACGGCCGTGGCGCCGGTGTGAGGGCGCTGCCGTGGGCGGCGGTGCGGGGCCAGGGCGCAGCGGAGGTGCCCCCTGATCGAACTTGCTCGCTCGACCCTCAGCCTGGCGACGGGCACCGGTTCCACTCGCGCGTGCCTGGCGACCGTCCGGGGGCGTCGGCGGCGGCTGGAGCCCGAGGCGACGGCGCTTCGGTGACCGGGGGGCGCTGATCGGGAGCAAGGCGGGTTCCACGGGCAGCTCGATCGCCGCTGGCGGTCCGTGGCGCCGACCGAGCATCGACTCGCCAGACCTCCACTCGATCAAGGACGCCAAGAACGGGCAGAGTCCGGCGCCCATCAAGACCCCGGCGGGGTGGCGGCACCGCGCCCGCGCCGCGCGCTCGGGTGAGTTTGGTGCTGGCGCGCCGTCATCCCCCGGCGCCGAGGGCGAGGGCCTCGGCGAGCATCGCATCGGTCATGGTGTGGCCGACCCCGGGACGGGCGACCACGCGGCTCGGCCAGCCGAGGCGGCGGAGGGCGCGTCCGAGCGCGGCGGCGTCCTCGCGCGCGCTCCGATCCGCCGTTCCATAGCCGACGTAGATCGGCGGGCGCTCGGTGAGGCGGCGCGCCGGGGCGAGGAGGTACTCGGCGCTCGAGCC
This sequence comes from uncultured Polyangiaceae bacterium, assembly GCA_964480725.1. GTDB lineage: Bacteria > Myxococcota_A > Polyangia > Polyangiales > Polyangiaceae > JAFGBI01. The sequence goes on along the minus strand of CAYZQO010000009.1, from coordinate 4,353 downwards.
GCCGGCGAAGACGCCGAAGCCGTCGGCGGGGAAGCGACCGCGGAGCGCGAGCGATGAGGCGTAATAGGCCCCGTTCGAGAAACCGAAGACGAGCCCGCGGGAGAAATCGCGGCCGAGGCGCCGCTCGAGCTCGGCGCGATCCCGCTGCCATTCGGCGACGAGCTCTCCCTCGACCGCCTGCTGGGCGCGGACGGAGGTGGGCCAGGTCCACCAGTCCTCCATACCGCGCGGGCCGTGGCCTCGGCGGCCGCGCGGCATCAACGCGATGAACCCGTGCGTTGCGGCCGCCCGGGCGAGGGCGCGCTGCTGCGCCCATTGCCAGTTCGTCTCGGGCTTGACCACGCCGTGCAGGAACAGGACGAGCGTGAGCGGCTCGCGGAGCCTGGCCGGGACGCTGACGCAAGCGGCGCTGCCGAGCTCCTCGAGCTCGCTCGCGCACCAGCGGCTCGAGGCGCCGGGGGCGGGCGCGTCGGACGACGAGCTGTCGGGCGACGGCGCCGCGGATGGGGGCGGTGCGACCGACGGCGCTGCGGCGCCCGTCTCGAGGCGGGTGGGTGCCGTCGAGCCGTTCGGTCCCCCGGCGGCGGTCGCGCCCCCGCCGGCGAGGGAGCCGGGTGCCGCCAGCGCGGTGAGCAGCGCCGCGGCGCTCGCGACGACGGCGATCCGGCCTCGGTGCGTCTCGGGGTGCGACGGGCGACCCGGGGAGTGCGCGGCCCTGTGCTCCACGTCCGGGGTGTAGCACGGAGTCCTCGTGAGCTCGCTCCGGGACGGCGGGTGGCCGGCGCATGGCCGGACCGCGGTCGCGCGAAAAACCACTTGGTTCTGCGGGAGCCTCAGCTAGAAAAGCTCCGATGCGCTTCGTCTCGTCGGTTTCGTTCGTCGCCTTCGCCTCGCTGCTCGTCGCCTGCGCGCGCCCCCCCGCGTCGCCCGCGCCCGCCGCGCCCGCGCCGCCGACCGTCGCGGCAGCCCCCGCGCCGAAGGCCACGCTGCCCGCCGAGCTCACCAGCGCGATGGTGCAGCCCACCCTCGCCGAGATGGAGCAGGCCGCGTTCCGCTGCTACGCGCTCGAGTTCGGGGGGCAGGAGACCGAGGGCGGGAGGCTGTTGCTCGATTGGGTGATCCAGCCGTCGGGGACGGTCGCGAGCGCGCGCATCGTCGAGTCGAGCATCGAGAGCGAGGCGTTCGCCGGCTGCGTTCTCAAGGCCGCGCGCGCGCTCCGGTTCCCCGCCGCCGAGCGCCCGACGGGCCTGCGCAAGCCGTACGAATTCCGGCGCGCCGCCGAGTCGACGGCGGCGGCGAGCGCGCTCTGAGCGGCCGAGCACGGGTCGGTCGCGCTGCCATCGCGCCTGGGCTCGTCGCCACGCCGCCCATGGCGCGTGCGGCGGCGCGCGTCACGGCTCCGGCTCGCCGGGGTAGCGCTCCTCCAGGGGCCAGCTCGCGAGGGGCGCTTCGCGGCAGGCGTTCTCCTGCCCCTTGGCGTAGGCGAGCCCGCCACCGACGCGGACCCCGACGTAATAGACGTCGGCGCGCGCGCGGCAGGCCTCCGGCGCGGGGGAGTCGGCGCAGGACTCGAGCATGGCGTCGTGCAGGCGCTCGTCCGCCTCCCAGCGGGGGACCCCGCAGGTCTGGTAGTCGAGATCGTGCCGCTTGCAGGCCGCGTAGAAATCGAACGCGGCTCCCCGGTCGGGCACGACGGTGCACCCGTTCACGCGGGGCAGCCACGGACCGGCCGCGCCCCGCTCCGGGGGCGCGGGGGGACCGGCGTTGCTGGCCCCGCGCCCGCCCGCGGTTTCGCTATCGGCGTTGCCCGCGCCGCCAGCGCCTCCCGCACCGCCCTCCTCCGGCGAGGTTTCGGCGTCCGTGACCGGCACCTCCGCGGTTGGCGCTTCGAGTTGCGCCTGAGGAGCCGCCGGGTGCCCGGGCTCTTCCCGGCAGGGGTTGTCGTCGTAGTCGGAGTAGCTGGCAGCGGTGTGGGTGACGGAGCGGGTGACGGGGTCGGGCATGGCAGGGACGTCGGCCAGGGGACGGGCGAGTTTCCACATCGCCCGCCCACGCCTTGGGGCACCGGTCACCGCACGCCGTGGCGATGTCGTGAGCTGTAGGCAGGTGAAATAATTCCGGCCGGGGGGCGCTCCCGTCGAACCACGAGCCCCCGAGGGCCCGGGGGTCCTCCGTTTCGCAGGCCTTTCGGACTGTGGCACAATGACATCGTGCGCTCGGTGGGTCGGTATCGCCGGCGTTTCGAAGGGACCTTGTTGTGACGGCACGTCGTCTGATTCTCTCGGGCTCGCTCCTCGTGGTGGCGCTTGCAACCGCAGCCTCCTGCGGTGCCCCCGAGGTGAAGTACGCGGAGGAAACCGGGGGCACCGAGACGACCACCGGCGCCAGGCCGAACGGGGGCGACGACGAGAGCGGCGGGTCGGCGACGGGTGCGACCGGCGGCACCGGCGGTGGTGGCGGCGTGATCGTGACGGGCGGCGAGGCCGGCAGGGCCGGGGCCGGCGGTCCTGGCGAAACCGGCGGCGAAGGGGGCGGCACCGAGGACGGAGGCGCGGGCGGCACCGGCGGGCGCACGGGTGGCGCGGGCGGCACCGGCGGGCGCACGGGTGGCGCCGGCGGCACCGGTGGTGGCGGCACCGGCGGCGGTGGCGGCGCCGTTCCGGACACCTGCGAGAACGGAGTGCTCGACGGGGACGAGACCGACCTGGATTGCGGCGGCAGTTGCCAGCCCTGCGACAACGGGAGGGTGTGCGGCGTGAACGGCGACTGTGTCTCCGGCGCCTGCATCGGCCTGATCTGCTCCGAGCCGGGCTGCGACAACGGTCTCATCGATCCGAACGAGGGTGGGACCGACTGCGGCGGGGTTTGTCCGACGCTCTGCCCCACCGGCGAGCCCTGCGACGTCGACGGCGACTGCGAGAGCGGCGTCTGCACCAGCCGCGTCTGCGTCGAGGCGACTTGCACTGATCTCATCGAGAACGGCGATGAGACGGACATCGATTGTGGCGGCCCCGACCCGTCTTGCGCCCGCTGCGAGGTCGGCGACGATTGCCTCGAGGACGACGACTGCGCGTTGCAGAGTTGCGTCGACCTGACCTGCGCCCTGGTCTGCCCTGACAACTTTGACGACTGCGACGGTGACGTCTCCAGCGGCTGCGAGGCGAACCTCCTCACCAGCCTGCAGCACTGCGGCGCCTGCGGCAGGCGTTGCAGCCTCCCGCACGCCGTCTCGGCCTGCTCGGCGGGGGAGTGTGTCATCGCCATCGACACAGAGGGGCAGCCGCGCTGCAACCTGCCCTACGCCGCCTGCGACGCGGACACAGCGAACGGCTGCGAAGCGAACCTGCTCACCGACCCCGAGAACTGCGGCGGCTGCGGGATCCGCTGCACGGACGCCAACGGTACGCCCACGTGCGTAGACGGGGAATGCGGCAGCGTCTGCGGTGCAGGCTTTGCCGACTGCGGGGGTGACTACCGGTGCGAAACGGACACGACCACCAGCGTCGACAACTGCAGTGGGTGTGGGGACGTCTGCCCCGCGGACCAGGGATCCCCATGGTGCCGCGACTCCGAGTGCGGGTTCACTCCCTGCGACCCCGGCACCGGCGACTGCGACGGCGACGGCACCTGCGAGACGAACGTCAACATCTCGGACGACCACTGCGGCGCCTGCGGCAACGCCTGTCTACCCCAGGACGGCACGGGCAACTGCGCGGCCGGTACCTGCGAGATCGCCGCGTGCGACGCCGGTTTCGATGACTGCAATGGCGACTACGCCGACGGTTGCGAGCAGAGCCTAGCCACGCTGGAGCATTGCGCCGCCTGCGATACGCCCTGCGCCCGCGCCAACGCGGCGGTCACCTGCGAGACGGGGAGCTGCGCCTTCGTTGGCTGTAACGCCAACTACGGCAACTGCGACGAGAACACGGGCAACGGCTGCGAGACGGATCTGCGGGTCACGGTGGCCGACTGTGGTGGCTGCGGTCAGCCCTGCGCCTTCGCGCATGCGGCGGCGAGCTGCGTGAACAGCGGCTGCGTCATGGGCGCCTGCAGCAGCGGCTACGACGACTGCAACGACTCGGGCGTCGACGGTTGCGAGACGGGTGTCACCGCGGATCCGAACTGCGGCGGGTGTGGGATCGACTGCGTGACCAACACGGGTACCTCGAGTAACCCGTGCAACGGCACGGCCTGCGTGCCGGTGTGCGTCAGCGGCTACGGGAACTGTGACAGCAACGCCGCGAACGGTTGCGAGACGAGCCTGACGAACAACCTGAACCACTGCGGCGCCTGCGGGGTCAGGTGCTCCGGCTCGACCCCGTACTGCGTGAACACCAGCGGTTCGACCTGGGC
>CAYZQO010000008.1:108307-126268 GCA_964480725.1 uncultured Polyangiaceae bacterium | reverse complement strand
CCCTCTTGCCGCCCCTCTTGCCGGCCCTCTTGCCAGCCCTCCTGCCGGCCCATTCTCCGCCCCTCCTCCGTCCATCGCTCCACCCAGTTCATCACGAGCTCCTTGGCTTCCGGGAGTTGCCGCTCGAGCACCGCCGTGACCTCCACCGGGTCGACCTCGGCGACGCACGAAAGGTAGCGCAGCAGCAGCGCGACGGCACGCGCGCCGTCCGGCGCCTGCCGCAGCGACCCGTACAGCGCCGCCATCCGCTCCACCGCCGGCACCACCCGCGCCGGATCCCGCGCGTCGCGCAGAAACACCGCGGCGATGGTCGTAAACAGCCCCAGCTGCCGCGCCTCGAGCTCCGCGTCGGTCGCCACCGTGAGATCGTCGAGAAGCACCGCGAAATCCGGCACCAGCCGCCCAAGCTCCGGCACCGCGACAATGACCGGATCGAGCAGCTCCACCAGCCGCGTCGGCCCCGCCCACGGGACCTCCCCGTGGTGCACGACCAGCGGGATCACTGGCGGCAGCACCGACGGCGAGGGCGACTCCGCGAGCACCCGCTCCCAGATCCGCACCACGTAGCGCAGGACCTGGAACGTCACCCAGCGGTCCGGGCCGCTCTTGTGCTCCACCAGCACGTACACCAGCGCCGGCCGCCCCTCGAGCTCGACCGAGAAGAGCAGATCGCTCTCCGACCCCGCCAGCCGCGCGTCCGTGAACGACCCCGGCACCGCCTTCAGCGTGCCGAGATCCACCCGCGCCGCGATCGACGACGGCAGCACGCTCCGCAGCAGCGCCGCCATCGCCGGCACCGATCCGAACGCCTCCTTGAACAGCTTGTCGTGCGGTGAATCGACCATCGCCCGCGCCTCGCCGCGACCCGCGACGACACGCCCCAGTCGGCCCGCACTCGACCAGAGTTGCTCCCCCACCGCTGGCCCCCCGACTGCGCGAGCGTGGCGCGCGCTCAGAAGCCCGCCCAGGGCTCGCGGTGGATGTGCGAGAAGTCGAGGCCGAGCGTCCCGCTGCCGATCATGGCCCGGCGCGGATAGAACACGAGCACAGTGGCGCTCGATGACGCGGCCAGCCCGTCGAAGCGCGCGCGCAGCGCGGTGCGCCGGGACACCGGGTAGAGCTGTCGCTCCTCGATCACGTCGAAGAGCTCCGTTCCAGTGAGCTCGCGTGCGAGCTGGCGATGGTGATACCCCATCCGCCACCATTTCTGCCCGAAGGCGTGCCGGTGGTAGAAGACGAGCATCGCGTCCCCCTGGCGCCGCAGGAAGAGCGCCTGGCGATGACGCGCCCAGCTCGGATCGAAGGGCTTGTCCACCGAAAGCACGAGATCGTCCCCGGTGGCTGGCAGGCCGTCCCCGCCCGCGCTGGTCACGGTGTAGTCCCCGGTCCCCTTCGCCGCGAAGACGAACGGTCGCCCCCAACCGTCGAGCTCCGGCCGCGACAGGGCGTGCGCCATGCCGGGGGTGAGCGGGGACACCGGGAAGGCGAGCTCGCCGCGGAGCTCGTCGAGGCCGCGGAACGGGCGATGTCCCCGTTGCTCGTCCTTGGGCAACGGCGTCGTCACCAGGCCATCCCAGAGCAGACCGTAGAGGATCGCCAGCGTCGCCTCGCGGGGGTGCGCGAAGCGGGGGGCGCCCCCCGCCCCCTCCGTCGCGGCTGCTGCCGAGGCCGGCACCGTCGCCGACGCGGGCACGGTCGCAGACGCGGGCGCCGGAAGGGGCGCCGCGTCGCGCGCCGCCGACTCCGCGTGCAGCAGCCCGACCGTGCACCCGAGCCCGATCGCGAGCGCCCCGAGGGCGGTGCGGGCGAGGGCACGCGGCCGGACGCGGCGCGGGAGGAGGAGGAAACCCGCGAGGGCCAGCGAGGCGGCGAGGGGGGCCGCCCCCCACGACCCAATACCGTCGAGCTCCGCGGCGACGCGAGAGACGAGCTCTTCGGGCTGGTGCTGGCTCGAGTCGACGCGGGGCGCGACAGCGACGAACTCGTCCTCGCGGCTCGACGCTCCGCTCGGCACGCGCGTCGCCGCGACCGCTGGCGGCTCCGCGAGCGCGAGGGCGGCGTCGAGATCGAGCGCCAGCGTCGGCTCGGCGGTGACCGGTAGCATCTCCTGCGGCAACGGGGTCGGCTTCCAGGTCGGGGAGTGCCCGTAACCGGGGTGCAGCACCTCGCCAAAGACCTCCGCTAGACTCGACGCTAGAATCCTCATGATGATCCTCCTCTCGCAGTGACCCGCCCATCCGATGCAGAGCCGGCTCCGTCGCGCGGGCGGCCGAGGGAGAGAACACGCGGATCCCCGTCGGCCAGCAGCCAGAGGATCCGCCGGTACACGCGCTGGAGCTCCGCGCAGTGCGGCGCCCGCCCGCTCGCGCTCCCGCCCCGCGCAAGCAGCTCGCCGCGACAGTCGCCCGCGCACCAGCGGCGAAAGGCGCAAGACCGGCAGTCGTCGTAGCGCTCCACTCGGTAGTCGGCGCGCAGCCGCGCGAGCTCGGGACTGTCGCGGTAGATCCGCGCGAGGGGCTGCTCCGCCACCGAGCCCAGGCGAAACGCCGGCGCGCAGTGGTTCGGGCAGGGGTAGACGGCACCGTCGGCGTCCACCAGGAGCGTGTCGGTACCGATCCCACAGCCGGGGCGGGTGCTGGAGCGCGAGCAGCCACGGACCAGGCTCGCGAAGTACCCGCGGCCGAGCAGGCTCCGCAGCTCCGGCCGCCGGCCGAGCACGTCGAGCACGTGCTCGAACACCACTGCTTGATCGGGGACCTGCTCGAGCAGGTCCCGCGCGCGCCCGAGGCCGCGGAGCGGCATGAAGCGCACCTCCTCGGCGCCGAGCTCGCGACAGGCCTCGAGCAGCGCCTCGAGGCGCCGGTAGGTGCGCGCCGTGTACACCATGCTCACGAGCACCCTGACCCCCGCCCGGGCGAGCAGGCACACCGCGCGCGTCGCCGCCACGAACGCCCCGGGGCCGCGGAGCGCGTCGTTCTCGGCCGGGTCGGGCGAGTCGAGCGAAACCTGCACCTCGACCGCGTGCGCGGCGAGGAGCGCGGCCAGCTCGGGGGTCACCGGGGTGCCGTTGGTCGACAGGGTGACGGTCCGCTCGAAGTCCCGCCGCGCCCAGGCGAGGATTGGCCGGAGGCGATCGACGTCGAGCAGCGGCTCCCCGCCGAGTAGGATGAGGCTCGCCCCGGGGTGACAGACGGCGCCGATCCCCTCGAGCCCCGCCAGCAGGGTTTCGACCGGGAGCTCGGGGCCCTGCGGCCCGGCGACGTAACAGTGGGCGCAGCGGAGGTTACACCGTCGAGTGACGTTGAGCGTGACGTTGCCGAGCAGCGGCGCGGACGCGGCCGCGGCCGCGTCCGCAGGCGCGCCGCGCCCGGGCTCGGCGAGAATCCGGCGCGACAGCAGCTCGCTGACCACGGGCCTGACGCCGATGAAGCCGCGCGCCGCCTCCTCGAGCCGGCGCTCCCCGTCGAATCGACCGAGGAGCGCGACGACCTCGTCGTCCACCACCATCCACTGCCCGAGCTCGCCCCAGACCAGCAGGGTCCTCTCGCCGCGGCGCTCGCGGAGGGTCGGTGGTGCCGATCGGAGGCGCTCGCTACCCGTGAGCATCGTCCCCTCCCGCTCCCAGCGCGCCCGGCGCGAGCGCGAGCGACGCCGTGTTCCACAGCACGTGCGCCAGCACGGCCCAGCGCAGGGTACCCGTGGCGAGCACAAGGCCGGAGAGCCCAACCGAGAGCGCGCCCATGGCGAGCAGCCGCGCCGGCGCTGCCGGCGCGTGGGTGAGCGCGAAGATCAGCGCGACCGCCGCGACCGCCGACGTCCTGCCGCGGGTGCGGACCAGCTCGTCGAGCAGCGCGCCGCGAAAGTAGAGCTCCTCCGCGAGCGGCACCACGAGCGTGATCCCAACCGCGGCAGCCGCGTCCGTGTGCGCGCCCTGCGCGAGCCGGAGCGCCCCGTACCCCGCCCCCACCGCAACCACCCCCGCGATCGTCGCGCGAGCGGGACGGAGCGCGGCGCGCCTCGCGCTCGCCGCGCCAACGGGCCGGCCAACCCACCCCGGCAGGCAGAGCGCGAGGAGGAGGAGAGGCGGGACCAGCGTGCCCGCGCCGGGAACGAACGGCCCCAACCGTGCGGCGAGCCAGCGCCCGGCGCCGAGGTACGTGAGCAGGACCAGGCCGAGGACCCAGCCCCGATGGCTCACTCGAGCCGCGTCGCGTTGCGTTCCATCCATGCCATCCGGTGGTCGCACGGGGCGGGGGCTCCGTGACAGCGCGCCGCGCTGTGCCACGGGAGCCTCGACGCCCTCGAATTGCGGTGGCGAAACCTCGACCTTGCGCCAACCCGCGGGTGGCTCTCCGACGCGGACCGGTGCGTGGGCTGCAACGACTGCAGCCCGAGCACCATGTCCTGCCAGCCTGACGCCACGTGGACGGGCACGTGCAGCTCCCGCACGGAGCCCTGACTCCTTCGCCGATCCGGCCCTCGGTGCGGCTCGAGGCGGCTTTGGTGGTCGCGGGGCTCACCCCGCTCAGGCGACGCCTGGCGACACTGCGCCTCCCGGCCCCCGCGAGCACAGCCAGGCGACGTCGAAGTGGCGCTCGTACCAACTCGGCATGGCGCGACGCGCGGCCTCGGGCAACTCGAGCAGCAGCCGGGAGCGCGCTATCTCGGCGGCCGAGAACTGCTCGCGCACGGAGAGCGCTTGCACCGCGAAGCCGGCCTCGCGCAGGCGCTCCCCGTAGTCGGACCCGCAGACGCGGACGTGGTCAGACTGCCCGAACGCCGACTTGCGGCCCGCGCGATCCCGCACGCTCGGATCCTCGATCGTCGTCTGGCGCAGCACGGGCACCTCGACGAATGCCACGCCCTCCGGCGCGAGCACCCGTAGCATCTCCGCCATGGCTCGCCGGTCGTCCTCGATGTGCTCGAGGACGTGGCTCACGAAGATCAGATCGAAGGCCCCGTCCGGGAACTGCAGGGCGGTCAAGTCGACGACCTGCATGGCGCAACCGGGCGCCATGTCGCCGCTGAGGTAGACCACGCCAGGGATCGCTCGCAGCGCGCGCTCGACCCCCGCCTCGGGTGCCACGTGCAGGACGCGCACCGGCGCGCCCCCCGCGAACCGCGGCGCGATCAGGCGCCGGATCGTCAGCACCTGGGCGCGCTCCCGCTCCAGGCTGTGGCAGATCGGGCAACGAGCGTCCGGCCGCGGTGGGGAGCCGTAGGTCACGAAGGCGCGGGTGTGGGCGCCGCACGCAGGACAGTAGCGGCTCTTGCCCAGGTGGAGCAGCCGCTGGAAAGGACCCCCGACCGGACGCCGGCGCACGGGTGACATGAGGACTCGGACGGTACACGCGGCGTCGCGAGGATTCCAGCCCCGCCCGACCGTCGGCGCTCACGGTCGGTGATGACCGCGCCTCAGCCCTTGCCAGCGACGAACCGTCGCTCCGAGAAGCCGCGCAGCCGGCGCACAGTGCCGTCCGCGGCGTCCGCCGTCTCCGTCGTGACCAGCGAGCCCGGCGCGGGAAACGATGGGTTGATCAGCATCTCGAGGCTGAGCTGGGTGTTGGCGTCGTCCACCTTCTTCAGGCGGAAGGTCGCCTCGAATCGCTTCACGTTGCCGTTGATCATGCGGCCGACGATCACCGTCTCGTCCCCGACCTGCCGCGGAGGATCGAAGCGCAGAGTGCCCTTCACCCGGGCGCGACCGTTCAGGATGGGGACGCGCACGGCGACGTCCGTCTGGTCGCCGTGCTTGCCGACGACCTCGGCCTGCTCGAAGCGCCGGATCATCACCGGGTAGTTCGCGTAGTCGGTCACGACGGCCGTCGTCGTCGCGATGGGTGCCTTGACGAAGGCGCGAGCCCCGCCGGCCTTGATCCGCGAGTCCGACACGGCGACCGAGTACTGCTCGGCGCGCGGATGGATCCCCCGAAGGCGCTGCCAGACGGAGTCGGACCCTGCCACGGCCACCGAGCCGCCCAGCAGCAGAGCAGCCCCGATCAGCGCACCGATGGTCCTCGCATTCACGTTCTTCACCTTGGCTCCAAGCTCGGCGCCGGTCCAACCTGAGCCCCCTGGTCCCCCGCCGATGGCGGTGAAGTGCGGGGAGGCGGCGAGCGCCACTCGTGCTTTTGCAATCCCCGTGCCTAGGTACGCCGACCGCCACCGTCGAGCCCCGCTGGTGGGCGAGCGGAGCGATCACGCCGCCTTGGGCCCCACCGGGGCGGCGCGGCGCCCGCCCGCTCCCGGGCGCCGCTGTCACGGTGTGGCACGGCCCGCCCAGGCAGCCCGTGAACGACGAGCGACAGCATCGCGGCGCGGGCTTCGCGCCGAGCTGCTGCGACCTCAACCGCGAGCATCACGAGGCAGAGTGCGCCGAGGGAGCACCAGCCGACGCGTTGAGCGCGCTTCGCTGCCCGGTGGTCGCTTCACGCAGGTGGCGGTGTACCCACTGTGAGCGACCCGAATGGCCGCAGGCACCACCCCGCACGCCCCGGTCACCGAAGGAGCCCGCTCGCGATCAGCAGCGACGGGATGCCATTGTAGACGCCGTGCAGGAGCACGCCGAGCCAGAGGTTCCGGCGGCGCTGCACCAGCCACGGCAGCGCCACCAGCAGCGGGACGAGCAGGACCAGCAGCGACCCCCCGAACGAGAGGTGGAAGACCGCCCAGAGGGCGCCGTTGAGCGCCCAGGCGTGCCGGCCGAAGGCGAGCTCCTGGCGCGGCAGGATGTACCCGCGCCAGAAGAGCTCCTCGCCCAAGATGTTGCAGCAGAAGAACGGTACCCACAGCGCCATCAGCGGCGCCGATCCCGTCCCTCGCCCGAGGTCGAGGCCCACGAGGAAAGGCGGCAGCGGCGACGGCGTGGGCGCCCCGAGCGCGCGCGCCCCGAGCGCCATGCCACCGAACACCGCGCCGCTCGCGACGAGCACGGCCGCCAGCACGAGCCCCGCCTCGAGAAGCTCGGCACGGCTCGGCCGGCGGAGCCACAGCCGCCGCGCGACGGCCCCCGGCTCTCCCCCGGCCTCCCGGCGCGCCCGACCCAGGGAGATCACGAGCAGGGGCGCGAACACGGCGAGCCCCGCCAGGTACCACGCCGTCATCGGGGCCACCCCCGCTCGCAGGAGCGCCGGGATCCCCCAGCGGGTCACCCCGAAGAGGCCGAGCGCCGGCAGCCCGAAGTGGACCAGGGACGCCCCGAGCGGCATGGGGGCGAGGCGGCGGCCGGTGGCGGCGCACATAGAGGGGCTCGTTGCCCCGGATCCTACTCGGCAAGCGAGGCCTCGTCCTCGCCTTCACCGGGCCCGTCTCGACGAGCCTGCCGAAAAGGCGCCGGAGCTCAGCGGGCGCGGCGCGACGAACACGGTTGCGGCCAGGGCGGCGATGGCCTAGCGAGCGAGATCGCCAGATGGCGATGCAGAGCTGGATCAACGCGTTCCTCGCGCTCTTCGCGATCGTGAACCCCCTCGGCAACCTCCCGCTCTTCGCCGAGCTGGTGACCGCGCTCGATCGTCCCACGCGGCGGCGCCTGTTCCACACGGCGACGGTGACGGGGCTCGTGACGCTGCTCTTGCTCGCGCTCTTTGGGCAGTGGGTGATGGACGTGGTCTTCCGCATCGAGATGGCCGAGTTCAAGATCGCCGGGGGGATCATGCTGACCGTGATCGCGGTCCGGAACGTCGCCTTCGGCGCGCAGGAGCAGCGGCTCGGCAAGGGCGACGACGTGCTGGAGTACGGCGTGGTCCCACTCGCGGTGCCGTTGCTCGTCGGTCCCGGGGCGGTCGTCACAGCGATCCTGATCCTGAACCGCGACGGGACGCTGATCGCCACCACCAGCATCGTGGCGGTCTTCGGCGCGACCTGGGTCATCCTGCAAGCCTCGGCGCTGCTTCACCGCCTCATCGGCCGGCTCGGCGCGCTGGCGCTGTCGCGCATCCTGCAGATTTTCATCGGCGCCATCGGCGCCCACTTCCTGATGAGCGGCCTCAAGGAGTCGCTAGCGATCGTCTCGGGGGGCTGAGCGGAGACGGCGACGCGGCGCCGAACGTTCCACCTCCCGCCCGAGTGACGGCCGGCCGCCGCGAAAGCGAGAGCCCGTGCCGCGGGACCTCCCCGGGCACGGGCTCACACCAACGGCAACGGTGGGCTACCAGGGCATGCTCTCGATGGTGGCGGTGACGCCGCCCGCGGTGTTGCCGCCCACGAGGAAGATGCGCCCGCTGCCGAGGACGCTGCCGACGTACTCCCGCGCCGTCACCAGATCGCCCGGCGTGTTGTTGATGCTGACGATCTCGCCCGTGACGTCGCCCGTAGCGGTCAGCATCATCCCGCTCGTCCGATCGGCAGCGAGATCGACCGCCGTCCTCCCACCCATCAGGAAGACCTGGTTCGACACAGCCACCGCGCCGTAGCTCCGCCGGTCGATGCTCTGGTTGTTGGCCCCCGTCCAGGCGGCGAGCTGCCCACCCGCCTGCACCGCGGCCGTCTGGAAGCGGCTGACGTCGTAAGCGGCGGCACCGGAGGCGGGGCTCGTGCCCGGACCCGCGAGGATCCAGGTGGCGGTGAAGGGATCGATCATCGGCGTTACGGCGGAGTTGAGGGCGAAGCCCGCCAGCGAGCGCTTGGCGCCGAAGGCGCTGGCCCCCGCCGTCCAACTCCCGACCGTGTGCGAGCCGTCGGCGCCGAGCGTGATGGTCAAGAACTCGAAGCTGCCGAGTTCGACACCCGCGGCGTCGACCCCACCGAGGGCGTAGACGTGCCGGACGCTGCTGTCAGCGGGGTCGGTCGCGACCGCGAGCCCGTAGTCCGCGCGCGCCGTACCGAGCGCCGGGAGCGCGATCCACTCGCCGAGATCGCCCAGCACCCGCGGCTGCGCCGCGCCGGCCACGAGGCCGTCGTCGGTCAGCGCGAGCACGTCGTCGGCGGTGCTGGCCGGATCCCCCGCCGAGGTGGTCCCGATCAGGGCCGCCGCGGAGAGCGGATCGCCCGCCTCGGGGCTGCGATAGATCCGGTAGCCCGCGGCCCCCGGCACCGGGCTCCAGCGCAGCGTGATCTGGAAGTCCTCCGGAGCCCACACCGGAACGGTGATGGGCAGCGGTTCGCTCGGCAGGGTTTCGCCGCCGGGGTTGTCGGCGTCGGCGGCGTCCATGACGGCGCTCACGCGGTAGTACCAGAGGCCCGGCCCAACCCCATCCGGATCGAGGGCGATGGTCAGATCCCCGGTGATCTGGGGCGCGTCCTCGACGCGGAGCACCTCGGCACGGTAACCGGTGGTGACGGCGCCGGCTCCGGTGTCGCCCCCGATGACGTACAGGAAGCGACCGATCGTCGCGCCCTGGGCCAGGGTGCGAGCCTGGGGCAGGTCGAGGGGGCGACGGACGAACGTCCCCTTGGGATCGCCAAAGGGGCTCAGCCCGATGGCCTCGACGCTGGCGAGCGCCGAGCCCGCGGCGCCAGCGTCACCCCCGATCGCGTAGAGGAAGCGCGCGGTGGTGTTGAGGCTGCCGACCAGGGCGACCGGGGCCCGCCGCGGGGTCGTCATGGTCGACTCGACCGCCTCGCTCACCGGGATGTTCTCCGCACCGTTCAGCGCGACCAGCGCGGAGAAGTCCCCGTAGGCGCCCTCGGCGTTGGTGGCGCGCACCACACAGATCGAGTTCAAGGTGACCGTGCTCGGCGCGAGGAAGGTCAGCCCGCCGGTGATCGGCGTGAGCACAGATCCCGCGTAGGTCGCCTCGGCGCCCGTGGGATCCTGACAGATGAGCGAGATGCCCGTGACCTCGGCCAGATTCCGCCCGAAGACGTACACGGTCCGGAAGGCGTCGTCGCTCCCCTCGACCCGGATCGAGCCCGGGGTGATGCTGTCGATGACGGGGGGCGGGCTCCCATGCACGGTGAAGCCACCCGGGATCGGTGGATCGCTGACGCCCACGGTCCCGTCAGGGTTGACCACGATGACCTGGAAGGTCCCCGCGGCGAGCCCGGCCGGCACCAGCGCGGAGAGCTCCGTCTCATCGAGGAAGCCGACGCTGGTGAGGGCTCGCGCGAGGGCGCCGCCACCGGTGGGGTTGAGGTACACGCGGGGCACCTCCTGGAACGGCTCCCCGCTGGTCGGATCGTCGATGACGACCGAAACCGGGGTGTTCGTCGTCGTCCCGCCGAAGGGAGGCTCGACGGTGAAGTCGGCCATCGTCACTCGCTGGGTGAGATCGGTGACGCCGTTGAGCGCCGCGGGGCAACCGTTGGCGTCCTCGAGGGTGACCTCGTAGGCGAACTGCTCGTCGACGCCGACCAGGTTGGCGGGGAAGGTCGCCTGGACCTGGGAGGGCTCGCTGGGATCGTAGACGTGCGAGAGGGTCTGGAAGGAGCTCGTGCCGACCCTCCGGGTTTCGACCGACGCCACGTCACCCCCGTTGATGTTGGCGACGTAGAGCGTCGCCTGGAAATCGAGGGCGTTGTAGATGACGGGCGGGTCGATGAAGAAGATGATCGGCCGCGGGAGCACGACGAGCGCCGCCAGCGTCGTGGTTTCGCAGCCCGTGCCGTTGGAGACGAGCAGATCGTAGGTGCCCGCGGGCAGGCCCGTGTCCCAGACGGCCTGCAGGGTGGTGCCGTCGTCGCCGGCCGTCACGCTGGTGGCGGTCTGACTCGCGCTCGACACCGAATCCACCAGGCTCACCTGGGTCCCGGCAGCCAGGCCGCTCCCGGTTAGCTCGAGGGTGAGCTCGAGGTCCGCGCACACCTGACCCGGCGTGACCCCCGTCACCGTAGGCGGCGGGGCGACGCTGAAGGCCGCGGTGTCGGCGCAGCCCTGGGTCACCGGGTTGGTGACGACGAGCTCGTAGTCGCCAACCGGCGGTGGATCCCCGAGCGGCACCTCGACGCTGAGCGAGCCGCAAGCCCGGGCCGAGACGAGCGCGCCGGACACCGGGGCGCAGGTGGCGTCCACCACCGCGGCCGGGATCTCGACGCCGTCCCAGGTCACCGTGGGTCCCGCGCCCTCGATCTCGAGGAAGCCGCGCCCCGCGGCGGTGAGGACGAGCTCCTCCGGCGCCGAGCCCGTGCTGCAAATCACGGGGGGCTCGACCGCCGTGATGGCGAAACCCTCGCACCAGTCGAAGGCGCGGCAGGTCAGCAGGCAGCCGTCGGTGTTGTCACCGTTGGCGTCGTCGCAACCCTCGAACTCCTGCACCACGCCGTCCCCACAGTCCGGCAGGGTGCAGTCGCTGCGACACGCGTCTCCGTCCAGGGTGTTGCCGTCGTCGCAGGCCTCCACCCCGGCCCACACCGTGCCGTCCCCACAGGCCGCAGCGGTGCAATCCGAACGGCAGGCGTCGGTGTCGGCGGCGTTGCCGTCGTCGCACGCCTCCCCGGGCTGGAGGAAGCCGTCGCCGCAGGTGGCGCGGATACAGGTGTTCAGACAGGCGTCGGTGTTGCTGGCGTTGCCGTCGTCGCACGCCTCGGGGGACTGAACCAGGCCGTCCCCGCAGCTCGGGAGGGTGCAGTCGCTCGCGCAGCCGTCCCCGTCGAGGCGGTTGCCGTCGTCGCACTCCTCGACGCCACCACGGAGCACGCCGTCTCCACAGGTGGCGAGCACGCAGGTCGACAGGCAGCCGTCGCCGTCGTCGTCGTTGCCGTCATCGCACTGCTCGTCGTCCTGCACCACGCCGTCACCGCAGCGGGTGGCCGCGCAGTCGCTCCGGCAGCCGTCGCCATCGTCCTGGTTGCCGTCGTCGCAATACTCGACCCCGAGCCGCAGGAACCCATCGCCGCAAACAGCCAGGGTGCAGTCGTTCAGGCAGGTGTCCTGGTCGCTGGAGTTGCCGTCGTCGCACTCCTCCTCCGCCTGCACGGCAGCGTCCCCGCAGCGAGGCGCGAGGCAGAGATGGGTGCAGTCGTCGGTGTCGTCCCGATCTCCGTCGTCACACTCCTCGCCCGCCTGCACCACGCCGTCCCCACAGGTCGGCAGGGCGCAGTCGATGCGGCAACCGTCGCCGTCGTCCTGGTTGCCGTCGTCGCAGGCCTCGAGCCCACGGCGCACGAGCCCGTCGCCGCAGTAAGCGAGGGAGCAGTCGTTCAGGCAGGCGTCGTCCGGGTCGAAGTTCCCGTCGTCGCAGGCTTCTTCCCCCTGGACGATTCCGTCGCCACAGCGAGGCTCGAGGCAGCGGGTGGTGCACTCGTCGCTGTCGCTCAGGTTGCCGTCGTCGCACTCCTCACCCACCTGCACCACGCCGTCCCCGCAGGTCGGCAAAGCGCAGTTGGTGCGGCAACCGTCGCCGTCCTCCTGGTTGCTGTCGTCGCAGACCTCGAGCCCACGGCGCACGACCCCGTCGCCGCAGACGGCGAAGGAGCAGTCGTTCAGACAGGCGTCGTGCTCGTCGAAGTTGCCATCGTCGCAGGCCTCGTCCTCCTGAACGATCCCGTCGCCGCAGCGCGGCTCGAGGCAGCGGGTGGTGCACTCGTCGCCGTCGCTCAGGTTGCCGTCGTCGCACTCCTCGCCGTCCTGCACCACGCCGTCCCCGCAGCGGGGCGCGGGCGGCTCCTCGTCGTCGCGGCCACACCCGGCGGCCACGCTCAGCAGGACGCCCCAGAGCACGCCCCCGAGCAGAGAAGGGGACAGGCCGCGCGACGCGCCCCCCCGAACGGTCAGAGCCTGGTTCGATCGCCGGATGCCCATCGTCTTTACTCGCTTTCTGCTGCCGCTACCCCCACCGACTACCGTTCGTGCCCCCCGTGACCGGGCAGCCCCCGCCTCGGATTGACGAGTCGGGTGCCACCCGCGAGCACCGAGACGCGCGGGGCCGGCTCCCCGCAGGGCGCCGGCTCCGCGGCCCCTCGCCGACTACCACTCGTATTCGCAGACGTAGCCCCGCTCGGTCGCGCAGGCGTCGTCGATCCAGGTGCCGTCCGCGACCACCAGGGCGGCGCAGTCGCCGGCACTGTCGGGCCCGTCATCGGGCTGGGTCGCGGCCCAGTTGGTGTAGGTGGGGACGGTGATCTGGTCCGGGCCTCCATACCAGACGAACGCGCCCTCACCGTACTGATCGGTCAGACCGAGCCAGGTGTTCGCCGCGGCGACCGCAACCACGGCCGCGTTCTCTGTCTCCGAGCCGATGGCGGCGAGGTGAGCACCGAGCAGGGCGCAGGTGGCCTCCGCGTCGCCCCAGGGCGATGCCATGCCGAAATAGACGTAGCAGCTGTCGCCCGCGAGCGCGCGGGCGTCGCCCAGGCTCGAGAGCCCCTCGCACTCCCGCGTGCACGCGGCGTCGCACCAGTCGCCGTCGGTCAGGTTGCCGTCGTCGCACTCCTCGCCGGTCTGGACGATGCCATCCCCGCAGGCGGCAGCCACGCAGGTGGTCAGGCAGGCGTCGGTGTCGTCGGTGTTGCCGTCGTCGCAGGCCTCGCCGGCCTGCTCGATCCCGTCGCCGCAGCGGGCCAGGAGGCAAGACGCCGTGCAGACGTCCTCGTCGTCGTCGTCGCACTCCTCCACTCCGCTCCACACCACTCCGTCACCGCAGGTGGCGGCGAGGCAGGTGGTCAGGCACCCGTCGCGGTCGCTCGCATTGGCGTCGTCGCACTCCTCCTCCTCGGCCTGCACGAATCCGTCGCCGCAGCTCGCCGCGCGGCAGGTGGTGAGGCACCCGTCCGCGTTGCTGACGTTGCCGTCGTCGCACTCCTCCCCGGCCTGAACGACGCCGTCGCCGCAGGTCGGCAGCGCGCAGTCGCTGCGGCAACCGTCCGTGTCGTCGTCGTTCCCGTCATCGCACGCCTCCACGGCAGATTGCACGATCCCGTCCCCGCAGACCGCGAGCACGCACGCGTTGGTGCAGGCGTCGTTCGCGTCGAAATTGCCGTCGTCGCACGCCTCCACCCCGTCCTGCACGAACCCGTCGCCGCAGCTCGCGGCGAGGCAGGTGGTGAGGCACCCGTCCGCGTTGCTGACGTTGCCGTCGTCGCAGGCCTCCCCGGCCTGCACGACGCCGTCCCCGCAGCTCGGCAGGGCGCAGTCGCTGCGGCAGCCGTCGGTGTCGTCGTCGTTCCCGTCGTCGCACGCCTCCACTGCGGCGCGCACGATCCCGTCCCCGCAAGCCGCGAGCTCGCACGCGTTCGTGCAGGCGTCATGGCCGTCGAAGTTGCCGTCGTCGCACTCCTCCTCGCCGTCCTGAACGAAGCCGTCTCCGCAGCGGGCCTCGAGGCAGGTCGTCAGACAGGCGTCTACGTTGCTGAGGTTGCCGTCGTCACACTCCTCGCCGGCCTGGACCACGCCGTCCCCGCAGCTCGGCAGGGCGCAGTCGCTGCGGCAGCCGTCGGTGTCGTCGGCGTTGGCGTCGTCGCACGCCTCCACCCCCACCTGGACGATGCCGTCACCGCAAGCCGCGAGCTCGCAAGCGTTGGTGCAGGCGTCGTTGTCGTCGAAGTTGCCGTCGTCGCACGCCTCCTCGCCGTCCTGGACGAACCCGTCCCCGCAGCGGGCCTCGAGGCAGGTGGTCGGGCACTCGTCCAGATCGCTGAGGTTCCCGTCGTCGCACTCCTCGGCCGCGTCGACCTTCCCGTCGCCGCAGCGCGGCGGGGGCTTCTCTTCGTCGTCCTTGCCGCAAGCGCCGATCAGCGCCAGCAGCGAGATCCCAGTCACAACCGTCAACGAGCGAGCAGCGAGCTTCATCAGGACCTCCAGCTTGGGTTCCGTTTTTCGACGCCACGACCCTCGTGGCCGAGCGGGCGCGACCGCGCACTCCCTCGTGAGGAAGCGGCGACCCCATCCGATGAGCCGCAGGGGACCAGACGACAGCGGGTTCGACGCAAGGCTCTGGAAAGTGGTTCCACGGGAATCCGCAGCCAGTGCATTATTATGACGACGGATTTCGCCACCCCCGCGTTCACCGGTGGACAACCCCGCCAGTGCTGGCACCGGGACGCCTCTTGACGCCCGAGTGCGATACGCGCACACCCGACGCCACCGCGACGCCGGCGTTGGTGCCGCGGAGGACGACCGACGGCAGGCCGCCGCCGAAGCCGCAGTGCGGCAGGAAAGGGCATCGAGAGCGACGCGGCTCGCCCCGCGCCCGGGGTGGGTCGTTCCCGAGCGTCCCCGCTCAACGCATCGTCTGCAGCACCTGCTCGAGCACCGCGCTCGGCGCGTAGGGGGCGAGGCGGGAGACGTCGTGACCGGTGTCCCAGATCACCGGGACCATGCGCCGGGAGCGCGCGGCCTCGATGACCGCCGACATCCAGCGGACGCGCGAGGCCGGCTCCTTCTCGTGGGACGCGCCAAGCTCTCCGATGAAGACCGGGACGTCGGCGCGCGCGCTGTACTCGCCCATCATCCGGAAGAGACGCTCGAGCTCGGCCACGTCGCTCGGACTGCCCCAGGTGGGCATCATCTTGCCCCAGCTCGCGTCCTCGGTCAGCCCGCAGAACTGCCACGGGGTGTAGTAGTGCACGGACAGAAAGAGACGATCGGAGACGGTGTCCTTCGGCAGCTGGTACAGGGAGCTACAGGTCTTGGCGATGTCGGTGGAGTAGCCTGTGACGATGAGCAGGCGCCGCGCGTTGTTCCCCCCGGACTGCCGCACGGTGTCGACGAAGAGCTGGTTCACCCGGGTCAGGGTCGCGTAGGCCTGCGCGCTGGTGCCCTCGTTGCTGAAGTTCGTCTCCTCGTTGAGGGCCTCGAAGAGGAGCCCCTCTCCCTTGCCCGCGAAGTAGCCGGAAATCTGCTCCCAATAAGCGCGATACTTCCGCGCCGCCTCCGGGCTGAAGGTGGCGAACGTCGCGGCGAAGCGCTCCCGGTTGCTCGAGTCGATCCAGCCCCCGTCCCAGTGGATGTTGAGCACGCAGAACATCCCCGCCCCGGTGATCCAGTCGACCACCTCGCCGACCCGCCGCATCTTCTCTGGTCGAATGCGACCGTCCACGGCGTAGGTGTCCCAGGCCACCGGCAAGCGCACGGTCTTGAACCCCAGGTCCGCCAGCCCCTCGACGAACCCCCGGGTGATCAGGGGGTTACCCCACCCCGTCTCCCACTGGGTCGTGTTCTCCAGGGTGTTGCCGATGTTGATGCCGGGGCTCATCCGGCTGGCCGCGGTCCAGGCGTCGAGCTCCGCCATCACCTCGAACGCCGGGGGCTCTATCCCCTGGGAGGCCCAGTAGGACTCCCCCTCGCCCTCGCCGGCCACGACAGCGCCCGACTTGACCGCCGGGGGCGTGAGGCAGCCGAGCGGCTGCACCGTCGCCGCGAGGGCGAGCGCCCAGATGAACGCGCCCCTCGACGGCCCCTTAGGCGTGAGCCCCGATGCGGTCCTGGAGACTGCCGCCATGGCCGATCCTCTTATCACCATCGGCCGTGCCCGGTCCCCTCGGGCCGCCGGTGCGCAGAGATCGGCCCGATACCCGCCAGCGCTCTCGGCTCCTCGAGCCCAGCGAGCGATAGCGCGTGGGGGTCCCGGCGCCGCCCGCGCTCGGGCCACGGTCGGCTCCGCCCGCGAAGCCGAGTCCTCGCTTCGCGCGCACTCCGGCGCTGACGCCCCCCTGGGCTACCCGGCGAGCTTGCGCCCCCGGAAACGGGCGGCACGCTGAAGAAGCGCGCGATGGGTGACCGGATCGGGGGCTTTGGCGCAACAGGGCATCGAAAGCGAGCGATCTCCCATGAGGCGAACTCTGCAGAGGGTGATTTTCTTCGTGGCTGCGGCGGGGCTGACCGTCGGCTGCAGCCTCAGCGACGCGACGGACCGAGGGGCGGAGACCGGCGGTGGCCCCGGGGCCTCACCTTGCCCGGACGGCTTTCTGCTCTGCGGGAATGTTTGTATGAACGTGTCCGCAGATCCCGCTCACTGCGGCAGCTGCGGCACCCTCTGCGCCGCGGGAGCGACCTGCGTGACCGGGCGATGCCAATGCCCGATCGGTGCCGCCGACTGCGGCGGGATCTGCACCGATCTGCGAGGGGACGGGCAGAACTGCGGCGCCTGCGGGACCGTCTGTGCCGGAGGTCAGGTCTGCTCGGCCGGGGTCTGCCAGGGCTCCTGCGCCCTGCCGGGGGAAACGCAGTGCGGCACGAGCTGCGTCGACGTGCAAACGAACGCGAGCCACTGCGGCGTCTGCGACCGCGCCTGTCCGCTCGGCGCCTCGTGCGTCGGGGGCAGCTGCCATTGTCCCGCGGGGACCAGCGCCTGCGCCTCGAAATGCGCCGACCTGGCGACGGATGCCCAGAACTGCGGGCAGTGCGGGGTCGTTTGTGGGACCGGGCAGGCCTGCCAGGGCGGCGTCTGCACCGGAGGCGCGGGCACGGGCGGCACCGGCGGAGTGCCTCCAGCGGGCGGCACCGGAGGCGCGACCGGTGGGGCCCCGCCTGACGGCGGCAGCGGGGGCACGCCGCCAGCGGGCGGCACGGGAGGCGCGACCGGTGGGGCTCCGCCCGACGGCGGCAACGGGGGCGCGCCACCGACGGGCGGGGCCGGAGGCGAAACCGGGGGGGCTCCACCGGCGGGCGGGGCGGGCGACGGTCCCACCTCGACCGAGGTGACCATCGAGGAGGGAGAGCTTGGGTTCTGTTCCATGGACGGCATCGTCGAGTCGACGAACGCCGGGTTCAGCGGGACCGGCTACGTGAACACGGACAACGCCGTCGGCGCCGGCATCGAGTGGGCCGTGGCCGTCGGCGAGGCGGGGACCTACTCGCTCGAGTTCACCTACGCCAACGCCTCGGCGGACCGTACGGCGGCCCTCCTCGTCAACGGGACCGCGGCCGCCGCCAGCCTGCCCTTCGCCACCACGTCGGCCTGGACGACCTGGTCGGTGGCGAACGTGGACGTGACGCTCGCCGCCGGGGAGAACCGACTCGTCCTCGAGGCGACGGGCGCCGAAGGGCTGGCCAACGTCGATCGACTGACGGTGAGCGGCGCTGCCGTCGGCGCCTTCGACTGCAGTGGCATCGGTACGGGGGGCACGGGCGCCGGCGGCACCGGCGGG
>CAYZQO010000008.1:97589-108207 GCA_964480725.1 uncultured Polyangiaceae bacterium | reverse complement strand
GCGGCACCGGCGGGGGTGGCACCGGCGGGGCCACTGGGGGCGCGGGCGGAGCGCCGGGGACCTGCGACGTCGTCGCCAACGGCCATTACCAGCTGGAGGATCTCGACCGCGGGGTCGTCGCCGTGCGCGGCAGCAACGGCAACTACGTGGGCTGGCGCATGATGGGCTACGAGTACCGGCGCGAAGCGCCCGGCTCGGTGAGCTACCGCCTCTACCGGGACGGAGCCCTGGTCGCCGACGTGACCGACAGCACCAACTACTTCGACTCGGGCGCCGCGGCCGGGGCCGCCTACTCCGTGAGCCTCGTCATCGACGGCACCGAGTGTCCGCAGTCGAGTCCCGTCACCCCCTGGTCGCAGAACTACGTCCGCATCCCGCTCTCCTCGCCGGGCGCCTACGAGGCGAACGACGTCACCCCCGCCGATCTGGACGGGGATGGCCAGTACGAGCTGGTGCTCAAGTGGCAGCCGGCCAACGCCAAGGACAACTCGCAGGCCGGCGTCACCGACAACACCCTCCTCGAGGGGCTCGAGCTCGACGGCACCTCGCTGTGGCGCATCGATCTCGGTCGGAATATCCGCTCGGGCGCCCACTACACCCAGCTCTCGGTGTACGATTTCGACGGCGACGGGCGCGCCGAGGTGGCGGTCAAGACGGCCCCCGGGACCCGAGACGGGACGGGCGCGTACCTCACCACCGGCCCGGCGGCGAGCGACGACGACGGCGCCGACTACCGCAACGGCGATGGCTACGTCCTGAGCGGCCCCGAGTACGTCACCGTCTTCGACGGACGCACCGGCGCGGAGCTCGCCACGGTGAGCCACCCGGTGCCCCGCGGCAACGTGGGCTCCTGGGGAGACGACTACGGCAACCGCCTGGACCGCTACAACGCGGGGGTGGCCATGGTGACCGACGGCGGCAGCGCCAGCGGACGCCCGAGCCTCATCCGGCAACGGGGGTACTACACGCGCCTCACCGTCTCCGCCCTGCACTGGCGAGACGGCCAGCTGTCCACCAACTGGATCTTCGACAGCAACGACGCCAGCGGCCGGTCGGCGGCCGGTCAGGGCAACCACTCGGCCATGGCCGCCGACATGGACGGCGACGGCGCACAGGAGGTCAACACCGGCGCCACGACCATCGGCAGCGACGGGACCTTCCGGTGCACCACAGGCCGCGGCCACGGTGACGCCCAGCACGTCGGGGAGCTGGTCCCAGGCCGGGGGATCAGCGTGTTCACGGTCTACGAGGGGGGCGGCGGCTACAGCGTCCACAGCGGGGACACCTGCCAGATCTACGCCCAGGCCCAGGGCGGCGACGACAACGGGCGGGGCGTCGCCGAGGACGTCCACCCGGGGAGCCCCGGCGCCGAGTTCTGGAGCGCCACCTCCAGCAACCTCATGTCCTGCGCCGACGGCTCGAACGTCGGGAGCGAGCCCTCGTCGCAGAACTTCCTCATCTACTGGGACGCGGACGAGAGCCGCGAGCTGCAGGATGGCGCGTCGATCTCCAAGTACGGCGGCGGTACCCTGCTGAGCGCGAGCGGCTGCGCTGGGAACAACGGGACCAAGAACACCCCCGGCCTGGTCGCCGACCTCCTGGGTGACTGGCGTGAGGAGCTGGTGGTCCGCGAATCGGACAACTCCGCCCTGCGCGTGTACACGACCACGGCCGTCACGGCGCGGCGGATCTACACGCTGATGCACGACCCCACCTACCGCATGCAGGTGACCTGGGAGCAGTCCTCGTACAACCAGCCTCCGCACACCGGCTTCCACCTCGGCTCGGGGATGGCGGAGCCGCCGGTGCCAGACATCCACGTGCGCTGACCGCCCGCGCGTCCCCGCGTCGGCCCGCGGCCGTCCGGGCGCCGAGATCGAGCTTCCTGATCTAGAACAGCGCGACGCCCACGCTCGCGGATGGGCGAGCGGGCCAGCGCGCCAGGATCTCGGTCGTCCCGGCGGCGGTGACGACGTCGTAGTGGACCTCGACGAGGTCGAGCTCGGCGCCGACGCCGAGCTCCAGCCGCACACGGGGTTCGACGCGGAGCTGCCAGACGAGCCCACCGGTGACCAGCGGCACGGCGGTCGTGCGCGGTGCCGCCGCCTCGAACCGAGCCGCGTCGAGCGCCTCCGGCGTCGCGGACACGGCGTCGAGACCGAGGCCCAGGCGCAGCCCGATGCCCGCGCCCTCGACGAGCCCCGTCGCGAGGGTGCGCGCGTCGAGGCGCGCGGCGACGCTCTCGACCTCGAGCGCCACGCCCGCCTCCGCGTGGCGCTGGGGGTATCGGTACTGTGCGCTCACGGCCAGCCCCACCTGGTAGCGCCGGGCGATTCGGTCGACACCCAAGCGCAGGACGGGGCCTTGCGTCGCGATGAGCTCCCGAGACGCCGGCGCCCAGCCGTGCAGCAGAGCCACCTCCGGGAGCCACCCCGGCGCCTCGCGGCGGAGGCCGCCGATCGAGCGGCGCGGCTCGGCCCGCGGCGCCGGAGCGACGGGCGTTGGCGCCGCGGGGCTGGAGAAGATCGCCTCGGCTTCGGCTCGCGTCAGGCCGGCGGTGCCCTCCGCCAGCGCCTGCAGTGACCACTCGATGGCCTGCGCGAGCGCCTCCCGACCGAGCTCGTCTACCGGCGCGGACAGCTCCAGGGTCCGCACCAGGTAGCGGGTGCCGTCGCGGTTGGCGAAGTACAGGCGGGCAAGCCCCGGCGTCGTCGTGTCGACCCAGACGTGGACGGCCGCCGTCGACCCCATGCGCGCGCGGAACAGCTCCTCGGGCCCGAAGCGGTCCGCCGACGAGAAGTGCAGGGCGTAGGTGGCGCGCAGCGCGGGCCCGAGGCTGCTCTCGAGCGCGGCCGGGGGGAGCTCCGCGCCGACCGAGGTGACGATCACGCGGGGCAGGACCGGTAGGGGCGGCTCGGGTGGGAGCGCGGCGTCGAGCGCCGGCGGGGTGGCCTCGCCCGGCGCTCCCGGTTGGGCCGCGACGGCGGGAGCGAGGGCGAGGGCGGCGACGATGACACTCAGACTAGCGAAGCTGGTCGAGGCGGCGCTGAGCGTGGGTCGCATAGCCGGACTGGGGATACTTGCGGACGAGGGTGTCCCAATTGTCTACCTCATCCGCCGATCGACCAAGCGCCTCCAGGGCCCGCCCGCGCCCGAACAGTGCCTCCGCCTCCAGCCGACCGCCGCCGCGCAGGTAGGCGTCGAACTGTGCCAGCGCGGCGGCGGCGCCCCCGCTCCGGAGCAGCAGGCCGCCCAGCGACACGCGCGACGCGTGCGCCTCGGCGGAGCCCGGGAAGCGCTGCTGCAGCTCCTGGTAGCTCCGGATGGCGTCGCTGGTTCGACCCCCGCGCCGGGCCTCGTTCGCCGCGCGGTAGAGCTCGGCGGCGTCCGCCGGGGGGGGCAGCGGCGGGGCGGACTTCGCGGCGGGGGCCGCCCGGGTCGGGACCTCGACCCCGTCCGGTGGCGGGATCACCGACGCGGGTGCCGGCGCGACGACGGACGGTGGGCTCGTTCGCGCGGGAGGGGCCGCCTCGACCGCGGGGCTCGCGGGCGGGGTCGGAGAGCGCAGCGCAACCCAGCCGGCGCCGCCCGCGACCGCGGCGCCGGACAGCGCCAGCGCGGCCAACGAGAGCGGCCAGACCCGACGCGCGGGATGTCGCGGCGGCGGGCGAGCCGAGCCGCTGCCGGCGCCGGGGCTCGCGGTCATTCGTGCGATCGCCGCCGCGGCCATCCGCGCGACCCGCTCCGAGTCCCCGGGCGCCGCCTCGCCCACGGGGTCGAAGTCGCCCATCACCTCGAGCGCCAAGCGGCAGCTCTCGCAGCCGTCGAGGTGGGCCTCGAACGCGAGCTGCTCCTGGTCCGACGCCAGCCCGCGGAGCACGCGCCCGCGCAGCTCGCCGCGACAGTCCCTCATGACGCCCTCCCACGAAGCAGCTCGCGGAGCCGCTCGTCGCGACCGAGGGCGGTCTTGAGCGCCCGCTTGCCGAGCTTCAAGCGGCTCCAGATGGTGTTCGGTGAGGCACTGGCCGTGGTGGCGATCTCCTCCACGGTGTGCCCGAGCATGAAGTGCAGCACGAGCGCCTCCGCCGTCGGTTCGGGGAGCTGATCGAGCAGTGACCGCACCACGCGGCGCCGCTCACGCGAAATGGCCGCCTCCAGGGGGGAAGCCTCACCCGAGGCGGCGTGGCTCTCCGCGTCGAGCTCCTGGTCCCCCACCCTGTCGCGCGTCCGGAAGTGCCGCCGCGCGTGCAGGGCGCTGCGCACGGCGACCTGGTGCGCGAAGTGGGTCACCGTGCAGTCACCACGGAAGGCCCCGAGCGCTGAAACCAGCCCCAGGACGGCCTCCTGGGCCACGTCCTCCGCGTCGGGGTGTCGGCCCCCAAGCACCTTACGAACCGTTCGCAACATCGGACCACCGAGTTCCATGACCAGCTCGCGGACCGCCCCGGCGTCGCCTTCTCCCGCGCGACGGGCCAGGCCCCGCAGCGGGTCCTGCGCCCGCTGCGGCCACGCCGTCGGTGGCTCCGATTGGGTCGCAGGCCTGGCCACGAGCTCGAGTCTACGCAAGGTGAGGGCTGCTTCCGAACGGCGGCGCCGCGGACCGGCGCCCTCCGGCTCCGGTCGGCGTTGCCGGCGCTCGTTCAGGGCGTTGCGCGAGCGGGGTGGAACCGGTCACCGGGGCCTCGAGATCACGTCGCAGCGCCCGACCGGCCTTCGGGCCCAGGGGCACCGTGCTACCGTTGGGGCCAGGGTCACGGCGATGTGGAAGCCGCTCGCGCTCGGCGTCTGCCTCGGGCTCGCGCTCCTCGGGTGCGAGGATCGGCGCGAGATCGTCGCCCGCGAGCGCACGGCCGCCGGCGGCGGGAGCGGCGGCGCGACGGCGGGCGTCGAGGGCGGCGCCGGCGCGGGCGGCGCGCTCATTGTGCAGCCCCCTCGCTTCGCCACACCTACCCCCGTGGACGCCCTCAACGATCCGGACGCGAAGGATCAGGATCCCTCGCTCACGGCGGACCAGCTCGAGATCTTCTTCTTCTCCGACCGCAGCGGCAGCGAGGACATCTGGAGGGCAACCCGGGCGGAGCCCGAGGCGTCCTGGGAGCCGCCGCTGCCGGTGCCGGAGCTGAACAGCGACAGCATCGAGCAGAACCCGGCGATCTCCCGTGATGGCCTGCGCATCTGGTTCTACTCCCGCCGCGAGCCCCTCGGGATCTACTTCGCGGAGCGGCCGAGTCGGGGCGAGCCGTTCGGGGCACCCGAGCTGCTCCCCATCGAGTCGCCGACCGCCGAGGGGTTCCCCATCGCACCCTCGGTCGACGTGGCAGAGCTTCGCATGGCGATCTCGATCGGCAACGGCGATCTGCGCGACCTCTACGAGATCGTGCGCCCGTCGCTCGCCGGGAGCTGGGGCCCTCCCGCGCTCCTGTCCGGAGTGAACTCCGACGTCGCCGACAGCACGCCGTTCCTCGTCGACGACGGCCGCGAGCTCCTCTTCCATTCCGGTCGCGCCGGCGCGGGCGATCTGTTCTGGGCCTACCGCGCGGCGCCGGGGCTCCCCGTCGTGCGCGTCGAGCCGCTCGACGACCTCAACGACCCGGCCACCTTCGACTCGCACCCGCACCTGACCGCGGATCGGCGCCACGTCTTCTGGGGCTCGGACCGCAGCGGCAACACCGACATCTACGAGGCGGAGGCCCGCTAGAGCAGCAATCGGGTTGATTGCTGCGAAAAATCAACGACCTAGGGACCCGCGTCCTCCGGGTCCCACCCAGCCACCGCAGGGTGCGGTGAGGGCGTGGGGTGCTGAATCGGGAGCAGATCTCGCCCCAGGCGCCGCTGAAGACGCGCCCTCTCTCTGAGGGGGTGCGTCTTCAGCGGCGCGGTTGCCGTTGGCAACCTGATCGTTGCTTTGGAGGCGGACCGGCCCCCCCAGGCCCGGCCCGAGATCTGGGCGGACGGCTCCGGATCCGCTATGGGGGGGCCCACGCCACCCCGGAGCGACGCGCAGAGCATGGGCAGCGACACGGATCTCGATCTCGACGCCGGCTGGGGCGAGCCCTCGGAGCCGGCCGCAGCCGCGCCCCCGCCCCCGGGGCCGATCCGGTCGATCGCGCCCGATCCGGGTGACTTCGAGGACCTCGACGCGGCCTGGGAGGCCTCGGCGCCCGCCGCCGCCGCCGCCGGCGCGGCGAAGCGGGTTCCCCCCTCCAGCCCCCGCCTCCCACGCCCCCCGGTGACGGCGACCGGGCCGCTTGCACCGTCGGCCCCCGCGCGACCGACGGCGGTATCCAAGAAGGAGCGCCGCCAGCTCGAGCGCGACCGTCGCACCCACGCGAAGACCCGCGAGCGCGAGCGCAAGGCAGCGCGCAAGGCGGAGCGGCAGGCCGAGCTCGTGGCGCAGCAGCGCGAGCGCGAGACGCGGGCCGAGACGGAGGCGCGCGCCCGCGCCGAGCGACAGCGCCAGCAGCGGGAAGACGCCGCGCGAGCCCGGCTCGCACGCGAGGCTGCCCAGCGCGCGCAGCGGGAGGCCGCGCGGGGCGCGGGCACGGCTTCCAAGCCGGATCGCCCGCTCGCGGAGGCGGCCGCGCCGCGCCGTTCCCGACTGGCGGACGCGGCTCCTGGACGCGCGCGCCGCGCGGACCCGTCGCGCGACGCCCCCCGTCGGGCGGCGACGGCCCCCGACCGCGCGCGGCGCCCCGACGAGAGCCCGACCCCCGCGCCACCCCTGGCGACGAAGGGGCGCGCTCCGCTCCGCACCCGGGACCTCCTGATCGGCGCGGCCGTGGCGGCGGTCCTCGTGCTCGTGGCGGTCCTGATCGCGCGGCGGTGAGCAGGAGCGGCGTCGCGCCGCCGCGCGACGGCTCCGTGCCGCAACCCGCGTTGGCTACGGAGCCGCGTAGAGGCGAGCCTCGCGCACCAGCAGCCGCGTGCCCGGCACCGGCTGGCGGACGGTGAGGCGCACTCGATCGGCGAGCGCGGGCTCGTCGAGCACCACTCGGAAGACGAAGGTCTTCGGCGAGAAGATCTGGTCGCGGTACAGGCGCAGCTCGGCTCGCTCGACCACCGTGCGCCAGCCGGTGCCGCCCTTGGCCACGGCCAGGTCGAAGGACATCGGCAGCTCCATCACCTCGCCGCGATTCTGGAGCTCGAGCGCGACGATGGGGCGGGGCTCCCGGAGCTCGAGCTCGAGGAACTGACCGGGCGCCTGCACCCGGCGCCCCGACCAGAACGTCTCGGGGTCGCTGTCGATCGCCCTCGCCGTGAGCTCGGGCGCGAGATCGGTGTGGGCGCGGAGCTCCGCGGCCGCGATCGGCCAGGCGCCCGCGGGCAGGGCCGGGGTGTCGAGCAGCGCCAGCGTGGGATCGGAGAGCCCCCGGAGCGAGAACACACGGTGTGGCCCGTCCCGGAAGGTTTCCGCGAAGCGCTCGGGCGCAGCGCGGAGCTGCTCGGGGAGGCCCTGGCGCCGCGGCGGCAGCTCCTCGGCGTGGACCAGGAGATGGCGGGCTCCCACCGCCGCGAGCACGCGCCACGCGGCCTCATCGGGCAGCTCCAGCAGCGCGCGACGCACGAGCTCCGTCACCGCCGGCGTGAAGCTCGACTGCCCGTTGAGGAAGCGGTGCTTGTGGTGGAGGGCGAGGTAGTTGTGAAGCGCCATGCCCGCGTCCCCCGCGAAGCGCCCCACCCCCTCGCTCTGCGGCACGACGGCGAGCAGCTCCTCGGGCGGGAGCGTGGCCAAGAAACGGTAGACGGGCGGGACCGTCGCGCCCGCCCACACCCGCTCGATCGGGTGCGGGAAGGTCCGGAGCTCGCAGGCGGTCACCGTGAGCAGCGCCGTGAGCGCCACCGCGATCTCCCCGGGCCGCCGGATCCGCGCGAACAGCCACGCCGCGCCGAAGCCCCCGAGCACACAGGCGAGGAAGGTCGTCATCACCGCCTGGCGGCTCACCTTGCGGATCCCGTCGAAGCCCGGAAAGTAGACGTGCAGGTAGTAGTAAAGCCCGCGGATCGGCTCGTCCCCCCACCGCGCCGGCGAGATCCCTAGGAACAGCGCGATCGCCAGCAGCAGTGCGGCCAGATAGAGGCCCCGCTCGCCCGCAAAGGGCGTCGGCTCCCCCGAACGCACCTGCCAGAGGACGGCCGCAATCACGACCGACAGCCCCCCGAGCATGCTGAAAGACAGCACCGTGGCGGCGAAGGCCAGCGCGACGATCGCCGCCCAGCGCAGCGCCCTCACCGCGACGTGCCGCGCGCCCCGCTCAGCGAGCGCGCGCCCGAACGGCACCCCGAGCGCGAGCAGCAGCAGGGCGAGCGCGGTGAAGCCCGGGAAGGCGATCTCCTCGTAGGCGCCGCGCATCCGGCTCGGGTGGTGCAGGAAGGTCAGGGTGAGGTTGGTCTCGTGGACGTTCGCGAAGAAGCCGAGCTTGCCGTCGTAGCCGGCGGCGAACGGGAGGCTGCGCTCGAGGTCGAAGGCCTCCCGCACGGCGAAGTACGGGTAGACCATGCCGAGAGCGACGACAGCCGCCACTGCCCCGCCGATCGCGAGCTGGACAAGAAGCCTTCGCGGCGGGCGCCGCCGGTAGAGCAGCACGACGCCCACCAGCGTCAGCAGCGGGATCAAGAACATCGCGTAGTACAGGCAAGTCCCGATCTGCAGCAGGGCGCAGGCCCACAGCGCCGCCACGTCCCGGGGGCGTTGCTCCTCGATGGCGCGGTGCAGGCAGAGGAAGCAGGCGGGGATCCACTGCGTCGCGACGAGCTGGATCCGCCCGACCTCGAACAGAACGTAGGGGCAGAACGCGAAGGCGACCCCGACCAGCACCCCCGCCGCCCCGCTGCCCGTCAGCCGCCGCACCAAGAGGTAGGTGAAAAACGCCGACAGGCCGAGCGACACCAGCAAACTGAGGTTATACGCCCACAGCGGCTCGCCGCTCACCAAGTAGAAGGGCGCGAAGAGCAGCGACAGGCCGAAGTGATTCTCGTTGAAGACGATGGCGCGCGGCAGGGGCGCGAAGTAGTAGCTGTCGTACCAGGACAGCGAACCCCGGCCGAGCACTCCGTCGACCCGGCTGCCCAGGATCATGGCGTTGGTGTAGGCGTCCCAGTGGTAGATCGCCCGCAGCACGTGGTCGTGCGCGACGCGGGCGAGCGGCCAGGTCATCAGCACGCTGGCCGCGGCCGCGATCGCCGCGGCCGCGAGGGGCCCCGGGGGCGTCGGGCGGCGAGCGGGTCGAGCGGCCATCGGCGGGGCCCGGATTCTGCGGACGCGACGGCGGCAGGGTCAAGGCGCGGGGCGCGAAATTGGAGCCGCGCGAGCCAGGTCGAGGGGCGCGCCCGTCGGGGCGTGCTATCGGGGGCAGGGCCCGGACGGCCGAGACGGAGTGGAGTGACCCCATGAGCGACCCCATGACCAAGGTGAGTGTGCTGATCCCCGCCTACAACGAGGCGACGACGATCGTCGACGTGGTCGAGGCGGTCCGTGCCGTCCGCGTCCCCGGGGTCAGCTTCGAGGTGGTGGTCGTCGACGATGGCTCGACCGACGGCACCGACCGGATCTGCCGCGAGCAACTCGCGGACGCGATCGACGTGTTCGAGCGGCAGCCCAACCAGGGCAAGGGTGCGGCCCTGCGCACCGCGATCGCGGCGGCCTCGGGGGAGATCACCCTCATCCAGGACGCCGATCTCGAGTACTCGCCGAGCGAGTACCCAAAGCTGCTGGAGCCCATCCTCACCGGAAAGGCCGACGTCGTGCTCGGCTCCCGGTTCGCTGGGTCGGAGGCGCACCGGGTGCTCTACTTCTGGCACATGGTCGGCAACCGCTTCTTGACCCTGCTATCGAACGTGATGACGGATCTGAACCTGACGGACATGGAGTGCGGGCACAAGGCCTTCCGCACCGAGCTCTTGCGCCAGATCCACCTCACCGAGAACGGCTTCGGCTTCGAGCCGGAGGTGGTCGCGAAGCTCGCCCGAAAACGGTGCCGCTTCTACGAGGTGGGCGTCTCGTACCACGGGCGCACCTACGCCGAGGGCAAGAAGATCGGCGTCAAGGACGGGTTCCGGGCGCTCTACGCGATCACCAAGCACAACCTGGTGAGCAGTCGGGGGTGACGCGCGCCCGTCGCCGCAGCGCTGCCATCGCGCCGCGTGCGACGCCGCACGATCGTCGTGCAGCGATTCGGCGCGCGTCCCCGCGGCGCTCGGCTCCCCGGCCCCGTGCTGGTCGCGACCCATTGCATCTGGTAGCATGCGGGGCTTTTCCAGCGACCGCAGCGTCGCTCCGACGCTTGCAGCCTAGGAGGATCACTTCATGGTGACGCGAACACTGGCCGCCGCTTCTCTCGCCCTCGGACTCACTTCAGTCCTGGTCGGCTGCGGGAGCGACACGGACGCGGACGATCTGTTCGACGGGAGCAGCGGCGGGCAGGCGGCGACCGGAGGGGCAGCGACGGGTGCCACACCGGGGACCACCGGTGGCACCGGCGCCTCGCCGACGACGGGTGGGGCGCTCCCCACGGGCGGCGCCGTCCCGACCGGCGGCACTGGCGGCACCGTACCCACCGGCGGCGCCGGCGGCACCGTACCCACCGGCGGCGCCGGCGGCACCGTACCCACCGGCGGCACC